>CAZMXP010000017.1:0-78939 GCA_964570285.1 uncultured Planctomycetaceae bacterium
TTCATCACCCTCGCCGGCTTCCACGCGCTGAACCACTCGATGTTCGAGCTCGCGCGGGAATACGAGAAGGAGGGCATGTCCGCCTACGTCCGCCTGCAGGAGCGCGAGTTCGGCAGCGAGGGCCACGGCTACACGGCGACCAAGCACCAGCGCGAGGTCGGCACGGGCTACTTCGACACCGTCACGCAGATCATCAGCGGCGGCGCCGCCTCGACCGGCGCGCTCCACGGCTCGACCGAGGAGGAGCAGTTCGAGGGCGGCCCGAAGGGCAAGAAGAAGAATCGCATGGCGTCCTGACCCCTACGAAAAGGTCAGACGTCTTTTCCTCCGGGGCGCGGGTGGGCCTTGGGCCCACCCGCGCATTAGGGCCTGCCTGAAAACGCCACCCGGGGCCGCGCGGGAGCGGCGGGCGAGGATCACTTCAGCCGGTTCAGGAGTTCCCGGAAGCGGGGGTGGTCGCGAAGCGCCTTCAGGTCGGAATCGTGCTCGAACCAGGCGCGCTGGCGGAAGCCGTGGTTGACCGCGCGGTTCAGGCAGTCGATCGCGTCCTCGACGCGCCCCTGCAGCGCGTAGACGCAGGCGACGTTGTAGAGCGTCGTCGGCTCCTCCGAGTCGATCGAGAGCGCGCGCGTCGCCCAGTCGAGGCTCTGGGCCCGCTCGCCGAGCTGGCAGAGCGCATTCGCGCCGAGGTAGAGGGCGCGCGCGTCGTCGGGGTGGAGCTGCAGGTGCTTCGCGGCGATCTCGAGCCCCTGCTGGAAGGCACCCTTCGCCTCGGCCTTGCGGTCGAGCCCGCTCAGGATCACGGCCATCAGCAGCGGGGCCTGATAGTCCTCGGGCCTGAGCTGCCGCGCCTTCGCGTAGCACTCGACCGCCCGCTCGTGCTGCCCCTGAGTGAAGAAGGCGCGCGCGTAGAAGTAGTAGGCCTCGAAACAGGTGGAGTCGAGCCGGATCGCCGTCTCGAACTCGTTCGCCGCCTCCTCGAACCGCCCGCGCAGCGACACCGCGAGGCCGCGAGCCACGTGCGACTCCGCGAGGTCGGGGTCGAGCTCGAGCGCCTTCCGGCTCGCCGCGTCCGCCTCCTTCAGGTTCTCCTCGGTGGAGTCCCAGTACGCGTAGAGCAGCGAGCAGCAGTCCGCGAGGCCCGCGAACGAGCGCGCGTAGGAGGGGTCGAGCGCGATCGCCCGCGCGAACATGTCGCGCGCGTAGGCGAACCCCTTCCGCCGGAGCTGGTGGAAGAACTGGCGCCCGCGCAGGTAGTAGTCGTAGGCCTGCACGTCCTGCGTCGGCTTCTTCTCGATCGCCTTCTTCTCCTCCTCGGTCAGCACGACGCGGAGCGTGCGCGCGATCGACTGGGCGATCTCGTCCTGGATCGCGAAGATGTCCTCGATCTCGCGGTCGAACCTCTGCGCCCACATCGTGCCGCCGGTCCGCGTCTCGACGAGCTGCACCGTGATGCGGACGCGGTTCCCGCCGCGGCGCACGGTCCCCTCGAGGACGTAGCGCGCGTCGAGCTGCTGCGCGATCATCGACGCGGTCACGGGCTTGTCGCGGTACTGCAGCATCGTGGAGCGCGGGAAGATCTTCAGCTCCTTGATGCTCGAAAGATCGGTGATGATGTCCTCGGTGATGCCGTCGCGGAAGTACTCGTCCTCCGCGTTCCGGCTCAGGTTCTCGAAGAAGAGCACCGCCACCGACCTCGGCACCTTCTTCCGCGGCTGCTCCGCCTGGCGGAAGGCCTCGCGCAACTCCCGCACCGACGGGAAGCGGAGCGCGGGCGACTTCGCGAGGCAGCGCTCGATGTTCGCCTCCCACTGCGGGGAGACCTGGGGCGCCGTCTCGTGCAGCGGCACCGGGGGCCTGTTCAGGATCGCGTGCATCATGTCGATCGCGTTCTCGCCCGGGAAGGGATAGCGGCCCGACAGGCACTCGTAGAGCAGCACGCCGAAGGAGAAGATGTCGCCCCTCGCGTCCGTCGTCTCCCCCTTGATCTGCTCCGGAGGCATGTAGGGCACCGTGCCCCCGGTGCTCCACTGCGTCCGCGAGCGCGTCATGAACGCCTCGGGCGGCTCCTCCGGCGCCCGCTCCCGCCCCGAGACGACGGCGAGGCCGAAGTCGAGGATCTTCGCCTGCCCCCGCGCGTTCACCATGATGTTGGCGGGCTTCAGGTCGCGGTGGAAGACTCCGGCGCCGTGCGCCTCCTCGAGGCCGTCGGCGATCTGCCTCGCCAGGTCGAGCATCTTGTTCGCGGGCAAGGGGCCCCGGGCGAGCATGTCCCTCAGGCTCTCGCCCTCGACGAGTTCCATCGCGATGAACGGCACCCCCTCCGCCTCGCCGACCTCGTAGACCGTCGCGATGTTGGGGTGGTTCAGCCGCGACGCGACCTGCGCCTCCTTGAGCAGCCGCCGCTTCGCCGCCGCGTCGGCGACGAGCCCCGCGGGCAGGAACTTCAGCGCGACCTCGCGCCCGAGCTTCTGGTCCTCGGCGCGGTAGACCGCCCCCATGCCCCCCTCGCCGAGCTTCGACGTGATCCTGTAGTGGGAGACCTGCGTGCCGATCACTTCAGCCGCTCCAGCAGCGCGCGGAACCTCGGGTGGTCGCGCAGCGCATCCAGCGAGGAGTCGTTGTCGAACCAGGCCCGGTCCGTGAACCCCTGCTCGACCGCATGCTCCAGGCAGCCGATCGCGTCGTCGAAACGGGCGAGCTGCGTGTAGGTGCATCCGACGTTGTAGAGCGTGATCGGCTCGTCCCTGTCGATGCTGAGGGCGCGCTCGCACCACTCGACGGCGCGCGCCCTCTCTCCCAGCAGGCAGAGGGCTCCCGATCCGAGGCAGTAGGCCCGCGCGTCGTCCGGGTGGAGTTGCAGGTGCTTCTCGACGGTGGCGGCGGCCCGGCGCGCGGTGGCCAACGCCTCCGTCCTGCGACCGAGGCTGTCGTAGATGATGCTGAGAAAGGTGGGGGACTGGTAGTCCTCCGGACGCAGGTCGGATGCCTGCTCGAAGAGCGCCGCGGCCTTGTCGAGCTTGCCCACGGTGAGGCAGGCGCGCGCGTAGAAGTAGTAGGCCTCGAAGCAGTGGGCGTCGAGGCGCAGCGCCGTCTTGAACTCCGCCTCCCCCTCGTCGAACCTCTTGTTCAGCGAGAGCGCCACCGCGCGGGCGACGTGCGCTTCCGCGAGTTCGGGCGCGAGCTGGAGTGCCTTGCGGCTCGCCGCGTCCGCCTCCTTCAGGTTCTCGTCGGTCGCGTCCCAGTAGCCGTAGAGCAGCGAGCAGCAGTCCGCGAGCCCCGCATACGCCTTCGCGTAGGAGGGGTCGAGGGCGATCGCCCGCGCGAACATGTCCCGCGCGAAGCCGAACCCCTTCCGCCGCATCTGGTGGAAGAACTGCCGCCCGCGCAGGTAGTAGTCGTACGCCTGCACGTCCTGCGTCGGCCGCTGCTCGATCGCCTTCTTCTCCTTCTCGGTCAGCATCACGCGCAGCGTGCGCGCGATCGACTTCGCGATCTCGTCCTGGATCGCGAAGACGTCCTCGATGCCGCGGTCGAACCGCTCCGCCCAGATCGACCGCCCGCTCCGCGTCTCGACGAGCTGCGCCGTGATCCGGAGCCGGTTGCCGCCGCGCCGCACCGTCCCCTCGAGCACGTAGCGCGCGTTGAGCTGCTGCGCGATCATCGACGTGGAGACGGCCTTGTCGCGGTAGGCGAGCATCGTCGAGCGGGGGAAGATGACCAGCTCCCGGATGTTGCTCAGCTCGGTGATGACGTCCTCGGTGATGCCGTCGCGGAAGTACTCGTCCTCCTTGTTCCCGCTCACGTTCTCGAAGAAGAGCACCGCCACGGACTTCTCCGCCTTCTTCTGCGGCTGCTCCGCGTGGCGGAAGGCCTCGCGCAGCTCGCGCACGGTCTGGAAGCGGCGGTTCGGCTCCTTCGCGAGACAGCGCTCGATCGACGTCTCCCACTGCGGCGAGACGTCCGGCACCGCGTCGCGCAGCGGCTCCGGCGGCTTGTTCAGGATCGCGTGCATGACGTCGATCGCGGTCTTCCCGGGGAAGGGGTACCGCCCCGACAACGCCTCATAGAGCAGCACGCCGAAGGAGAAGATGTCGCCGCGCGCGTCCGTCGTCTCCCCCTGGAGCTGCTCCGGCGGCATGTAGGGCACGGTCCCGCCGGTGCTCCACTGCGCGTGCGACCGCGTCATGAAGACCTCCGGCGTCTCGTCGGGGGCGCGCTCGCGCCCGGTGATCATCGCGAGCCCGAAGTCGAGGATCTTCGCCTGGCCGCGCTGCGTCACCATCACGTTGGCGGGTTTCAGGTCCCGATGGAGCACTCCCGCCGCGTGCGCCTCCTCGAGGCCGTCCGCGATCTGCCGTGCGATGTCGAGCAGCTTGTTGGCCGGCAGCGGCCCGCGCTCGAGGATCTCCCGGAGGCTCTCCCCCTCGACGAGCTCCATCGCGATGAACTCGGTCCCCTCGCCCTCCCCCACCTCGTAGATGCTCGCGATGTTGGCGTGGTTGAGCCGCGCCGCCACCCGCGCCTCCGTCAGAAGCCGCTTGCGCGCGTACGGGTCGGCCGCGAGCGCCACCGGAAGGAACTTCAGCGCGACCGGCCGCTGGAGCTTCAGGTCCTCCGCGCGGAAGACCGCCCCCATCCCGCCCTCTCCGAGCTTCGCGGTGATCCGGTAGTGCGATACCTGCGTCCCGATCATGAACTGTCCGTACCGCTCCCGACGAGCCACCTCCGGATCAACGCCTGCACGCCTGCCGCGTCCGCGCGGGCAGGCCACATCCTAGGGGAAATGGGCGAGGCGGGAAAGCCGGTTCCGCCGCCCCAACGGCGCTCCGCCCGGGAAATCCTGCGAAAGGGGGGGGCCCGGGGGGGGGAGCGCGGCCATCGCTCCCGGCCGGTATCCACTTGATTCGGGATCCCGTGCAGGCCTAGAGTGGGGTTGGCGTCAAGCCGACGCGAAGGAGGGTTCGATGCGCAAGACTCTCGTTTCCGGGCTGACCTTGGGAATCGCTGTGATCGGGGTCGCCCTGCTGTCGCCGCCCGCACCTGACATCGCCGGAGAGCAGGCGGAGAGTCTGTTCGCAGGTTGGGCGAAGGAATACGCCGGACTCGACATCTACCGCCGCACACCCATTCGGATGGTCTTTCTCAAGGGACTCTCCGAGCGCTTCACGCGCGGGGAGGGGACCGTCGAGATCGATTTCGGGTCGGGGCGGATCGAGATCGCCACGCAACACCTCGCTCCGCCTCCCCTGGGGTCGCGCTACGAAGTCTGGCTCGTCGACGGTCGCGACGCTCCCGGTCGCGGCGCCGCGATCGATCCCGGAGCGAACGGCGACCGGATCCTGCGGCTCGGCGACCTGTCGCCCGACGGGCGCCTGACCGCGCGCGTCGATGTCGCCGAACTCGACGGGAGGATGGTCGACTGGGCCGCCGTGATGCGCGTCGGCGCGGACGCCGCGCCCGCACTCGCCATCGGCGGCATGCAGTCGATCGTCTTCAAGCTCAACCGGGAGGCGCGCCGACAGGCCGAGCGCCCGGGGATCGTGCTGATGGGACCCGGCGGCGTGCCGGGACCTCCCGCCGGCGGCGGCGGGGGCAAGGACCTGCAGGCGAGGATCGCCCGCGGCAGGGATCTCTTCCTGAACGGGACCTTCGCCGGGAACGGGAGAACCTGCGCGACCTGCCACCGCGAGGAGAACGACTTCCTGATCGACAGCGACTTCATCGCGACGCTGCCCGCCTCCGATCCGCTCTTCCTCGCCGAGCTGACGCCGGCGGAGCAGGCGGCGCGGGGCCTCGACCTGCCGGCCTTCGACCCGGCCGACCCGAAGCGCCCCGCCTTCGAGGATCCGACGCTGATGCGGAGCAGGGGCCTCATCCTCGAGAACATCAACGGCTTCGAGACGGGTCTCGACGGCCAGCTCGTGCAGGATCCCGTCTTCCGCTCCTCCCCGACGCTCTTCAACATGGAGTTCACGTCGCCCTTCGGCCTCAGCGGCGGCTTCGCCGACCTGAGGAGCTTCACGATCGGGGCGGTCATCCAGCACTTCACGAGGTCGCTCGCACGCGTGCCGGGGACGGACTTCGTGCTGCCGACGACCGCGCAGCTCGACGACATCGAGGCCTTCCTCCTCTCGCTCCGCTCCCCCGCCGACGGCAACTTCGCGATCTCGGGGGCGCGGAGCATCCTCAGCACGAAGGCCGACCGGAAGGCGACGGACACCTCGCGGCCCGAGGTGCGGGGCCGCGATCGCTTCTTCGCCGTGGGTTGCGGCTCGTGCCACGGCGGGACCGTCCTCGCCGGCGGAAACCGGAACACCAACATCGAAGGCCTGCCCGCCAACGCGACGCTGCCCACGATCGACCGCGGGGACGGCGCCGGCCAGTTCCAGACGCCTCAGCTCTTCGCGCTGCGCAAGCCCGCCTTCTTCCACAACAACCCGATCGGCAACGCGACGACGCCGCTTCCGGGTCGCACGCTGCAGTTCACGAACCTGAGGCGCGCGGTGGAGTTCTACGAGAGCGACACCTTCGCCGCGGTTCACGCGCGGCTGATCATGACCGACCAGGACAAGGACGACATCACGGCCTTCCTCGTGGCGATCAGCGCGAGATAGTTTGCGACCGGAGGCCCATTCCACGGGGAAGGGGCGGCGGCGCGTGCGGCCGCTCCTTCTCCTGTTCCTCTGGGTCTGGGCCCTCTGCATCTTCGTGACCCTCGACCTCTTCCTGAACGTCTCCGAATTCGACGCGATCCGTCCCAAGTCCGAGAGCTATCGCGCGCTCCGTCAGCGGGGCCACGGCCTCGTCGGCGAGCCCTACCTCGATGGCTCCCCCGAGCCCCCCCCACGACCCGGGTCGAAGGGCGCCGCCGCCATCGAGGGTGTCGTACAGGGACCCGGCGGCCGGACGGTCTCCGGTGCGCGCGTCGCCGCGCGCGACGTCGAGACCTCCGCATGGATCGCGGCGGAGGCGGACGGCGAGGGGGAGTTCCTCCTCGCCGCCGAGCGCGGCCACGCCTACGACCTCGCGGCCACGGGCGCCGGGCACGGCATCGCCGTGATGCGTCATGTCGAGGCGCCGGCGCGCCTCACTCTCGTCCTCGGGAGTGCCGGCCGGATCGCGGGCCGGGTCCTCGACGCCGCGGGCGACGGAGTCGGCGGAGTGCTGCTCCGTCTCGAGAGAGGACGGGCGCCGGAACCGGCCGAGGACTATCTGCTCGGGCCGGACTTCCGCGACCTCGACAGCGAGGAGTTCATCGAGCCTCTGGCTCTGCGGAGCGCGACCACCGGACCGGACGGCGCATTCGCGTTCCACGGCGTCGAGCTCGGCCATCACGACATCGTCGTGGAGGAGGGGCCCGTCCGGGTCGGAGGCCGGTCTCCGGTCCATGTGCCGGGGCCGATCGAGGTCTCCTGCGAAGTCCGCGTCGAACGGGCCGAACCGCTCACGGTCCGCGGGCGCGTGCTCGACGCGGAGACGGGGCGCCCGGTCGCCGGGGCCGAGGTCGCGTTCGCTGCGGCCGGAACCGCGAGAACGGACGCGCGCGGGGCATTCGAGATGGGGAGTGTCCCGCCAGGTCTCGTGCGGATCGAAGTCCGGACCGAGGGGCGGCCCCGCCTGCGGTGGGAGGACCGGATCGGGGAGCCGCCGCCCGCGCTCGAGCTGCATGCGCCGGCGGGGCGCAGCGTCTCAGGGCGCATGCTCGACCCGGGAGGCGAACCGGTGGTAGGCGCGCGCGTGCAGTGGTTGGGCACCGAAGGAGACCGGGCGGAGGCACGCGCGGACGGCGAGGGGAGATTCCGCCTCGACGGCATCGCCGCCGATCACAATGGTCTCCTGCGCGCGACGGCGCACGGCTTCGCGGAGGGCGAAGTGCACGTCCCGATCGGGATCGAGGAGATCGACATCCCGCTCGCCGACGGGGCGCGGCTCGAGGGGCGCGTCGTCAAACGGGACGGATCACCGGGCGCCGGCGTCCTCGTCCTGCTCGTCCCCGGGCTGCTCGCTCCCTCGGCCGGTGCCACGGCGATGAACCTGCGCGACGTGCGCAGGACGCGCGCGGATTCGCATGGACGCTACGCCTTCGAGGACCTTTCGCCGGGGACGATCGCGGTCGTGGCCTGCCCGGACGACCTGTCGCTGGCCCCCGCCATCCTCGGGGCCGAGGCGCCCGGAAGCGCAACGGATCTGGTCCTGCGTCCCGCCCGCGCGCTGGAAGGCGACGTGGTCGATCCCCAGGGGCACCCGATCGCGGGTGCGCTCGTGCGAGTCGCCTCCAGGATCCGCCCAGGTCTCGCGGTCACCGACGCCGCGGGCCGATTCATCCTCGTCGGCCGGCCGGAACTCGACGAACGGGTGCTCGTCACCGCTCCCGGCCACGTGGCCGCCGTCGACCTGCTCCGTCCGCCCTACGAGTCGCCGCTCCGCTTCCGCCTCGCGCCCGCCCGTCCCGGGGGCTGAGGTCGCGCCCCCTACGCGAACATCCCCGGAAGCTCCGACGCCGCGTCCACGAGATGCGCCGGCCCCTCCGCGAGCAGTTCGTCGCGGCGGTGCGAGCCCCACGTGACGCCGCAGGTCGCGGCGCCCGCGGCGCGGCCCATGCGCAGGTCGTAGGTCGTGTCGCCGACCATGACGGACTCGGCGGCGCCGAGGCCGGTCTCCTCGAAGATCGAATGCAACATCTCCGGGTGGGGCTTGCCGTTGCGCACGCAGCCGCCGCCGCGCAGCGCGGCGAAGAGTCCCGCGAGCGAGTGGCGCGCGAGGATCTCCTCGAGGCTCCTGCGGCTGCGGCTCGTCGCGACCGCGAGCGCGCACCCGGCGCCGCGCAGCGAACGCAGCGCCCCCTCGACGCCGTCGAAGAGCGGCGACCGGCCGACGGCGGCCTCGGCGAAGCGCGCGCGATAGGCGTCGCAGAGCGCCTCGACCTCCGCCGCCGGGCAGTCCGGCCCGACCAGGTTCCCGAGCACGACGTCGAGCGGCAGGCCGACCTGGTCGAGGATCTCCTTCGCGCTCCGTTCCGGGCGCCCCACCGCCCGCAGCGCCGCGTTGGCCGATTCGACGATCGGCCAGCTCGTGTCGCAGAGCGTGCCGTCGAAGTCGAAGACGACGAGCCGGTATCGCATCCGGAACCATCGTAGCTACAATCCCCGGCGATGCGATTCGGCACCTTCTTCCTCCCCGGCCCGACGGAGGTCCACCCCTTCGTGATGGCGGCCATGTCGCAGCCGATGATCGCGCACCGCGGGCCGGAGACCGCGGCGATGTTCGAGGCGGTGCAGCCGATGCTGCGCGAACTCTTCGGTACGACGCAGGAGGTCGCGATCGGCGTCTGCTCCTCCACCGGCATGATGGAGGCGGGCCTGCGGCTTCTCCCGCCGGGGCGCGTCCTCTCCCTCGTCAACGGCGCCTTCTCCGAGCGCTACGCGCAGATCGCCGAAGCCTGCGGCCTCGAGGTGGAGCGGTTCGAGGTGGCGTGGGGAGAGGTCCACGACCCCGACGCGGTCCGGGCGCGGCTGCGCAGCCACGTCGGCATCACGGTGGTGCACAGCGAGACCTCGACGGGGGCGCTGCAGCCGCTGGAGGATCTGAGGGGGGCCGCGGGGGGAGTGCCGCTCGTCGTCGACTCCGTCAGCGGCGTCGGCGGCACCCCCTTCGAGTTCGACCGCTGGGACCTCGGCTACGCCTGCACCGGCTCGCAGAAGACGCTGGCGCTGCCGCCCGGGCTCGCGTTCGGCGTGGCCTCGAAGAGGCTGCTCGCCACTCCCCCGGGCCCCCTCGGATTCTACTTCGACCTGCGCAACTACCTCGGCCAGCAGCCTCCCTTCACGCCGGCGCTGCCGCAGATGTACGCGCTGCGCGCGCAGGTGGAGCGGATGGCCATGGAGGGGCTGCCCGCGCGCTTCGCGCGGCACGCCGCGATGGCGGAGCGCACGCGCGAGTGGGCGAAGGGCCATCCGGCGCTGCGCGTCCTCGCGCCGGAGGGGTTCCGGTCGCCGACGGTGACGACCTTCGCGCTGCCCCAGGGCAAGGTCAGCGGGCCGCTGCTGCGCGCGATCGCGAAGCGCGGCTTCACGGTCGCGAGCGGCTACGGGAAGATGAAGGAGACGACGTTCCGGATCGGCCACATGGGCGACCAGGACCTCGCGACGCTGAACCCGCTGCTCGCCGCGTGCGACGAAGCGCTCGCCGAGTGCGGCATTGGATAGGATGGAAGCATGCCGCAATCGACGCCGACCCCCGAGATGACCGCCGAGGAGCTCGTCGCCGCCGTGGAGGGGGGGGACGAGATCCACCTGCTCGACGTGCGCGCGCCCTTCCGCCTCGAGAGCGGCAGGATCGACATCCTGCCCGAGGGGAGATTCCACAACATCCAGGGGTCGAAGCTGCTCGCGCTCGAGGACCCGCTCGCGAGCGGGCTCGATCCCGCGAAGAGGCTCGCGGTCGTCTGCGGCGTCGGCAGCGACAGCCGGAAGATCGCCGAGTACCTGAACGGGCACGGGTTCAATGCCGCGTCGATCACGCGCGGCATCTCCGGATGGATGGAGGCGACGGTCGCGCGCGAACTGGCGCCGCCGGAGAGCCTCGACCGGCTCGTGCAGTTCGACCGGATCGGCAAGGGCGCGCTCGGCTACGTGCTCGTCAGCGACGGCCACGCGGTCATCCTCGACCCGCCGCGCCACACGGTGCGCTATCTCGAGACGATCGACGCCGCCAGCGCGAAGCTCGCGGCGGTGGCGGACACGCACGCGCACGCCGACTACATCAGCGGCAGCCACCTGCTCGCGCTGCTCGAGGACGTGCCCTACCGGCTGCACCCGGCCGACGCGGTCTACCCCTACGACGGCACGCCGGGCAGGATCGCGTACGAGGCGGTCGCCGAGGGCTCGACGATCCGCTTCGGCCGCGCCGAGCTGCGCGTCGTGTGCACGCCCGGGCACACCGAGGGGAGCGTCACCTACCGGCTCGGCGACGACCTGGCGTTCACCGGCGACTTCCTCTTCGTCGCCTCCGTCGGCCGCCCCGACCTCGGCGGCAAGACCGACGAGTGGACGAAGGTGCTCTGGAAGAGCATCGAGCGCGCGAAGCGCGAGTGGCCGAAGGGGATGCGCGTCCTGCCCGCGCACTACGCGAGCGCGGCCGAGCGCAACGGCGACCACAGCGTCGGCAGGACGTTCGGCGAGCTGCTTTCCACGAACGGCCCGCTGCGGATGAAGAGCGAGGCGGAGTTCACCGCCTGGGTCAAGAGCAAGGCGGGCAAGTTCCCCGAGGCCTACAAGACGATCAAGGCGATCAACGTCGGCCTCAAGAAGGTCAGCGACCTCGAAGCCGAGGAGCTCGAGGCCGGCAAGAACGAGTGTGCGCTGGGGTAGAAACCCGTCGGGAGCGTGGTTGCCTGCGGTGTGGGCGTCGCGGGCCGACGGGTTTCTACCCTAGCGCGGGGGCGCGCGGGGAGGTCTGGGGTCGGTCGCCGCGGGGGGGGATCTCGTAGTGGAACTAGTGAGCCAGGCTCCGTACTGGATCCTCGTCGCGGCCTTGGGCGTAGGCACGGCAAGCGCGGATCCGCTGGACGGGAGGGTCCGCTCGTTTCGGGTGTCGTTCCCGCTCTGCTGGGAGGGGGGGGAGGGGCCGGGGGGGGAGGGGCGGCGGCTCGCCGCGTACGCGCTCGCGATGACGGGAGGCGGGATGACGCTCGCCCGCGTGGCGGGCGAGGGAGATGTCGAGACGAGGCGGGCCGCGCTCTGGGCGCTCCAGTTCGCGCCTGACGCGCCCTACGAGGAGAGCATCCGAAAGGCGGCGGGCGACTACAGGCTCTACGACGTGAGGTTGGAGTTGGCTCTTGCCGCCGGCCCGGGCAGTCCCGCGGCGCGCGACGTCTGGGCCAGGGTCTTCGGGGTCGGTCGCGTCGCCGACTGGCCGCCCGCCGCGGTCGCCCGCATGGACCCCGAACTGAAGCAGACGCGGCCGGCGCTCCGCCGCGCGGTCGCCTCCGGCGACGAGGCGACGCGATGCGCCGCCCTGCGGCTCATCACCGAAGCGGGAGCCGAGGACCGCGAAGTGCTCGCCGCGGCGCTGTCCCTCTCACGCCACGGGTCGTACCGCACGCGGTACTGGGCGGCGGAGTACGTGGCTACGTGCGGTCTCGGGGAGCCGCGCGCGTTCGACGCCCTGCTGCACGCCGTCTCGCAGGGTGCCGGCGAGAGGGCGGCATGGGCGCTGCTGCGATTCAAGGACCGGGCGGCCGAGATCGAGGAGGCGCTCCTCCGGGCGAGTTTCATCGGCCACGAGGAGAGGGTCCGCGTCGCCCAGGTGCTCTACCGCCTGGGAGCGGTGCCGGAGATGGTCGTCCGTGCGCTGAGCGGTGCCGCCGGCGGGAGCTGGCAGCGGTACGGTGTGCCCGTCGAGCCTTCGCTCTCGATGTTGAGGGACTCGCCCCCGTGCCAGGAGATCGTGCTCCGGCAGGCGTACCCGGTTCTCCCCAAGCTCGGGCTCGGGGCCGACCGGTACGGAGCGCACTTCGCCGCGCAGGTGAACCGGCAGCGTTGCACCGCCACGGTTCTGGATGCGCTTCCCGTCGAGCTGTTGGCGCGGGAGGAGGTCCGCGCCGCGGTGCGGCGCCATGCGGAGTCCGGGGAGGCCGCGATCGCGCTGGCGGCACGGCTCGCCCTGTGGAGGGGAGACGTGGATCGCGCGGATCTCGTCGCGTGGGCGCGCGAACACCCGCGGGACCGCGCAGGGTTCCTGCGCTCCGTGGAGCCTGTGCGCGGCGACGCGAGGCACGAGCTGGACGGCGCTCTCGTGGAGATGCTCTTCGATCCGCCGCAGCTCGATCGGCTGTCGCGATTCCGTCCGTTCGCCAGCGAGATCCGGACCAGGGTCGAGCCGCTCCTGCTCGAGCCGCGGCACACGTTCGATGCAGCGCGGTGCCTCGCGGAGCTCGGCTTCCGGTCGCCCGCCATCGCGGCCGGGCTGAAGTCCCGGCTAGTCAACCCGTCGCCAGCCTGCGCCGAGGCCGCGATGAGGGCCTGCGCCGCCGCGGGAGTCGACCTTGTCGAGGCGTACACGGAGCGGCTGCCGGACTCGCGCGCGTGCCTGTGGCTCGGTCTCGCGGGGGGGGCGTCGGCCGGCGCCGCGCCGGCGCTCGTGCGCCTCATCGCGGACGCGGAGTGCGGTCCCGCGGCGCTCTGGGCCCTCGGCGAGATCCGGGCACCGCTGGACGACGAGGCTCACGGTCGCATCGTCGCGCTGCTCTTCGTGGCGGAGCCGCCGCGCTAGGACCAGAGCGATACTAATGAGCCTGGCTCCGCTCGGAGGCGGGCGAGGAAGTCGGCTCGGGGGATCGGGCGGGCGCCGAGGCGGGCCATGTGGGCGGTCTGCTGCTGGCAGTCGAGGAGCGTGTTGCCTCGGGCGTCGAGGCGGCGCACCAGCGCAACGAGGGCGACCTTGCTCGCGTCGGGCTCGCGGTGGAACATCGACTCGCCGAAGAACGTGGCGCCCATCGACACGCCATAGATGCCTCCGGCGAGGCGGCCGTCGCGCCAGCTCTCCGCGCAGTGGGCGTGGCCCTCCCGGTGCAGCCGCACGTAGGCCTCCCGCATCGCCTTCGTGATCCAGCTTCCGCCGCGCCGGTCGGCGCAGCCGCCGATCACCTGCTCGAAGGCGGTGTCGAACCGCACCTCGAAGCGGCCCGAGCGGATCGTGCGCTCGAGGCGGCGGCTGACGCGGATCTCGCGCGGGAAGAGCACGAACCGCGGATCGGGCGACCACCAGAGCAGCGGCGCCCGCTCCGAGACCGGCCACGGGAAGATGCCCGCCGCGTAGGCCGCCAGCAGCCGCCCCGTCGAGAGGTCGCCGCCGATGGCGAGGGGCCCGTCCGGCGGCGCGAGGGCGGGATCGGGGAACTCGTGCGCCTCGCCGAGTGCCGCGATCCCCCCCGCGCCCCCCCCACCTCGACCTCCTAGCGCGGGAAGTCGGGGATCTGGCCCATCAGGCGCTTGTTGACCTCCTCGGCGGCCTCGCCGGCGCGCTTGGCGAGTTCGGGGTCCGTCACGCTGTCGCGGATGACGACGAGGGTGTCGAAGCTTTCCTTCGTCGGGTAGCGGCGCAGCGTGCCCACCGCGTTGCCGACCTCCGGGTCGTTCGGGTTGGACTGCACGCGCTCCTTCATCAGCAGCACGGCGGAGGCGCCGCCGCCGGCGCGCACGTAGCGGCCGGCGTGCTGGTAGAAGCGCTTGCCGTCGGGGATGCTGCGCAGGAACTGCGACGCGGTCTTGTGCGCATCCTCGGTGCCCGCGCGGCCGAGCGCGTCGATCTCGCGGCGGAAGTCGCCCTCCGCGGGGTTCAACCGCTCCTGGATCAGCGGCACCGCGCCCGGGTCGCCGAGGTAGGCGAGCGCGCCGAGGATGTCGCCCTGGGTCTCCTTGTCCTTCTCCTTGCGCAGCTCGTCGCGCAGCGGGCCGATCATCTGTTTATCGCCCGACATCGCCATGGCGAAGACCTGCATGCGCTTCGCCGCGTTGCCCATCATCGGAATGTTGCCCATGCCGGGCATGACGCCCCCCTGCTGCAGGAAGATGCCGACGAGCGTCTGGCTGAGCTGCTCGCTGCCTGGGGCGTTGCTGCCGACGTAGAAGGCCGCCCCCATCATCGCCCCCTGCTTGAACCACGGGTTGGTGTTGGCGTCGAGCAGCAGGTAGTTCAGGAAGCCGATGAACGCGCGCTCCTGCGCCGTGAAGACCTTGCCCACCTTGTAGAGCTGGTCGATCCGGAAGTCGCTCTGCGCGGGCATGAACTTCGCCTTGAAGATGATGTCCTCGAGCAGGCGCCGCAGCAGCGGGTAGCCCTTCTCCCCCATGCGCAGAAGCCGCTCGATGACCTCGATCAGCCAGTCGACGTTGTTGCTCGCGTAGGTCTCGAGCATCAGCCGCTCGACCGCCTCGGGGGAGTCGTCGGGCCACGGGTTGGCCTCGGCCGCGCCCGCCGCGGCCTTCGCCGCGAGCTCGGCGCGCAGCCGCTCGATCTCGGCGCGCAGCTGCGCGATGAGATCCTCCTGGTCGCGGGCGGCCCGCGCAGTTTCCGCCTCGACCGCGGAGGCGGTGCGCGCGCCGCGCCTCCCGCCCCCCCCTTCCTCCTGCTGTGCCGCCCAGAAGATGCCCGCGCCGGCGACTCCCCCCGCGAGGAGGAGCGCCACGATCTGCAGTGTGCTTTTCACGGAGACTCCCGTGGGACCGCGGGCAATTCTACCCCGCGCGCGGCCTTCCGCGACTCTTTCGCGGGGGGGCGCGCCGGTTACGATCCAGCCCCATGCCCCAGGACCGGCGCCGGTACGAGCTTCGCGACCCGAACCTCAACCGCCAGCTCGAGGATCTCGTCGCCGAGGCGCAGAAGGTGCACGGCCCCTCCGAGGACGGCGAGATGCTGCGCCAGATCCTCGTCACCGGCCTCCGCCTGCTCTCCGACCGGACGCCGCGCGCCGACCTGAAGCTGATCAACAGCGCGCTGAAGGAGCTGCGCCACGCGCTCTTCACCTTCGCGCCCTACGAGCACGTGCGCAAGGTGGCGATCTTCGGCAGCGCGCGCACGCCGCATGAGGCGCCGGAGTGGAAGTGCGCCCACGAGTTCGCGGAGCGCCTCGCGCGCGCGGGGTGGATGGTCATCACCGGGGCGGGCGACGGCATCATGGGCGCCGCGCAGGGGGGCGCGGGGCGCGAGAAGTCGTTCGGCGTCAACATCCGGCTGCCCTTCGAGCAGGCCGCCAACCGGGTCATCGCGGGCGACAAGAAGCTCGTGAACTTCCGCTACTTCTTCACGCGCAAGCTGGTCTTCGTGAAGGAGTCGCACGCGATCGCGCTCTTCCCCGGCGGGTTCGGCACGCACGACGAGGGCTACGAGGCGCTGACGCTCGTGCAGACGGGCAAGAGCGAGCTGATCCCGATCGTCTTCGTCGACGCGAAGGGGGGCACCTACTGGAGCTCGTGGGAGCGGTACGTCAAGGAGCACCTGCACGCGCGCGGGCTCATCAGCGCCGACGATCTCGCGCTCTTCAAGGTCACCGACAGCGTCGACGACGCCGTGGCCGAGGTGTTGCAGTTCTACCGCAACTACCACTCGAGCCGCTACGTGCGCGAGCTTCTCGTGCTGCGCGTGCACCGCGCGCCCGACGCGGGCCAGCTCGGGGCGCTCAACCGCGAGTTCAAGGACATCCTCGTCTCCGGCGCCATCGAGACGCGCGGGCCGCTGGCCGAGGAGCGCGGCGAGTGCCCCGACTTCGCGCGCGTCACGCTGCACTTCAACCGGCGCGACGTCGGCCGCGTGCGCAGGCTGGTCGACCGCCTCAACGGGTTCGGCCCGGACACGCCCCCGCCCCCCCAGGAGGCCTCGCCGCACGAGATCATCGCGCAGCGCCTCCCGCCCGGAGCCGAGCGCGAGGAGGACGACCTCGGCATGTCGCCGCCCCGCCGGCAGGGGAGCTGAGCGGCCCGGGGGATGCGCGAGCGCACCTTCCTCCGCCACCACGTCGACCTGGGGACGGCGTCCGTGCGCGAGGAGCGCCGCGCGTGCCGCGACCTCGAGGAGGCGCTCGGCGGCATCGCGCGCGCGCTGCGCCACCTCGAGTCGCGCGAGGTTCCCGACCCCTTCGCCCCCGCGGCCCCCCTCCTCTGCAACCTCGGCGCGCTGAGCGGCGGCGCCCTCATGACCGGCCTTCGCACCTTCTTCACCGCCTTCAGCCCGCTCAAGACCTCGCGGCGCGGCGCGCCCGCGCCGATCTGGAGCGCGGGGAGCGACCGCTTCGCCGTCCACCTGCGCGCGCTCGGCGTGGAGGAGATCGTCTTCACCGGTCGCGCGCGCTCTCCCACCCTCGTGGTCATCGGAAGGGGTCCGGGGATCCGGTTCGAGTCCGCGCAGGACCTCGCGGGCCTGCCCGTCAACGCGAAGATCCAGGCGCTGAAGTTGCGCTTCCCCGGCGCGCACTTCGCCGTCCTCGGACCCGCGGGCGAACACTGGCAGACCGTCCGCTACGCCGCGATCGCGCTCTCGACGCAGAACCAGCTCGACAGCGGCGACAACAAGCCGCGCTTCTGCGGGCGCGGCGGCCTCGGCGGCGTCATGGGCAGCAAGAACCTGCTCGCGATCGTGGCCGAGGCGCCGGAGCGGCTGCCTCCGGTGCCGCCGTCGCTGAAGGCGCTGAACCTCGAGGTCGCCCGCGGCGAGGGGAGCCGCCGCTACCGCGACGCCGACCGGGGCCGCGGCGCGGGCGGGACCTGGTTCCTCTACGAGGCGCTCGGGCCCGTGCACGCGCTGCCCGAGCGCAACTTCGCGCCGACGGGCACCGGCGCCCCCGCGGCGCTCGCGCGCCCGGCCGTCGAGGCGCACGCGGAGGTGAGGGACGAGTCCTGCTACCGCTGCGGCATCGCCTGCCACAAGAACGTCTACGGGCCCTCGGGGTTTCGCGCGAAGATCGACTACGAGCCGCTGAACCTGCTCGGCAGCAACCTCGGCCTCGACGACTTCGACGCCGTCGCGCCGCTGATCGCGCTCGTCGACGAGATGGGCCTCGACGCGATCTCCTGCGGCGCGACGCTCTCCTACGCGATGGAGTACAACCGCCGCCACCCCGGGGCCCCGATCGCGGAGGGCCTCGCGTTCGGCGACGCGGACGGCGCCGCCCGCGCGATCCGCGCGATCGCGGAGGGCCGCCTTCCGCAGCTCGGCCAGGGCGTCCGCCGCCTCGCCGACGCGACTGGCGAGCGCGACTACGCGATGGAGTGCAAGGGCCTCGAGCTGCCCGCCTACCTGCCGCACACCAACCCGGGCTACCCGTTCGCGCTCGCGGGCGGCCACATGTCGATGCGCACCTACCTGCTGCTGATGTTCGAGCGCGAGACGGGCCTCGACTACTGGGTCGACGCGATCACGCGCCGCGGCCCGATGATCCTGCGCGACGACCTGCTCGGCGCCTGCAAGTTCAGCGGCATGAAGGACGAGGCGATGTGCGACGCGCTGCGCGAGGCGGCCGGCATCGACGCGACCCCCGACGAACTGCGCCGCGCTGTGCTGCGCACGCACCTGCGCGGCTACCGCCACGAGCGACGCCTCGGCTTCGCGGAGGAGGACTACGACCTGCCCGCCGCGGCGCACGAGCCCCTCCTCCCCCTCGCGCTCCCCCACTTCCTGACGCGCGGGTTCTTCGCCGAGCTCAAGCGGCGCGTCCTCGCCCGCTTCGACGCGATGCTGGTCGAGGAGGGGCTCTAGCCCCCCTCCGCGGCGAGGAAGATCTCGATCTCGTCGCGCGCCCCCGCCGCGTCGCCGAGCGCCGCGCGCCCGCCGTTGCGGAAGAGCAGCAGGTGCGGCAGCAGCGCGCCGCGCGCGTCGAGCACGCGCGCGCGGAGCCGAGGATGCAGCCGGAAGAGCGCCTCGAGGGCCTCCGCGACAGTGGAGGCCTCGACGTCGGCGGACCTCCCGTAGGCGCTCAATTGCCCGGGAACGAGGACGCGCACTCTCCTATACTGTCCGGCATGGGCCGCGAAGTCGAACGCAAGTTCCTCGTCGAGGGATCGGGATGGGGTCCGGGGAAGGACGGCGTCCTGCAGCGGCAGGGCTATCTCGCGGTGACCGAGCGCGGCACGGTGCGCGTGCGCATCGAGGGCGGGCGGGCGACGATGACCGTCAAGGGGCCGCAGGCGGGCATCACGCGCGCGGAGTACGAATACAAGATCCCGCTCGCCGACGCGGAGGAGATGCTCGCGACGCTCTGCACGGTCGTGCTCGAGAAGACGCGCCATGCGCGGCGCCACGGCTCCCACCTCTGGGAGATCGACGTCTTCCACGGCGAGAACGAGGGGCTCGTCACCGCCGAGGTCGAACTCGAGCGCGAGGACGAGCTCTTCGACCTCCCGCGCTGGGCGGGCCGCGACGTGAGCCACGACCCCCGCTACCGCGCGGCCTACCTCGCGAGCCACCCCTTCCGCACCTGGAAGTAGCGCAAGCCTGAGCGAGCAGCACAGAGGCACAGGGACACAGAGATTTGGATTTGGGGGCTCGGGATCGGTCGACTGTACCGGGGGGAAAGGCACGCCGGCAGCCGGCCTCCATTCCCGTTCTTCTCTGTACTACAAACGCCTGGATTCTTCGCCGCTTGCGCGAATCCATGCCCCGGGGATCTCCACGCCACGAAAGAGAACCACGAAGTCACCAAGACACGAAGGAGCCCCCGCGGACCCGGACGCGAGCGGCGCCGCGGTCCGGTCGCTCACGTTCTTCGTGCCTTCGCGTCTTCGTGGTGATTGCTCAACATGACGCGTGCGGCGGCTTGCGGTCGTTTGGTTGCGGCGTGGAGCCGCGCTGCGTCCCTGTGTCTCTGTGCTCATCCTCGCCGCGTCCGCGCCCGTGGTCAGTCGATCTTGGGGTCGTCGAGGTCGACCTCGTCGGGCAGGCCGAAGTCCTTCGGCGTGAAGCGCATGCCGCGCAGCGACGGGGGGCGGCGCGCCGGCCTCGCCTTCGGCGCGGGGGCGGGCTTTCGCCCCTTGCCGAAGAACTCCTTGACGCCCTTCACCGCGGCGCCGAGGGCGCGGGCGCGGCTCGCGATGCCGCGGTCGTTGGTGACGACGACCACCGACGCGGGCCTCGAGGCGTCGCGCACGGCGTCGATGATGTACTCGTCGGCCTCGCGGGAGCGGCAGAAGACGACGCGGACGCCCTGCTCGCTCGGGCTCTCGAGGCCGCCCGGCGGCGCGGCGCGCGCGTCGAAGTAGACCACCGCGCCGGGCACGAACTCCCCGACGCGGACCAGCAGCGCCCGCCGCTTGCCCTCGTGGTCTCTTCCGCGCACGCGCAGCGCGTACATCGCGTTGTGGCCGTCGATGAGGACTTTCATGGCGCCGTGGTAGTCTCGCACGCATGGCAGAGCAGAACGCGCGCAAATCCCTCGCGTGGCGGCGGCGCCTCGTCATCCTGCTGCTTCTCGTCGTCGCGGGCTCCATCGTCGCGCGCGTCGTCTCGGCGAAGGAGCGGTCCGCCGCCACCCCCTCCGCGACGTCGACCCCCCGGTCCGGCCTCGCGGGCGGCCTCGTCCCCGGGGATGCGCCCCACCCCGGGCAGCCCCCGGAGACCGAGCCCCGGGAGCCCAATCAGGACATCCTGCCCTACCTCACCGAGGGGGGGATCGCGATGCTGATCGGCATCGCGCTCGGCATGGCGACGCGCACCGCGGCCAAGATCCTCGTGCTGCTCTTCGCCGTCTTCTTCCTCGGCGTGCAGTTCCTCGCGGCCAAGGGCATCGTCGACATCGACTGGTCGGCGTTCACGACGTGGCTGCGGCAGTTCGTGCTCAACATCAGCGGCGACAAGGGTCTTGGCGCGATCGTCCAGCACAAGCTCCCCTCCGCCGGCTCGCTGGTCATCGGCTACTACCTCGGCCTCAAGAAAGGGTAGCCGCGCCCCCGAAAGGGGGGGTGGATGGAACTCGCGCGAAGCGTGCTCTTCGCCCTCGGCCCGGCGCTCGTCTGGCTCTGGCTCTGGTACAGGCGCGACCGGTGGGAGCCCGAGCCGAAGCGGCTCGTGCTGCTCGCGTTCGTTCTCGGCGCCTTCATGGCGGCCCCGGCCTACTGGCTCGAGGGCGCGCTCGTGCTGCCCCCGGGCCCCCTCTTCGAATTCTTCGTCCGCGTCGCGCTCGTCGAGGAGGTCTGCAAGCTCCTCCCCGTGCTCTGGTTCGTGCTGCGAGTCAAGGAGTTCGACGAGCCCATGGATGGCATCCTCTATGCCGCCGCCGCCGCGCTCGGCTTCGCGACGGTCGAGAACGCGCTCTACGGATTCCAGCTCGGCAACGGCCTCGTGCTGCCGCGCGCGTTCACCTCGACGCTCGCGCATCTCGGCTTCAGCGGGCTCGTCGGCTACCACCTCGGCCTCGCGCGCTTCGGCGGCGGCGCGCGGGCGTGGCTCGTGCTGCGCGCGCTCCTCGCGGTGGTCGTCATGCACGGCTTCTACGACCTGCTGCTCGCCCGCGGCGCCACCGAGGCGATCTCGCGCGGCGCGATCCTGCTCACGGTGCCGATGCTGCTGCTGATGCTCTGGTGGGCCGCGAACTGCGCCGACCGCCTCTCGCCATACCGCGACGATTCCCGCCCCGCGCGGTAGAATCGCGCGCCATGCGCTTCGAGAACGCCTACCTCCCCGCCGGCGGGTACTGGACCTCCCCCTTCTGCAAGTGGCAAGGCAGCTTCGCCGGCTTGCATCCGGTGCACTTCGCCGCGGACGTGACGAGCAAGGCGCTCGCCGCGCGCGGCATCGCGGCGTCGGAGTGCGACACCGTCGTCTTCGGCTGGACGATCCCCGCACGGCGCATCTTCTACGGCGCGCCCTGGCTCGCCGGATTGGTGGGGGCCGCGGGGGCCACCGGCGCGATGGTGAGCCAGGCGTGCGCGACGTCGGCGGCGGCGCTCGCCCACGCGGCGGCGCAACTCGACGCGAAGGGGAGCACCGCGACGCTCGTCGTCACCGCCGACAAGTGCAGCAACGGCGCCCACATCTACTATCCCGACCCGAGCGGCCCCGGCGGCAAGGGCGAGGGCGAGGACTGGGTCTGGGACAACTTCAGCTTCGACCCGTGGGCGAAGGGGTCGATGATCCAGACGGCGGAGAACGTCGCGAAGGAGGCGGGGATCAGGCGCGAGGAGATGGACGCGCTGACGCTCCACCGCAACGCGCAGTACCGAAAGGGCGTCGAGAGCGGCTTCCTGAAGCGCGTGATGGTCGCGCCCTACGAGATCAACCCGAGCGGCAAGAAGGTCGTCGCGACGGTTCAGGGGGACGAGGGCGTCTTTCCCACCACCGCCGACGGTCTCGCGAAGCTGCGGCCCGTGTTGCCCGACGGCACGATCACCTTCGGCACGCAGACCTACCCGGCGGACGGGAACGCGGGCATGGTCGTCACGACGAAGGAGCGCGCGAAGGCGTGGGGCAAGGGCGAGGCGCCCGTGAAGGTCTGCTCCTACGGCGTCGCGCGCGTCGAGAAGGGGTTCATGGCGAAGGCGGTCGTGCCCGCCGCGCAGCGCGCCCTCGACAGCGCCGGCATCGGCATCAAGGATTGCAAGGTCATCAAGACCCACAACCCCTTCGCCGTCAATGACATCTACTTCGCCCGCAAGCTCGGCATCGACGCCGAGGGCTTCAACAACAACGGCAGTTCGCTGGTCTTCGGCCACCCGCAGGGCCCCACCGGCGCCCGCCTCATCGCCGAGGGCGTGGAGGAGGCGCGCCTGCTCGGCGGCGGCCACGTCCTCTTCGCCGGCTGCGCCGCCGGCGACACCGCCGCGGCGGTCGTGCTGAAGGTGGGGTAGAACCCCGGGCGCTTGACGCGGCGCAACCGTATCTCGCTCGCGATCACGCTGCTCGGCATCGCGTGGACGGCCGGCGCGCTCTTCGTGCTCGCGAAGGCGGATTGGCCCGAATGGACCTTCGACGGGTCCGCCTTGGTGAGATGGATCCTCGTCCCGCTGATCCTGCTCGGCACCCTCGAGCGCTTCCTGAACCGCGGCGGGTAACCATGCCGCGGGTCCAGGCGTTCCATCGCCGGAACCGTCCCTCCCCATCGCCCCTCCCGATCTAGCGGGTGAATGGGGTCAGACCCTAATTGAGCAGCACCAGGGAAAGCCAGGGGACATAGGTAATCAGGAAGACCACGACGATCAGCACAAGCAGGTATGGCACGACCGCCCTGAACACCCCCACCACCGGCTGCTTGAAGCGGTAGGCCGCGAGGAAGAGGTTCATGCCGACCGGCGGCGTCAGGTATCCGAGTTCGAGATTGGCGAGGAAGATGATGCCGAGGTGGACGGGGTGGATGCCGTACCGCTCGGCGATCGGCGCGATGAGCGGCACGACGACGACGATCGCGGAGAAGATGTCCATGAGCCCTCCGACGACGAGCAGGAAGGCGTTCAAGAGCAGCAGGAAGACGAGGCGGCTCGACACGTGGCTCTCGACCCAGTCGGCGGCCTGCATCGGGATCTCGGCGTCGACCATCCAGTTCGCAAGGCCGACGGCGACGCCGAGGATGATGAACACCCCTCCGATCAGCAGCACGCACTTGAGGAGGACCCGGGGGAGGTCGCGGAGGGGGTGCAGCGTCCTGTGGATCACGCCCTCGACGAGGAGCGCATAGACGCCGGTGATCGCGGAGGCCTCGATCAGCGTCGCGAAGCCGCCGAAGATGCCGACGAGGATCACCAGGGGCAGCAGCACGTCCCACTTCGCGGCCCAGAGCGCGCGGAGCGCCTCGCCCGCCGCGAAGGGCGTGCGCGGCGCCCTGGCGCGGAAGGCCTCGCGCACGCCGAGGAGGCAGACCGCGGCAACGAGCAGGAAGCCGGGCAGGATGCCGCCGAGGAAGAGGTCGGGGATCGCGACGTGGGCGATGACCGCGTAGAGGATCACCGCGAGGCTCGGCGGGAAGAGCAGGCCGATCGAGCCGGTGGCGGTCAGGAGGCCCACGGAGAAGCGCTCGCGGTAGCCGCTCTGGACGAGCATCGGGAAGAGCAGGCCGCCGAGGGCGAGGATCGTCACGCCGGAGGCGCCGGTAAAGGTCGTGAAGAAGGCGCAGACGAAGGTCGCGACGATCGCAAGCCCGCCCGGCATCCAGCCGAAGAGCGCGCGGAAGAGGCGCAACAGCCGTTCGCTCGCGCCGCCTTCCGCGAGCACGAAGCCGGCGAAGGTGAAGAGCGGGATCGTCGGCAGAGACGGCGACGTGATCAGCCGGTAGGTCTCGATCGGCAGCGCCGTGACGGGCGTGTCGTCGCCGAAGAAGAGCAGCAGCGCGGCGCCGCCGAGCGCGACGAAGATCGGCGCGCCGAACGCGAGCGCGACGAGCAGGCCCCCGAGCCCCCCCCAGACGAAGGAAGGGTCGATCGGCGTCCAGTCGGGCGCGACGGGTTCGTGCGAGAAGAGGAACCCGAACGCCCATGCGAGCGGGATGCCGAGCGCGGCGAGGGCGCGCGCGCGCCAGCCGCCCGCGTGGCAGACGAGCCGTATCGCGATGACGATGAACGTCAGCGGGATGATCGCCTCCGCGATCCAGACCGGGATCCACCCGGCGACGAGCTTCGGCGACTCGCGCTCGCCGCGGACGAACCGGGTCCCGGCCCACGCGAGGCCGCAGCAGACCGCGACGCTGGCCGCCGAGGCGAAGGCGGCGGTCGCGCGCTCGACGCGCGGGCCGAGGAACCTGAGCCCCGTCGTCAGGCGCAGGTGGCTGCCGTCGCGCGCGGCCAGCATCGCGCCGAGGAACCCGACCCAGAGGGTCAGATGCTGCACGTAGTCGCTGCTGCCGAGGATGCCCGTGCCGAAGAGCGCGCGGAGCGCCATCTCGACGACGGGCAGCAGGCACATCGCCAGCAGCGCGAGGCCGGCGACGGACTCCTCCGCGGCGCGCGCGATCCTCCCGGGACGGCCCACGCGGCTAGCCCGGCTTCTGCGCCCGGTACTCGTCGCGGTGGCGCCTGACCTCCGCGAGCAGGTCCGGCGTGAACGCGTCGCCGCGCAACTGGGGGTAGTAGCTCTCGGCCTTCGCCTGCCAGACGGAGAGCGTCGCCGCGGGCACCGCGTGCACCTCGAGGCCGTGCTTCTTCATCTCCGCGATCGCCGCGTCCTCCTTCGTGCGCAGCGCCTTGAACCCCTCCTCGGCCTTCTTCGCCGCGGCAAGCATCGCCTCCTGCGGCAGCTTCTTCCACTCCCCCGCGTCGACGACGGTCGCGCCGATCAGCGGCGCCCAGCGCATGGCCGTCATGTGCTTCGTGAGGCCGAACCACTGGTTCGCGAGCGCCGCCACCGGCGTCGTCGCGAAGGTGTCGATGAGCCCCGACTGGAGCCCCGTGTGGATGTCGGTCGCCGCGAGCGCGACGGGCTTGCTGCCCCCCTCCTTCCACGCCGCCATCACCTTCGGCGCGCCGCCCCAGACGAGGACGTTACGCCCCTTGAGGTCGTCGGGGGAGACGATCGGCTCCTTCGCGAAGAAGTGGACCCAGCCCGCGTCCGCCCAGTTGAGCACCTTGAACCCCTTGCTCTCGAGCTTCTGCTCGAAGTAGGGGCGCATCTTCCCGAGCACGTAGTCGAGTTCGCCGTAGTCGGTGATGAGCCGCGGCAGCAGGAAGACCTCGAGCTCGGGCTCGATCTCCGACAGCCCGACGATCGTCAGGATCCCGACGTTCAGCACGCCGGCGCGCATCTTCTGCACGATGGCCGGCTCGTCCCCGACCGCGCCGCCCGGGTAGACGGTCACGCGCATGCCCGCCGCCTCCCACGCCGCCGTCATGTCGAGGATGACGTCGTGCCAGATCGTGTTCTTCGGCGCGAGGGTGCCGACCTTCAGCTTGCGCGGCGCGGCGCAGAGCAGCGTCGCGAGCAGCGCGAGCGCGAACAGGATCCGTCTCATGCGTCGTCCTCCGTGGGTAGGTCGGCCTCGAGGAAGAGGTCGCCGATGCGTTCGCGCAGGAGCAGCGCGCGGCGGTGCGCGATCAGGTTGCGCAGGCGCTGTGCGGGGAAGGCGTCGGGATCGACCGCGAGCGCGAGGTCGATCTGCCTCCGGAAGCCGTCGAGATCCTGCTCGTCGACCAGCACGCTCTCGGCGAGGGAGAGGTAGACCGACGCGCGCCGCCCCTTCGAGAGCGCGAGCGCGCGCTCGTAGTGGGCTCGGGCCCCCCCGATGCCCCCCCCCCCGCGGCCCCCCCCCATCCGCGCCGCCTCGAAGCTCACCATGAACTCGTGCGCGGCGCCCTCGCCGTATCCGTCGTCGAGTTCGAGCACGCGGCGCATCAGCGCGCCGCCGACCGGGATCTCGGCGACGAGCGAGAAGTCGCTCTTGTCGGCCGACAGCGCGGCGCCGAACGACGCGCCGGCCCAGTAGAGGAAGTCGATGTCGCGCGCGGTGGTCGCGCGCAGCGCCGCCTCCGCGTCCTGCGCGAGGCGCCCCGCGATGCCCGGGTGGCGCAGTTCGAGCCCGCGCAGCGCGTAGGCGCGCCCGCGCCGCGCGAGGTTCGCCGCGCGCAGGCGCAGTTCGCGCGCCCGCGCGATGTCGGTCGTCTCGAGCGCGAAGGAGCGCTCGATCAGGAAGCCGTGCGCATACTGCGTGAAGCCGCTCGCCGTCGCGAGCAGCAGCCCCTCGTGCCGCGGCGTCTCCGCGAGCAGGCTCTCGTAGAGCTTCAAGCCGAACGGCAGCGCCTCGCCGACGAGTTCGACGTCGTCGTCGCTCGTGAAGGTCGTGCCCGCCCCCGCGAGCGCGTCGCCGACGAAGTTCAGCGCGAACTTGCGCACCGAGCAGCCGGCGAGCAGTGCGGCGGCGAGGAGGACGCAGCACCGGGGCATGGCGCGGGCCACTATACACGGATCGGGGGGGGTCTCGGGGGCCGCCCCAAATGCGATACTCCTGGGCCGCATGACGACCGAGGCGCTCACCCAACTCCGCAAGCACCTGCTGACCGGGGTCTCCTACGCGATCCCGTTCATCGCGTGCGGCGGCATCATGATCGCGGCCGGCATCGCGTTCGTGCCGATGACGGCGACGGGGCCCGACTTCTCGAAGTCCCCGGTCATGGCGCTGGTCCTCGAGATCGGGTCGGCGTCGTTCGCGCTGATGCTGCCGGTGCTCGCGGGCTACATCGCCTACTCGATCGCGGGCAGGCCCGCGCTGGTGGCCGGCTTCGTCGGCGGCCACCTCTCGGGCACCGTCAACGCGGGCTTTCTCGGCGCGCTGCTGATCGGCCTCGTCGCGGGCTGGCTCGTCTCCTGGCTGAAGAAGATCCCGGTCAAGACCTACCTGAAGCCGCTGATGCCGATCCTCGTCATCCCGATCGTGTCGGCGGCGGTCATCGGCGTGCTGATGAAGGAGGTCGTCGGCACGCCGATCGCCGGCCTGATGGTGGCGCTCGGCGACGGGCTGCGCTCGATGGGCTCGGGCAACGCGGTGCTGCTCGCCGCGGTGCTCGGCGCGATGATCGCGTTCGACATGGGCGGCCCGGTCAACAAGACCGCCTTCTTCTTCGGCGCCGCGATGATCAAGGAGGGGGAGTACGGCGTCATGGGCGCCTGCGCCGCGGCGATCTGCACGCCGCCGCTCGGCCTCGGCCTCGCGACGCTGCTGAACCGCGGCCTCTGGACGGAGGAGGACCGCGAGGCGGGGCTCGCCGCGCTGACGATGGGCATGATCGGCATCACCGAGGGGGCGATCCCGTTCGCGGCGGGGGATCCGCTGCGCGTGATCCCGTGCATCGTCGCGGGTTCGATGACGGCCTCGGTCGTCGCGATGTTGGGGGGCGTCGGGGACCATGCGCCGCACGGCGGCCCGATCGTGCTGCCGGTCATCGACGGCCGCCTGATGTATGTCGTCGCGATCGTCGCGGGCACCCTCGTCACCGCGCTCGCGATCAACCTGTGGAAGTCGCTCGCCAAGAAATGAGGATCGTCGCCGTCACCGCCTGCCCGACCGGCATCGCCCACACCTACATGGCCGCCGAGCAGATCGAGAAGACCGCCCGGGCGCTCGGCCACGAGATCCGCGTCGAGACGCAGGGGGCGATGGGGATCGAGAACGGACTCACGGCGCAGGAGATCCGCGACGCCGAGGTCGTCATCTTCGCGGTCGACATCGACGTGGAGGGGCGGGAGCGCTTCGACGGCAAGCGGATCCTCGAGGTGCCGGTGCAGCAGGCGATCCGGAACCCGAAGGCGCTCTTCGGGAAGCTGGGACGGTGAGGGGCGACACGTTCGAGTTCAATTGCCCGCTGCCGCACGGGCTCCATGCGCGGCCGGCGAAGCGGGTCGTCGATTGCGTCGAGCCGTTCTCCTCCGAAGTGACGCTCGCGAACCTGCGCTCGAACGCCACCGCGAGCGCCCGCAGCGTGCTCGCGCTGATCGCCCTCGACCTCCGCGAGGGCGACCGCTGCCGCGCCACCGTGACGGGTCCCGACGCCGCGGAGGCGGCCGCCCGGCTGCGCGCGTTCGTCGAGGGCGAACTGCCACGCTGCGATGCGGCGCTTCCGGCGGCGAAGGCCGCGCCCGGCAGGCCGCCGCGGGCGCTGCGGTCGGAGTTGACGCGCTTCCATGCGGGGACGCCGGCCGCAGCCGGCATCGGGATGGGAAGGATCGTCCACGCAAAGGGCTCGCTCTCCGACGCCCTCCTGCCGCCCGAAGCGCCCGGCGACGAACGGGAACGGGTTGCGGGCGCGTTCCGGGCGGTCGAAGCCGACCTCCGCCGGCGCCTCGACGCTGCTGCCGGCGGCGTCGAAGCGGACATCCTCGGCGCGCACCTCGCCATCGCGCGCGACGGGGCGCTGCGGGCGGAAGTCGACGCGCTCGTCGAGGGCGCCGCTGCCGCCGGCGGCGCGGTCGTCGAGGCATGCTCCCGCCTCTCCTCGAACCTCCGCCGGGCCGGCAGCGCATGGATCCGCGAGCGCGCCCTCGATCTCGAGGATGTCGGGATGCAACTGATCGAGGCGCTTGGCGGCCGCGCCCCGGCGATCGCGCTCCTTGCGCCTTCCGTCGTCGTCGCCGAGACGCTGACGCCGCGCCAACTCCTCTCCCTCGAACGGCGCCACGTCGCGGGACTGGCGATCGGCCACGCGGGAGCGACCTCGCACGCCGTCATCCTCGCGCGCTCCTTCGGGATCCCGACGCTGACGGGCGTTGCCGAGGCCCGGGGGCTCCCTTCCGGCACCGAGGCGATCGTCGATGCCCATGAGGGCGTGCTGATCCCCGCCCCGTCGGCAACGGTGCGGCGCTACTACGAGCGCGCGGTCCGGAGGGCGGCCCCGCCGACGGCGGCGCAGGGCCCGACATCGGTCGCCATTCACGCCAACATCTCGACGGCGGAGGAGGTGGAGGCGGCGATCGCCGCCGGCGCCGACGGGATCGGACTCTTCCGGACCGAGATGATGTACATGGGAATTGCTCCTCCCGGCGAGGAGGAGCAGTTCCTGGCCTATAGGCGCGCCGCCGAGGCGGCCCGCGGCCGGCCGGTTGTCATTCGTACGCTGGATGTCGGCGGGGACAAGCCACTCCCCTATCTCGACCTTCCGCGCGAGACCAACCCCTTCCTCGGGGTCCGCGGGATCCGCCTCTACCCCCGCCTCCGGGAACTCGTCGCGACCCAAATCAGGGCCATCCGCCGCGCGGCCGCCCACGGCGACCTCAGGATCCTCCTGCCGATGGTCTCGACGGTGGAGGAGGTCCGCGCCTTCAAGGGGATGTTCGCCGGCGACCTCGCGCTGCCGCTGGGCGTGATGATCGAGGTGCCCTCGGCCGCCTTCCAGATCCCCGAACTCAGCCAGGAGGTCGACTTCTTCAGCCTCGGCAGCAACGACCTGTTGCAATACTTCGTGGCCGCCGACCGTGGCAACGCCGCCGTCGCCTCCCTTTACACCCCCCGCAGCCCCCCCTTCCTCCGCCTCCTCGAGATGGTCGTCGCCGACGCGCACCGCCATCAGCGCAAGGTCTCCCTCTGCGGCGAGATGGCGCGCGACGCGGCCGCCCTGCCGCACCTGCTCCGCCTCGGCATCGACGAACTGAGCGTGAACGTCCCCGACCTCCGGCCGCTCCGCCACGCGATCGCCTGCCGGGGCCTCCTCGACCCCCTCCTCGTGCATCTCGGATCCGGCAGCGAGAGCCGCGAGGAGGTCCTGTCGGGACTCGCCCTCGCGTTGCAAGCCGCGGGCAGGACGGACGACGCCCACGCCGTCGAGGAGGCGCTCTGGGCGCGCGAGGGGGTCGCCACGACCGCCGTCGGCCACGGGTTCGCGATCCCGCATTGCAAGTGTGACGCGGTCGCCGCGCACTCGGTCGGATTCGTGCGGCTCGCCACGCCGGTCCCGTGGGGGGACGAGGCGGTCCAGTGTGTCATCCTGCTCGCGCTGGGCGACTCGGAGGGGGCGAACGCCCACCTGAAGGTGCTCGCGCGGCTCGCGCGGCGCCTGATGCACGAGGAGTTCCGCGCGGCCCTGCTCGCCGCCCCCGGCCCGGGGGACGTGCTCGCCCTCCTCTCCCCCGTCGTCGAGGAAAGGATCCCGTCATGAACCTGCGATGCCTCCTGCCGCTGCTGCTCGCGATGGCCGCCGCGCCCGCCGGGGAGCCCGAAAGGACGCTCTATTGCGTCGGCTACGCGCATCTCGACACGCAGTGGCGGTGGGACTACACGACGACGATCGGCCACTACCTGAAGGCGACGCTGGAGCAGAACTTCGACCGCTTCGAGAAGTTCCCCGGCTACGTCTTCAACTTCACCGGCTCGCGGCGCTATGAACTGATGAAGGAGTACTACCCGGCCCTCTACGAGCGCATGAAGCAATACATCGCCGCGGGGCGCTGGCATGTCGCCGGCTCCGCGGTGGACGAGGGGGACTCCAACGTCCCGTCGCCGGAGTCGATGCTCCGCCACGTGCTCTATGGCAACGGCTACTTCCGCCGCGAATTCGGCAAGGAGAGCGTCGACTTCATGCTGCCCGACAGCTTCGGCTTCCCGGCGTCGCTGCCGTCGGTGCTCGCGCACTGCGGCATCAAGGGCTTCTCGACGCAGAAACTCGTCTGGGGCTCGGCCGTCGGCATCCCGTTCAACCTCGGCACGTGGATCGGCCCCGACGGCCGCTCCGTCGCCGCGGCCTTCAACCCGGGCTCCTACAACGGCGCCATCGAGGGGCGCGCGGACGGGAACGCCGCATGGGCCGCGCGCATCGCCGAGAACGGCGCCCGCTACGGCGTCTTCGCCGATTTCCACTACTACGGCGTCGGCGACACCGGCGGCGCGCCGCGCGAGGAGGACGTCCGCAACTACACGGCTTGCATGGGGAGCAAGGAGGGCCTCTACCGTGTCAAACTCGCCTCCTCCGACGCGCTCTTCCGCGACCTCACGCCGGCGCAACTGGCAAGCCTGCCGAGCTACAAGGGCGACCTGCTGCTGACCGAGCACTCCGCCGGCTCGCTGACTTCCGAGGCCTACATGAAGCGGTGGAACCGCAAGAACGAGGCGCTCGCCGACGCGGCGGAGCGGGCCGCCTTCGCCGCGCACTGGCTCGGCGGCGCGCCCTACCCGCGGGAGAGGCTGACGCAGGCCTGGACGCGCATCCTCGGCAGCCAGATGCATGACATCCTGCCCGGCACTTGCATTCCCGTCGCCTACCGCTACGCATGGAACGACGAGATCCTCGCGCAGAACCTCTTCGCCTCGGTGCTTTCGGATTCCGTCGGCGCCGTCGCGCGCGGGCTCGACACGGAGGTCACCGGCGTGCCGCTGGTCGTCTACAACCCGCTTGCGATCGGACGCGAAGACACTGTCGAGGCGACCGTCACACTGGAAGAGGGGGGGCCCGGGGGGGTGCGGGCGCTCGGACCCGACGGCAAGGAGGTCCCGGTGCAGGTCCTCTCCCGCGACGGGAACACCTTCCGGCTGCTGCTGCTCTGCCGCGTCGCGCCGCTCTCGTTCACCGTGTTCGAGGTCCGACCGGGCCCGGCGGCCGCGGACGGGCCCGAGCGCCTCGAGAACGACGCCTACCGGGTGGCGCTCGACGCGAACGGCGACGTCGCGAGCATCGTCGACAGGCAACACGGCAACAGGGAGCTGCTCTCCGCCCCGGCGCGGCTCGTCTTCACGCACGAGCGCCCGCGGAGCTGGCCCGCGTGGAACATGGACTGGGCCGACCGCCAGAGACCGCCCCTCGGCTTCGTCGACGGCCCCGCGAAAGTGCGCTTCGTCGAGCGCGGCCCCGTGCGCACGGCGGTCGAGATCGTGCGCGAGTCGCGCAACTCGGTCTTCCGGCAGCAGGTCCGCCTCGTGCGCGGGAGCCGCCTCGTCGAGTTCGCGACGTCGATCGACTGGCAATCGGCCGCCTGCGCGCTGCGCGCCTCCTTCCCGCTCGCGGTCTCGAACCCGAAGGCGACCTACAACCTCGGCCTCGGCACGATCGAGCGCGCAAACAACGACCCGAAGAAGTACGAGGTGCCGTCGCGCGAGTGGTTCGATCTCACCGATGCGTCCGGGGACTACGGCGTCACCGTGCTCGAGGATTGCAAGTACGGCAGCGACAAGCCTTCCGACCACGAGGTCCGCCTGACGCTGCTCTACACGCCCGGCGTGCGCGACTCCTACCTCGACCAGCACAGCCAGGACTGGGGCCGCCACGAGATGGTCTACGCGCTCTGCGGCCACAGGGGCGACTGGCGCCTGGGCGGGAGCGAGTGGGAGGGCAGGAGGCTCAACCAGCCGCTGCGCGCGTTCGTGGCCCCCCGCCATCCCGGCCCCCTCGGGCGGCACTTCTCGTTTGCCAGCGTGTCAAGCCCGCAGGTGGACCTCCGGGCGCTCAAGAGGGCCGAGGAGGGCGACGAGCTCATCGTCCGTCTGCAGGAGCTGTCCGGACGCACGGCCCACGGCGTGAGGGTCAGGCTCGCGGGGGCGGTCGCCGAGGCTCGCGAGGTGGACGGGCAGGAGCGCACCATCGGCAGGGCGACGGTCTCCGGCGGCGAACTCGCCGTGAACTTTGCGCCCTACGCGCCGCGCTCCTTCGCCGTCCGGCTCGCGCCGCCCGCGGCGGCGCTGGCCCCGCCGCGATCCACGGCGGTGGAGTTGCCCTTCGACACCGACGCCGTCAGCGGCGACGCCAACCGCGCCGACGGCGAGGGGAAGACCTACCCGGCGGAGATGCTGCCGAGGGCGATCGTCAGCGAGAGCATCCGGTTCGAGATCGGGCCGACAGCCGACGGCTCAAGAAACGCGCTCGCCTGCCGGGGGCAGACGCTGGCATTGCCGGGGGGCGACTACGACCGGATCTACCTGCTCGCGTCGGCGGAGGCCGACGTCGCGGCCCCCTTCACGGTAGGCGGGGAGCGCCAGGTCCTCGAGGCGCAGTGCTGGACCGGCATCCTCGGCCAGTGGGACGCCCGCGTCTGGGACACGCCCTTCCAGACGGTGGACTTCCGCTGCTCCGGCCGCGTGACGCACCTCGACCCCGCCTTCCTCAAGCGGGCGCCGGTCGCGTGGTTCTGCACGCACCGCCACGACCCGAGGAACGGCAACGAGGCGTACCAGTTCAGCTACCTGTTCAAGCACGCCCTCGTGCGCCCGGAGGGCGCGACCACCCTGACGCTGCCCGACGAACCCCGGCTGAGGATCTTCGCGCTCACCGTCGGCACGGCGGCCAACGACCTGACGGCCCCCGCGGCCCCCCTGCATGACGAGTTCGAGGGTGGCGGCCCGATCCCGATCCGCCACGTCTACCCGCCGCCGAAGAAGCCCATCTACGAGGGGCTCGAGCCGGTCGCGGAGGTCGCGACGGACAGGAAGGGACGGTTCGAGGATCTCTCGATGGGCGCGCCGTCGGCGAAGGACGACGCGCAGGGACTGGCCTTCCGCTTCGTCACGCGCGAGGACGAGTGGCATCCGCACCCGGGCTCGGGCGCCGTCGGCAACACGCTGCCGCGCCTCAGCGACGGCGAGGTCGCCGCGAACGACGACGACACGGCGCGCTGCGTCTGGTACGACAACGAGGGGCGCTTCCACGTCGACCTGAAGCGCAGCCGCGAGATCCGCGCGGTCCACACCTACTCGTGGCATCGCACCAACCGCGCGCCGCAGTTCTTCTCGCTCTGGGCGAGCGCCGCCGAGACGATGCCCGATCCCGGCTTCGACCACGACAGCCGCGCGGGGTGGACGCTGCTCGCCGTCGTCGACACCCGCAAGCTCGGCAACGGCGCCAAGCACGGCTCCGCCGTCCGCCCCAGGCCCGGCGCCGCCGCCCTCGGCCCCTTCCGCCACCTCCTCTGGATCGCCGAGGAGGTCGGCCAGGGGACGTTCTTCACCGAGATCGACGTCGAGGCGGGACGCTGACCGGGGTCATGGCGCGCCGAGGAAGACGAACGCCCCCCAATGGCGCGGGTCGGGATGCGATCGTCGCAGCGCGCGCCGCGCGCCATGCAGCGCGTCACAGGCCCCCACGGCCCCCTCCGAGAGCATCCTCCGGTAGAGATCGCCCATCAGCAGCGCGGTGCGCTCGTCCTCGACCTTCCACAGGCTCGCGACGACGGCGCGCGCGCCCGCGAGCCAGAAGCCGAGCGGCAGCGCGAACATGCCCTCGTCGCGCTCGAAGCGCCCCTTCTGCGACTCGCACGCGGAGAGCACGACGAGGCCGGTCCCGTCGAGCCGTCCGCGCCAGCGCTCGAGGAGGTCCCCGAACGTGAGCAGGCCGTCGTCGCCGGGCTCCGGAGCGGGCGGCTTGGCGAGCGCGAGCGCGCCCGGCGCGACGCCGTGCGTCGCGAGGTGGAGGTAGCCCGCGCCGGGCGCCGCGGCGAGGAGGCGCTGCTCGGTCGCCTCGTCGCCGAGGAGCGCGACGAAGTCCGAAGCGCCGAAGGCGGCGCGGATCGCGTCGATCTCGCGGCGCGTGCCGGGGAGCGGCGCCAGCCCGTCGAAGCGCGGGTCGCCCAGGGCGACCAGTCGGGGGGCGCGGGGGCCGGGCCGCGCCGCGAGCCAGCCGAGCACGGAGGCGGACGGGACGTACGCGACCGGCGGCGCCTCGTCGATCCAGTAGCGCGGGCCGTCGCCGACGACGAGCGTCTCGAAGGCGATCCGGTGCAGCGCGCCGTGGGCGCAGAGGTAGACCCGGTTCGACGCCTTCACTTCCGCCCAGGCCCTCGCGGGGACGAACGCCTCGAAGAGGACGCGGGCCGAGGCCTCCTCGATGCGAGGAAGCGGCTTCGCGAGCCGGATCGCCTCGACCGGCTCGCCCGTGGGCCGCACGAGGAAGACGAACGAGGCGCGGTCGCCGAGGGAGTAGACGAGCATCCGCTCGCCCGGCCGCAGCAGCGCCTGGATCGCGTCGGCGGGGAGCGGTCTCGTCTCCGGGAGCACGCCCCGCAGCAGGGAGAGTCGGACGCGCAGCGCCCTCTCCAGCGCGCGGCGCGCCTCGCCCTCGGCGTCGAGCGCGGCGCGGATCGTCGCGCGCACGCGTCCGGCGCGCGCCTGCTCGTGCGCCTTTGCCCTAACGACCACCGCGGCCTCGGCTTCCGCGACGGCGCGCGCGGCAGATTCGAGGCGCTCGACCGCCGCCGCGTCGCCCGCGGCGCGCGCCCGCGCCGCCGCCTCGGCGAGCGGGTCGCCGCGGCCCTGCTCGAGGAGGTCCTGGACCATCCGCGCGCGCCCGCGCTCCGCGTACGAGAGCGCCTCCGCCGGTCTGCCGAGCGCGGCGAGCGCCTCGATGATCAGCGGGAAGGGGTCGCTGACCCGCGCCTCCGCGTCGTAGCGCGCCCTCTCCTCGATCGTGAGCGTGCGGGCCGAGGCGCGCAGCGACTCCACGTGCTCGACCGCCTCGGCGAGGGGGGCAAGCGCGCCCGCCGCGTCGCCCGACGCGAGGAGGTCGGCGCCGATCGCCGCGAGGGGGCGGTGCCGAAGGGGCCAGCCCGCCTCCCGTCCCATGCGCGCCGACTGCTGCCAGTGGGCTCGCGCCTCCGCGCGGCGACCGAGGGTGTCGAGGACGAACGCGAGATTGTGGAGTCCGAGCGCGACGTCCGCGTGTGCGCCGGGGAAGAGGCGTTGCCGCATCGCCAGCGCCTCCTGCTGCAGCGGCAGCGATTCCGCGGCCCGCCCGAGCCACAGGAGCGTCGCGCCGAGGTTGTTGAGGCACCGCGCGAGGTCGGGGTGGTCCCCCGGGACGAGGCGCCGCTGCATCGCTAGCGACTCCTGCTGGAGGGGCAGCGCGTCGGCGTGGCGGTCAAGGGAGTTGTAGGCGGCGGCCAGGTTGTGCAGCCCGCTCGCGACGGCGGGATGGTCGCCCGGGAAGAGGCGGCGGGACATCGACAGCGCCGCCTCGTAGAGCGGCAGGGCGTCCGCGGTGCGGCCCAGCGCCCCGAGGGTGTGCGCGAGGTTGCTGAGACCGAGCACGAGGTCGTAGTGGTCCGCCGGGAAGAGGCGCCGCCTCATCGCGAGCGACTCCTCCAGCAGCGGCAGGGCCTCGGCGGGACACCCCAAGTGGACCAGCGTATGGGCAAGATGGCCTAGACTGGCCGCGGTCTTGGGGTGGTCGCCGCGGCACAGGTGCCGCAGCATCGCGAGCGCCTCCTCGTGCAGCGGGCGAGCCTCGGCGGCACGGCCGAGGTCGGTCAGGACCAGCGCGACGTCATGGAGACTGGCCGCGACATCGGGATGGTCCCCGGCGAAAAGGCGTCTCGACATCGCGAGCGCCTCCTCGTGGAGGGCGAGTGCCTCGGCGGGGCGGCCGAGGCCCACGAGCGCGTCGGCCACGTGGTCAAGTCTCGCCGCGACGGCGGGATGGTCGCCCGGGAAGAGGCGGCGGCCCATCGCGAGCGCCTCCTCGTGCAGCGGGAGCGCCGCGGCGGGGCGGCCGAGGGCGTCCAGGGTGTCGGCGACGGTGCCGAGGGAGGTCGCGACGGACGGGTGGTCGCCCTCGAAGATGCGGCGGAACATCGCGAGCGCCTCCTCGTGCAGCGGAAGGGCGTCTGCGGGGCGGCCGAGAGCCGCCAGCGTCGTGCCGAGGTTCAGCAGGCTCGACGCGACCGCGGGGTGGTCGCCGTCGACCAGGCGACGCGCCATCGCGAGAGCCTCCGTGCGCAGGGGCAGGGCGTCCGCGGGACGACCGAGGGACTGCAGGTTCCCGGCCAGGTTGCCGAGGGCCTGCGCCACCTCGATGTGGTCTCCCGGGAAGAGGCGCCGCCGCATCGCGAGCGCCTGCTCCAGCAGCGGCAGCGCCTCGGCGGAGCGGCCGAGGATGTCCAGCGTGTTGGCGAGGTTGTTGAGGCCCACGGCGAGCCTCTCGTGGTCGCCGTCGAAGAGGCGCCGGTACATCGCGAGCGCCTGCTGCTGGAGCGGCAGGGCGTCGCCCGGGCGACCGGCGGCTTCGAGGGAGGTGGCCAGATTGCCGAGGCCGGAGGCGATCTCCTCGTGGTCCCCCGTGTGGACTTCGCGGAAGCTGGCGAGCGCGCGCTCGAACGCGACGATCGACTCCTCCGCCCGCCCGCGCCGATGGTGCGCGTAGCCGAGGCCGTTGTACGCGCGGGCGAGGTCCTCCCTTCCCGATCCCTCCCCTTCCATGAGGCGGATCGCCTCCTCGAAGGCTGCCGCCCCCTCGTCGAAGCGGCCCTCGACGCAGTGCTCGTGCGCCTCGTCGAGAAGTCGCTCCGCCTCGCCACCGGCGAGCGCCCACAACACCGCACCCAGCAGCAGGACCTGGCACCCCATCAGCCACCTCCCGAGCCTTGCCGGTCCAAGGTAACCGAGTCCAACCCTCCCTGCCCCGCGCCTACCCCACCGCCCCCACGCTGACAACCGCCCCGGTCGGGCCCGAGCCCTTCGGGGCGCCGCCCGGGGGTTCGACGGAGACCGCGAAGGCGGCCGCCTTGCCGGCGTCGGCGAGGCGGAGCACGAAGCGCCCCTCCGCGTCGGGGCGGAGCAGGCCGAGGCTTTCGGGGCCCTTGTCGCGGATGGCCCAGAGTTCGTACGCGCGGCCCTCCGGCGGGCGGTAGTTGTCGAAGAGGAGCAGCGCGCGGCCGGTCGACTTGTCATAGTGGACGCGGGCGGAGAGGCCCTTCGCCCCGTCCGGCGTCGGCGCGAGGGCGACCGCGGGCGATTGCAACAGTTCGTTCCACTCGCGCTCGTGCACCAGCGAGCGCGACAGGTCGGTGACGAGTTGCCAGCCCATGAACACGACGGCGAGCAGCCCCGCGGCGACGATCCAGCCGAGCGCCGGCGCGAGGGAGAACATCCGCCCCTTGCGCGGCGCGCCGGCGGCGTCGAGCACCCGCGCGCGCAGCGCGGCGGGCGGCGCGACCGGCGGCGCCGCGGCGGCGAGCAGCGCGGCGGCATCCGCGCAGCGCGCCATCTCCGCCTCGCACTCGGCGCAGCCGCCCGCGAGATGGGCGTCGAGAGCCTGCCGGTCCGCCGCGTCGAGGGCGCCGAGCGCCCATGCCGCGCAGAGTTCGAGGAAACGGTCGTGTCCGCTGCTCACGGCGTCGCCTCCCCTTGCAAGAGGTCGCGCAGGCGGGAGAGCCCGCGGCGCGTCCAGGTCTTGACGGTGCCGAGCGGCGCCTTCAGCCGCTCGGCGATCTCGCTCTGCGCGAGCCCCTCGAAGTAGGCGAGTTCGAGCACGCGGCGCTCCGACGCGTCGATCGCGCCGAGCGCCGCGCGAACCCGGCTGTGGCGTTCGCGCTCCACGAGCGATGCCGCCGGGTCGCTCGCGCTCCCTCCTCCCCCCGCGCCCCCCTCCACCCTCTCCCGCGAGGAGCGGCTGCGCACGCGGTCGAGCGCCCGGCTCCGCACGATCTTGCAGAGCCAGCCGGCCACCGACCCGCGCGCGGGCTCGTAGCGCGCCGCGTTGTGCCACACTTGCACCCACGACTGTTGCAACACGTCCTCCGCGTCGGCGGCGTTGCCGACGACCCTGCGCGCGAGCGAGAGGAGCAGCGGCGTGTAGCGGTCGTAGAGCGCGCCGAGCGCGTCGCGGTCCCCGGCACCGATGCGGTGCAGGCAGGCGGCGGGGTCGCGCGTCGCGTTCATCGGGGGCAATCCTTGTACTACGGAGGCCAAGGGACGGCGGATTTGGAATCCGGGGGGGCGCGGGGGCCGTAACGGGGGCGTGCGGGATGGTCCCGCCGAGAGAGGAGTCCATGCGTTCCCCCGTTCGCTACGCATTCCTGTGCGCCCTTCTGTGCGCCGCCGGCGCGGCCGCGTCGAGCCACCGCGAGGCGCCCTTCGTGACCGAGCACCCGAAGGTGGACGGCACCGATTTCTACATGTTCCGCAGCTACGAGACCGGCCGCGAGGGGTTCGTCACGCTGGTGGCCAACTTCCTGCCGCTGCAGGATCCCTACGGCGCGCCGAACTACTTCAATCTCGACCCCGAGGCGCTCTACGAGATCCACATCGACAACAACGGCGACGCGGTCGAGGACCTGACCTTCCAGTTCCGGTTCGCGCGGACGGTGCAGGGCATCACGCTCGACATCGGCCCGCCCGGGGCGACGCAGCCGGTCGACATCGCGCTCGTGCAGGCGGGGCCGATCACCGCGGGCAACAGCGCGGCCTCCAACGTGCGCGAGAGCTACACGCTCTCGATGGTGACCGGCGACCGGCGCACCGGGCTGTCGCGGCCGGTGACGCGCGGCGGCGGCGTGACGACCTTCGACAAGCCGGTCGACTTCATCGGCACGAAGACGCTGCCCGACTACGCGGCCTACGCGGCGCAGTTCGTCTATGACATCGACATCCCCGGCTGCGCCACGCGGGGCCGGGTCTTCGTCGGCCAGCGCAAGGACCCCTTCGTCGTCAACCTCGGGGAGGTCTTCGACCTCGTGAACCTCAACCCGCTCGGGCCCGAGGACGGCGGCGGCGACGACCTCGCCGACAAGAACGTCACGGCGCTCTGCCTCGAGCTTCCGATCGCCTGCCTGCTCGGCGGCGCCGACCCCGTGATCGGCGCGTGGTCGACCGCGAGCCTGCGGCAGGCGCGCGTGCTGAACCCGTCGCCGAGCCACGACCCGCTGAAGTCGGGCCCGAGCGTCGTCGGAGGCGCGTTCGTGCAGCAGAGCCGGCTCGGCATGCCGCTGGTCAACGAGACCGCCATCGGCCTCACGATGAAGGACCGCTTCAACGCGAGCGAGCCGAAGGACGACGCGCAGTTCGCGACGTATGTCACGCACCCGACGCTGCCCGCCCTGTTGCAGATCCTCTTCCCGGTCACGGCGCCGACGCTCTTCCCGCGCGAGGACCTCGTGCAGGTCTTCCTGACGGGCGTGCCCGGCCTGAACCGCCCCGCGGTCGTCGTGCCTTCGGAGATGATCCGCCTCAACACGTCGATCGCGCCGACACCGAAGGGGCAGCAGAGCCGCCTCGGCGTGCTCGGCGGGGACACCGCCGGCTTCCCGAACGGCCGCCGCCCGGGCGACGACGTCGTCGACATGGCGCTGCGCGTCATGATGGGCGTGCTGCTGCCCGCGGCGCAGGCGCCGAGCGGGCAACTCCCCTACACCGACGGCGCGATCGTCGACGACAGCTTCTTCGACGCCGCGTTCCCCTACCTGCGCACGCCGGTCCCCGGCGCGCCGAGGGCCAACTGACCATGCGCGCACTTGCCATACTGTCCCTGCTGCTCGCGGCCGGATGCAACAGCGGCACCGCGCGGCCCCCGAGCCCCCAGAACATCGCGTTCGGCACCTTCGTGGCCGGCCTGTTCGCCTCCAACGCCGTCGAGCCGGTCGAGATCAACGACCTGACGTTCGTCGACACCGGCCTCGAGGACGAGGGCCTCTTCGCGGCGCTGATCCGATGAGACGGCTCGCCCTTGCCCTCCTCGCGGCGGCGCCCGCGTTCGCGCACGAGTTCTGGATCGAGCCCTCGACCTTCCGCCCGGCGGAGGGGGAGAGTCTCGCGGTGCGGCTCTTCGTCGGGGACGGCTTCCCCGGCGAACCCTACGCACGCAATCCGGCGCGCATCCGCGGGTTCGTCGCCGTCGGGGAGGGCGGGGCGGTGCCGTTGGAGGGCGTCGCGGGCCGGGATCCCGCCGGCGAGTTGCGCGTCGGCGCGGACCGGCCGCGGCTCGTCGGTTACCGCAGCCATCACAGCCGCGTCGTGCTCGACGCGGCGAGGTTCGAGCAGTACCTGCGCGAGGTCGGCCTCGAAACCATCATCGAGAAGCGCGCCGCGCGCGGCGAGTCGAAGCGGGCGGGGCGCGAGGCCTACGCCCGCTGCGCGAAGGCGATCCTCTGGGGGCCGGGGGGCGGATTCGAGAGAGTCCTCGGCCACCCCCTCGAACTGGTCCCTACGCGCGACCCCGCCGCCGGGCCCGACGTCGAGTTCCGGTTGCTGCTGGACGGCGCCCCCGCCGAGGGCGTGCTCGTGCGCGCCTTCTGCAAGGAGCGGCAGGGCGACCCGCTGCGCGCGCGGACCGACGCGGCGGGCCGCGTCCGCTTCACGCTCCCGCGCGCGGGCGTCTGGATGCTCTCCGCCGTCGCGATGCGCGAGGCCGCCCCCGCGCTCGACGCCGACTGGGAGAGCCTCTGGGCGTCGGTGCTGTGCCAGGTGACCTTTCCGCAAGAGGCGGGCTTGTGCCAGGGCCCCCCGCCCGCGCGCTGAGGGGGGCCGCACCGCGGCGGTCGGCCCGTCCTTCCGGACACTGGCCGCATTTGCAACAATCTCGCCGGGCACAGGACATGTCTCTCTTGGTGTCGTTCCTCGCCTGGGCGGCGATGGCCGGTCCCGCGAGCGACGCTGCCGACCGTGTCGTGGCGGCGCTGCGTGCGAAGGACGAAGCGGCCATCGCCACGCTCGCGTCCGCGGAGGAGCCGGACGCGTGGTTCGTGGCCGCGGAGCTGGTCCGGCGCGGGGAGGCCGACATGGCGCTCGCGTTCTCCCGGGCCAAGCCGCGCTTCGATACGGAACGCCTCGCCGAGTACGTGTCGTCGCGCGTCGGCAAGCCGGAGGACCTGCCGGCGTGGGCCGCACTCGAACGCGCCACGCGTGCGTTCGCGGAAGGGGACATGCCGCGCATGGTGGAGGAGGCCTCGGCGGTGACGCCTGCCGATCCGCTGACGGTCGTGGGCATCCACCTCCGGCACGCGCTCGCGTATGCGTGGCGGGACGTCGGTCGCCTCGAAGAGAGCGCCACGCTCTTCGCGCGGACCGCCGAGGACTGCCGCCGGATGGGGTGGCACGCGCGACGATCGATCGCGCTGGACGGGGAGGCGATGGCCGCCTATCTCGCAGGCGACCACGCGACCGCCGCCGCGCGGTGGCAGGCCCAGCTCGAACTCGAGGAGAAGCGGGGCCGTCGCCCTGGGATCGCCGCCGCGCTCGTGAATCTCGGCGGGGCGCACCTTGCGCTCGGCGAGTTCGCCGTCGCCCTCGGATTCCAGCAGCGGGCTCTCGCGATGCACACCGAACTCGGCGACGTCGGGGAGGTCGCCAAGGCCCTCGGCAACATCGCGTGGATCCACGAGCTGTCGGGGAGGCCGACGGAAGCCGTGGCATTCCGCCGCCGCGAGATCGCGCTGCGGGACGAGATGGGCGACCGGCGCGGCGTCGCGACGGCCCTGCACAGGGTCGGCGCCCTGCTCGAGGACCTCGGCGACCACCTCGCGGCCATCGAGCACCTCGACCGCGCTCTCCGGATCGCCGAGGATCTGGCCGACCGGCCCGCGACGGCGCAGATCCTCGCCACCCTTGGGCGCGCGCGCGTCGGGCTCGGCGACTGCCCGGGAGCGCTGCCCGTGCTGAAGCGGGCGATCCTGCTCTACGAGGAGGAGAACGACACGGGGGCGGTCGCGGATGTGCTGATCAGCCTCGCGGCATGCCAATTCGGGCTCGGGGAGTTCGCGATCTCGCTCGCCTGCGCGGAAGAGGCGCTGCGCGTGCACTCGGCCTCGGGGGACCGGGCGAGCATGGCGTTCGCGCTCAACAACATCGGCGGAGTCCACGCGAAGCTCGGCGACTACCCGAAGGCGCTCGACCATCTGGAGCGGTGCCTCGCGGTGCGCGAGGAGATCGGCGATCGCGCCGGGACCGCGACCACGCTGCACAACATCGGTGCCGTGTACTCGCTTCTCGGCGACCACGCGCGGGCGCTCGAGTTGCAGTCCCGCGCGCTCCGGATCCACGAGGAGACGGGCGACCGGGCCGGCCTCGCCGACACGCTCGCCAACATGGGTCTCGCGTGCGAGGGCCTCGGCGACTACGCGCGCGCCACGGAACTCGTCGAGCGCGCGCTCCGCTTGCAGGAGGAGATGGGCAATCGCACGGAAGCCGGGGTCTGCTGCGACCGGCTCGGAGCCATCCGCATCTCCCTCGGCGACTACACGGGCGCCCTCGAGTGGAAGGAGCGGGCGCTGCGCGCGGCCGAGCAGCAACCGGACCCCCTCGCGACCGCCGGGATCCTCGGCGACATCGGCATCATCCATGCGCGCCGAGGGGAGTTCGACAAGGCGCTCGACCTCTCGCGCCGGGCCCTCGAGCTGGCGACCGTGCGCGGCGTCCGCCAGAGCATCTTCAACAGCCGGTGGAACGTCGCGGGCGTGCTACTCCTCGCCGGCCGGGCCGCCGAGGCCGCCGCCGCCGCCAGGACCGCCGTCGAGGAGATGTCGTTCCTCGTGCGCGGGCTCGGCGAGGAGCAGGGGGCGATCGCCCGCGCCTCCCACGCGGGCATCTTCGACATCGGCCTCGCGGCAGCGGTTCGCACCGGGTCGCTCGACGACATCGCCTTCTTCCTCGAGAGCCAGCGCGCGGGCTCGCTGCTTGAGGGGCTCGGCAACCGCGCGGCGCTCCAGGCGGCGCCCCTCTCGCCGGAAATCCGGCGCGAGGAGGCGGCGGCGCGCGCGGAGGAATCGGTGGCGCTCGGCCGGTTCGCGCGCGCGGTGGGGCTGGGGGATCGAAACGAGATCGCGGAGCGGCGGCGCCACCTCGACGGCGCGCGCGAGAGACTCGAGAGCGTCGTCGCACGGATCCAGCGCACCGCGAAGGCGCAGGCGAGCGTGCTCTACCCGAAGGCGGACGGCGTCGAGGCGCTCCGGGGGCGGTTGCGCGACGGCGAGGCGCTCGTGCTCTACGGGCTCCTGCCCGAGCGATCGATCGCGCTCGTGGTCACGCGCGGCGCCGCGCGTCACGTCCTTCTCCCCGCGGAGGCGACGATCGCGGCTGCCGCGGACCTGCGCGCGACGGTCGTCGACCCACTCCTGCTCCCCGCGGAGGCAAGACGGGTCTTCCTCGCGCCGACGGGCCCGCTCTGCTCCGTACCCTTCTGCCGCCTCCTCCCCGACCGCGAGATCGTCTACTTGCCGTCCGGCACGACTTACGGGCTTCTCCTCGACGAGGCTGCGCCGCAGGGCGAGGGCGTGCTCGCGCTCGGGGATCCCGACTACGGGACGCCGGCCGAGGGTCACGAGGCGAGGCTGCTGCGCGGCGGGGAGAGGCCGGCTCCCCTTCCGGCCTCCGGGGCGGAGGCGAAGGCAGTCGGAACCGACCTCCTCCTCGGCTCGGCGGCGACCGAGGAACGGCTCCTCGCCGCGCTCGCCTCCCGCAAGCGCTGGCGCGCGGTGCATTTGGCCTGCCACGGCCGGATCGACACTGCGCGACCGCAGCTCTCGGCGCTCGCCCTGGCGGGTGGCGACTTCCTGACGGTGCTCGACATCGTCCGCTTGAGGATCCCAGCCGACCTCGTCGTGCTCTCGGCGTGCGAGACGGCGCGGGGGAAGGAGTACCGCGGCGAGGGGACGCTGGGCTTCGTCGGCGCGATCCTCTTCGCGGGCGCGCCCCGCGTGATCGTGAGCCTCTGGAGGGTCGATGACAGGGCGACCCGGGCCCTGATGACGCGCTTCTACGAGGAGTGGGAGACGAAGCCCGCGGCAGCGGCCCTGAAGGCGGCGCAGTCCTACGTCGCCTCCCAGCCCGGCTGGGAGGATCCGGTCTACTGGGCTGCGTGGCAGCTCTGGGGGCTCGGCGACTGATCGCCCCCATCGTCTCCCCCGATCCCCCCCATCGCCTCCCCCGATCTAGCGGGACAAAGGGGTCAGACCCCTTTCAACCGCCAGGTGACGTCCCAGGCGGGGCCGTCGACGAGGGCGGACCAGTGGCCGGCGCGGCAGGTGGCGGTCAGTTGCGTCTTCGCGCCGGCGCTGCGGCCTACGTAGAAGGCGGCGCTGCTCCGCGGGCCGACCCAGCCTACGTGGCGGCCATCGACGAACAGCGCCACGGTCTCCCCGCTGTCGTTGCGCACGAAGAGGCAGCGGTGGATCGCGGCGCTGGCCGCCCCCCCGGGCCCCCCCGCGATGGAACTCTCCAGCAGGCGCGCGGGCGAACCCTCGATCGCCGGCGCCTCCTTCGGCACCGACGCGCAGGCGGCCGCGGCCAACGCCACTATGCAACAGTGATTTCTTTGCAAAGGTAGACGTCCTGGATCGTGTTCAGCAGCTTCACGCCCTCGGCCATCGGCTTCTGGAAGGCCTTCCGGCCCGAGATCAGGCCGCAGCCGCCCGCACGCTTGTTGATCACGGCGGTGACGGTCGCGTCCTGCAGGTCGTTGGTGCCGCTCGCGCCGCCGCTGTTGATGAGGCCGATGCGGCCCATGTAGCAGTTCGCGACCTGGTAGCGGCAGAGGTCGATCGGGTGGTCGGTCGTCAGGTCGGAGTAGACCTTCTTGTGCGTCTTGCCGAGCCCCTTGATCGCGTTGTAGCCGCCGTTGTGCGTCGGCAGCTTCTGCTTGATGATGTCGGCGCCGATCGTGACGCCCAGGTGGTTGGCCTGCCCGGTCAGGTCGGCGGCGTCGGCGTAGTCCTTGCCGTCGACCTTGAACGCGCTGTTCCTGACATAGCACCAGAGCACGGTGTACATGCCGAGCTCGTGCGCGCGCTCGAACGCGCGGCCCACCTCCTGGAGCTGGCGCGCGGACTCCGCCGAGCCCCAGTAGACCGTCGCGCCGACGCCGCCGCACCCCATGTCGAAGGCCTGCTCGATCGACGCGAAGAGCGTCTGGTCGTAGGAGGTCGGGTAGACCGTCAGGTCGTTGTGGTTGAACTTGAGCATCATCGGGATGCGGTGCGCGTAGCGGCGCGCGACGGACGCGAGCGTGCCCATCGTCGTCGCGACGCCGTTGCAGCCGCCCTCGATCGCGAGGTCGCAGATCGCCGCCGGGTCGAAGTAGGCCGGGTTGGGCGCGAACGACGCGCCGCCGCTGTGCTCGATGCCCTGGTCGACGGGCAGGATCGACAGGTAACCCGTGCGCGCGAGCCGCCCGTGGTTCATCAGCGCGCCGAGGTTGCGCAGCACCGACGGCTTTCTGTCGGTGAGCGCGAAGACCCGGTCGAGGTAGTCGGGGCCGGGCAGGTGCAGCCTCTCGCGCGGGATGGTCCTGCATGCGTGGCCGAGCAGCGCCTGCGCCTGGTCGCCCAGGATCTCCTGGATTCTCGCGTACATGGGGCCTCCAAGGACCGACAGGATACTGCCTCCCGCGTTTCCCCCCAAGCCCCCCGGACATCCGTTACGCTGCTCGCCGTGGCGAAGACGCTCGTGCTCAACGTCGTGGGGCTCACGCCGCGGCTGCTCCGCTTCGCGCCGCGCCTCGCGGCGCTCGGGCCCGCGGCGCCGCTGACCCCCCCGCTGCCGGCGGTCACCTGCACCTGCCAGGCGACCATGCTGACGGGGCTTGCGCCGTCGCGCCACGGCATCGTCGGCAACGGCTGGTTCTTCCGCGACCTCAACGAGGTGCTCTTCTGGCGGCAGTCGCGCCGGCTGGTCGAGGCGCCGCTCCTCTGGGAGGGCCGCGGCGACAGCGCCGCGGTGATGTTCTGGTGGTTCAACATGGCGACGACCGCGCGCTGGTCGATGACGCCGCGCCCCGCCTACCCCGCCGACGGCCGCAAGATCCCCGACGTCTACAGCGACCCGCCCGAGCTCGGCGTCGACGCGCAGCGCCGCCACGGCCCCTTCCCGCTCTTCCGCTTCTGGGGTCCCCTCGCGGGCATCGAGTCGACGCGCTGGATCGCCTCGGCGGCGATCGACCTCCTGCAAGAGCACGACCCCGACCTCTGCCTCGTCTACCTGCCGCACCTCGACTACGACTTGCAGCGGCACGGCCCGGACGACCCGCGCATCGCGGAGCAGGTGCGGCTCGTGGACGCCGAGGCGGGCCGCATCCTGGACGCGGCGCCGCGGAGGAGGGCGCTCGTCCTCTCCGAATACGGAATCGAGGGGGTCGCGGGGGCCGTCGCGATCAACCGCGCGCTGCGCGAGGCGGGGCTGCTCTCCGTCATCGACAACTTCGTCGGCGAGCTGCTCGATCCGCACCGCTCGCGCGCGTTCGCGGTCTGCGACCACCAGCTCGCGCACGTCTACGTGCGCGACCCGCGCGACCTCGCCGAGGCGCGCCGCGTCGTCGAGGGGCTCGGCGAGGTGGTCGACAAGCGCGCGACGGGGCTCGACCATCCGCGCTCGGGCGAACTCGTGGTGCTCGCGCCGAAGGGGCGCTGGTTCTCCTACGCCTACTGGCTCGACGACGCAAGGGCGCCCGACTTCGCGCGCACGGTCGACATCCACAGAAAGCCCGGCTACGACCCGTGCGAGCTGATCCGCGACCCGGCGCTCGGCGCGCTTTCGCTCGCGTGGATGGTGGCCAAGAAGAAGCTCGGGCTGCGCTCGCTGCTGCGCGTGACCCCGCTCGACGCATCCCTCGTCAAGGGCTCGCACGGGCGCCTCCCGGGCGATCCCCTCGACGGCCCGCTGCTCCTCGGCGATGGCGACCGGCCGCGGCCCATGGCGGAGGTGCGCGAGGCGATCGAACGCGCCCTGCTCGCGCCCCCGGACCCCCCGAAGATCCGCGCTTGACCCGTTTTGCCCGTTTTCCTATCCTTGGAGGGTCTAGGGACCGGGTGGCGGCGGTGCAGGGAGGCGCCCCCCGGGTGGAGAACCAGCCGGAAACAGTCAAACACGGTCGCCGTAGCAGCCGGTACGAAGGCGTCGCCCTCTTCAGTCCCCTTTTCCCCTAGCTCCAGGGCACCCTGACCGGCCATGCGCGGCGGCCGCTTTCTTTCTGCGCCCCCGCGCGGAGGACGAGCCATGAATCTCACCCGTTGGATTGTCGCGCTCTCGCTCCTTGGCGCGTTCGCCCCGCTCGCGAAGGGCGAGACGCTGCGCGACGCGATCGAGGGCTACATCCGGGCCATGGAGGACTCGGCGCCGCCGGAAGAGCGGTGGAAGGTCACGGGCGCGCTGGGCGCGACAGTGACGAGCGGCAACAGCGACACGCAGACGCTGACGATCGGCCTCGACGCGGAGCGGCCGTGGGACCCGTGGAAGCTCTTCCTGAAGGAGCGGAGCATCTACGGCCGCTCGGGCGGCGTCGAGTCGGCCAACGAGCACGTGCTGACGCAGCGGCTCGAGCGGGCGCTCAGCGAGCGGGCGTGGCTCTTCGAGGAGCTTCTCGTCGAGCACGACGAGCAGGAGTCGCTCGACTACCGGTTGCAACTGATCTTCGGCTACAAGCGCCTGCTCGTGAAGAAGGAGAAGTTCGAGCTCACGGCGGAGGCCGGCGGCGGCGTGCTGCACGAGGAGTTCCGCCGGGCGCCGGAGACCGAGGGCATCGCGCAGGCGGGCGTCGGCTTCAAGTGGCAGATCACCAAGCAGCTCCTGTTCACGCAGAACGTGACGATCTACCCGAGCCTCAGCGACACCGGCGAGTTCCGCCTCGAGTCGGAGTCGGTCTTCACGACGCCGATCAGCGGCAAGGTGGACCTGCGCTTCTCGATCGTCGACAAGTTCGACAGCAGCCCGCCCGCCGGGGTCGAGGACAACGACCTGCTCGTGGGCCTCTCGCTCGCGATACGGTTCACGTAGGCGGGCGCGCTACTTCGGGGCCTTCGCCTCGGACTTGAGCCAGGCGACCCACTCGGCGTGCTTGGTGGGGGCGGGGTTGCGGGTGAGCTCGCAGATCGAGGCGTTGAGGGCGGCGTGCAGCGGCTGCAGCGCCTCGCGGGCCTCGTCGGTGGGGGCGGCGGCGGCGCGCTTCTCGACGAGCGCGAGCAGCGCGATCGCGTCCCGGGCGAGCGCCATGCGCGGCTTCTGCTCCTGCCCCTTGTAGCCGCCGAGCCCCTCGGCGCCCGCGATCGCGACGGCGGGGACCGGGTGCTCGACCGCCCGCAGCAGCGCCCCCTTGCTCTTCTCGTCGCGGATCCTCCCCGCGGCGCGCAGCGCGGCGGCGTGCAGCGCCGCGTCCTCCTCCGAGAGCTTCAGCGGCGGCGCGAGCAGCGGCGCGAACGCCGCCGTCGACTCCGCGCAGCGCAGCGCGCCGAGCGCCTCGATGCAGGCGACCACGCAGGGCCGCTGCTTGTGGTCGATCCCCTTCGACAGCGCCTTCACGAGCGGCTGGAGCTGCTTGTCGTCGCGGGTGTCGCGCAGCTTCTGCCCCTTCTCCGCGGCGACCCGGAGCGCGTCGGCATCCCCCTTCGCGAGCGCCTCCTGCACCCCCTTCACGGCGGCGAGCACCGCCTCGTCCTTTTCCGGGGGCCGCGCCTGCGCCGGCAGCGCGAGGGCGAAGAGGAGCGGGAGGAGGCGGAGCCGTATCGTCCGTGTGGTGCTCATGGCGGGTGCATCCCGAGGGGGTCCGGGGGCCCCACGAGCATACCCGAGCGGGACAAAGGGGTCAGACCCCGTTGTCCCGCAGGGTGAGGGTGTAGACGTAGGCGGCGTAGACGGCGAGGAGGAGGAGCGCCTGGGGGCGGCCGAGGCTGTGGCGGCCCAGCAGCGCGAGGGGGAGCAGCAGCAGCGCGAAGGCGACCATGACGGCGAGGTCGGTCTCGCCGTTGTGGGGGAGGCGCATCGGCGCGATCGTGGCGCTGACGCCGCCGATGAAGAGCGCGTTGAAGATGTTGCTGCCGACGATGTTGCCGACGGCGATGTCGGCGTGGCCCTTGCGCGCGGCGATCAGCGTCGTCACCAGCTCCGGGAGGCTCGTGCCGACGGCGACGGCGGTGAGGCCGATCACCGCCTCGGAGACGCCGAAGGTGCGGCCGAGGCCGATGGCGCCCTCGACGAGGAAGTGGCCGCCCGCGACGACGCCGGCGATGCCCGCGAGCGCGAGCAGCGCCGCCGCCCCTCCCCCGGGCCCCCTCCCCTCGCCCCCGGCCGCCTGCTCCGCCGCGCGCTGGCGCCGCGCATCCGCGATCGAGTAGTAGACAAACATCGAGAAGAAGAGCAGGAGCAGGATGCCGTCGGTGCGGACGAGACGCCGGTCGGCGCCGTCGGTCGCGAGGATCGAGAGGGCGGCCAGCGCGACGAGCATCATCGGGATCTCGCGCGTGACGATCGAGCGCGCGACGCCGATCCTCCAGACGAGGCCGGTGAGGCCGAGCAGCAGGCCGATGTTGGCGATGTTGCTGCCGACGATGTTGCCGACGGCGATGTCGCCGCTGCCCGCGCGGGCCGCGATGACGCTGACGGCGAGTTCCGGCGTGCTCGTGCCGAACGCGACGACGGTCATGCCGATCAGCACCGGCGCGACGCCGAGGCGCAGCGCGAGCGCGGAGGCGCCGCGCACGAGCGCCTCGCCCCCCGCGAGTAGGAGCACGAGCCCGCCGGCGAACCGGATCGCGTCGATCATGGTCTCCCCCTAGTCGTGGCGAGCGGGGCGCCGCTCGAGCATGCCGCCGAGCATCGCGTCGTCGGGCATCGTGCGGATGTGGAGGTCGCGCTGCGGGAAGGGGATCTCGATCCCCTCCTTCGCGAAGCGGTCCGCGATCTGCGTGCGGATCTCGGTCATCGCCTGCTTGCCCTCGCTGATGCGGATGAAGCACCAGACCTCGAAGTCGAGGCTCGAGGCGCCGAAGGCCTCGAACCAGATGCGCGCGGGCGGGTCCTTGACGACGGCGGGATGGCCCTCCGCGATCTCCTTCAGGATCCGCAGCACCTTCGGCACGTCGGAGCCGTACGCGACGCCCACCGAGATCACGCGGCGGATCAGGTCGTCGTTGCGCGTCCAGTTCGTGAGCTCCTGCGTGATGAAGTTCTTGTTCGGCACGATGATCTGCTGCCGGTTCCAGTTCGTCACGACCGTGGCGCGGATGTTGATCTTCTCGACGGTGCCGCCGGTGTCGCCGACCGAGATGATGTCGCCGACGCGCACGGGCTGCTCCAGCAGCAGGATCAGCCCGCTGACGAAGTTGGCGATGATCTCCTGCAGGCCGAAGCCGATGCCGACCGACGCCGCCGCGAGCAGCCAGCCGACGCTGGCGAAGCTGAAGTGCATCGTCAGGAGCGCCGCGCTGTAGGCGACGAGCAGGATCGCGTAGCGCGAGAGCGCGAGCATCACGAAGCGCACGCCGCGGTCGCCGCCGCCGCCCATCAGCGGGAAGACGAGGAACTCGTAGACGCCGCTGATGTTGGCGAGCAGGAAGTGCGCGCCGCCGATCCACATCCCGGCGACGAGCAGGTCCCAGAGCGTCAGGAAGGCGCCGCCGTCGAGGGCGAGCAGGCGCGCCTCCTCGAAGAACGCGCGCAGCGGGCGGTCGAGGTCCCACGCGTTCATGATCACGAGGAACGCGGCGAAGAGCACGGCGGCGGCGACGACGCGGCTCAGCTGGTTCATCACCGTCTTGGACTGCTCCCACGCGGCCGCGTACCCCTCCTCCTCGGCGGCGCGGCTCCGCACGCGCCGCGCCACCTTCTCGACGAGCCGGCGCAGCAGCCGGTTCAGGCCCGCGAGCAGCACGCCCGCGGCGATCGTCCGGATCGCGTTGCCGGAGAGCTGGCGCGCGCCGTAGCGGTAGCCGAGCAGGTCCATCGCGACGATCGCGACGAGCCCGAGCGCGAGCAGCGACCCGACGGCCCCCCAGAGCAGGTAGCCGAAGCCGCGCCCGCCGGTGAGCCCCTGCACGAGCGCGCCGCGCCGCAGCACGACCGGCACGAGCGCGACCGCGACGCCGCCGAGGTAGCACGGGTAGAGCAGGCGCGGCAGGTGCACGAACGAGAAGGGCTCCGCCGCGAGGATCTCGCAGGGGACCAGGAAGAAGAAGGCCGCCGTCGTCAGGTGGCGCACCGCGCGCCAGAGCTGGGAAGCGACCTCGGGCGAGACGCCGAGGTCCGCGACCGCGATGCCGTCTTCCGCGCGCAGCAGCCGCCAGCAGAACCGCCGCGCGAACCAGATCCACGCGAAGAGCCCGAGGAAGCGCAGCAGCGGCTGCGCGACGACGTCGGGCAGCGTGACGAGGCCGACGAGCAGCCGGATCACGTGCAGCAGCAGCGGCACGAGCAGCGCGAGCACCAGCGCCACGAGGATCTTCTGCACGGCCACCCAGAAGGGCCCGCCGCGGTAGTTCGCCCACGCGCGCATCCTCGAGATCCGGCGCACGGCGTAGAAGCTCGCGAGCAGCGCGAGGCCGATGCCGCCCAGCACGCCGACGAAGGGCGCCGGCGCCTCGCGGTACGAGCCGGCGATCTCCCGGCGCACCTCCTTCTTCGTGTAGAAGAGCGCGAGCTTGCCCAGCTCCTCCGCGGTGCCGGTCACCACCGCCGGGCCGACGGTCGGCTCCGACTTCACCCAGAGGATGTTCGCGAGGATGAAGGCGAGCGCCGAGTCGAGCGACTGCAGGCGCCGCGTCGCCTCCGACTCGAGCTGCACGAGGCCGCCCTCGATCCGGTCGAGCACCTCCGCGCGCGCCCGCAGCCGCGCGAGCAGCCCCTTCTCGCCCTCCATCACGGCGTTGAACGCCTGCCGCGCCTCCGCCTCGCGCTCCGGGCCGGCGGTGCGCAGCAGCGCGAGCCACGCGAGGTTCTCCTCGGGCACGCTCTCGAGCTCGAAGAGGTCGCCCTGCGTCTCCGCGCGCGCGTTCTGGTAGAGGCCCATCTCGCGGTAGAGCGCGGGCAGCGTGTGGCGCACGAGCACGTCGCGCGAGAGGCGGAAGCGCTCGAGGGAGCCGAGCAGCAGCGTGGCGAGCCGCTCGGAGTAGGTGCCCGCGCTGGCGAAGCGCGCCGAGAGCCGCCCGCGCTCCACCTCCAGCGCGTCGCCCGCCTTCTGCTGCGCCGCGATGCGCTGCTCCAGCAGCGCGAGGTAGGCGTCGTCGCGGGCCGTGTCCGCCTGCAGGCGCGTCAGCTCCGCCGCCTTCTGCTGGCGGAAGCGCTCGATCGGGTCGCTCGCGCGGGCCGCCTCGCGCTCCTGCGCCTCCGCGCGGCCGCGCTCCTCGGCCGCGAGGCGCTCGCTCTGCGCGGCCCACTCCTCGCGCGCCTTCGCGAGGTCGGCCTGCGCGCGGTCGGCGCGCAGCCGCGCGAGGTCGCGCTCGGCCTGGTGCATCGGCAGCCGGTCCTTCAGGCGCTCGAGCGCGTCGCGGCAGAAGTCCGAGCGCTCCTGCGCGGCACGCACCTCGAGCGAGCCGAGGTCGTCCGCCTCGTCGCCGTCGAGCCGCTTGCTCTCGGCGAGGCGCGCGGGCAGCGTGGCCGCCTCGGCCTGCAGCGTCTTCTGGCGCGCGAGCGCCTCGTCGAGCGCCTTCTGCGCGCTCGCGAACTGGGCGTCGGCCTCGACCGCCGCCGCCTCGTAGGGGGCCACGTCCTCCTTGGCGGCGATCTTCGGGGGGCTCGGGGGCAGCGCGCGCAGCGCCTCGAGGGAGGCCTCGGCGGCGGCCTTGCGGTCGCGCATCTGCTGCACGTCGAGGAAGCGCCCCCGGTCCTGCGCCGTGCCGAGCAGCTCCTTCAGCAGCTCGACGCGGCGCAGCAGCGCGGCGTCCTCCGGCGCCTTCGCGAGCTTCGCCTGGGCCGCGCTCAGCTGCGACTCGACCTGCTTCTCCGTCCACGGCTCCTGGGCGGGCGCGGCGGGCGCGAGCAGCAGCAGCAGCAGCAGCGCGAGGGGCCTACGACTCGATCCGGTCATGCGTCCTTCCGGGGGCCGCGTTCAGCTCGATGTACTCGATGATGCGGCTCGCGACGTCCACGCGGGAGGTCTTCTCAATGCCCTCGAGGCCGGGGGAGCTGTTGACCTCCATGACGACGGGGCCGTGGTTGCTGCGCAGCATGTCCACGCCGGCGAGGCGCAGGCCCATCGCCTTCGCGGCGCGCACGGCGGTGCTGCGCTCCTCGGGCGTGAGCTTGACGGTCTCGGCGCTGCCGCCGCGGTGGAGGTTGCTGCGGAACTCGCCCGAGCTGGCGGTGCGCTTCATCGCGGCGACGACCTTCTCCCCGAGCACGAACGCGCGGATGTCGCTGCCCTTCGCCTCGGCGATGAACTCCTGCACGAGGATGTTGGCCTCGAGCCCGCGGAAGGCCTCGATGACCGACTCGGCGGCCTGCTGCGTCTCCGCGAGCACGACGCCGATGCCCTGCGTGCCCTCGAGCAGCTTCACGACGAGCGGCGCGCCGCCGACGAGCTTGATGAGGCCGTCGACGTCCTTCGTGCTGTGCGCGAAGCCCGTCACCGGCAGGCCGATGCCCTTGCGCGAGAGGAGCTGCAGGCAGCGCAGCTTGTCGCGCGAGCGCGAGATCGCCTGCGACGTGTTCGCGGGGAAGACCTCCATCATCTCGAACTGCCGCACGACGGCGGTGCCGTAGAAGGTGTTCGACGCGCCGATGCGGGGGATGACCGCGTCCACCCCCTCGAGGGCGTGGCCCTGGTAGATCACCTGCGGCCGGTGCGACGTGATGTTCATGTAGCAGCGCAGGTAGTCGATCACGCGCATCTCGTGGCCGCGCTGCTGCCCCGCCTCCTTGAGCCGGCGCGTCGAGTAGAGCGACGCCTTGCGCGACAGGATGACGATCCTCATGAGACGGTCCTCGCGGCGCGCTTCGCGGTGGCGGCCTTCTTCTTCCTCGGCTTCCTGGGGAGCGGCAGCACGCCGCCGACGAACGAGCGCGCCGGATCGACGACGAACCGCCCGCGGAGAGCCTCGCGGCCGAGCAGCAGGCGGAACCCCATGTCGAGGCGCGAGACGAGGGAGAGGTCGATCTCCCAGAGGCGGCCGAGGATCAGCACCTGCGTGCGGATCACGGCGCGCAGCGTCTCGTGGCCGCTGCTGCTCTTCACGCGGCGGCGGTCGAGGAGGGGGGCGACGACCTGGATCATGCGGCCCGTGCTGCGCTGCAGCGGGTGGACCTTGAACTTGACGACGCGCTGGTTGCCGCGCCGGAAGCGGCGGATGTCGAAGGCGTGCAGCGCGGAGGTGAGCGCCCCGGTGTCCACCTTCGCCTTCACGCGCGCGACGCCGATGTCGGGCAGCGCGACCCACTCGCGCCAGCCGACGCAGAGCGGCGACGAGGGGGGCGTGGCGGGGCGTTTCATGGGGCGGAACCATCAAGGTTAACCGCGGCGAAAGCGCATCACAACCAACGGCGGCGCCGGAAGAACCACAGCATCGCGCCGGCGAGCAGGCCCATGCCCCCCAGCACCCCCCAGAATCCCCTCGGATGATGAAGCGCGGGCATCATGGCGAAGTTCATCCCGTAGATGCCCGTGATCAGGGTCAGCGGCATCATGATCGTGCTGATGACGGTGAGCACGCGCATCACGTCGCTCAGCCGGTTGTTCATCGACGCGAGGTAGGCGTCGCGCGCGGAGAGCACGCCGTCGCGCACCGAATCGAGCTGGTCGTAGACGCGCAGGATGTGGTCGTAGAGGTCGCGCAGGTAGGGCAGGATGCGCTTGGGCAGCACGACGTGGCCGCTGCGCTCGAGCGAGTGGAAGACGTCGCGCTGGCCGCGCACGATGCGCGCGAGGCGCGACATGTCGTCGCGCAGTTCGAGGATGGCGGTCATGACCTCGGGGTCGGGCTTCTTGACCGCGTCGTGCTCGAGCCCCTCGACGCGGTCGCCGAGGTTGTCGATGAGCTTGGAGAAGCCGTCGGTCATCTGGTCGAGCAGCGCGTGCGCGAGGAACGCCGTGCTGCCGAGGTAGTAGGCCGGGTCGCGCATGACGCGCGCGCGCACGACGTCCGCGACGCCGAGCGGCACGCGCAGGATCGTCACGACCCACGACTTCGAGAGGAAGATCGCGATCTTGCGCGTGTCGCCGCCCTCGGCGCCCTCCGGCGTGTGCGCGATGAAGAAGAGGTAGGTGCCGAAGTCCTCGAGTTTCGGCGGGTGGCCGATCGCGAGCGCGTCCTCGAGGGCGAGTTCGTGCAGGCCGATGACGCTGCGCAGCGCCTCGACCTCCTCCGCCGACGGCGCCATCACCTCCACCCACGCCGGCTCCGGCGCGTTCGCGATCGGGACGCCCCCGACGCCCTCGTGCACGTCGAGGGATCCCTTGAAGCAGCGGTGGACGCGGATCATCCGGCGTCATGTTAGGGGGGGTGGGAAGGGAGGGGAAGGGGCCCGTGGTGTGAGAAGGGGGGGGGCGCGGGGGGTCCGTCGCCCGCTACGCGGGCTATGGGCCCTAAAGGCCCGAGGCGTTCGCCCGCATTGCGGGGTCGCGGGACGGAACGGCGGAGGGGGGATCGTGCAGTGCGCGGGAATTGGGGTAGGGTGGGTGGTGCGGATAGGGCGGGAGTCGGACAACAATGGCGCAGGCGGCGGGAGAGGATGAGGAGCGGGCGCTCGTGAGGGCGTTCGCGAAGTTCAATATCGCGTTCCCTGGCGTAGTCGGTGAGATCCAGCGCCCGAGCAGGGCAGGCGCCCAGTGGGTGCTCGACGTATTCGGAGTGGCGGAGGGTGACATGCGTTCCGCGACCCGCACGCTGGCGGCCCTGATCGTGGACCAGGAGAACGTCCTCCCGGGTCTCGACGCGACGGGCGTCGCCCACTCCGAGGCGGCGACACGGGAGCACTACCCCAACCAGTACCGAAAGGTCGTGCTGAAGCGCGATCGGGACCGCGCCCGCAAGGGCAGCGGCGGAACCGGCGCCGGCGGTCCGCCGCGCGGACCCGTCATCTGATAGCGCAGTGGATGCGTGCGACCGGCGCACGGTCGCGGAACCGTGCGAGCGGGTGGAGGCGGACGGGGGACGGGGGACGCCTGGCGGGGCAGGCGTGACCGCGGACGGGTGGAGGCGAGAGGCGCCCGGCAATGCGCGCGCCCGCTCCCTGAGCGCCCCCCTCCCCAGTGTGGCAAGAGCGTGGGGCCGACAGGACTCGAACCTGTAACCCACGGATTATGAGTCCGCTGCTCTTACCGATTGAGCTACGGCCCCGCGCGCGCGCAACTGTAGCAGGGGCTAGGGGTTACGTCAATCGGGGAGACGTTCCACGGAGGGGCGTTTTGGGGCCTGATGATCATCCTGTCACTCATTTCCGGAAATGTGCACGGGGCGGGCGCGTACTGGCGGCGGAACGCTGAGCCACCGGGGCTGAGGGTTTCGGCGGCGGGGTGATCTCCGGCGTGAGCAACGGATCAAAAGTCCGTGGGTTAGCTCGCCGCAGCGCTACCCCTTGCGCTTCTCGTCGCGCCACGCGGCCCGCCGCGCGATCTCGCTCTTCGTTCCGCCCCGTGAGCCTCCCGTGCAGCGTGTGGCACGAGCTGCCGTCACCGCGGCGGAAGTTTGTCCAGGCGATATGTCTTGCGCGGCGTGGCAGGCGGGCTGTGTCTTTCGGCGATTGACTGCTCCGCACTGGACGAGTCCCGCGCGTGCAGGCAAGCGGTACTAGCCCCGGATTGGCTAGCTGCCACCCTCGGCAGAACGCTTGAGATCCTCGGGGGACATATCCTCCAGTTCCTCCGCCTTCCGCTTCTTGTACGCTTCGAACCTCTTGTGGAGCGTGTAGGCGTACTCGATAACGGCCTCGGTGAAGTCTAGTAGGTCCGAAGCGTCCTCTGTGGACACCCGCGCGTCGGGATCGTGCGCCGCAAAATTGCCACCGCTCTGTAGCGCGGCGGCCCAATCCTCCAGTCGGCCCCCGATCACACCGAGGCGCTTCAGCTCCTCCAGCCTCTTGGCCAGAGGCTGCTTCTTTCCGCCTGACCCGAACTCATGGCATAACACCTCCAAGGTGCGTCGGCACATGATCGCGGTGGCCGTGAAGCACGATGCCCTGAAGCACGCGATCGCCTCACTGAACGATCTTGCCACAGCCTTTGTGGCCCCAGCTGGCGGTACACGCCCGAGAGGGTATAGGAGTTCTTCGGCTTCGTATCGGTCGCTGGATTCAACGATGATCGGCAGCTCACATCCAGGGCATTTGAGAATGGACACCCACAGGGTGTCGAGAACTTGGCCGTACTCGTCGCTGTACTCCCGCTTGTAACAGTTCAGGAGCATCGCGGCGACAAGCGAGTTGCAGCGCGCGCAGTGGGAGTTGCGCGTTTCCGGAGCAGGCACAGCGGCGGACTTCGAATCTCCGCCTGCGGCCCCTGCACTTCGCGGAGACACTGTGCGCCTAGACTTGCGCTGTTTCGAACTCATAGGTCCTCGAACTTCTTCGCCTCACGCAGACGAGCCATTGACGTATACCGCGGACCCTGAGGCGCCTTGCCGCGTCCGGCGGCGGTGACCTTTATCGGCGCGATCTCCTTCGCGGGCTCGGCGAAATTGACCACGTACTTGCCCGTGTCCTTCCACTGCTCGATGGAACGGACGGGGGCCCAGTGCGTGATGGCGGAAGTAGGGGCCGTGACGTATGCAGCTATGTACTTGATCCTCGCGATGCTTCCCGCGTGGATGCGGATGTGATGCCACCGGTTCTCCCCGAGGAAGGTCCTCTCGAACCCGTCGGGGCGGGCCGGCACGACAATCATGTCGATCTCGGCCGGATCTATCGGACCCGGCCCCCCGCTAGGAATCGCCTCGACATCTTCGAAGAAAGGCTCGAATTCGTACAGGTGCTCCCCGTCGCTGCCCACGAACTGCCTCACCTCCAGCACGTCGACACCGAACTTGAACTTCTTCACGAGCACGGCTTCGAGCTCCTCGACGAGTTCGTCGATGATCACGAGCGCCCCGAATCCGCCGTCGTAGATCATGCGCTCCAGCAGGTAGTCGACGTTGTCGAAACCGTTCTCCTTCGCGTACTTCTGGCAGAGGGCGCGCCGGGGAGCGTCGGCATCGAGCGCCTCGCGAAGCACGCGCTTTACGGTCTGGGGCTCGCTCTCGAAGGCGAGGGAGAACTCGAGGATCTGCACCGCGATGTGCTTGATCGGCTCGTGCCTCGCTAGTTCCACCTCGACCACGTACAGGCGCGGCTCCCGGCGGCTCGACAGGTCGATCAGGTAGCCGTCAGGGATGTTCTTCTTCGTGCCGCCGATCTTCTTCTTCACGTCGACGTAGATGCGCGCGTGCCCGAAGAGCGGCTTGTGGAGTTTGCGGATCGCCGCCTCAAGCGACGCCTCGTTAGCATAGGGCTCGGGTTGGTAGGTGACCTTCTGGCTCCAGAGCACATCAACCTCCGGCGGCAACCGCCATCCAGCAGACCAACAGGACATCGCTCTCCCGGATCGCGGGGAGCGGCTTCGGCGGTTCGTAGGGCTGGAGGCCGAGGTCGCGAATGGCCTTCCAGAGGGATTCCGAGGCTTCCTGCGGCCTCGCGTCGGCCCCGCGGATGGCCTCGTGGATCAGGCGCTCAACGCGATAGCCGCGCGGGGCGAGTAGGGACGCCGTGGCCCGGTCCAGATCCTCCTGCGTGGCTCCCGCGGGGGGATTGGCCCGGAGGTGGTCGGCGGCGCGCTTGAACGCCGGGCGGATCGCCGGCTGGAGGTTGGCGGGGTCGGTCGCGAAGCTCCATTCGGCATAGATGTCTGCGCGGGCGGCCTGCCAGGCGGGGTAGGCGGCCTCGGCGGCGGACTGCGGGAGGTCGCGGGGCGTCGCCTCGGTGCAGGCGATCCGCCTAAGGCATTCGAGCGTCTCGCGCACGATGGGGCCGCCGCCCGCAGGCACGAACCGGAGGAAGCTCCGCTCGCCGACGCGAGCGCAGAAGAGGTGGCCGGGGACCGGTCCCCCCGCGAAGCCGGAGCCGATCGTCCACGGAAGGTCTCGGATTCTCGCCTCGCCGTAGTGTTCGAGCCCGCGCCGGAGCTCCTGGCGGTACTCTTCGCCCGAGTGGGCTCCCGCCTCCTCGCCGCCGGTCTCGAAGAGCGTCGGGTCCTCCTGCCTGAGCCGCTCGATCTCCTCGCGCGTCTCGGCGAAGACCACCTCGCCGGTGGCGCCGCCGGGGATCACCTCGCTCTCGACGCCGATCGACGCTGCGGCCTGCGCGAGCTTTCGCCGGATGCGGGTCTCCAGATCCAGCAGCTTGTCGAGCCCCTCGTCGGGGAAGAAGCAGCGCAGGTGGACCCTGGCATGGGGGCTCCCGATCCGGTCCACGCGGCCGTGGCGCTGCACGAGCCGCATCGGGTTCCACGGCAGGTCGAAGTTGACGATGTTCCGGCACTGCTGGAGGTTCATGCCCTCCGCCAGCACGTCGGTGCAGACGAGGATATCGAAGAGGTCGGCGGCACGCTCAGGGGGCGCCTGCGTCGACCGCGGCGCGAAGCCGAAGACCGCATCCTCGCGCGTGACGCCGTCGCGCGACTTCTGCCCGCTCACCGAGGCCATCCGCCCGCGATAGACCTCCAGGTCGGCGTCGCTCGCGACGGCATCGCGCAGGTAGGCGACGATCCAGTCGACCGTCTCCGCGAAGTAGGAGAAGACGAGCACCTTCCGGTTGTCGCGGCGCTCGTCGTCGGACTGGCCATCGTGGGCAGCGCGACGGGCGAGGTCGACGACGCACTCCCGCAGGGCCGCGAGCTTGGGGTCGGTCGCCGCCGTCACCTTCGCCGCCCGTCCCCGGTACCTCTCCAGCAGAGCCCGGTCGGCCAGCACCGCAGCGCGCAGCCGGGGCACGTCGTAGCCGCGCGCAGGCTCGGCGCCGTGCTCCCGCAGGAGGTCCACGAGCGCGTCCTCCGACGCCACGTCCTGCGCCTCCCCCACGGCCGCAATCGCGTCGGCGGTCGGCACGTACCCCGAGTCGAGCGCCTTCACGAAGAGGTCGTGAGATTCGACCATCCGCTCCAGCGTCCGCACGAAGGCATGGACCGACGACTCGAAGCGCTTCAAGAGCGCGGACCGCACGAGCCCCGTCAGCGCGACCTCGCTCGCCTCCACCCCCGATCCCCCCCCGCGCCGGAACGAGGAGGGCCGGAAGCGCGCAAGCGTGAGTTCGGGCTCGCCATGCTCCGGCATCACTGCTGCCGCGAAGTCCGCGAAGAACCCCGGCAGCACGCCCTCCAGCCGGTAGACCACCGCGCGCACCTCGGGCGTCGGGAAGCGCACCGGCATCTCCACGCCGCCCGGCCCCCGGATGCGGTCCGACGGGTAGTAGCGCTTCACGAAGTGGCGCGTGCGCCGCACCGTCACCGTGTCGAGCACGTCGAAGAGCGTCTCGGGCCGCAGGTCCTCGGGATCGAGCGCCGCGGCGTGCTCGAAGCGCCGCTTCAGCGACGGGATGCCGCGATCGGCGAGGAAGGCGTCGTGGCCCGCGAAGTAGCAGAGCAGGTAGTAGAGGTCCCAGAGGCTGTTGTTGACCGGGGTCGCCGTAAGCAGCACGAGGTCGCGCGGCGGCGATCCGGCGAGCAGCGTCCGCAGCGCAGCGGCGCGTTCGGTGTCGGGATTCCGGAAGGCGTGCGCCTCGTCCACGACGATGAGGCTGTACTCGTCCCAATACCGGCTGACCTTGCCTCCCTTGAGTGCAATCTCCTCGAAGGAAACGCAGTCCGCCTTGAGGTCGAAGTCGTCGAAGAAGGTCCGCCATGTGCCGTCGCGCAGGGCGGCCGGGGCGACGACGAGCACGCGCTGCCTCCGCTCCTTCACCCGGCGGATCAACTCGCCCGCGATGAAGGTCTTGCCGAGGCCCACGCCATCGGCCACGACGACGCCGTGGTACTGGGCGAGGATCTTCTCCGCCCGCGCCACGCCGTCGGTCTGGAAGGTCGTGAGCCGGATGTGCCCCGCCGCGTCGCGCTCGCCCGAGAGCTCCGCCCCATACCGCTCCCACAGCACGCGCAGGTAGACGAGGTACGGGTCGTACTCGGCGACGCGCTCCTGGTAGAGCGCCGCGAGGTCGTAGGGCTCGGCCTCGGCCCAGAGCGAATCGAACCACGCCTGCACCCTGCCCACGAGCGACGGCGCGTAGTGGCCGAGATTCAATTCGAGGTTGCCGACGAGCCCCGCCGCCGTGAGGTTCGACGAGCCCGCGATGACGCCGTCCTGGTCCGAGAAGACGAAGGCCTTCCCGTGCAGGAAGCCGCGCGCGTACCTCCGCACTTCGAGCTTGCCCGAGGCGAGGAACGCGAGGAGGCGTTCCACGGAGCGATTCGCCTCGCGCGTGAACTCGAGGAGGTTCCGGTCGCCGCGGATGCCCGCCTCGGCCGCCGCGAGCGCCGCGACCACCTGCCGTGCCTCGCCGCGCGGCTGCCCCGGCAGCGGCACCTCCCGCGCCGGTGGGTACTGCGGCTCCGCCCCGAGCAGCAGCTTCACGCCCGAGAGGTGCTCCAGCTCGCCCGCGAGCATCGAGAACCCCTCCGGGTTGAAGTAGCCCGTCGCCACGCAGAGCGACAGCGGCCTCTTGTACGCCTCGCGCGCCCAGCCCATGTGCGCCCGCAGCGCCGCCAGCAGCGTGTTCCCGTCGCGGTTGTCGACGAACTCGGGCTTCACTCGAAGTACTCCATCACGCGCCCGAGGCGCGCCTCGTAGTCCCACCCCTCGTGGAAGGTCGCGAAGAGATGGGCGAGCTGGTCGGCGGTGAGGCCGTAGAGGCGGGCGGCGAGCGCGTCGAGCTCCGCGATCATCGACTCGCGACGCGCTTCGGGGAGCGGGCCATAGTCCACGCCGACGGCGCCCGCCCAGTAGGCGAAGCGCTCGTCGGCGGCGGCAAGCCGCCCGGCGAGCTTCACGACCCGCTTCCAGAGAGGGTCATTCCGGGGGGGCCTGGGGACCGGGAGCATGTTGAGGAGGAAGAAGTTGACGTGCGTCTCGACGAACCGCCGTGCGAACCAGTCGAGAGGGATTGACGACAGGATGCCGACTAGGAAAGCCTCGTCCTTCTCGTCGCCGCGCACGCGGATCAGGAACGGCGCCTGGTTGCTGATGAACACCCGCGGCGGGAGGAGCGCCGCGATCACCGTACGCTGGTTCGTGCGGTTCGTGACATCCCGGAACGCCACCCGCGCGCTCTGGAAGGGCATCGTCGCGTCGTTCGTGAGGCTCGCGCCGTCGAGGTGCGACCACGGCGAGTCCTTCTTGCGCGCGCTCCTCGCGCGCTTCTCGAAGAGCGCGCCGAGCACCCTCTTCGGATCGGCGTAGGCGTAGTAGGCTCCCGTGTCGGGCTTCCAGATGTCGAAGGACTCCCCCTTGAAGACGGGGACATGACCCTTGGGCATGTCTTCGACAAACTTGAAGTGCGGCTTGTCGTTGGTGGCGTCCAGTTCGCGGTACGGCCGGAAGAGCCACGATTCGCAGTCGTCGAGGTCGAGGCGCGGGGCCTTGCGCAGTTGCGCGAAGATCGCCGCCGATGCGCCGTCTGGCAGCAGGGGCAGTGTCGCGGTGTCCGTCCACGCGAGCACGTCCGCAAGCGGGAAGCGCAACGCTGGCCGCCCCACGCCCTCCTCGAACTCCTGAAGGCTCCGGTAGGGGCCGCGCATCGGGAGCGTGCCATCCTCGCCCGGCTTCGCGCGCGAAAGGGCGCAGAGGGCGATAGTGTAGCGCGGCTCGGCCTCGTCGAAGACCCAACCGCCGGAGTTGAGCAGGAAGGTCAGATCGCTGAACGTCCCCTCCGCGAGGATCGCCTTCCGGAAGTCCGTCGACCCCTTCGCGGCGAAGGCCGAACGCGGCAGCACGACACCGACCATGCCGCCCTCCTTCCGGACGAGCGCCCAGAATCGCCAGCAGAAGGCCTTGTAGAGGTCGGCGTCCCCGGTGCCCATGCCGGGGAATGGGCCGTTGGCGAGTTGTGCGCGCAGCCCCTCCGCGTCGCGCTGCTCGGCTTCGAGCTTCTTGACGAGATCGGGACGTTCCTTCCTCCACCTGCGCTTGAGATCCTCCTGCTCCTTCTGCTCCTTCGCCTGGAAGCCGGGGATGTACCGCGTCCAGAAGTCGTCCTCCTCGATCGACGCCTCCTCCCACGGCGGGTTGCCGACGATCACGTCGAAGCCCGGCCTGTCGCCGCCGAAAACCTCGGGGAACTCGGTCGGGAAGTGGAAGGGGCGCACGCCCTTCAGTGCCTCCAGCGCGGCCTTGGCGAGATCGCTCTTCGCCAGCGAAGCGGGAGACTTGGCGAGTCCGAGGAACTTCCCATAGCGCACCTCGTCGAGAACCGACTGCTCCACGCGTGCGGCGGCGAGGATCGTGCAGGCGATGCGAAGGGGCTCGAGCGTGTCGTGGATGCGCCGGTCGGTCGCCCGCGCCTCGCGCACCTCGGCGGCGTCGGCGTCGGCGAGTTCGCCGAGCTTTCTCACGTCGTCCTTGGCCTTCTCGAGCAGCGCGACGAGCGGATCGATCCCGAAGTAGCCCTCGCCGATGATCTCGCGCATCTCGTCGAAGACCGCGATCCCCACCAGCGAGTTGCCAACGACGAGGTTGTGATCGAGGAAAGAAAGGGGCAGGCCGGGGACGAAGGTGTGGACCCACACCGAGAGGCGGGCGAGATCCACGGCGAGCGGGTTAAGATCGACGCCGAACACGCAGCGCCGGGCGATCTGCCTGCGCAGCAGTTGTGTGTCCTCGATCTCGCCCGCAGCCCCCGCGCCCCCCACGGCATCGACCGCGGCAGCGCGCAGCCGTCGGATCTCCTCGGTCACCCCCGGAAGGGTCCGGTTGGTTAGGTAGGTCGAGAGGCGGCGCTCGATGCGGTCGATCGCCGCGATCAGGAAGTGGCCCGAGCCCATCGCGATGTCGGCGATGCGGAAGTCGAAGAAGCGCTTGGACGCCTCGGCGGGGTCGTGGATGCCGTCGAGGCTGCGGGTGTGGGCCTTGAGCGCCGGTTCCAGCGCGTGGTCGAGCAGGTGCTCGACGGCGAAGTCCTTCGTGTAGTAGCTGCCCGTGGCCTTCCGGCCGCCGGAGCGGTCGTGCAGGTAGACGGCCCCCTTCTCGACGCTGACGGCGTCGCTCCTCTTCTTGAGTGGGCGGTAGCCCGCCTTCGGGTCGAGGGTCAGGTCCTCCTCGGCGACGGAGAGCTCGCATTCGAGGAGGCCTTCGTAGATGGTCCCGAACTCGCGCACGCCGAGGGAGCGGAAGTCCACGGGGCCGAGCTGGCCGTCGCCGGTGTCGTCGAGGAGGAGCTGGGTGAGGGCGGGGGCGTAGACGTCGTTGCCGAGCTCGATGGCGTCGAGGATGGCACCTGCGGGAGAGACCTCGGGGTCGCGCGAGAAGAGGCCGCCGTTGTAGCGCGGGACGCCCCACTCCTTCTGGCCCTCGTCCACCGCGCGGAAGAGGCGCCTGGTCTCGGCCCAGTAGTGGGCGCCCTCATCGAAGTGCTTGCCTTCGCGGGCGAGGTCGCGCAGCTCGTGGGCGATCTTCTTGAGCGAGCGGCTGCGGTAGCGGCCGCTGTCCTTGTAGGGGAGGAAGTCGCCGTCCTCTGCGTAGGCGATGAAGAGCAGGCGGAAGAGGAGCGTGAGCGTCGCCTGGTAGGTGAGATCGAGGTCGGCGGCGGAGTGGCGCTTGAGGGAGCGGGCGTTGGCGATGGCGGCGGCCAGGCGGCCGATGACGCCCTCGTAGATGCGCTCGCGGAGGCGGCGGCCAAGCGCGGTGGCGAAGCGGGCGGAGCGCTCGACGAGGTCCTCGAACGTGCCGCCGGGGCGGAGCGCCTCGTTGGAGAAGAGGAGCCAGAGGTAGCCGATCTGCTCGGGGGCGATCAGCTCGAGATGGAGCTCGACGTAGGTCTCGGGGCGGCCTCGGCCGCCGACGGCTCCCGAGGCGTCCACGGGGTGGAGGCGGAGCGCCGATCCGTGCAGCACGATCACGTACTTGAGGTTCTCTTCCTCGGCGCGGGCGAGCGCGTAGCTGACCGGGGAGCTTCCATTGAAGCGCGTGGAGGAGGCCTCGGGGTGCTCGCTCCGGTCGAGGAAGACCGCGACGGCGGTGCGCTTCTCGCCGACGCAGAGCAGGCTCACGGGGCCGGTCAGCGTCTTGAAGTTGAAGCCGAGCGCGCGGACGAGGTCCTGCCCTCGATGGCGTGCCGCGGCTGCGGCGCTCGCGAGCGCGGCGCGCCAGTCGGGGCGCATCGGGACGCCGGTCTTGAGTTCGTGCGTCGCGAGGAGGCCCTCATTGCGGAGTCCGGGGATGCGGGAGTCGGCATCGGGAAGTGCAGCCCTGAGGAAGCGCAGCGCGCTGTTGGAGTCGGGCTCTTGGAGCGCGACGCGGCAGATGCGTTCGGCGACGGATTGCGGGATGTCCTGATGGACCGGCGGCTCGTCGCCGGCAGGGCCGCAGAGGTGGGCGAGGTCGCCCTGGAGCGCCACCACGATGAGGGGTGAGGCGCGTCCCTTCGAGCGGTCGCGCCAGACTTCGCGGAGGCGGGCGGCGGTGGGGCGCTTCGCGGCCTCGACGACCGCGACTTCGGTCGGCCAGCTTCCGGAGGCGGCGATGTGGAGGGCGAGGGGCTTCAGGTCCTCGGCTGAACGCCCGAGCGACAGCGGGCGGGCGTCGAGATCGCCGAGGAAGGTCCCCATGGGTAGACTTTGTCGCCGAATCGGGGACGCGATTCAAGGGGGCCCCCTCCTGCCCGCGCAGCCGCTCGCGGACCCTCGGCTAGCATTGTGGTCCGGGCATACGAATGACCGTCGTGCTGAACTTCGATCCTGAGGACTGTGACACATCGCACTCGCAGAGCGGATGGGCCGGGGAGGTGCGCGACGTGGAGGGGGATGCACGCTACTGCAGCGGGTGCATCAAGTGTTGGGAAGGCGAGAGGATTCGCTCGCTGCGGATCGTCGGCGTGATCGGCGGCGCATGGATGCTGACGGGCGAGTGCGTAGGCTGTGGCACAGAGTTCAGGGGTCAACTTCTCCTCGTGCTTGCCTCATGGCCGACGCTGTCGGAGATCGTCGGATACGAGGTCGAGATGTTCGCCGAGCTTGCGGCACGGCTCGAACGCGGGGATCGCCGTGACCAGGTAGTGATTAATGCACTCGTAGAGGCATTCGCCATCCACACGCGGCAGCTCATCGACTTCCTGTTCGCGGAGACCATGGGCTGGCCCGTCAGGGTCGGCGACGTCACGGCGTCGAGCTTCCACGTGACGGCGAGCGCCTGGAGGGAGCAGCCATCGGACTTCCTCGTGAAGACGCGCGAGCGAGTCCACAAGCTGGTCGCCCACATGACTCGCACCCGTGCGGGGGTGAGCGCGGAGGAGAAGAAGTGGATGGTGCCCCAGATCCGGAACGAGCTGGTGGCGGCACTCCAGATTTTCGCGCGGGGCGCAAGCCCTGTCCGGTTTCTGTCTACCGTACGCGACTATGTCCTCGCGTTGGAGACTTCCTGACGCCTACTTGGCTTGCCGACGAATCACGATCCACTGCGCGAAGTGCGCGACCCTCTTCCCGCGGCTCCCGGCGCCTCAGGAGGTGGTCCATTGTCTTCGGTGGACTCGTCCTGCAACGGCCTGCCCCCTGCCGCGTAGATTCGCACCAGCTCGACAAAGTTAACCGTAGGCAAGAGGAGGGCGGGATGTCCCGACCGAGCGGTGAGATTTGATACCGTTTCCCTGAGGTACGGGAACAGGATGGCCGGAGCATTGACGCTCGCAAACAGGTCAAGGGGCAGGCCCTCTTGCTCCCCCTCGAAGAGGCCCTCCATTGTGGCCCTCAGCGTGAAGGCGGCTAGATCGTTGGCGTGCGCCGTCACCTCGACCCCGACTCGCACAAGGCAGGTGCGAGCGGCGGCATCGATCTCTGTCTCGATCGTCGCGTCACTGATACCGAACCGACGGTTGGCACTCCCCGGGAACTGCCGGGGCGATGAAAAGCTAGCCTCTAGAAGGCGAACGCGCTTCAGTGCGAACCCCTGACGCCCCCCCACGTGGTTACGCCGCCTCTGCGCGCCGGTCCTTGAACTCGTACGTCGGCGGGCGCTCCCGGAGGACGAGGAGACTCTCGGACTCGACCGTCGTGTAGTGGCCAGTCGGGGCCTCGATTGCCTGGATCAGGTCAAACCACTGCACGTCGCTTTCGCTGGGGAGAGTGCTCGGCTCCTGTGTAGAGGTTTGGGAAGTCTCCACGATCGACCCCGACCACGACCCGAGAACGGCTTGGAGTTGTCCGCCCATCTCCAACGCGCGCATCAGTCGAACCTGCCTCACGCAGTGCTGGTAGCACTTCGCGGTCATCTCGATGGAGTGCGCCATCCCAACGGCGTCCAACGCGGGGAATCGCTCCATCGCGTCTACGAGGGAGGAAGCGATATCGAGATTCACCGCGGCCAGAGTCGCCGGATCGACGCCGTAAACATGGATGACCCAAGGGCGGTCCTCCGCTTCTGCCTCGACCACCTGCGTAAGCGTGCCGGGGCAGCGCGCCTCAATCTCGCGCCCAAGCCCCTCAAGACACGCGCGTTCTGTCATGATCTGCATTGAGGATTCTACAGGCCGAGTCTAGCGTGGAACCGGCCGGCCCGCGCGTCAAGACCAACCAGCTCGGTCGGGGAGACGTCCTCGGGCGCATAATCGGCCTTCTCTCGTAGAGACTTTAGCAGGAGATAGCTGGTCAGGTGGTCACGATCCTGCCGGTGCGAGAAGAGCTTCCGGAGGTTTTGGGACACCATCGTGTGATTCCACGTGGCTGCGCCGCTCTGTAGCGCTGCGGGGGACACGCCTTGCCCCGCGAGGGCCCAAGCGGAAGCCTGAAAGACCGAGTAGTAGAGGCGGCTCGCGGCCGCGTTCGCGCGGCCTGCGGCCAAGCACTCGCAACCGGCGGACAGGTTCTCCTTCGCCTTCAGGCAGAACGTGTGCCAGACACTCAGAGGGCCGCCGCCAGCTCCCGCCAAATCTCTCGCTCCCGGTCGGGGGATCAGCATAACCGGGCGCGACAGGGCGCTGCAATGCCGCGCAAGGCCCCACCGCCCCATCCCATCCCCGCCCGCTACGCGCCCGCGAACTCGAGCGCCTCCACCCCCGCCTTTGTTCGCGCGGAGACGGCGCGGTCGCGCGAGCCCGGCCCCCGGACCCCCTCACATCCCCGCAGGCGAACCGCCCGCGAAGTCGAGCGCCTCGACCCCCTTCCGCGCCCGCTCCCCCACCGCCCGGACGTACCGCTCCGTGGTCGTGTAGGAGGCGTGCCCGAGCAGCGCCTGCAGGTCCGCGGGCGAGCCCTCGCCGAGGAACAGGGTGGCGAACGTGTGCCGACACGAGTACAGGCTCAGGCCCCGGCGCTCGGCGAGGCCGGCCTTCGCTACCGCCTTCCGCCATGCGTTGCGGTGGTCGTAGAGGGAGCCGCCGCGCGTCGGCAGGAAGACGAGCTCGTCGTCGGGGACGCGGCGCGACTCCGAGCGGCGGTCCTTCATCGCGCGCAGTTCCGCCGCGAGGCGGGGGTGCATCGGGACCGTGCCGCCCATCTGGACCTTCGAGCGGAAGACGGTGATCGTCGCGGATTCGAAGGAGATGTCGCCCCAGCGCAGGTTGCGGAGCTCGTTGGGCCGCTGGCCCGTCAGGAGCGCCGCGAGGAGGAACGGCCTGAGGTGATGGTTGGCGCAATCGACGAGGCGCGCGGCCTCGGACGGGCCGAGGATGGCGCGCGCGCGGACCGGCTCCTTCGCGCGGCGGATGCGGGCGGCGGGGTTGCGCGCGAGCTGGCCGAGGTGGACCAGCCGGTTGAGGGCGGCGGCGATGAGGCTCGTGTCGCGGTTGATCGAGCCCGCGGCGACGGTGCCGCCCTTGACGGCGCGGATCTCGTTGGGGTCGGTGCGCTTCGCGCCGCGGCGGCGGATGGGCTGCCAGCGGCGTTTGCGCCTCCACGCGGCGAACTGTTCGAGGTCGCCTCTCTGGAGCGTGGCGACGGCGCGGCCCGCGAGGGGCGAGGCGGCGATGGCGCTGCGGCTCGTGACGTAGCGGGCGATGCCGCGCTGGCTGCCGCCCCCGGCGCGCTTGTGGTCGATGTACTCGTCGACCGCCTGTAGCAGCGTGAGGTCGCAGGGGGGCTCTGCCTCTGCCGCGGGCGGCGTGGCGCCGAGCATGATCTCCTTCTCGACCTCGGCGAGGAAGGCTTCGGCCAATTCGCGCGTTTCGAAGCTGCGGGTGATGAAGCCGACGCGGCCGTTGCCGTTGCGGCGCTTGGTCGGGTCGGAGTAGCGCGCCAACCAGCCGCTTCCGCCCGGCCTGCGGAAGATGGAGCCGAATCGGCGGCGTCGCGCGCGCCGTCTCGGCCTGCGTATCGCGGTTTCCATGACCCCACATGAGCCACGGACTCCGGGAGCATCAAGGCGTAACTTGCGTGCTAGCATCATGTTAGGTCGTCACCGCCCCGAGTCCACGCACCCTTGCCGCGATGGCGTCGGCGTCGGGCACCACGGGGCGTAGGCGCGCCTCCACGCGCGCCGTGTCGAGGTAGGCCACCAGGTCCCCCCGCGCCACAAGCACGCGCCCACCGCGGCGTCCGGGCGCCACGACGCGGTAGTGCGGGATGGCCCCGCGCCTCAGCAGGGCGTAGAGCGTCGCGCGGCCCACCGGCACCAGCGCCAGCGCCTGACGGATGGTCAGCAGATCGCCGGGCTTCAGGGCCTCGCTCACCGCGACGCCCCCCTCGCGGCCCGCAGCGTGGCGGCCACCTCCGTGCGCTTCCGCGCGAGCTCGGACAGGACCAGCGCGTCGAAGAGCAGCGCCGGCGGACCGGCGAGTTCGATCCTGCCGCGGCGGTCGACGCGCACGATGCCGCCGCGATCCGTCAGGTGGCGCAGGAGGGCGAGGGTGGTCATGCTCGCCTCCGGGCCTGCGAGCGGCGACGACGGAGCCACGCGCCAACGCCACGCTCCTCGCGCAATACGCGCGCGGGGCCACTCGAGCAAGGACGCGCGCGACGACGGCGGCGAAGCTCGCGCCGGAACTCGGCGAGGATGAACGCGAGCAGTAGGTGCTCGACGCGCAGGTGCCGGTGCCGTTTGGGCTCAGCTTGCCTCACTTCATCCCCCCCCGCGCCGCAAGCCGCTCCGCCTCCTCGCGCGCGAACCCACCCTCGTACTCGAGAATCGCCGCGCGCTCCTCGAAGGCCTCGATCGCGATGAGCTCGGGACCGTCGGGCAGCGTGAGGACCCCGTCCGCCCACGCGGCGGCGACGTCCTTGCTTCCGCCGTAGCACGATGCGTCCAGCACCTCGACGGCGATCCCCCGGAGCCGGGCGTCGCGCGCGATCGCCTTCCATCGCGCGCCCGCGGCGTCGAGGTCGAAGGCGAAAACCATCTCGCGCACCACCCCGGCCCACTCCCACCGCCAACCCTCCACGCCGAAGATCGCGCAGGCGGCCCCTACGCCGCGGGCGATCAGCGACAGCGCGTCGAACGCCCCCTCGCAGATCCATACGCGCGGTCGCCGCAGCGCAGCGGCGTTGAAGAACCCCTTGTTGCCCGCGAGGTGGTCGTGGCGGGCACCCTTCGGGACCGGACCAGCCGTCTCCACCGCGCGGCCGTAGAGGCTCACGAGCGTGCCGTCCGGCGAGGTGTGTGGCACGACGATCCGGCCGTGCGGGGTCCGCCTGCCGACCGCCGCCCACCGCTCACGCGTCGCGTATCCGATGCGGCACCCTCGCGCGACCCGTGCCGTGATGCGTCTCCTCGCCAGGTACTCCTCGCCCGGACTGCCCGGAAGCGCCGCCGCGAACCCGGCCACAAGCGCTTCGAGGTCGGGGCGCACCGGCGAAGGCTGCGTCGGCGGGGTGCGGGACGCTGGCGTCGCGCGAGCGGCGGGCGACCCTCCCCTCGCGCGATCCTCCTTCCGGCGACCCCGCGCCTCCTCCATGTAGCCCCACGCTCCGCACTGGAAGCACCGGAAGTGCCCCGTCTCCAGGTTGACGCGCAGGCTCCTGGTGTGGTCGGAACCGTGGATCGGGCAGTAGGCGCGGACTATCCGGCAACCGCCGACGGGGGAGCACTCCGCGAGCTGCGCCGCGGTGAGGGTGAGATTCGACCCGCCCCCGCTCACCGCCCCCCCCATGCCTGCTCGCGCATCACGCCTCGCTCCGGGTTGAAGACGAGCGGCACCGCGAAGCCGCTCTCGCCGTGCCGGTTCTTCGCGACCACGAGGTCGAGCGCGACGGCGGGCGGGTCGGCGCGGCGCCCAGCGTCCGGCAACAGGAAGAGGATCGAGTCGGCGCCATACTCGAGGTCGCCCGACTCCTTCAAGGAGGCGATGTTCGCCTTGCCGCCGCCCCTGCCGTACTCGCCGTCGGCGCGGTTCTGGCTGCAGATCGCGAGGACCGAGACGTCCTGCGACGTCGCGAGGTCGCGCAGCGCCCCGGCGAACGCGCTGACGTTTTGCCGGAGCTGCTCGTAGCCCGCCCCGTGCGCGGCCCGCTGCAGGTAGTCGACCACGACGAGGCACCTCGCGTCCTCCATGCCGCGTCTCGCCGTGCGGACGATCGCGGCGATGCGCCCTGCATTGACCGCCGCGTTGCCCTCGACGAGGGCGACGCGATCGAGGGCCGCTCCCAGCGCCCGGGCGCCCTCCTCAAGCCCGCGCACGTCCGCCCGCCCGCGATCCACGTCCGTCGCCGCGACGCTGGCGGTGGCGCAGATCATCTTCAGGAGAATATTGGCCGGCGCGTTCTCGTAGGTGACGTAGACGACCATGCCGCCGCATGTCGCGACATGGAGCGCGATCTGCGTCGCCAGCGTCGTCTTGCCGACGCCGGGGCCGCCCGCCAGCACCGCCAGTCCCGACCGGACCCCCCCGAGCCTCTGGTCCAGCGTCGCGATCCCGCTCGGCACGCCGAGGATCGCCTGGCCCGTCACCTCGCGCAGCCTCCGCTTCGCCTCCGCGTCTGCGAGGACGTGATCGACGAGATCGGAGGCCCAGCGGAACGCCCCCGTGCGGACGCCGTCGGCTTCCGACCGTGCCTTCTCGATGCCGCGGGCGAGCCCTTCGAGGATCGTCTCGGGAGAGGCGTCGCCGTCCCGACGCATCGCCGCGGCCGCGGTCTCGATCGCGTCGGCGACGAGCCTGAGCTTCCGCAACTTGCACAGGCGCGCGACCGCGGTCTGCGGGTCGGGGGCGGGCGTCCAGTCAGCTGGGACAGCCCGCGGCCTGCCGTGAAGGATTGCGTCGGCCAGGGCGACGAACGCCGCAACCTCGGCGGCGAACGCCCCGGGCGGCGGGGCAGACGCGCCGTCGAGCAGCGTGGGGTCGAGGGCGATCGCCGCCAGCACCGCGCGCTCGGCGTCGCGGTCTACGAAGTCGTCGCAAAGCGTGAATCTTGCCATGGAGCGGTCCTCCGATGGTGCCACCGTAGAGGGAGCCCCGGCAGCACCCCCGCCTGCCGGGGCGCTCTAAGGCTATAAAGCCTCCAGGGGATTCAACGCGACGCAACCCGTTGCCCCGCAACGACTTGACCGCCGCCGCCGATGAAATTAGTCGCAGCCAGGTAAGGTTTTGGTCGCAGCTGGGTCAGGTTCTGGTCGCAGCCGCGTCAACTTCCGCGAAACGGCGATTCATGCCCGACTATGACATCGATTCGGCGTTTCTCGCTATCCAATCCCGCGCACGCGATTCAACGCGCGACGAGGCGGCCACAGGCGCGCCGGACCGCGACAGCGCCCCGCGCTCGAGCTTGCAGAGGAATGCCGGCGTGATCTCCAGCTCGCACGCGACGTCGCGCTGCGACTTCGATCGCGCCAGCCTCGTCGCCCTCACTGTCTCCCAGAGCTCCTGGCCGGCCGCGGCTCTCGCCGGCCGCGGCCCCCCCTGGCGCCGTCGCCCGAGGAGGGGCCGCTCCTTCCCGTCGCAGAGTTCAAGCTCCACCGTCGAGTCGAGCCAATCGGCGCTCCAGCCGCGTCCCCCGGGAGCGCAGGCCCACCCCGCCGCCTCGACCGAGAAAGAGCGCAGGATCTCGCGCTCCTGCAGAAGCTCCAGCGCCGCGTCGAACCGCTCCTGCAGCCGGCGCAGCCTGTACCGCATCCGCGGAGTCGACTCCATCTCGCCGACGAGCGAGAGGAGCGTCCGGACGCGCACCGAGCGCCGTCGCGGCATGTACGCGGACTCCATCATGAGGACGGTCCCGATCCTCTTCGCGAGGAGCGAGGCGCCGCGCCCCCCGTTGCGCGGGAGAAGGAAGAGCGCGCGTGGCAGGCCCGCGAGCCAGACCGCCGACCCGGCGCGGAGCCACAGCCCGCACCACTCGCCGATGCGGACGATCCACGTCGTGGCGACACCCGGGAGGCGCAGGTCCTCTTCGCGGCTCTCGACGACCGAGAAGAGCCGGTCCTGCGAGAGCTCAAACGACCTGCGTCGGCCCCCCCGGGACTGGCGCACTGTCGCCGAGATGTCGCACGCGAGCCGCGACACGCAGTCCAGGTCCCGGCCGATCCGGAGGATCGCTTCACGGCGCCGCGCGCCCGCGTGTCGGATCCCCATGTCGCGAAGCAGCGACTTCGCCGTCACTACCACGGTTCTGGGCGGTGCCTCGGCCGGATCGTCCGCGGCGCCGCCCGCCGTCAGCCTGGCGAGGACGAGCAGCGCCACGTCGAGCGTGTGCGCATCCATACGCCCAACGATGCTCCAGCCCGACTCGTTCCCGCCGCCGGGCACGGTGATCACGACGCGTCCATCTAGGCGCCGGACCACGTGCGAAGAGATCGGGCCGCCCGTCTCCGCGCTGGCCTCCCACGCGCCGGGGCGATCGGCCCAGCCGGGGCCAGCGGCGTAAACCAGCGTCGCGAGCTTCACGGTCAGCGGGTTCGCCGGCACACGCGCGACCCCGTCGCGGAACGCGGCGGGCTCGTCGCGTTTCCCGGGCATGGCCCGTTCGCCCGGGAGGCGCGTGCCGAGGCGGCCGAGGCTCGCGTCCCACTGCCGCAGCAGCTCGTCGACGAGATCGGACCGCTCGCCCTCGCCCCAGTCCGCCGGATGTCCGTCGACGCCTGGATCGAACTCGATGCCGACGGTGACCGGGTGCCACGCCCGCCGGGTTGCCGGGTCTAGAGCGAGCGGCTCGATCATGAGGCACACGGAACCCGCGACGCGCCGTCCGCCCACGACCGCCTCGAAGCGAAAACCCTCGCCGTTGCGGGCGCGCTCCCCGTCGTTGAGGAAGCGCGCGAGGGCGGCCGCCTCTTCGTGCGTCAAGACCGGATCGGGTCGATCCGGTCCGGCCCCGTCCTCCAAGCCCCCGGCATCGACACGCCAGGGAATCGAGCCGAGGCTGAAGGGTCGCAAGATCTCGTCGAGGACGTCCTCGCGGCGCTCCCCGGAGACCCCCTCGAGCTTGCTTCGTGCATCGGCAGCCAGGCAGACGCGGTACCGATCGCCCTCCTTCACGAACGTGTTCGAGCCCGTGACGGCAAGGAGCGCCGCGGCCTCGGCGGCCTCGACCGCCATCGCGACCACCATCTGATTGCAGGCGTCTCGGGTGGCGAGGGCCGCCTCGTCCCAGACAGAAAGAGCGCGCTGGCCCAGGTCCCAGTTCCAGCCCACGCGGTACTCGATCGTGGCGAACGACTCGCGCCAGTCCGGTCCGCCAACCCGTTGCACGCGCAGCGCGTCGACCAGCGCTGCCAGCGCACGGCCGCCCACTTCCATCAGCGCCAGCGCGAACCAGTCCTTCTCGCGCTTCGAGTACGCGAGGATGAGGGACTCGAAGCCCGCCAGCGCTCGCTCTCGGCGATCCTCCTTCGGGAGGCTCTCCCACTCGTCGGGTCTGTTCACGGGGCGCTCCCGTCTCTCGCGCTCCGCGGAGTGAAGGCGGGGCCCCCGGACCGAGGAGCGCCTTCGCCCTTTCCGCCGCGGGCCAGGCGGCGGCGGGGCCCCACCGAGACGATACGGCCGCCGTGCGACACGCGACGCGCTGCGGGCCCGCACGCCCACACCTCTCGCCCTGCGGCACTCCTGCCCCCGCGCGCCCATCGTCGGCACCATCGCGCGCGTTATGGGTCCGTCGAATCCGCCTCTTCCTAATTGGGGGGTCGGCGCGAATGCGCTTGAGCTGTGGCGCGCCCGCTGGCCCCATGCGGATGTAGACCGCCGGGACCCCACTCCCGAGACGGCCTCCTTGGGGGGCCCAGACCCCCCGGAAAGGCGCCACCATGGCCGGATCCCGGACACCTCCCCGCCAGGACGCGCACGCCCCCGACGGGCGCGGCGCACCCGGTTCGTCTCCCCCGACCCCCCGGCCGCGGGAGACCGCGCCCGTGGCCGCCGTGGGCCCCCGACGCCGCCGCCGAGGGGGGGTCGGTTCTGGGAAGGGGTCCTTGCCTGCCACCCCCCCCGCTTCCGCAAACGCGGCAAGTCCGGGGGGCCGCCCGCGCCTCGTCGGCTACACCCGCGTGTCGACCGTCGAGCAAGCCGAGCGGGGCCTGAGCCTCGCCGCGCAGGAGAAGGGGCTCCGCGACTACGCCGCGAGCGTCGGCGCGGAGCTCGCAGGCGTCGAGACCGACGCCGGGCTCTCGGGCCGCACGACTAGGCGCCCGGCGCTGCAGCGCGTCCTCGCGATGCTCGCCGCGGGCGAGGCCGACGGCGTGGTCGTCGTCAGGCTCGACCGGCTGTCGCGCAGCCTCCGCGACGCCGCCGAGCTCTTCGCCCGCGCCGACCGCGAGGGGTGGCAGGTGCACTCGCTCTCCGAGCGGCTCGACACGGGCTCGCCGGGAGGGAGGTTCGTCTGCCACGTGCTGGCGGCGATGTCGCAGTGGGAGCGCGAGATGGCGGCCGACCGCACGAGGACGGCGCTGGCGGAGCGGAAGCGGCGGGGGCTGCGAATCTCCGGGAGGCCGCCTTTCGGGTGGGCGTTCGATGGCGACCGGCTCGTGCGCGTCGAACCCGAGCAGCGGCAGCTCGCGGTGATGCAGCGGCTCGCGGCGGAGGGCCTCGGGTCCAAGGCGATCGCGGCGCGACTCGCCGCCGAGGGGACGGTCAACCCGCGGACGGGACGCGCGTGGTTCCACGGGACGCTCCGCGACGTGCTGCGGAGCGCGGCGCGGGCGTAGGCGTTGCGTAGCTCGCGGCCCCGGCGACGCTCGCCTCGATGGCGCGGCTGATCGAAGACGTCCGCCGGAGGTTCCCGGGCCTCGCCCGGCGCGCGGACGAGGGCCAGCGCCTTCCCGCGGTGCGGCTCTTCTGCATCGAGTGCTCCGGCGGCAGCCTCGGCGAGGCGCGGAAGTGCCCGGCCCGCGAGTGCCCGCTCTGGAATGCCGCGGGCGGGGCGTGGAGCCGGACGCGGGAAGCCGCCTGCGCCCACCTGGGGGGCCTCGGGGGCGCCGGAAAACGGGAGATCGCGGTCCCGGTGGTACCTCGGGACCTCCCGGCGCCGATCGCCACGAATTGAGGGCCTGCGAGGCCCCGGGGGCTCGCGCCACATCCGCCATGCCCCATCGCCGCTGTCCCGGGGCACGGGCACAATGCCCCCTCCTCGGGTCTCCCTTGCGACCTCACGGGGCGCCACCGAGTGCCTTACGCAGATGATCGATCCTCGAATCTCCTTGGCGATGTCGGTCCAGGCCGGAAGGGGCGTGTACGCCCTCCTGCTCGGATCCGGCATATCGAAGCCCGCCGGAATCCCGTCGGGCCACGAGCTGATGTGCGACCTCATCCGTCAGGTCGCGCGACTCGAAAACGCTCCTGAACCACAGCGGCCGGAGGAATGGTTCCGCCAGCAGTACGGGCGAGAGCCGACCTATTCCGGCGTGATGGAGGCCGCCGGGTCTACCCGTGCGGACAGATCGAACCTGCTGCGGCCCTACTTCGTGCCTTCGCCAGACGAGCGCGCACAGGGAGCCAAGTTGCCGACGAAGGCGCATCGCGCACTGGCCCGCATGGCCCGCGAGGGCTACCTCAAGGTCGCGATCACGACCAACTTCGATCCGCTCCTCGAGCAGGCGATGAGCGATGAGGGCGTCGCGCGCCAGGTGATCTCCTCACGCGAGACCGCGCTCGGCCGGACCCCCCTCGCGCACGCCGCGTTCACCGTCATCAAGGTGCATGGCGACTACGTGGACCTCGCGACAAGCAACACGACGGCCGAACTCGCCGAGTACGGCCCAGAGATGAACTCCCTCCTCGACGAAGTGCTGACGGGCTACGGCCTGATCGTATGCGGATGGTCGGGGGAGTGGGACGAAGCGCTGCGAAAGGCGATCGTGCGGAACACGCTGCATCGCTATGGGACCTACTGGATGTACCGGACGGAGGCGTCGGCCGATGCCCGACACCTCATCGAGTGGCGGAAGGCACAGGCCATACCGATTCAGTCTGCGGACGAAGCGTTCGAGGACCTGGAAGCGAAGGTCCGGGCGCTGGCGGACTTCCGCGGCGCGCGTCCGCTCACCGCCGCTGTCGCGATGGCAGAGGCGAAGCGGTGCATCGCGGAGCCCGGGAAGCCGATACGCCTCGACGATCTCGTCCGGAAGGAGACGCGCGCCGTCGCCGCGTTGCTTGAGACCGACTTCGATGTGTCCGACCCCCCGCCGAGCAACGAGTCCATCCGGGAGCGCATCGAGAAGGCGGAGTCTGCCACGACCGGGCTTGCGGCGATGCTCGGAGCAATCGGCTGCTGGGGTTCGGGGGACCACGCCAGGGTGGCCCGCCGCGCCCTCGAGGCCATAGGCACATTCAAGTCCAAGAGCGGCACGATCTACCCGGTCTGGGAGCGCCTGAGGTTCTATCCCGCGTGCCTGGCGATGTACGCGACCGGCATCGGTGCGGTGTCTTTCGAGAACTGGAGTATCCTCCGGCTGATCCTCGGCGAGTTGACGGTCGAGGACGGTGACCGCCGGCGTCCTCTCGCCCGTGAGGCGGCCGCCGCGAGCGTCCTCGAACCCGAACTCGCGAACGAGGTGCTGTCCTTGGAGCGCAAGCGCACTCCCATGAGCGACCGGGTCGCCGCGTTGCTGAAGGCACACCTCGGGGAGGTCGCGAGCAGCAGCGGCCACTACGAGGAAGCGTTCGACACCTTCGAGATCCTGCTCGCCATGGCGGTCGCCGACCACATGCGCAACGAGGGTTCACCGCAACCATGGATCCCGATGGGCCGGTTCGTCTGGCGCTGCGTCAATCGCCTACCCAGCGGCTTCCCGAGAAAGGACGTTGACATTTCGAACTCGTGGGGCCCGCTCGCAGCGGGACTGTTTGGGGGAGACGTGCAGCGAGCCAAGCTCGCATATGGAGCGGTCGCGCGGCGCTCTCACCATCTGAGCTGACGCGGGTCGCCATCCAGCCCTCCCCGGGGCTGTAGGGGGGGGGAGACTGTGCGCGATCTCGGCCGCCGCAGCCCCGCTCTTCGCGAAGCGCGGCAACTTCATGCCGCCCCCGGTCTCGCGGGGGTCTTGTGTAGCTCGCCGAGCCCCCGACCCTTGCGCGCGTGGCGACGCGCAACCGCATCAAGGAGCTCCGCTACGTCCGCGGCGGGGACCTCGTCCCGCACCCGCAGAACTACCGCA
>CAZMXP010000018.1:0-61379 GCA_964570285.1 uncultured Planctomycetaceae bacterium
CGGCTTGTCCTCGCTCGCCCTTGGTCCGACGGCGGGGTTTTCAGACAGGCCCTAGGCTGCCGGGTCGCGCGCCGCGAGCATGAATGCGACCGCCCGCGCACGACGATCCGACAAGCCGGCCATGGGCAGGCATTCCAGCAGCCACGCGCGCGGGAAGAGGCGAAGCACGGGCCACGGAGCGATGCGCAGCGCTTCCACGGTGTACTTGAGCGCGACGTGCGGGTCGGCAAGGAGGCGCGCGAGATCTTGGACGCCGAGGTGCTTCAGGATGCCCTGCACGACAGGGATCTCGATCGTGCTGCCGTCCGGGCGGCGGAGCGCGACCTCTCCGCGAGGCTGGACGAAGCGACGCGTACGCATCATCGCGCCGACCCTCCTTCCGCTCTGAGCCACTCGAGGAGCGTGTCCCGCATCCGACAGGCGGACGCCGGATCGACCTCGGGGTAGGGACGCAGGTCGCGCCCGATCTCCTCATCGGACCACGCGAGCAGGCGGTCGCAGAACAACAGCGCGTCTTGTTCCCCGACGAGCCTCCGCGCGACGTCCACCAGCTCCGGCCGTCGGTCGAGCACGGCGTGGATGTCGACGAGATCGCGGGCCTCGACGCGCTCCGCGACACACTGGATCTCCGCGAGCAGCGGGCGCACATCCGCCAGCGCCTCGAAGGTGTGGAAATCGAGGTCCAGCGACAGCCGATGGCCCAACTCTTCCGTGGCGACCGCGGAGGTACCCGCCCAGAAGCAGGAGCGCACCAGCCTCGGGCACCGCTGCGCCAAGGCCCTCAGCGCCTCGTTCACAAGCTCGGTCTGCTCCACGCTGCTGCCTCCGGTGACACCGCACCGCCCCCCTGCGCCGCGGGCGCGATGGTAGCACGGGAGGGCGAACTCGCTCGCAGGGACGGATCGGGCATGGGCGCGAGCCAAGAGGCCATGCTGGCGATATCTACGATTGAGGCGACGGATGGCGCGACTCGCATCGAACTCCTGCGTCGTGCGAGGCGCGCGCGGTAGCACCGGGGCGCGCCGCGGGGACTGAAGGGCAGGCAGGGCACGGCCCTGAGGGCTGCAAGGGGCGGACGGGGATCCGACCCGCGTCCGCGCTTGGAGCATGCGGGCCACCCCGGCGGCAGTGAGGGGCGCTTGCGCCCCGGCCGCCCACAAGAAAAGGGGGCGGGAACACCCCGCCCCCCGAGGACCTGGAGCCGGTCCCGTGTTGCGCTCCGAGGTCTTTGTCAGTGATCTTGCCCTGGCTAGCGCCCCCCGCGCCCCCCCACCTTCGCGAGGTCGGAGAGTTCCGGCATCGCGACGCAGACGCCGTCCGCCGACATGCGGCGGGCGGCGGCGATCTTCGCGAGGGCGTCGCCGAGGAGCGGGATCTCGCGCAGCGCCGCGGCGTCGAGGCCGAGCAGCGCGCCCGCGCGGAGGCTCATGCCGAGCATCTCCGAGAGCATCTCGAAGGGGCCGCCGCTCTTCGGCATCTCGATGATGTGCACCTCGTCGCCCGGCGCGAGCTTCGCGCGCTCGCGGGCGAGGGCGATCGCGTCCTCGAGGCCGCCGAGGCGGTCGACGAGGCCGATCTTCAGCGCGTCGCGCCCCGACCAGATGCGGCCGCGGGCGATCGGCTCGATCTCGGCGGGCGTCTTGCCCCGGCCCGCGGCGACCTTCGCGACGAAGTCGCCGTAGAAGTCCTTCATGTAGGCGCGCAGCATCTCCTTGTCGTCGTCCGTGAGCCCCTTGCTCGTCATCAGCGCCGCCGCGCGCTTGCCGCGCACGAGGCGCTGCGGGCTCACGCCGATCCACGGGTAGAAGTCGTCGAAGTTCGGCATCATGCCGATGACGCCGATCGAGCCGGTGATCGTCTGCGGCTCCGCGAGGATCGCGTGGCTGTTCATCGAGATGAAGTAGCCGCCGCTCGCCGCGAGGTCGCCCATCGACGCGATGACCGGCTTCTCCGCACGCGCGCGCTCCACCGCGCGCCAGATCATGTCGGAGGCGAGCCCGCTGCCGCCGGGGCTGTTCACCCGCAGCACGATCGCCTTCACGTCGCCGTCCTCGCGCGCGGTGTCGATCGCCTTGACGATGGTCTCCGACCCCATCGACGCGACCTCGCCGGTCCAGCCGTACTGGCTCTTGCCGCTCGTGATCGCGCCGCTGCAATAGATGACGGCGACCTTCGGGCCCTTCAGCTCGGGCTCCTTCGCGCCGCCGAAGAGGGACATCAGCATCGAGAGCGCGGCCATCGGGTTGTTGGGGTCGATCTCGAGCCCCTTCTTGCGCCCGTAGTCCTTCGCGATCTTGAGCTTGCGCTCGGGGAAGAACGCTTTGACGCCCTCGCGGAACTGGTCCTCGTACTCGATGCGGTCGATCAGCCCGATCGCCTTCGCCTGCTTCGCGTTGAGGATGCCCGTGTCGATCGCGCCCCTGACCGCCTCCTCGGAGATCCCTCGCCCCTCGGCGATCGCCTTCACCATCGACGCGTAGAACTCGTCGAGGATCGGGTTCAGCGATTCCTTCAGTTCATCCGACATCGTGTCGCGCACGAAGGACTCGCCGGCGCTCTTGTACTCGCCGATGTGCACGACGTCGAAGCGGAGGTGCAGCTTCTCGAGCAGCCCGCGCACGTAGAGCGACTCGGTCGCGATGCCGGGCAGGAAGACCGTGCCCGACTCCGGCAGCGAGATCCGGTCGGCCACCGACGCGAGCACGAGGTCGGGCGTCGCGTAGGACTCCTTGTAGACAAAGACCTTCTTGCCGGAGCGCCGGAGCCCCTTCAGCACGTCGCGCACCTCGAGCAGCCGCGCCCAGCCGACGCCGTAATCGCCTAGCTTCAAGAGCACCGCGTCGAGCTCCGGGTCCGCCGCGGCGCGGCGCAGGTTCGTCAGCATCGCGTAGTAGTTCTGCGGCTGCTTGCCGATGGGCATCGCCGGCGCAGGGTCTTCCGAGCCGTTGATCGACAGCGTGATCTCGGCGATGCGCGCGTGGGTCGCCTTCCCCTGGTCCGTCTCGTCGGCGAAGAGCGGGCAGAGGGTCAGCAGCAGGACAAGGAGCGTTCGGGACATCGGTTCCTCCGGGTCGTTCGTGGGGGAGACTCAACACACCCCGTGCCGGGGGCGTGTCCAACGGATCTCGTTATACCGCAAAGGGTTGGAGTGGGAGGGGGTCCGGGGGAGGTGTGCGGAATCCGTACGCGTGCCGACGCTGGCCCGTGCCGTACGGGGCTGGTAGGGTTCGCGCATGAGCTACGAAGCGCCCGACTTCTTCGCGATCGACACGCTGCTCACCGAGGACGAGCGCATGATCCGGGACAGCGTGCGCCAGTGGGTCACCGATCGCGTGCTGCCGACGATCGCCGACCACTACATGGCCGCGACCTTCCCGGCGGATCTGATCCCGGAGATGGCGGAACTGGGGCTGCTCGGCGCGGGGATCGAGGGCTACGGCTGCCCGGGCCTCGGCTCGGTCGCGTACGGCCTCATCCTGCAGGAGCTCGAGCGCGGCGACTCGGGGCTGCGCTCCTTCGCGTCGGTGCAGGGTTCCCTCGTGATGTGGCCGATCCGCGCCTTCGGCTCCGAGGAGCAGCGGCAGCGCTGGCTGCCCGCGATGCAGCGGGGCGAGGTGATCGGCTGCTTCGGCCTCACCGAGCCCGACCACGGCAGCGATCCGGGCGGCATGGAGACGCGCGCGGTCAAGCGCGGCGACCGCTACGTGCTGAACGGCGCGAAGATGTGGATCACGAACGGCACCGTCGCCGATGTCGCGCTCGTCTGGGCGAAGCTCGACGGCGTCGTGCGCGGCTTCCTCGTGGAGAAGGGGACGCCCGGCTACTCCGCCCCGCTGATGGAGAAGAAGTACTCGCTCCGCGCGTCGGTCACCTCCGAGCTGATCCTGCAGGACGTCGAGGTGCCCGCGTCGAGCCTGCTGCCCGGCGTGCAGGGGCTCAAGGGCCCGCTGAACTGCCTGACGCAGGCGCGCGCGGGGATCGCGTGGGGGGTCGCGGGGGCGGCGATGGCCTGCTACGACGAGGCGCGCCGGTACGGGCTCGTCCGCATCCAGTTCGACAAGCCGATCGCCCAGTTCCAGCTCTTCCAGGCCAAGCTCGCGAACATGCTGACCGAGATCACGAAGATGCAGCTGATGAACCTCCAGCTCGGCCGCCTGAAGGAGGCGGGCCAGGCGACGCCGCAGCAGGTCTCGATGGCGAAGCGGAACGCCTGCCACGAGGCGCTCGCGATCGCCCGCACCTGCCGCGACATGCTCGGGGCGAACGGCATCACGGCCGAGTACCAGGTCATGCGCCACATGTGCAACCTCGAGTCGGTCTACACCTACGAGGGCACCCACGACATCCACGGTCTCATTCTGGGACACGCGATCACGGGCCTCGACGCCTTCCGCTAGGGTGAAACGGCGGCCAGAGCGCCGCAGTATCACCCCTAAGAAGAGGAGGGGGGGCGGTCGATAGGGGAAAGGGACATGTCGACGGCGCGGCTGGGCATCTACTCGGAGCTGGAGCTCCAGGCGGCGAGGGAGCTGATCCGCGAACTCGTGCGCGCGGTGCGGGGGTACCGTCTCTACGAGGGGAACCACCCGACGCTGGCCGAGATGTTCCTCGCGCTGCGCAAGAAGTGGGACGCGGCGACCGCCGGCGGGCCGATCTCGCTGCGCCTCACCGAGCGCGAGGTGCTGCTCGACGAGGCGAGCGTCTACAAGGCGGCCTCGGCGGGCGAGATGATCCCGTCGGTGCTCTTCGACCACGGCGTCGTCGGCTTCGTCTTCAAGCGCGGCCTCGCGCCCGAGGAGGCGGAGCGCCTCGTCGGCGTGCTCGGCGCGGAGACCGACCAGCTTCCCGACATCGCCTCGCTGCTCTGGGAGGCCGATCTCAACCACCTGCAGATCCTCCTCGACGCCGACGAGATCGACGGGGAGGCCGACGCGGAGGGACCGGAGGAGTTCGCCGCGCAGGTGGCGACGCTCGGCGAGGAGGGCGACCCGCCCGCGCCGCCGCCGCTCGACGGGGAGGCGGCCGACCTCGCGCAGATGCTCGCGCAGCACGCGCAGGCGGGGGGCCCCGCCGTCGCGCTGACGGGTCCCGACGCCGAGGCGGTGCGGCGCATGGTCGTCGAGGACGACCACGCGGGCACGCTCCGCCACGCGGCGCGCGTGATCCACTCCGTCGCGCGGACCGAGTGCACGCCGGAGGAGGCGGCCTGCGTCGAGAAGGTGCTGCGCTCGGTCGTCGCCTCGCTCGCGGCCGCCGGGGACCTCGCCGGAGCGACCGAGACGCTGGAGCGCGCGCGCCGCATGGCCGCGTCCAGCGAGCCGCGCGAGATGCGCGCCGGGGAGGCGACCCTCGCCGCCTTCAGCGAGCCCGCGACGCTCTCGGTCTTCCTGCACGCGCTCAACCGCGTCGACCGCATCGAGGCGCGGGCGCTGGCGGAGTGCTTCGCGCACCTCGACCCCTCGGCGGCGGGCCTCGTCGCGGGCTGGCTGCTCGAGACGCGCCACCCGCTCGCGGTGACGCAGGCGATCCGGGTCTTCGGGCAGACCGCGGTCGAGGCGCTCGTGCCGCTCTACCGCGGCCGCGAGGGGCGCGGGCGCGACCGGATCGCCCCCGCGCTGCTGGAACTGGGCACGCCGGAGGCGCTCGCCGCGGTCGCGGCGGAGTTCCGCACGCTCGCCGAGGGCCACCGCTTCCAGCTCGTGCAGGTCGCCGAGCGCAGCGACGAGCGCGCGCTGCGCAAGATCCTCGTCGAGGCCCTCGACGACCCCGCGCAGCGCGTCCGGATGGCCGCGACCGCCGCGATGCGCAAGAGCGAGGCGGCCGACCTCGCCCCGCTCGTGGCGCGCACGCTCGCGAACCGCACGCTCCAGACGCGCACGAACGAGGAGTGCGACGCCTTCTTCGCGATGGTCGCGCGCGTCGGCGACGAGGCGGTCGCGCGCGAGGTCGCCGTCTACTGCCTCCCGCGCACCTTCGCGCAGCGCTTCCGGGCCCCGAGCCCCCTCCAGATCGCCTGCATCCATGCGCTGCGCCGCATGCGCGGCCCCGGCCCCCGCGCCGTGGCCGACGAGGTGCGCGCGAAGGGCCCCAAGTCGGTCCGCGAGATCCTCGACGACCCGCTCGCGGACCTCTAGCGCGTAGGATGCCGGGGTGGATCGCCCCGGCTTCCGTTCCGCCGCGCTCGTGCTCCTCGCGGCGCTCGCGCTGAGCGCGTATGCGCTGTCGCTGCGCGCGCGACCCGCGCGGCGGGAGATCGCGGGGCCGGGCTACCTGCCGGCGGGCGCGCCGCTCGCGGCGCCGCGGGCGCCGCCGCCGCGCGAGGGCGCCACGGCGATCGACTTCGCGACGCTGTCGGCGTTCGACTACGACCCCGAGAGCGACCTGATTCCCGACGACGTGCGCGCGCTCGACGGCCGGCGCGTCGAACTGAGCGGCGTGATGTACTACGCCGTCGCCGACCCCGACCGCGTGACCGACTTCTACCTGATGCCGAACCACATGATCTGCTGCTTCGGCACCCCGCGCGTCAACGAGGCCGTCGAGGTGAAGGCGCGGGAGGGCTTCGTCACGCGCTACGTGCTCGACTACTTCCTCGTGCGCGGCATCCTCGACGTCGGCGCCGTGCGCGACGAGAAGGGCCGCGTGCTCTACCTCTACCGCATCCGCGACGCGGTGGCGGAGGTCCTGAACTAGAGGGGGGGGCCCGGGGGGGGACGCCAGCCGCCGCGGTCGCTCCTCCGAGCTAGGCTCGGCGGCCTGGACCGACGCACGAAGTCCGGAAAACGCTCCTCGGGTGCAACCCCGCACCCCCACCCGCCGCGCTCCGCCGCCGGGCTACTTGAAGTCTTCCTCTTCCTCGCCGCAGCCGCAGCCGCAGCCGTCCTCCTTCTCGGGCTTCTCGCCGCCGTCCGCCTTGCCGGGCTTGCCGAAGGCGGCGCGGGCCTTCTCGACGATCTTGCCGATCTCCTTCAGCGGCCAGTCGCCGCGCCACTGGATGTTGCCCTCGTGGAAGGTGATCGAGGTCGAGACCGTGAGGGAGTCGGGCAGCATCGCGAGCGCCTCGCCGGCCTGCGGCACCATCATGCCGATCATCATGCCGAGCGACTTCACCTGCCCCACGTTGAAGGTGAGGCCGATGTTGCGGCCGCGGCCGAGGCGCGCCATCGCCGCGAGGTGGGGGTGCGCCGCGTCGTCGCCCGCGCGGACGCGGTCGAGCAGCTCGCGCATGTCGGTCTCGGCGGTCATCGCGTTGACGCTGCAGAGGCGTCCCCCCTCGACGGCGACATAGGTCTGCATCATGCCGAGCATCGCGAGTTCGGGCTGGTCGCTCTGGAAGCTCCAGCGGTGCAGCGGCGTCTCGCCGTGCTTGGCGATGTTTTTCTCGAGCGTCACGGAGATCGGCACGCCCGCCGCCTTCAGCGTCTCGTTCATCTTCTCGGCGTCGAAATCGTTCAGCAGCGCCGCCGCGTCGACCCCCTCGCGGAGTTCCGCCACCGAGGAGGCGCTGAACCCCATGAACCCGGTCATGCTGAAGGACATGGCCGTCCTCCCGGTGACCGCGCCCTGCAGGACCTGCGAGAGCGCCATGCTCTGCTGGATCATGCCCGCGATCTGGGGCCCGAGGTTCGCCGCGGCGAACTCCGTGAGCTCCTTCGCCGGCCAGTCGGGCGCCGTCGCCGTGTCCACATAGAAGAGCGCGTTCTTCGGCAGCACGCTCGCGAGGGCGGGGTCGGCGGGAGCCCCCGCGCGCGAGAAGAACTTGCGCAGGCCCGAGCCCTCCTTGAAGTTCAGCCGCCCCTCGGCGATCGCGCCCTCCCCCTGCCACGTGAGCGCGTAGTCGACGCTCTCGACGCTGTAGAGCCCCCCCTTGAAGAGGCCCATCATCGCCTGCATCATCTCCGCGCCGCCGGGGAGCTGGACCCCCCCCATCATCGCGCCCGCCTGCGCGAACCCCTTCTCGATCTCCTCCTTGTGCCGCTCGGTGATGTCGCTCGCGAAGACGTGGACCGAGAAGTCCCCGGGGAGCATGAAGGCCGGGCGGTCGCGCCGCTCCGCGTCGCGCAGCGCCGGGCGCGTCGCCATCAGGATGCCGTCGGCGAGGGTCAGCGTGTGCCCCTCGCCGATCTCCATCGGCGCATCGAGCTTCGCGCCCTCCGCCGCGGGGATCAGCGCGACCGGGTCGTTGCCGAGCACGCCGACATAGAGCGCCTTCGACCGGTCGACGAGCGTGCCGTCGATGCCCAGCACGCCGAGCAGCATCTCGGACGGGGCTCCCTGCGCGAGAAAGGCCTTCGCCTTGTCGCCGCCGAAGAGCTCGAGCACGAGCGACATGTCCTTCGCGAGCTGGTCGATCCTGTCGAGGGCGGGAACCCTCACACAGAGATCGCAGTGCTTCGGCAGTTGCGAGGTCGGCGCGTCGGGGTTGGCCGGCGCGTCCTCGGCGCGAAGCGCAGCCGGGGCGAGGGCGAGGAGGGCGAAGAGGAGGGTGGGTGCAAGGCGCATGGCCGCTCAGGATAACCCCGCGCTTCAGGAACGCCGGTTGGGCCCTCCCGCCCACGACAAGCGTCAGCGCGTCCCCCCCAAGGGACACCCCCCGCGCCCCCCTTCCATCCACAACTCTTTTGTGGACAATGAGTTGCGCGATCACGTTCCAATGGAACCCCCTTTGCTCTCCTCTACCCCGCACGTGAGTTCCATGCGTGAGACGCTCCTTCTCCTGATCCTGCTCCAGGCGCCGCTGGTCGCGCAATCGCCCGCCGAGGAGGAGGCGTACGTGAAGGTGCGCGAGGCGCGGGACGCGGCGCGGCAACTCGCGTCGCCGGCCTCCCTCGCGCGCTTCGAGCAGGAGGCCGACCGCTTCCTCGGAGCGTTTCCCGGCGCGGCGAACTGCGGCGTCGTCGAACTCTGGCGCGGGGACCTGCTGCGCGAGGAGCGGCCGCGCGAGGCGCTGCTCGCCTACGGGCGCTCGGGCACGCCCGAGGGCAGGCAGCGCGCGGCCGACCTCGCCTTCCGCCACGAGGCGCCGCCGCCGCTGCTCGTCGATTCGTGGATCGGCGAGGCGGTCGACCTCGGGAAGCCGACCGACGACGTGACGCTGCTCGTCTTCTTCTCGGTGACGCACCCGCAGACGGCGCGGCTGCTCCCGCATCTGGTCCATCTGCAGGGCCGCTGGCAGGGCAGGGGGCTGCGCATGGCGGGCGTCGCCGCCGTGGTCGACGACGCGAAGAACCAGAGCCCCGCGCTGATCCGCGAGCGGTTGCAGCAGAGGCCGCGCCCCTTCCCGGTTGCCATCGACCGCCAGCGCGGCGGCCTGCCGAGCGACTCGCTGCGCCTCTACCGCGGCGGGCTCGTGCCGTGGGCCGTCGTGATCGACCGCTACGGCCGGATCGTCTGGCTCGACGGCCTCGAGCTGCAGCCCAACGCGCTCGCCCGCTTCGAGCGCCGCATCGACGAGGCGCTGGCCGAGCCGACGCTGGAGCAACTGCGCGAGCAGGCATTGTCAGGGGGCCCGGGGGCGCTGGAGCGGCTCGCTCGCATCCGAACCGTCGGCGCCGCGCGCGCTCTCGCGGCGGTGGCCGCGGCGGAGGGATGTGCGCGGCGCGAGGATGCGGCGCAGGCAGTGCGGGCGTTGCTGCCCGACGGCAGCGACCTCGCGAGCGTGCGATGGGAGGGGCTGCGCTACGACTTCGCCGCGGACCGGGTGGTGAGGCGGTAGGGGAGTCGGTCAGCGCAGGAGCGCGCGGGTGACCTCGGCGCGACGCTCCAGGTGGAGGCGCCACGCGGTGTCGTACGCCCGGGCCCGCGCGTCGGTTCGGATTCCCCACCCGAGGCCCGCCAAGGCGCAGAGGGCACCGGCGACGGGCCCTCCCACGGCCACGAGGGCCGGCGCGTTCCCCGCCTTCTCGAGCCAGGGGATCCAAGCCAAGGCAATCCCAGGAGCGAGGCCGGAGAGCGCCCGGCGGATGGCCATCCTCCTCGTCGGGACGACCGGACTGCCGAAGCGATCCGTGACGAGGTGCCGGTCACGTTCGCTCAGCCACTCCCGGTCGATTCTCGCGAGATCGTTCCGCATCCGGAGGTCCGGCGTGACGCGAGACGGCGTCCTTGCCGAGGGCGGTCGCGCCTCTTCGCCCCCCCGGGATCCCCCGCATCCGTCGCTGGCACGCATGGCCCACCCTTGCCAACGGGCACGCCTACTTCCCCTTCTTCCCCTCCGGCAGCACGGCGTAGTAGCTGCCGTCGTTCTCCTCCGCGAGCGTGCGCATGAACGTCGTGTTGTGCTCCGCGCCGATGCCGATCGTGTGGATGACGATGCGCTTCTGCGCGTTCCACTGGCGGACGGCGACCAGCGTGCGCTCGGGGTCCTCGGTCTCCCCCTTCGCGTTGGTCGGCGCGCCGTCGGAGACGAGGATGATCGCGTCGGCGCGCTGCTCGCCGCGGGTGCCTTCGCTGTGCACGTTGGCCATCCGCAGCGCGAAGTCGAGCGCCTCGTAGATGTTCGTCGAACCCTCCGGGCCCCGGCGGCCCATCTCGAGCGAGAAGGCGGCGTGGATTTCCGGGTTGGCCGGCACGAGCTTGTCGTGGATCGGCTCGACGCGGTCGCTGTAGAGCACGACCGCGAACTCCGACCCCTTGCGCAGGTTCTTCGTCGCGCGCAGCAGCTCGCGCCGCGCGGCGTCGAAGCGCGAGTCCTCGTCCTCGCGCGCCGGGACCGCCGCCCCCTTGACCCAGCGCGGCTCCTCCATCGAGACCTCCATCGATCCCGACTTGTCGAAGACGAAGATGATGCGCTTCTCCTCCAGTTCGATGCCGTAGAACCGGTTCGCCTCGTCGCGGCCGCGCCCGCGGGGTGTGCCCCTGCCGAGTTCCAGCTTCCCGGCCGCCACCTCCGCCTCGTGGTCGGCCCACCAGCGGCGCCAGAGCGCGACATCGGGGCCGAGGTTGACGCCGCAGAGGATCGCGAGCGCCCGCCCGATCTCCTGCTGCGCGCGCGACTCCCCCTCCTCCGCCGCGAGCGCCGCGAGCAGCGGCTCGATCGCGTCCGCGGTCGCCGACCGCGCGAGCACGTGCGCGACGGCGATCCGCACGGGCCACTCCTTGTGCTTCAGGTGCTTGAGCAGCGTCGGGAAGGCGGGCCGCACGAAGGCCGCGTGCGCGCGCATCGCCTCGAGCAGGGGCACGAGCACCTCCGGCTTCTTCGCGCGGTCGAGCGCGACGAGCAGCGGCTGCGGGCCGGTGGGCCCCACCTCGGCGACGCGCCGCGCCGCCGCCGCGATCAGCAGCGGCGACTCCGCGCGGGTGAGCCCCTCCTCGGCGAGCCAGTGCAGCGCCTCGGTGGAGCCCTGCCCCCGCACCCCCTCGAGAATGGCCCCCTCCTCCTGCTCGAGCCCGGCGAGCCTCGCCGACGCCACCGCCGCCTCGTCGTCGATCTTCCTGATCTGCTCGAGCGTCGCCTCCCGCTTGCGCGGGTCCTCGAGCCTGCCTCGCAGGTCGCGCACCTTCGCGCGCGCCTCCGCGATCGCGCCCCGGAGGCCGGTGGCCTCGCCTTCGAGCCGCCGCCAGAGGCTGAACAGCTCCGCCACGGCCGCGGCGCTCCCGTCGCGCGCGAGCACCCGGATCGCGTCGGCGCGCGCCGCGGTCGTGGCCGCCTTCTTGTACGCGTCGGCGAAGCGCCCGAGCGCGCCGCCCTGCGCCGCGGAGACCGAGAGCAACAGCAGCACCAGCGCGAGCGGGCGCCGCAACGCTACTTCCTCCGCTCGACGAACATGCCGCCGTTCTGCGCGGCAAGCTGCTTCAGGAAGTAGGTGCCGACCTCCTCGGTGTCCACCGCGATCGTGTGGATGACGATCTTCGCGTCGCGGTTCCACTGGCGCACCGACTCGAGGATGGGCTCGGGGTCCATCGGCTGCGCCTCCTCGATCCGGTTGTCGGTGGGACCGCCGTCACTCAGGAAGAAGATCGTGTCGACGGAGGCGTTGTCGCGCTTGGTCTTGCCCGCCGACTGGATCGCGCCGGCCATCGAGAAGGCCTCGCGCAGCGCGCCCAGCGAGTAGGTCGCGCCGACCGCGGTGATGCGGTCGATGTCGGCGAGCGCCTCCTTCTTGTTGTCGGGCGTCGCCTTCACCGGCTCGCTGCGCCAGCGCTGCACGCCGTGGTTGAAGAAGATGATCGAGAAGCGCTTGCTCGACGCGAGGTTGCCGATCGCGCGCTTGAGCTCGTTTTTCGCCACCTCGATGCGCGTCTTGCCGCCGACCGGCGTCTCGCCCTCCTTGCGCCCGGTGATGGTCACCTGCTTGAACTGCTCGACCTCCTTCTCCATGCTGCCGCTGCGGTCGATGATGTAGCAGATGTGGTCGGAATTCGTCGGGATGCCGTAGAAGCGGTCGCCGCCCTTGGCGTTCTCCCGCTGCTCGGCCGCCCTCGCGGCGGCGCCGGCGGTGCGGTCGGCGGTGAGCACCTTGCCGACGCCGTTCCACCAGCGCTCCCACTCCTCGGCGTACTGCCACTTCTCGCCGGTCACCGCCGAGAGCGCCTGCGCGATGTCGTCCTGCAGTCGTCCCGTCTCGAGCTTCATCCGCGCGACGAGCAGCGTGACGCACTCGGCCGAGCCGACGGTCCTGAGGCTCTCCGTCACCGCGGCGCGCACGCGCCAGTCGGCGTCGCTGTAGAGCTGCTCGAGCAGGTCGAGCGCCTCCTGCCGCTTGAACTGCGCGAGGCTCTGCGCGACGGCGATGCGCACCCGCGGCTCCTCGTCGGTGCGGAACTTCTTCAGCGTGTCGAAGACCGTGCGCGTCGCCTTCTCGCTGCCGAGCCCCTTGTGCCACTGCGCGGAGGCGGCCGCGAGGATGCGGCGCACGCGCCACGCGGGGTGCTTGCCCAGCTCCCTGCCCGCGGCGAGCACGGTCTTCTCCTCCTTGCAGGCGCCGAGCGCGCGCACGAGCAGCGCCTCGGAGGCCGCGCCGAGCCGCTCCTTCTCCTCGGCCTCCTGCACCTTGCGCGTGTAGCTGTTGCGCAGCCCGACGTCGAGGTCGCTCAGCGACGTCGACGCCATCAGCGGCGCGAGCTTCTTCTCCGCCTCCGCCTTCTGCGCCTCGATGAGGCCGAGGAACGCGCCGAAGCGGGAGGCGACCTCGGCGACCGGCTTCACGATGTCGGGGTGGTCGTACCGCCCGAGCGCCTCGAAGAGCCGGTCGCGCTGGTCCACGGCAAGCTCGTCGAAGTAGGCCTTCGACAGTTCGTCGCTCGCCTTCAGGAAGTCCGCCCGCTCATCCGCGAACGCCAACGACGCAAGAAGCAGCAGGGTGAGCAGGCGGAAGGGCATCCCACCATTTTAGCCCACCTCCGCGAGGGACGGGCACTGGGGGGGGCGCGGGGGGGCGGAGCGGCGCGCGGCGCCGCCGCGCGCGCGCGCGCCGCGCCCCCACCCCCCCTCCCCCCCCCCCGGCGGGGGGGCGGGGGGGGGGGGGGGGGGGGGGGGGGGCGGCGGCCCCCGCCCCGCGCCCCCCCCCCCCCCCCCCAAGGCCCCCCCCACCTACAATCCTCCATGGCGTGCGAACCGTCTCGGGAAACACCTCGCTCCCGCTGCCCGGCCGCGCCGCGACCGAGGAGAGCGCTTGAGCGACGACGCCCCCCGCCGTTGTGACGCATGCGGCGGCGAGCCGCCCCCGGGGGAGACACTCGTCGACGAGCCGCTGCCCTTCACGCGAAGGCGCTACCGTTGCCCCGCTTGCCACGCGAAGGTCGAGCGGCGCGTGGAGGCGTGGGGAAGCGTTCCTCTGCTCGCCTTCGCGCTCTGGGGCGCGGGATCCGCGCTGCTCGGGGGTGGCAGGCTGCTCGACTCGTGGGGCGTCTCCCTCGCGCTGTTCGTCGGCCTCGCGTGGCTGATGATCGTGCCTCACGAGTTGGGCCATGCGTGGGCCGCGAGGCTCCTCGGCTTCCGCGACATCCGCGTCGTCGTCGGCGCGGGCAGGCCGCTCTTCGCATGCGAGTTCTTCGGAGTCCCTTGGCTCTTCCGGCTCGTGCCGCGCGGCGGCGTGACGCTGGTCAATTGGCCGCCGACCATGAGTGGGCTCCGTCGGAAGCAGCTTGCCCTCACCGCGGCCGGCCCCGCGGTCAATGCGGTGATCGCCGGCGCGATCTGGACCTCCCTCGACCGGGGTGCGCTCTTCGACGGGGTGAAGACGATCCCCGAGCTTGTGCTCTGGGCCAACCTGCTGGTGCTGGCCGCGGCCCTCTACCCCCGGCCGATCAGGACTCCGTACGGCCTGCACGACTCGGACGGGCTGACGATCTGGAACACGCTCTTCCTCTGGAACCGCCCGCCGCGCGACGCACCGCCGCAGGTCTCCCGGAGGACGGTCCTCCTCCATCGGGTGCTCGTCTGCGCCTTGGCCGCCGTCATGGCCTTCGCGACGCTGGTGTTCGGATACCTTGCGTATCACGTGCTGTCCCTCGCGCGCGGGGCCCCGGACCTGGAGGGCTGGCTCATCGTGGCCACGCTCCTCCCCCTGATGCTCGCCGCAGTCTGGATGACCGTCCGCATCGCGCGCCATCCGCCGCCGACGGCGAAGCCGGCGCCACGCGTGCCCGTTCCGCTTCGCGCGCTGGAGGAGTGGCGGGCGCGGAGCACGTGGGCAGCCGACGCCCTCGAGGCGGATGCGTTCGTCACGCACTTGCGAAGGGACGGCGTCGAGGCCGCTCTCGCGACGCTGGACGCCGCCCTCGTTCGCCACCCCGGGGACCCGATGGCCCTGCGCTTCCGGGGCGAGCTGCTCTCCAGACTGGAGCGATTCGCCGAGGCGGAACAGGTCTGGGACGAGCTGCTCGCGCTCGCGGCCGACCCGACATCCGCGAGCCACGGCCAAGCCAGCGCATGGAAGCTGCGATGCATCCTCGAGCGGGACGACGGGGAGCGCGCGGAGCCGCAGTTCCGGTCCTTGCTCGACGCGGAGCGCAGCGTGGCCGACACCGCCGAACTTGTCGATGAGGTCGTCTGCACGATGCTCTTCCGGGATCCGCCCCGGCACCTGGAGCGGATCGAGGGCTGGACGCGCCGCATGCTCGAACGCGCGCCGGGAGCCTTGACGCTCGCGGGGACGCTCGGAGGCATCCTCGCCGAGCAGGGGAAGATCGACGAGGCGGAGCCGCTGCTGCGAGAGTGTCGCGAGCGGAGCACGGCGCTCCACGACCAGGGGTTCGCGTCGTTGTATCTCGGCATCGTTGCGATGCGCCGCGGCGAGCTCAAGCTGGCCAAGTACCTGCTGAAGCACGCGACGATCCTCCACGCGCATCCGTGGATCGTCGAGCGAGCGGGGCGCATGCTGCGCGAGTGCGACGGCGACCGGTCGCAGGGCTGAGGCGCCGTCGCCCCCTCCCCCGCGGCCCCTCCCCATCGCTGCGTGCTCTTGCGGTAGAGTCCGGAGGAGTGGCTCGCAGCCGCCTGATCGCGCTCGCCCTGCTTCCGGCCTGCATCCGGCCGGGAGGCTGGGATGCGCGCACCGACGGCGGACGCCGCACTCCCTGTGAGGACGACCCGGGCCACACGGGGCGACCCGGCGTCGAGGACATGCGCAAGTCCGCGCAGAACGGCTGGAGCTTGAGGTTCGGCTGAGCACCGATCGCATGAGAGTGGCTCGAGCCACCTTCGTTGCGCTCCCGGCCGCCGCTCAAAGCCACGAGGGGGTCCAAGTCTCGAAGGGTGTTCCGGTTTCAGGGGCGAACGCGCTCGGAGGCGCGCGAGGATGTTGCCGCGCGCGCCTTTCAGCGCGCGATGGCGCGCCCAATGCCACCGGGAACTGCGCGGCGCGGCGGATCACAGCCTTCGTCTTGAGCTTGAAAGAAGGAACCCAGGAACCTAGGAACCGAGGAACCGGCGGATTCGATCCATCCGAGTCCCGGGATGCTCCCCCTTGCTCTCATGGGTTCCTCCCTTCCTGGCTTCCTCATCAGGAGAGCCGCTACGCACGATCCGGATCGGCCGAAGGCGGTCGCGAGGGCGCGCAGCGCCCGAGGCTTGTACTACGAACCCGCAGACTTCGCGCTCCCTGCGCAAATTCTGGTGGTGCCCTCGTGCGGCGCCCGGAACCGCGCCACTGTGGCCGCTTCGCAGCCATCCTCTGCGGCGGGGGAGGGACGCACGCAGCCCTCCGCCCAGCGCGCGTCACCCGGATCCCGCAGCTCCTCAGTAGGCGCAGCGCGGCCCTCGGCCGTCGCTGACTTGGTTGCGGCGTCAAGCCGCGCTGCGCCGGATAGAATGCGGCCGATCCCGTGCGCATCCTCGAAACCGCGCTCTATTGCGAGGACGTCGCGAGGGCGGCTGCGTTCTACCGCGAGACGCTCGGACTGACGGTGATGGTGCCGGGGGAGCGGCTCACCGCGATGGATGCGGGGGATGGGAGCGTGCTGCTGCTCTTCCTGCGGGGCGCTTCCGCCGAAGGCGTCGGGGGTCCGGGGGCGTGGATCCCGCCGCACGACGGGGCCGGGCCCGCCCACATCGCGTTCGCCGTCCCCGCGGCGGAGTTGCCCGCTCTCGAGGCGCGCCTCGCGCGTCGTGGCATCGCCATCGAGAGCAGGATCGTCTGGCCGCGCGGAGGCAAGAGCCTCTACTTCCGCGACCCCGACGGCCACTCGGTGGAACTCGCGACGCCGGGGGTGTGGGAGAACTACTAGCCCGCATTGCTCACCAACGGGACGGCGCAGGCAGGAGGGACGGGAATCTGGTAGAGAGGGGCGCGGCAGCGGGATGTCGATGGCCACACCGGAGCCCTGCGGGATCTGCGGCGTTCGCCCGGACGAGGAAGGGGAGTTCCTGCTCGACGGGTTGCCGCTCTGTCCCGCGAAGCGCTACTGCCCGGCCTGCCACGAGCGATTCAGGCGGCGCGCCTTGAATGCGCTGCGGCTCGCCATGGCACCGCTGCTGCTGTGGGGCGTCCTCTCGGTGCTGCGCAGCGGCCGACCGCCTCTCGACTCGCCCCTGGTCTGGGTCCCTCTGCTGATGGTGGTCCAGTCGTTGTGGATCGTCCCGCACGAACTCGGCCACGCGCTCGCCGCGCGGCTTCTCGGATACACGCGGATCCGGGTCGTGATCGGCCGGGGGCGGCCCCTCGGGGGATTCGAGAGCTTCGGCATCCGATGGTTCTTCTGCCTCGTCCCCTTCGGCGGCCTGACGATCGCGGAGAGCGCCCCGGAACGCGGCCTCCGATGGCGGCAGTTCGCCGTCTTCGCCGCGGGACCGGCGGTGAGCCTCCTCGCGATCGTCGCGATCGCCGCATCCCTTCCCCGCGGCGGCCTCTCCGACGGCAGCATGACGCTCGCAGAACTGCTGCTCTGGGCCAATGCCCTGCTGCTCGCCCAGAACCTCTACCCGCGCACGGTCCGGACCTCCGCAGGCGCGCAGGACTCCGACGGTCTGGCGTTGTGGAAGATCCTCTTTCGCTGGGGCGAGCCGCCCACCGACCCGGTCGCGCCTTCGCGCTTCCGGACTGTCCGGAAGTGGGCGGTCGTGCTGACCACGGCGGTCGGCGCGATCGTACTCGGAACTGTATCGGTGCTGCTGCTTCGGGACGGGCGGCCGCCTCCGGGCGGAGCGCCGCTGCTCGTCATCGTGATGCTGCTGGCCGTCGCCGCCGCCTGGGTTGCGGTCCAGGTCGCGCTGCGGCCCGCCGACGCATCCGCTCGGCCGCCGGTCCCCTTCGTCACGCGCGCCCTGGAGGAGTTGCAACGCAGAAGCAACTGGGTTGCGAGCGGCGAGATCCCGCCCGAGTTCCGGAAGGGGATCGACCGAGCGCACTTCCCCGAAGCGATCGCGAGGCTCGAAGGGCTGCTGCAGCGCTACCCGCTCGACCCGATGCTCCTCTTGATGAAGGGGGAGCTCGAGGTTCTGGCGCACCGCTTCGCCGACGCGGAGGCGACCTACGGGAGACTGCTCGCGAGCTTGCCGCCGTCGCTCTCCGCGAGCCGCGGCCTCGCGGAAGTGGCAACGGTCCGCTGCGCCCTCGGACAGGGCGACGCCGGCCGTGCCGAGAAACTGTTCGAGCGGCTCCTCGAGAGCGACCGCGCCACGCGCGAGAAGGTGGAGATGCTCGACGCAATCGTCTCCGGCATGCTCTTCGAGGACCCGCCGGCCGATCTCCAGGTGCTCGAACGCTGGATCCGGAAGGTCCTCGCGCTCTCGCCCGCTACGGTGACGCTGGATGGAACCCTCGGCGGCATCCTCGCCGAGCAGGGCCGCTTCGACGAGGCCGAGCCGCTGCTGTGCGCCTGTCGCAATCAGAGCGACTCCCTCCACGACAAGGGCATCTCGACGTTCTATCTGGCGATCGTCGCGAAGGGCCGGGGGGACTGCGCCTCGGCGAGAACCCTCTTCGAACGGGCGATGACGCTGCACGCGGATTCCTGGCTCGTGGAGAAGGCACGGCGCCACCTCCGCGAACTCGACGATCTTCCATCCACCCATTGACAGGGGGCGCGGGGGCGTCGCGCGCAAGGCCGCCTCCGGCCAATCATGGCAAAGTCCCGCCCCGCCGACGACGCCCCCAAGCCCCCCACATCCACCCGCGGCGACCCACCCCAGCCAGCCATCCCTCTCCCCCGCGTTAGGGACGAGTCTGTCCGCCCGCTGCGATCGACTCGCCCTGACCCTCAGCCTGACAGACTCGTCCCGAACGCCGCCGCCAACCCGAGCCCCCCGCTGACGCAGAGCGTCGCGAGGCCGTGGCGGGCGCGGCGGCGGCGCATCGCGTGCAGCAGCGTGACGACGATGCGCGCGCCGGTGGCGCCGATCGGGTGGCCGAGCGCGATCGCGCCGCCGTGGACGTTGAGGCGGCTGCGGTCGAAGCCGAGGTCGCGCTCGCAGGCGATCACCTGCGCGGCGAAGGCTTCGTTCAGCTCGATCAGGTCGAAGTCGTCGAGCTTGCGGCCGGTGCGGCGCAGCAGTTCGCGCGTGGCGGGCACCGGGCCGATGCCCATGATCGCGGGGTCGACGCCCGCGATCGTGTAGTCCTCGAGCAGCGCGAGCGGCTCGAGGCCGAGCGCGCGCGCGTCCGGCTCGGCCATCAGCAGCAGCGCCGCGGCGCCGTCGGTGATGCCGCTGCTGTTGCCCGCGTGCACGGTCCCGCCCTCCTTGCGGAAGACCGGCGGCAGCTTCGCCATCGCCGCGAGCGTCGTGTCGGGGCGCGCGTGCTCGTCGGTCGCAAAGGGCCCCTCCGGCAGCGCCACCGGCGCGACCTCGGCCTCAAACGCCCCCTCCGCGAACGCCCGTCCCGCCTTCTGCTGCGACTCGAGCGCGAACTGGTCCTGCTCGTCGCGCGAGATCTGGTACCGGTCGGCCAGCGTCTCCGCGGTCGCCCCCATCAGTTCATCGATGAGCCGGCAGGTGAAGCCGTCGTCGTACATGCCGTCCACGAGCTTGCCGTGTCCGAGCCGATAGCCCGACCGCATCTTCTTGAGCAGGAAGGGCACCTGACTCATCGACTCGACACCGCCCGCGACGACCACCTTCGCGCGGCCCAGCGCGATCTGCTCGGCCGCGTGGAAGATCGCGCGCAGCCCCGACCCGCACGCCATGTTGATCGTCTCGCCGATCGCCCCCTCGCCGAGGCCGCACCGCCACGCGATCTGCCGCGCCGGGTTGGGCCCCTGCCCCGCCTGCCGCGCGCAGCCGAAGACGACCTCGTCCACCTTCAGGTCGAGGCCGTCGAGCGCCGCGCGCACGACCACCTCGCCGAGATCGGCGGCGGTCAACCCCGCGAGCGAACCCAGATACCTGCCGATCGGCGTGCGCTTCGCGCGCACGATGGCGATGCGATCCATCGGCGCATTCTAGCGCAGGGGGTAGGATCGCCGTGCGTGGAGTTCGTGTTCGAGCAGATCCGGACCGGGGGCGACCGCAACCTGGGCTATCTCGTGGGGGCGCGGGGGCCGGGCGTCGCGCTCGCGGTCGATCCGTCCTTTGCCCCCGAACTGTTCCACGAGCGCGCGCGGGCGCAGGGTCTCGCGATCACGCACATCCTGAACACCCATGGCCACACCGACCACACCAACGGCAACGCGGCGCTGAAACGGCTCACCGGCGCGCCCATCGCCGCCCACCCGCTGCTGTGCCCCGATGTCCCGCTGGCGGACGGCGCGACGCTCCACGCGGGACCGCTCGCGCTCGCGGTGATGCATGTGCCCGGCCACAGCCCCGACCACCTGCTGTTCCACCTGCCGGCGCAGCGGGTCGCCCTGACCGGCGACCTGCTCTTCGTCGGCAAGATCGGCGGCACCGGCGACGACGACGCGGCGCGCACCGAGTACGAGAGCCTGCGACGCGTGATGCGGGCCCTTCCCGACGAGACGACGGTCTGGCCCGGCCACGATTACGGCTGCCGCCCCTCCTCGACGATCGGGCTGGAGCGCGCGAACAACCCCTTCCTCGCGGCCAAGGACCTCGCCGCCTTCCTCGCGCTGAAGCGCGACTGGGCGGCGTTCAAGGCAAGACACGGACTCCGATGATCGCAAGACTGGCCCTGCTCGCCTGCGCGGCCTGCTGCCTCGGCGGCGACGGCCCCCGCACCCCCCCCGGGATCCTCCTCGAGCTCGGAGGCGTCTCCGAAGCCGACCTCGCGATCAAGGACAGGGAGATCCTGATCGCGCACGAGGAGCGCAAGCCCTTCTTCGCGGAGGCCGACCCCTTCCTGCTTCCTGCAGTGCGCGGGGCCCTCGACCGGCCGCTGGCGATCGTGCCCGGCGCGAGGGAGCGGGCGCGGGCGGTCCACCGCGCGAAGGGGCTGCTCGAGACGGAGATCGCCCTCGGCATCGGCGCCGGGATCCCCGCGGCGCTTCCGCCGGGCTCGCCGGACCTCCCGCCCGCCGTCGCGCCGATCGCCGCGGCGGCGTCGCGGGCCGCGCGCGCCGTCGAGCGCGCCTACGCGGGGGCGGATGTCGCCTTCCTGCGCGATACTCTCGGGCGCTGGCTCTCGCGCACGACGCCGGAGGCGCGCGCGATGGCGCAGGGGGGCGGCGAGGACACCGCGGAGCGGACGCGCATGCTGCGGGCCGCGGCGATGCTCGCCACGGTGAACCGATTCGATCTCGCGGCGGCGTGGGCGGAACTCGTGGCGACCGTGGAGGCGCAACTGCCGCTGCTGCTCGCGTCGGCGGGCCCGGAGAAGACGCTCGCGTTCGAGACGCCCGACGGCCCGGTGGTGCTGCGCGGCTCGGGCAACGACGGCGGACCTTGCGACGCGCTCCTGCTCATCGACTGGGGCGGCGACGACGAATTGCACGCGTCGCCCGCGCGCGCGGTGCGCGTCGTGATCGACCTCGCGGGCAACGACCTCTGCCTGTCGAAGGAGCCCTTCGGCTGGGGCGGCGCGCTGCTCGGCCTCTCGCTGCATGTGGATGTCGCGGGCGACGACGACTACCGCGGCGGCGACTGGAGCCTCGGCTGCGGCGTCGGCGGCCACGGCGCGCTCTGGGATCTCGCGGGCGACGACCGCTACCACGGCGGCCTCGGCTCGATCGGCGTCGGCCTCTTCGGCACGGGCGTCCTGAAGGACGACGGGGGCGACGATGCGTACGTGGCGGGCGTCTTCTGCGAGGGGTTTGGAGGTTCGGGGGGCACGGGGGCGCTTGTCGATCGCTCGGGGAACGACACCTATCTCGCCGGCCGCGACGAGGAGGACATCTGGAGGCGCGAGGCGACCTATGTGACGTTTGCGCAGGGGTCGGGCTACGGCCACCGGTTCGGCCACATCGAGGATGATCCTGCAGGTGGCCCGAGGCGCTGGAAGATGACGGGGCAGATCCCGGGCGGCGTCGGCATGCTCTTCGACGGAGGCGGCAGCGATCGCTATGACGCGGATGTCTTCGGGCAGGGGTCGGCCTACTGGTACAGCCTCAGCCTTCTCGTGGACGGCGGCGGGGACGACCGCTACCGTACGACCTGGTATGGGCAGGGGGTCGGCACCCACGCGGCGGCGGGATGCGTCGTGGACGAGGGGGGCGATGACAGCTATTTCAGTCGCAACACGAGCCAGGGGTGCGGCCATGACTTCAGCGTCGGGATCCTGCACGACGTCGCCGGGAACGACCGCTATACCGGAATGACACTCTGCCAGGGGGCCGGCAATGCGTTGTCGGGGCTCGGCATCCTGATCGACGAGGGGGGCGACGACGAGTACCGCTGCGGCGCGCAGGCGTGGGGCTTCCACTCCCGCGAGCCGCGCCGCCCGGACGCGGAGCCCTATGGCTTCTTCCTCGATCTCGGCGGCGCGAACCGCTATCAGGGCGTCGCGGGCATCGCCCGGGGCGCGAGCCGCTGGCGACAGGGCGAGCGCGGCTTCGGCCAGGACGGGGACCTCCGATGAAACTGCTGTTGACTCTCGGCGGGATCTCGCTCGCGATCGTGCTCGGGCTCTCGTTCTACGCCGACGGCATGATGGACGAGGTCAAGGAGCGCCAGAAGAAGTTCGAGACGGAGCTCGAGGCGCGGGCCGAGGCGCTGCGGGCGCTGCCCGCGGGCGAGGGCGAGTCCACCTGGGCGGCGTTCGACGCGGCCTCGTTCGAGTCGTGGCTCTCGATCCGCGCTCCGCTCGCCGGGCTGCTCGACCGCCGTTTCGCCGAGGCGCCCGCCGACCGCTATTTCCACCAGCACGAGACGCGGCACATGGCGCTCGACCAGCTCCGGACGTCGCTCGCCGGCGCGGGGCTCTCGCTGCGCGCGTACGTGGCGCGCTGCCACCGCTGGCTCGCGTTGCTCGCGAGCACCGACGACGCGGGCCTGATCGATGCCTTCCGGGAGAGGACGCGCTCGCGGGCGCGACCGCGCGGCCTGCCGCTCCCGCCGCCCGACGGGAGCGACGCCGAGCGTTCGCTGCTCCAGCTCCACCGCGAGCGCCTGCTCGCCTCCCTCTCGGCAGACCTGCTGACACCGCCGCTGGAGGAGATCCTCGAGATCCGCAAGGGGCCGTAGCCGGGCCGCCCGCCCGCTCTTGCGCGCGCGCCGGTCCCGCAGGCTGGCGAAGGGGTCCGGCACGGAAGACGCTTCGGGATCCGGTCCCCGCAGAGCCCGGTGTCCGCACAGTCGCGAGAAAAGGTCCTCGCGCGCTGCGGCCGGCTCGACACGCCGGCACCGTGGAGCCGCAGCTACTCGCCGTCCTCCGGCTCCGCGCAGCCGCAGCCGCAGCCGCAGCCGGGTTCGGTCTCCTCGCACCCGCAGGCCTTCTCGCCCGAGCCGCAGCCCTCGGCCTCCTTGCCGCCGCAGCCGCTCCCCTCCCCCGGCGCCCCCTCCCCTTCCCCCTCCGGCTTCGCCTCGGCCTTCCGGCGCAGTTCATCGAGGCTCTTCCTGAGGCTGGCGACCTTGTAGTCGGAGACGAGGAAGATGAAGTTCTCGCGCTTCGCGTGCTCGGCCTCCTCCCAGTGGTTGCCGGCGACGCGGATCGCGTAGTACTCCTCCTCGGTGACCTTCTTCTCCTCCTCCTCGAAGCGCTCCTTGACCTTGACCTTCCTGCCGACGGTGATCGTCGCGTCGAACTCCTTGTACTCGGGTTCCTCCGGCTTCTTCTCCTCGGGCTTCTCCTCCTCCGGCTTCTTCGGCTCCTCCGGCTTCTTCTCGATCTTCTTCTTCAGCTTCAGCACGAGCGTGATCTCGGGCTGGTCGAGGCCGTACTCCTTCAGCACCGCCTCGTCGGAGGTGCCGCCGACGACCTCCTCGAACGAGAGGTAGTTGACGCGGCTCTTGATGTCGTCCACCGCGGCGGTGTCGGCCGGGAAGGGCTCCTGGCCCTCGCCCGAGGGCCGCGCCTCCCACTTCTCGTCGGCGAGGCGGACGAGCGCGACGTCGAGGTCGGCGCGGTGCAGCTTGATCTCGACGACCTCGGCGCTGCCGAGGCTCCAGATCTGCGTGTCGAACCAGCGCGAGATGTCGCCGGTGTAGTTCTTCCAGTCCCAGCCGCGCACGCCCCCGCCGAAGGGGCTCGACGTGTCGGGCCCCTTGTCGCGGTCCTTGGTCAGCAGCGTGCGCGTGCGGTAGATCGCCTTCTCGTCCTCGCGCCGGATGAAGAAGTGGTCCCACGCCTGCTTCGGGTTCTTGCCCACGCGGAAGGCCGCCGTGGCCTTGCTGCCCGCGAAGACCTGCACGAGGCGGCCGTAGGGCTCGCCGGCGAGCGTCTGCTGCGCGAGTTCGTCGCTGTCGCCCGCGGGGTTTTCGCGGCGCAGGTTCGCGACCGCGTCGATGAAGTTGCCCGCCTCCTCCGCCTTCACCGGATAGCCCTCGCGCGCGCCCGGCAGCACGAGGCTCCAGGACGAACTGCGCCGCTCGAAGACGTACTCGGTGCCCTTCCACCCGCCGCTGAGCACGATCCGCTCGGCGGTCTCCTTGTTGAATTCGGGGAAGAGGCGCTGCGCGGGTCCATGGCCGGCCAGAGGATCGGAGCGGTCGAGCAGCAGGTAGAGACCGCCGGCCACCGCGACCAGCGCGAGCAGGATCAGGTTCGAGCGGTTCATCGTGTTCTGCCTCCTAGTCCGGGTGCGAAGGCGGCGCCACCTTCGGCGGGATCAGCGCCGGCCGCGCGCGCAGGCCCGCGCGCGTGATCCAGACGGCGCACCCCGCGACGACGACGAAGACGCAGGGGAAGAGGATGTTCCGCCAGCGCCATCCGTTGCGCGTCGCGGTCTGGGCCTCCCTCGCGCGGTCGCGCTCGGCGAGGGCCTGGTCGAGGTTGATCTCCTCCTTCTCGAAGCGCTCCTGGATCCCCTCCATGCGCTTCTGCATCTCCTCGAGGTCGTTGATCCGGCGCTGGTCGTACTTCTTCGCGCGCAGCGCGATGAGGTCGGGGCTGCCGGCGAGCCAGTCCACGAGGTTGAAGGCGAGCAGCGTCGCCTGCACCGCCATGTCGCCGCCCTCCTGCAGGCCCATCAGGTCCGAGACGAAGATCGAGTTCCCGACCACGACCAGTTGCGTCGTGGCCGCACTCTCCTTGACGATCTCCGGCCCCTTCGGCGCCTCCTCCTTCTTCGGTTCCTCGGCAGGGGGCTCGGGGGACGCGGGACCCTCCTCCCCCGGCGCCCCCTCCTTCTTCTCCCCGCCGCCGAGCGAGGGCGGCGCACCCCGGTCGGCGTAGAAGGACTTGAACTTGCCCTCCACCGCGACGACCAGCGGGCTCGACTGCGTGCTCGTCGGGCCGTCCTGCTTCGCGGAGAGGCGGCGGAAGTCGATGCGGTTGGTGTCCTTCCAGCGCCAGGACTCGCCCTCGTGCGACTGCACGAGCACCGTCGCCTTCCGGTCGGCCGACGCCTTGTCGGCGATGATGTCCACCGGATGGGGCCAGAGGAAGGCGACCTGCTTCAGCTTCTGGATCGCCGGGTTCTGGCGGTCGAAGGACTTGTCCGAGGCGACGACGGGCCAGAACCAGTTCGGCTTCTCGACGCGCGCGCGGAGCCCCCCGAGGTTCACCTCGACGGGGATCGAGAAGGCGTTGCCGTAGTGCAGCACGAACTCGTTCGGGATGCTCAGGCCCTGGAAGCGCAGCCAGTCGTCGAGACCGGTCTTGAAGGGCTTCCACTGGAAGGTGTCCTCGCCCCACGGCGGGCGCTCGATCGTGCCCTGCGAGACGAAGATCATCACGCGGCCGCCCTGGACGAGGTACTGGTCGAGGCGGAAGACCTCGACCTCGCTCATCTCCTTCGGGCGCACGAGCAGCAGCAGCGGCACCTTCTTCGGGTCGAGGTCCTTCTCCTTCAGGTCCACGGACTCGACCTCGAACCCCACGCCGAGGATCTTGCGCAGCCCCTCGAACTCGGGCTGCGGGCCGCCGCGCTGCGGCATCATCGGGTTGGGCGGCTCCTCGCGCATGAGGCTGCCGGCGAGGCCGACCGTCGTCTTCTCGTTCGCGAGGCGCGCGATGCGGGAGCTGATCTCGTACTCGAGCGCCGCGAGCCCCTCGTAGCCCTGGTTGTAGCGCGCGGCGATGTCGATGACCTCGCTCGCGCGGTCGCGGTAGAGCATCACGATGCCGCCGTAGGCGTAGATCGCGCTCCGCTCCGACGCCTTGAAGATGTGCAGCTCCGCGGGGCGGATGCCGTAGTTCTCGGCGTCGCCGCGGTCGCGCATGCTCTCGTCGGGGTCGTAGCGCTCGACGGTCACCTTGCCGCCGCCGGCCGCCTGGTACTCCGCGAGGATGTCGTAGACCTGCCGCGCGATGGGGGCGAACCGCTCCGGCAGGTTGGCGCTGAAGTAGGCGCGGATCGTCAGCGGGTCCGTCAGCTGCCGCGCCATGCGCCGGCTCGCCTCGGAGATCGTGAAGCGCTGGTCCTCGGTCAGGTCCCAGCGGACGAACATCCGGTCGACGATCTTGAAGCCCGCGCCGACGAGGACGAGGACGAGCACCGTCTGCACGATGCGGTTGAGCAGGTAGCGTTCGTACTGCTTCACGATGGCCACGGGCTACCTCCAGCGCCGCAGGTCGATGACCCGCGTGTTCAGGAACAGGAAGAGGACGATCATCGACCCGAAGTAGTAGAGGTCGCGCAGGTCGAGCACGCCGCGGCCGATCGACTCGAAGTGCGTCGTCGGGCTCACGGTCCGGGCGAAGGCGCCGAAGGTGCTGCCGGGCTCGAACTCCGTCAGCACCCAGTCGGAGCCGATGAGCACGAGCGTCAGCAGCACGCTGACGCCGGCGAGGAAGGAGACGATCTGGTCCTGCGTGAAGGCCGAGCAGAACATGCCGACCGCGATGCAGGTGCCGCCCATCAGGACGGCGCCGAGGTAGCCGCCCCAGACCGGGCCCGGGTCGAGGTCTCCGTAGTGGCCGACGGTGTAGGGCACGAAGATCGTCAGGAGCAGGCAGAGCGAGACCAGCGCGAGGCCCGCGAGGAACTTCGCCGTGACGATCTGCCACGTCTCGATCGGCGAGGTGAGCAGGAACTCCATCGTGCCCTGCTTGCGCTCCTCCGCCCACATGCGCATCGTGATGCCGGGGATCACCACCGCGTACGCGAACGGGATCCAGTAGAAGAAGCGGTCCATCGCCGCGATCTCGATCAGGAAGAACGTGCGGAAGAACTGGTAGGTCACGAAGAAGACGAAGACGATCAGGAAGGCGTAGGCGATCGGGGAGAGGAAGAGCTGCCGCACCTCCTTGAGGGCGAGCACCGCGAGGCTACGCATGGGCCACCTCCTCCCCCGCGGCCCCCACCCTCTCGGCCGCCCCGGTGAGCGCGCGGAAGGCGCCCTCGAGCGACCCGTGCGCCGTCTTCAGCTCCGTCGCGGTGCGGTCGGCGACGATCCGCCCCTGGTGGATCACGACGATGTGGTCGCACATCGCGTCGACCTCCTGCAGGATGTGCGTCGAGAGGATGATCGTCTTGTGCTGCGCGAAGCTGCGGATCAGCGCGCGCACCTCGACGATCTGGTTCGGGTCGAGCCCCGCCGTCGGCTCGTCGAGGATGAGCACCGCGGGGTCGTGCAGGATCGCCTGCGCGAACCCGACGCGCTGCTTCTGCCCGCGGCTGAGCACGCCGATGGGCCGCTTCCAGAACCGGTCGAGGTGGCAGATCTCCGCGACCCAGCCGAGCCGCCCCCCGAGCACCCCCTTCGGGATGCCGCGGAGCCTCCCCGCGAACTGCAGGAACTCGTTGACCTGCATGTCGTAGTAGAGCGGCGTCGTCTCCGGCAGGTAGCCGATGCGGCGCCGCACCTCGATGCTGTGCTCGACGACGTCGAGGCCGCCGATCGTCGCGCTGCCCGCGGTGGGCGAGATGAAGCCCGTCAGGATCTTCATCGTCGTCGACTTCCCCGCGCCGTTCGGCCCGAGGAAGGCGAGGATCTCCCCCTTGGGCACCTCGAACCCCACGCCGTCCAGCGCGAGGAAGTCCCCGTACCGTTTCGTCAACCCATCTACGCGGATCATGGTCGCTCCTGCCTCTTCGAGCTAGATACGAAGCTTCCCGGCGGGAGCGTGAGCCCCGGCCGGGAAGCGTTCGCGAATGATCTGGTGGACCTGGGGAGAGTTGAACTCCCGACCTCTTCATTGCGAACGAAGCGCTCTCCCAACTGAGCTACAGGCCCGGCGAGAACTGCGGAGTATAGCCCGTGGCGGCAAGAAACGGGGCCCGTCGACCGCTGTGCGGGCCTTGAACCCCGAGGGGCGGAGCGGCGGGACGGCGGCGATCCGGGGGGGGGCGCGGGGGGGCCGGGAGTCTGTCCGACTATTCGTCGGACAAACTCCTCAGTGAAACGGGTTCGCTGTCGGTGCTCGGCCGTCGCTTGCGCATGGCCAAGACAGCGGGCGTGGCCGAGAGGATCTGGTGGAGCAGGTCTGGATGCTCCCGGCGACCGTGCTGCTCTGGTTCCCGAGGGCAACCTGGCGCACTTCGTACGGGACACCGTCCGGCACGACCTCGATCTCCCGGCCTCCTCGCGTGCACGGGACAAGACCTCCTCAAGCTGGCCGCCGCGAGGGAGTGAGGCGGAGGGCCACCACTTGCGCAGGAGCCCCCCCCTCGACCGCGGCGACGGCTCATGGAGACCCACGACTCGCGTCGTGTCGAATCAGGAGTTTGTCCGGGTCCGGTTGGCCCCGAAGCGTGGCTGAAGGCCATTACCCGGACAAACTCCTAGCCCGTGCGCGTCACGCGGACGAGCAGCACGCGGTTCTCGTCGGTCTGCAGCACGCGGACGCGGAACTTGTCGAGCACGACCAGGTCCTGCTCCCGGGGCACGCGCCCGAGCTCCTCGGCGACAAAGCCGCCGATCGTGCGGCTCTCCTCCGCCGCGAAGGTGAGGCCGAGGCGCGACTCCAGGTCCTTCACGCTGACGTCGCCGCGCACCGCCCAGACGCCGGGTTTCACCGGCCGCACCGGGGGCGTCTCCTCGCTGTCGTGCTCGTCGCGGATCTCGCCGACGAGTTCCTCGAGGACGTCCTCCAGCGTCACGATGCCCTCGGTGCCGCCGTACTCGTCCTTCACGACCGCGAAGTGGATGCCGCTCTGGCGCATGCGCAGCAGCAGGTCCTGCAGCGCGGTGGTCGCGGGGACGCGCAGCGCCTGCCGCGCCCCGCCGCGCGCGGTCCAGCCCGCGCGCTGCTCCTCGGTGATGTTGAGGAAGTCCTTCGCCGCGAGGTAGCCGACGTCCGCGTCGGGCGTGCCCTCCATGACGAGCATGCGCGAGTACCCCTCGGTGCGGAAGGCGTCGAGGCAGGTCGCGTAGTCGGCGTTCGCGTCGATCGCGGAGACGTCCACGCGCGGCACGAGCACGTCGGCGATGCGCTTCCACTCGAGGCTGAGCCCCCCGCGCAGCACGCGCTCCATCGTGCCCTCCACGGCGCCGGTGCGCACCCCCTCGCTGACGGCGGAGTGGACCTCGGCGAGGCCGAAGATGTCCGAACTGCGGCCGACGAGCCGGCCGAGCGGGCGCGTCAGCCAGACGAGCGGCCTCACGGCGGGCGTCAGCACGACGAGCAGCACCGAGAGCGGCCTCACGGCGACGCGGGAGAAGCCGATCGGGTGCACGGCCGCGATCGCCTTCGGCAGGTACTCCGCGAAGATGACCAGCAGCACGACCGTCACCGGCGTCGCGATCGCGAGGCCGGGGCCGGCGCCGAAGCGCTCGGCGCACCAGGCGGTGGCGACGCCGGTCGCGAGCGTGTTGACGATGTTGTTGCCGACGAGGATGCCCGCGAGGAGGCGCCGGGGGTTCTCGACCAGCGCGAGGATGCGCTCCGCGGTCCGGTCGCCCTGGGCCTGGTACCGCCGCAGCTTGAGGCGGCTGGCCGAGAGCATCGCGACCTCGGAGCCGGAGAAGAACGCGCTCGCGAAGAGGCAGCCGAGGAAGAGCGGCAGGGCGAATTCCATCGCCCTCCCATTGTGCGCGAGACCGCCCGGGGGGTCGCTATTCGGCGGCGGCGCCGTCGTGCGCGCCGAGGAAGGCCTTCAGCTTCTCCCGGTAGCTGTCGGACTTCCCGAGCCAGTCGAAGCGGCAGCCGATCTCGGTCCCGCTCGCCTCGTCGTGCACGCGGACCACCTGCCCGAGGAAGTAGAGCGGGTCCTCGAAGCCGGGGACGGAGATCTCGACGGCGATCTGGTCGCCGAGCTTGGCCTGCGTGGCCGGGCTGACAAACGAGATCCCGCCGAGGCTCAGGTTGTTCGTGAACCCGGGGACCTCCCGCCCGAGCGCGCCGCAGATGCCGAACCGGACCTTGAAGGAGCCGGAGAGCCGCGGGAAGTCGCGCCGGTCGGTAACGGAGGTTTCATGGCGCTGGAGTTTCACCGGTTCGCAGTATCGGAAGAGTCCCGCGGGACTTGAGCCGCTAGAATCCCCCCCGTGGCCCCCCTGCTGCTGCTCCTCCTGCTCGGCACCGATCCCGCCGCCGCGGAGGCGGAGAGCAAGGCGATCGAGGCCCTCGGGGCCGGCCGGCCGGCCGACGCGCTCGCCTTCTTCGAGGAGGCGCTGCGGGCCACTCCGGACACCGCCGGGAAGGCGCGGCTGCGCGACCTCTACCTGAAGGTCGGGCCGGCCCCCGAGCCCCCCCTCTCTCCGACCGAGTCCGCCGTCGTCGCCAAGCACGTCGCCGAGGAGAGGATCCGCGTCTACACCCTCGCCGCCGACCGCTTCCGCGACAAGGACGAACTCCACGCGAGCATCCTCGTGCGGCGCGCGGTCATCGAGCTGCTCGGCGTGGACGCCGACCGCGTGAAGCAGCAGGAGGAGGAGATCCGCTCGATGCTGCGCAAGCTCACCGAGCAGCCCACCGACGCAGACAAGGAACTCGCGGCGCAGGTGCTGAAGACGAAGCGGGAGGGCAAGGCGCTGCTGAGGGCGGCGGAGAAGCTGCTGGACCAGAAGCTCTACCGCGCGGTCGTGCGCGTCTGCCAGGAGATCGGCACCGGCGAGTTCGACCAGGACGAGAAGAACGGCGCGATGGATCTGCGGCGGCGCACCGAGGAGGCGGCGGTGGCCGACGTGCCCGCCGCGCAGCGCGAGGCGGCGAAGAAGGTGCTGCTCGACGAGCGCTTCGACCGCCTCGACACGAGGCTCTCGCGCCACTTCATCCACCTCGGGCCCAAGGTCTTCGTCTCGGCGCTGCCGCCGAAGGACCTCGCGATGCTCGATCTCGCCTACATCTACCAGTCCGATCTCGCCGCGCAGCCGCTCACGGCGGACGGCGTCCGCCTCTGCGTCTACTACCAGGAGACCTTCGAGTTCGGCGGCGGGCTCGCCGGCGGGAAGCTCATCCGCATCGGCGACCGCGCGATCCGCCCGCCGATCGCGGGCATGCTGCACTATCACGAACTCGGCCACTGCATCTTCGGCCGCGGCTGGCTGCACCAGGGGTTCACCGAGGGGCTCGCGGACTTCGCCGCGGGGTTCACGCTCGACGCGCTCGGGCAGACGGCGGAGGCGCAGCACTTCATCACCGCGGCGCGAGACCAGTTCGTGCGCTACTACCTCGGGCGCGCGGTGCGCTACTTCGACATCCAGCCCTACCGCCCCTCGGCCGGCATGCTCTTCACGCTGCTGCCGCCCGGGGAGGCGCCCTTCGACTGGACGCCCTACCGCACGGCGTTCCGGCAGATGCGCGACGCGCAGTTCGGCGGGTGGCCCGAGCGCGAGCACCAGATCATGCGCTTTCTCGGCTACCTGATGGCGCGCCACTACGGGCCGGGCGTCTTCGACACGCTCGCCGAGTGGGGCTGGCCGGTCTCGCGCGCGGACTATGCGCTCGTGCCGCTCGAGGCGGAGAGGCTCCTGTCGGAGACCCGGCAGGGTCTCTTCCGCGCCTCGCGCGGAGATCATGGGGGCGCGGGGGCCCTGCTGCGCGGCGTGCTCGAGGCGGAGCCGCGGGGTCCGCTCGCGCCGAGCGCGCTCTACGGGCTTCTGCAAGGGGCGGCCGCCGCCGGGGACGCGCCGCAGATCCTCGCGTACAAGCGCCTGCTCGGCATCGTGGATGGCTACCTCGTGCTCGGGCCCTACCACGCGCGCCAGCAGACGGCCTACGTCGTGCTGCCGCCGGAGACCACGATCGACACGACGAAGCCCGTGCAGTACGGCTTCGAGACCGCGCACTGGAAGGCGGCGACGGTGGAGGTGACCGGGTACGTGGACCTGCGCGCGCAGGGCTACGGGTATCCGGAACATGCGTGCGCCTTCGCGCTCGCCTATGTGCGCAGCGAGACCGAGCAGCCCGCGCGCATCTGGATCGGCAGCGACGACGGCCACACGCTGCTGCTCAACGGCGAGCTGATCGAGAAGCGCGACACGCGCCGCGGCTTCACGTTCGACGACGACTTCGCGGACGTGACGCTGCGCCAGGGGTGGAACCGCGTGCTGCTCAAGGTGCACAACGGCGACGGCGCGTGGGGCTTCCTGCTGCGCATCGTCGCGCGCGACGGGAGGCCGCTCCAGGGGGTGATCCACTCGGCGGAGGACCACGAGGCGGAGGTGCCGCGCTACGCACCGCCGAAGGGCCGCTCGCTGCCGGTCGTCGCCGACGAGTTCAAGAGCTTCGCGAGCGCGCGGTGGATGGTCGGCGTCGGGAAGTGGGACACGCGCAACGGCTTCCTCGTGCCGCAGGGCACCGAGAAGCACGGCCTCTGGCAGCGCTTCCTCGTCGACCCGGACAAGCCGAAGGACGGGCCCGCGAACATCCTCTGGCTGCGGTCGCCGGAACTCGCGCGCCTCGACTCGTTCGAGCTCGAACTCGTCGTCGGCGGCGGCAAGACGCTGCCGGGCAAGTTCGGCCTCACGATCGACGGCGAGAACGAGAACGACGCGCAGTCGGGCCACACCTTCGTGCTCGACGAGCACGAAGGCAAGCTCCGCTGCCACTGGTACCGCTACGACAAGCTGCTCTACCTGCAGCCGGGCGCGGAGGTCGCCCCGGCGGAGAGCCACCGCCTCACGCTGCGCCGCAGCGCGAGCAAGTGGTGGCTCGCCGTGGACGGCGTCCCGCTCTTCGACGGCGTGGACGCCCCCCGCCTGCCAAGCCTCGGCGTGGGGCTCCAGACATGGGGAAACTCCCCCTCGTTCGACCGGATCAGGCTCACGGGGCACCTTGCCGAGTGACCTGCGAGGAGTCCTGATCGAGGCGGGGAGCGGCGAGGGGCGTCCCATCCCCGCGCGCGCCTCGCGGTAGGCCGTCTCCCCGACGACGGGCCTCGCCGGGACGGCCCATGGCGCGGCGCGGCCGGGCGGCCGCCGCCCGCGGCCCGGACCGGCCTCAAGCGGCCCCTCGGCTTGGGTCGATAGGCTCCCGGAGAATGCCCATGCGCCGGGCCGCTACGTATCTGCTCTCGATCGGTCTCATGCTCGTGGCATGCGGGGACCCCGGTCTGCGCGACCGCTCGCTGATGGCGAAGGGGGGCTTCGAGCTGGATGCGGCCGCCGCCGCGGCATCGCGGCGCCCGGTGAAGGGGAGCAAGCCCTCGCCTTCGGTCATCGGCCTCGTCCCGGACACGCTCGCGCCCTACTACCCCGACGGTGCCCCGCTCGTGCTCCGCTTCGAGGACCGGACCGCGCTCCAGCGCGAGGCGATTCCCGAGCTGCGCGCGGTGGCCGCGCTGCTGCCTTCCCTCGCGCTGCCCGGCGACGCGGTCGAGAACCTTCTGCGCGCGATGCTGAAGCTGCCCGAGCCCGTCCAGATCGACGCGCAACGACCCTTCGCGCTGATCCCGACGAAGCTCGGCTGGGCGGCCATCCTCCCGACGCGCAGCCACGAGGAGGCGGAAGGGCGGATGAAGGCGATCGACGGGGTCTATTGCGTCGCCGGGGCGCCCGAGGTCGTCTCCGCCTACGAGCCCGGGTTCCGGAAGGGGTTCCACCTGCCGGGGAACCTCAGCGTCCTCGTCGCGCCCGAGGCGGTGCCGCGCATCGGTTCCATCCTGACCGAGGCGGGCGGCGCGCTGGGCCCCGACTTCCGGTGGCTCGACGGTTGTCTCGGCCCGCTGCCCACCGACATCGAGCGCGTCGACCTCGCGCTGCGCGCCGGCCAGGGGGGCGTGCGCGCGGACCTGCGCCTCGCGCCCAACCGCGAGAGCCCGACGGCCTTCTTCCTCGAGAAGATGAAGCCGGCGACCTCCGACGCGGCGCGCTGGCTGCCGTCGAACGGGACGCTCTACGCGGAGCTCGCCGCTCGCCCCCTCGACTGGGAGGGGCTCTTCCTCAACCTCGCGCGCGACCTGATCCCGGCCCCGAAGCTCGCCCGCTCGAAGGAGCTGGCGGCGCTGCGCGGCCTGCTCGCGGCCTTCGGCCGCGACGTCTCGGTGATGCTCGACCTCACCCCGGACGGGCTCGGCACGATCCTGCTCGTCGCCGATCTCGACGACGTCGCCGGCACGGAGGGCTACTTCGGCTCTTCCGAGTTCACGGAGCTTCTCGCGCTGGTCGCCGGTCCCGGCGGCCAGCTCGACTGGAAACCCGCGGCCTTCGAGCGGAGCGGCGTCCAGGTCGGCGCGATCACCGGGAACATCAGCCGGAGCCGCCTCCAGGAGTGGCGCGACAAGGGCCTCGTGGCCTCCACGCTGAGCGTGCTGCTGCGCGGGCCGGTCATCGGCTACGCCGCCACGGTCTCGGACAAGCTCTGCATCGTCATCGGACAGACCGCGCGTCCGGCCACCGAACGCTTCATCGACCATCTGCGGAACGGGCGCCCCGCCGACAACGACCACAACCTCGAGGCGGCCACGCTCTTCCCCTACCGCCTCGCCGCCGCGTCGGTCAACCTCGCGGCGCTCTTCGACGGCTGCCGCGAAGCCGCGCCCTACTGGCATCCGCAGGGGCGCGCGCTGAAGGGGATGTCGCTCCGCTGGCGCCTGCCTGCCTCGATCGCGGTCACGCTCGAAGGCGGCGCGATCCGCTGCGCGCTTCGCGTCCGCTCCACGCAGATGGCCGAGGCCGCGGCGAAGATCGCCGCGGCGCTGGCGGCGGAGAAGTAGCCGGGCCCAAGCTGGTATCGTGGCACCCGATGCGGGTTGCCACTCTCGTCCGGCTCATGCCGCTGCTGCTGGCCGCGTGCGGCGGCGGCGGCCCCCCGCCGGCCCCCGCAGCCCCCTCCGCATGGCCCGTGGACGGATTCCTCCGCCTCCTGCCGGAGGCGCCCTCCCTCGTCGTGCGCCTCCCGACGGCGCAGGGCCTCGCCGAAACGCCGCTCGCCCACGCGGCGCTGCTGCGCATGCTCGGCCGCCCGGGCCTCGTCGAGACGGTCGAGGGGCTCGCGGCCGCGCGCGCACCCGGATACGCCCTCTTCCCGGGCGGCGCGAGCGCGCGCTATCTGCCCGCGGCCGACAAGAGCGTGCTCAATCGAGCGTTGAGCGCTCTCGCGACAAGGGTCGCGATCCGCGAGGAGGGGGATTGGGTGGTGCTCGAGGAGGGTGCGCCGGCGCGCCCGGCGAAGGATGCGTCGGGCGGCGATCCGCTGCCGCCGGGCGACCTCGCGCTGCGCGTCCACCACCACCCCCTGATGCAACTCTTCGCCTCGCCCGGCGACCGCCTCGATCTCGGTCTCGCGCTCGCCGACGGCGGCATCGAGTTCCGGGGCCGCTTCCGCCCGGCGCCGGAGGGGGAGAGCGCGCGCCTCCTCCGAGAGGGGCGCCCGGCCGCGGGGGGGCTCCTCGACCTCCTGCCGGGGAGCCTCGCGCTCCGGGTCGAGACGGGCCTTCCGCCGGTCGCGTTCGCCTCGTTCGCGGCCAGCCGCCTCGCGGTCCACTGCGGCGTGAAGGAGCGGGCCGACCGCGTGCTGCTCGAACGGCTCCTGCGCGAGGCGCTGTCGGGCAGCGACGCCGGGGGCGGCCTCGCGTTCGGGCTCGAGATCCTCGGCGGCGAGGTCGGATTCGTGCTGCTGGGCCGCCTCGGCGCCGGCCCCCCCTCCCCGGTCCTCGCGAAGGTGCGCGCGGGGCCCCGGTGGTCGGCGGGGGCCTGGGTGGTGGACCGGCGGGAGGTCTCCGACCTGACGGCGCTCTCGCTCTGGGTGGCGGGGGCCGACCCGGTCCTCGACGGCGCCCCGGAGACCGCCTGGCCCCTCATCGGCGCCCTTGGCGACGAACGGGGCCTGCCGCTCGCCTACGGCGAGGTCGGGGACTGGTTCGTCTTCGCGGGCGGCCGGCGGGCCGACACGCTGGTCCGCACCGTGAGGCAGCGCCTCGCGGGCGAGACGACGCGGAGCGACGGCGGCAGCGCGCTCACGGCGATGCGCGAACTCGGCAAGGCGGGCAAGGGCGACTACCTGATCGGCATCGTCTACGGCGGACAGGGCGCCACAGGCCTCGCCCCCGCGGACCGCGGCGCGCTCCCGGCGCTCTTCGGTGCGACGGCTGCCGCGGTGCCCCCCCACTGCGCCGCCGTCGCCGGCTTCCGCGACGGCGACTCCCTCTCCCTCTTCGGACGCCTGCTCTACGCGCTGCCCTAGGAGTTTGTCCGACTATTCGTCGGACAAACTCTTAAGTGAAAGGGAGTTCGCTGTCCGCACCCGGCCGTAGGTTGCGCGCATGCGCGGCGATGGCTCATGGAGACCCAGGGCTCGCGTCGCGTCGGGTTAGGAGCTTGTCCGGGACCGGTTGGCCCCGAAGCGTGGCTGAAGGCCATGACCCGGACAAGCTCCTAGGTAAACGCCTCGGGATCCTCGTCGATCCGGGCGCTCTGGCGATAGCGCTGCTCCAGCGTCTCGAAGTGCGGCTGGAAGCGGTCCTCGATGCCGAGCGCGCGGCAGAGCATCGCGTCGTAGACGAGGTAGAGCGCGAGGAAGCAGTCCTCGAAGCGCGCCATGAAGTCGCAGGCGGCGATGGGGAAGGGGTAGCGCGGCTCGAAGATCGCGAGCCACTTCTCGGCCGACTCCTTCGCGGTGCGGATCATGCCGTTGAGCGAGAGCAGGCGCGATTCGCCCGGCCCGTCCACCCCCAGCCGCACGAAGGTCAGCAGCGCGTCGATCTGGTCGCGGTAGGTCTCGTAGACATCCGCGAGGAGGTTCAACTCCTCCATGCGGCCGATGTGCAGTTCGAGCCCGAGCCCGTCGCGGTCGGCAAAAAACGAGAGATCGAAGTCGGCGACGTGGCGCCCGCGCCCGCTGCTCGACCGGAGGTTGGGGAAGCCGGTGCCGCGCACCTCGTTCGGCTTCAGGCTGTAGAGCGCGCAGCGGAGCCGCTCGGCGTCGCCGTCGTTGGTCTTCGGCTCGCGCCCCATCTTCGAGAAGGTGTAGGGGTCGGTCTCGAAGAGGTCGCCGACCTCGGCGAGACAGCCGCTCAGCAGCACGCGCAGCTTGGGGTGGATGTGCGTGCGGATGAGGCGGAAACGGAAGTCGAGGTCCTCCTCCGTGAAGATGTCCTCGTAGTACTCCGGGAAGATGACCCCCGCGTACTTCTCACCGTCCGCCATGGTTTCCGGATTCTATCCGCCGCTACCAATTTCGGACGGTCCCGGTGACCGCTGAAGGGGTGCCGTCGGCGTCGATGCCCACGAGGAAGAGGCGCTCCGAGCCGTCGGCGCAGCGGATCGTACAGACGAGGTCCCGCTCGGAGAGCAGCCCGTCCTCGGCGAGGACGAGCGTCCAGGGGGTGCGGGGGCGCGCGAGCACTGTCGCCGGGACTCCGTCGACCGAGAGCGTCGCGGGCAACCGCGAAGCCGGCACCTCGATGTCCAGCCCGATGCCCGCGCGCATCGGGCACGCCGCGGGCAGATGCGCCCGGACGCGGATCCCCTCCTCGTCGAGGAAGACGTACTCGACCCGCGTCGATCCGGTCTCCTCGCCCGCGATGAGCTCGCCGGTGCCGCCGTAGGGAAAGGCGCAGCGCAGTTTCCCCCGCGCCCCCTTCCAATGGACCGAAACCGAGAGGCGATCGGGGGAGTGGGTGACCTCCGCCAACTCGCCCGCATCGGCGGAGAGCTTCGCCGTGTAGCCGGCGGTGCCCGGCCGCGCGCGCCGGAAGCAGGCGCGGATGCCGTCCCCGTCGCGGCAGGCGGCGACGTGCACGTCCACGCTCGCGCAGGCCGGGAGCAGCAGCAGCAGGGCAACGCGGTGCATCGGCGGAGTGTAGTAAACTTGGCGCCGTGCGGTTCGGCGAGTTCCTGCTGCGGCGCGGCGTGCTGACGCCGGAGGCGCTTCTCGGCGCGCTCGACCGCCAGCAGCGCCGCCGCCCCTTCCTCGGCCGCCTCGCGGTGGAGAGCGGCGCGCTGACGGTGGAGCAGGTGCTCTTGGTGCTCGACCAGCAGATCGACGAGCGGAGCAGCTTCGGCTCCATCGCCGTCGCGAAGGGCTTCCTCGACGAGGCGGGCCTCGACCGGCTGCTCGCGGTCCAGCGCGCCGCCACCCCCCCGCTCGGGGAGATCCTCGTCGGCCAGGGCGTCCTCGACGCCCCCCGCCTCCAGGACCTGCTCACCTCGTACTTCCGCGGCTTGTCCGAGCACCGCTCGGACACGCCGCTCCAGGATTCCTGAGCGCGCCCGCGCGTTCAGGAATCGAAGTACATCGAGAACTCGTGCGGGTGCGGCCGCAGCGCGATCTGGTCGACCTCGTTCTTGCGCTTGTAGTCGATCCAGGTCTCGATGAGGTCCATCGAGAAGACGTCGCCGCGCAGCAGGAAGTCGTGGTCCCGCTCCAGCGCGTCGAGGGCCGCGGCGAGGGAGCCCGGCGTGTTCGGGATCTCCTTCAGGATCTCCGGGGGCAGGTCGTAGATGTTCTTGTCCATCGGCTTGCCCGGGTCGATCTTGTTCTGGATGCCGTCCATCGCCGCCATCGTGATCGCGGCGAAGGCGAGGTAGGGGTTCGTCGTCGGGTCGGGGCAGCGGAACTCGAAGCGCTTCGCCTTCTCCGAGGGGCTGTAGGTCGGGATGCGGATGCTCGCCGAGCGGTTGCGCGAGCTGTAGGCGAGGTTGACCGGCGCCTCGTAGCCGGGCACCAGCCGCTTGTAGGAGTTCGTCGTCGGGTTCGTGATCGCGAGCAGGGCCGGCGCGTGGCGCAGGATGCCGCCGATGGCCCAGAGCGCCTGCTGCGAGAGGCCCGCGTAGAGGTTGCCGAAGAAGAGGTTCGTGCCGCCCTTCCAGAGGCTGAAGTGGCAGTGCATGCCGGAGCCGTTGTCGCCGTAGAGGGGCTTGGGCATGAACGTCGCGGTCTTGCCGTGGCGGCGCGCGACGTTCTTCACGATGTACTTGTAGAGCGTGAGCTGGTCGGCCATCTTCAGCAGCGGGTTGAAGCGCATGTCGATCTCGCACTGGCCCGCGGTCGCGACCTCGTGGTGCTGCGTCTCGACCTCGATGCCCGCCTCGATCATCCGCAGCATCATCTCGCTGCGCAGGTCCATGAGCTGGTCGGTCGGGGGCACCGGGAAGTAGCCCCCCTTCGGCTTGACCTTGTAGCCGAGGTTCGGCTTCTCGTCGTGGCCCTGGGTCCACGCGCCCTCGCGGCTGTCGATGCGGTAGAAGCCGTAGTTCGTGCCGGTGTCGCAGGTGATGCCGTCGAAGACGAAGAACTCCGCCTCGGGGCCGAGGAAGATCGTGTCGGCGAGGCCGGTCGAGCGCACGTAGGCCTCGCAGTTGCGCGCGACGTTGCGCGGGTCGCGGTTGTAGGGCTCGCGGGTGATGCAGTCGGCGATGTTGCAGTTGAGGACGAGCGTCGGCTCGGCGTAGAAGGGGTCCATGAAGGCGGTCGCCGGGTCGGGGAACATGAGCATGTCGCTCTGGTCGATGGTCTTCCAGCCCCGGATCGACGAGCCGTCGAAGCCGAAGCCCTCCTCGAAGCTGGAGGGGGTGAGGCGCTGGACCGGCACGCTCGTGTGCTGCCACGTGCCGAGCAGGTCGACGAACCGGAGGTCGACGACCTTCACGCCCTTCTCGCGGGCATAGGCGATCACGTCTGCGGGTTTCATCGGTATCTGTTCTCCTGATTCCTGTCTCTACAAGTCCTTATCGCCCAGTTCGGGATCTCTCTAGATGGCGTCGGGCCCGCGCTCCCCGGTGCGGATGCGGACCACGTCCAGCAGTTCGGTCACGAAGACCTTTCCGAAGGCCGCCCCGCCCTCTTCGGACTCCTTGCCGCCGCGCCGGATCGCGTCGACGGTGGGCGCCACGAAATTCTCGTTCACGGCGATCTCGAGCTTGAGCTTCGGCGAGAGTTCGGGGCCGCCCCCGCCGCGCACGACGCCGCGGCACTCGGTCACCGTCATCCGGTAGACCTCGACCGACGCGAGCGCGGCGACGACCGCGTCGAGCCTCTCGGGGGCGAGCACCGCCGTGACCAGCTTCACCGCCCACCATCCTCGCCGCGGAGCGGGACATGTCCAAATCGCGCGGCGTCAACGGTCCACCGCCATCGCACGCCTATCTCCTTACCAGAGTCGAGCTTACAACAGCGCACCCCCATAGGTCGAGCCAATGGCGCCATGAAATCGGCAGGCGAAACTGCTAGCATCCTGCCCTATGAGGCGCCGGGTCCTGGGCATGATCCTCGCCGGAGGCCGCGGCAACCGGCTCCGGCCCCTGACCGACTACCGCAGCAAGCCCGCCGTCCCGTTCGGCGGGATCTACCGGATCGTCGACTTCGTGCTGTCCAACTTCGTGAACTCGGGAATCCGCTCGATTTACGTGCTGACCCAGTTCAAGAGCCAGTCGCTGAACGAGCACGTCCACCGCGCGTGGGCGGGCACGAACCTCCGCCCCGGCAACTTCATCATCTCGGTGCCCGCCCAGATGCAGACGGCGGGCGAGATCTGGTACGCGGGCACCGCGGACGCGATCTACCAGAACCTGAACCTCATCCGCGAGACGCGGCCCGACCTCGTCTGCATCTTCGGCGGCGACCACATCTACTTCATGGACGTCGCGCAGATGATGCGCGAGCACGTGTCGAACCAGGCCGACGTGACGATCGCGGCGATCCCCGTGGACGCGGCGGAGGCGTCGCGGTTCGGCGTCATCGGGGCGGGGCGCGACGGCAGGATCGACGCGTTCCACGAGAAGGTCGCGCACCCGCCGACGATGCCGGGGGACCCGACGCGCTGCTATGCCTCCATGGGCAACTACGTCTTCAGCCGCGACATCCTCGACGCGATGCTGGAGGAGGACGCGAAGGACGCGTCGTCGTCGCACGACTTCGGCAAGGACATCCTGCCGCGCCTCGTCGCCGGCGGCCACCGCGTCTTCGCCTACGACTTCGAGAAGAACCAGATCCCGGGCCGGCCCGAGGGGTCGAAGAACCTCTACTGGCGCGACGTCGGCACGCTGGAGGCCTACTACGAGGCGAACATGGACCTGAAGGAGGTCGTGCCGAGCCTCAACCTCTACAACCGGGAGTGGCCGATCAACACGATCGGTTCGAGCGCGCCCCCGGCGAAGTTCGTCCACGACACCGAGGGCCGCATCGGCGAGGCGCGCCACAGCATCGTCGGCCCCGGCAGCATCGTGAGCGGCGCGATGATCAAGGAGTCGATCGTAGGGCGCAACGTGCGGGTCCACAGCTTCAGCCAGGTCACGGGCTCGATCCTCTTCGACGGGGTCACGGTCGAGCGCGAGTGCCAGGTCCGCCGCGCGATCATCGACAAGGACGTCGTGCTCGCGCGGGGCACGCGCGTCGGCTTCGACGCCGAGGCCGACCGCGACCGCGGCTGGTTCGTCACCGCGAGCGGCATCACCGTGATCCCCAAGAACCCCGTCGTCCGGCCGATCACGACGATGGACCTGTAGGCGGCCTCCGCGGAAGGGGCGCGCCCCCCGCCGCGCGGCCCCCGGTCAGGGAGGCCCCTGCCGATGGAGTGGCGTGTGCCTCGGGTGCTCTCGACCGGCCTGCAACCGAATCGACCTTCCGCGCGGAAGAGTCCGCCGACGGACAGCGGGCGGACCGCCGCTGGTGCCTTGCTCCAGTCCGGATGGATCGAGCGGCGCCACGCTCGCGCCCCCTCCCCGCACCCCTCCCCATCACCCTGGCACCTATGCTGGAGCGGGCATGAGCACCATCCGCGCCACGGCGACGGCCCTCCCCGAGCATCGATACGACCAGGAGACCGTCCGGCGCCACGTCCTCCGCTGGCTCGGCGCGAGGGCGGCGCGGTTCGAGCGCGTGCTCGCGTCGTTCGACAAGGGCCTCGTCCATACGCGCGCCAGCGCCGTGACGATCGAGGAGGTCTTCGCGGACCGCACGTTCGAGCGGAAGAACCGCGCGTACATGCGCGCCGCCGTCGAGTTGGGTGAGCGGGCGGTCCTGGGCGCGCTGGACCGCGCGCGCCTCTCCCCGCGCGACATCGACTTCTTCGTCTCCGCGAGCTGCACCGGGTTCATGATCCCGAGCGTCGACGCGGTCCTCGCGCACCGCCTCGGCATGAGTCCGCGCCTCGGGAGGCTGCCGATCACGGAGCACGGCTGCGCCGGGGGCGCGGTGGCGCTGCGGCAGGCGCACGACCACCTGCTCGCCTATCCGGGCCACCGCGTGCTCGTGCTCGCGGTCGAGGTGCCCTCGGTGACCTTCCAGGCGAACGACTACACATCGGAGAACATCGTCTCCGCCTCGCTCTTCGGGGACGGGGCGGCTGCCGCCGTTCTCGAACGCGACGGTGCCGACGAGGATGCGCGGATTCTCGGCTGCGACAGCCGCATGTTCCCGGAGAGCGCCGACCTGATGGGCTTCGACCTGCGCGACACTGGCCTCAAGATCGTGCTCAGCAAGCGCGTGCCGGAGGAGATCCGCATCCACGCGCCGCCCGCAATCAACGACTTCCTCGCGGCGATGGGCACCGACCTCGGTCGCATCGCCCACTTCCTGCTGCACCCGGGCGGCCGCAAGATCATCGAGGGGTTCGAGCGGGAGTTCGGGCTCGGGCCGGGCGGCCTCGCCGCCACGCGCTCCGTGCTCGCCCGCCACGGCAACCTCTCGTCGGCCACGGTCCTCTTCGTACTCGACGACTGTCTGCGGGCGCGCCGCGCCGCGCCGGGCGACCTCGGCCTGATGGTCGCCTTCGGGCCGGGCTTCGGCTGCGAGTCGCTGCTCTTGCGGTGGGGCCGGGGCTAGGCCCAGATCGCGACCGACGACCCGGTCCAATCCAGGTTCTTGTTGAAGTCCACGCCCATCATCTTGCCGCGGGAGAGGCGGACGAGGTTCAGCAGCAGCGTCATCTTCTGCGCGTTGTCGGGGCGCACGAACATCATCCGCACCTCGCCCATGACGAGGTTGCCGTCCACCGTGCGCAGCCCCGGGTGGTAGGTGATCTTCTGCTGCAAGACCCAGCCCTCGCGCTGCTCGCGCGGGATCGCCGCGATGTCCTTCGGCGTCGGGTCGACGTTGACGCCGCCGCCCGCGAACGAGTAGAGCGGCTTCAGCACGTAGCTCGAGAGGTCCTCCGGCGGCCCGTCGATCGCCGAGAGGCGCAGCGTGCGCGGCGCGGCCGGGTGGTCGATGTCGGGCAGCGAGTTCTTCGACCACGCGTAGTACCACGCGGGATGCGGCGCCCACTCGACCTCCATCGGCGCGCCGATCTCGTAGGGCAGCCGGATCTTCTTGCGCTCGAGCTCGTCGAAGACGACGCGCTGGTAGACGCGTCGGATGGGCAGCCTGCGCCCCTTCTTCCAGCGCCAGAGCCGGTCGCCGTCGCGGATCACCTTCGTGACGCAGACGGGATCGACGCCGAACCAGCGCTGCGTCGCCGCGAAGTCGGGGTAGGTCTTCTGGCTGTCGGGGTCGATGTCGAGGAGGATGACCTCCTCGGGATCGTGGTCGCCGACGATCGCCTCGCGCAGCAGCGCGAGCGCGCGGTAGCGGTCGAGGCCGGAGAAGAAGAGCTTCCACGTGCGCGCGAGGCCGGGCAGCGTCGGGAGCACCGTCGCCCACACGTCCGCGAGCGCGATCTGGAACGCGTAGAGCGACGGGAAACCCTGCAACTCGACGAGGCGGGGCTGCAGCGACCCGTCGGGGCCGCGGACGATGGCGAAGTCGATCTGCGCGCATTGCGGCAGCGGCCCCCGGGGGCCATCTCGAAGGGGCTCGGGGATCGAGGACTCGGCCTTCTTCAGGTAGGCGGGGTCGGAGAGTTGCGCGAGGATCTCCTCCGCGGCGTCGCCGAAGCGGCGCAGCGTCCCCTCCGACAGGAAGAGCGGCGACTCGGCGACCGGGAAGGGCACCTTGCAGTCGAGGCGGCGGTCGAGGTCCTCGCGCACGCGGCGGTAGAGCTCCGGCGTCCACGCCTCGTTGAACAGGTCGCGCACCTCGCCTTCCATCGCGGCGTCAGACCTCCCCGTTCGTCAGGTAGCGGCCCTTCGCCATGATCTGCTCGCCGTCGAGCCAGACGTCGAAATCGCGGCCGACGACGTCGATGTGCGTGCTCGACTTCCACTTGGCGCCGGTGTGCTCGCTGTAGGGGTGGCCGAAGGCGATGTGCACGCCGGGGATCTTCTCGTCCTGCAGCATGTTGCCGATGATGTCCTTCACGGCGAGGTTGGTGCCGAGCGCGTACTCCCCGACGCGGTTGCTGTTCTCGTCCACGGAGGTGTAGGCGCGGAAGTCGGCGAGCGCGGCCGCGTTGTCGCAGGCCAGCTTGACGATGCGGCTCTTCTCGATCGTGATCGTCAGCGGGCACTCGCGCATGTCGCCGTGCTTGGGAGCGAGCCAGTCGCCGAGCACGCCGTCCACGACGAAGATGCCGTCCACCCGCGCCGGGGACGTGAAGGTCTCGCCGCCGGGCAGGTTCCCCCACTTCGCCGAGCTGATCAGGCCCGGCGTCGGGATCCACTTCAGCTCGGGCAGGAAGTGCGCGCGGAGGTCGGTCCCCGCCGGCGTCTTGCAGACGATCTCCCGCGCGCGCATCGCCCGCTCGCGCACCCAGTCCGTCAGCGCGGCGACGGCGTGGAAGTCGGCCCGCATGCCCTCGACCATGATCCGGTGGCTGATGCCCACCATGTGCCCGTGGCGCATCCTGCGCTCGTTGACGATGCCCGTCATCGCGCGGCGCATCGAGAGCTCCCCGGCCTGGGCGCCGGCCGCGAAGATCGAGACCTGCGCGCGCCGGAACCCCTCGACCACCGGCTGCGGCAGCGCCCGCGACGGCCGCGTGACGTAGTCCTCGATCACGTAGCTCTCGAGGGGCGCGCCGACCGCGCGCACCTGCTCCGCAAGCGCCGCCGCGATCTGCTGCGCGCCGCGGTCGGTGAGCAGCACGACCCGCTCGCCCGGCTGGACGGCAAGGCAAGTCCGGACCGCGTTCCGGGCTCCCGGAACCAGTTCCGGGTCGAACACGGTGTAGGAGAGGTCCGTGGTCACGAGCTACCTATTGTCGCGGCGGTGGCGACTTTCCGCCAGATGGCCTCGGGCGCGGGTGGCGGGGCGTGTCGGACGCGGCCGGAGTCGGGCCCCGCGCATGGCGCTCGGCTCGCCGCGGGTCGGACGTCACCGCGGTGCTCCCGACCGCGCGAATACGCACGGCCTCCACGGCAGGCCGCTCAGGAGCGGGCGCGCCTGCGGCTGGCACCGCTGCCGACGCGACTCGCCGCATTCGAGCCTCCGACCGCCCCCCCCCGGCGCCTCGCCAGCCATGCGAGAGGCCAGCCACAGCGGGCCACTTGTCGGGCGGCGGCTGGCGCGCTACCTTGCAGCGCGGAGGTGGTAACGATGAACAGATGGTCGGTCCGTTTCTCCGGTTTGCTGTTCTGCTTCGTTGCGTTCCTGGGCACCGCCCGCGTGGCCCTTGCGGAGGAGGGCGACGGGGACGGTCCCGTCTTCCTCTTCATCAGCCTGTCCGGCGCGTTCGAAAGTCCGGACACCACGGGCTGGACGTGGGACAGCGAGTTGCAGGAGTGGGTGTGCGACTGCGGGGAGTGCGATTGCGAGTGCGGCGACCCGCCCCAGGGCAGCCCGGTGCTGATCGTGCCCATCGGGATGTTCGCGGCGGGCGCCGAGGTCGATGAGACCACCTTCGTGCCGGGTGGCGTGCCGCCCGACTTCTCGTTCGACGAGGAGGAAGAGCCGGACACCCACCAGTACGCGATCATCGGGAGCTTCGACACGTCGGGCGAGAACACCGTCCACCTGGTGACGACCGGGGGAGGTGCCGTCCCCGCGGGCGTGCAGGAGGCGTTCTTCAATGCCTCGAACAACCCGGGCTTCGGCGTGCTGCCCCCGGAGACCACGACCCTCAGTATCGCCACATTCATCTACGACAACCGCGGCGGCGCGACCACGAGCATCACCGAGATCATGACCTACCTCTTCACGCCGCAGGAGGTCGTCCCGGACGAGGGGGAGCCGGCCCCTCCGCCCTCCAACCCCGCGCTGATCTGTCAGAGCCCCTGCGAGGCGGAGGGCGAGCTCTTCGCGCATGAGGGGGATTCGCAGGCCGAGTTCGGCTACGGCCTCGCCTTCGATCCCGCCGACATCGCCGGAACCCTCGTCGTCGAGGTGTGCCGGCGCGTGCCTGTCGACATCAAGCCGGGCAGCAGCCCCAACTCGATCAACCTGAAGAAGCAGGGCAAGCTGACGGTCGCGTTCCTCGGCAGTGACACCCTCGACGTGACCGACATCGTCAAGTCGACGGTCGCGATCATCGGCGTCGTCGGTGGCGTGGACGTGAGCGTCGGGATCATGGTGAAGAACAACGGTACGCTCCAGGTCTCCGTCGAAGATGTCGACGGCGACGGCGACAACGACCTCGTCTGCCACTTCAGCGTCCCCAAGCTTGTGGAGGTGGGGCTGCTGCACGCGAACAGCACTGCGCTGACGATCCACGCCGAGACCCTCGATGAGTGCATCGAGGGCATCGACTCGGTAGTGATCGTTACGAAGTAGGTTGCCACGGGGGGCCCGCCCGGCCGGGCCCCCCGAGCCTCCCAGCCTCAGGCGGTTCGCCCGAGGATCTCCGCGTTCGGCCAGGTGCGCTTGAGAAAGTGCTCCCGGTATCCGTCGTTGCGGATGCGCCGCGCGCGCTCCAGGACCAGTTCCTTCGCACGCTCGAGGTAGCCGCGCTCCCCGAGGATCTCGCTCAGCGCGTAGTAGATCTCGGGACCGTCGACGATCGAGACGCCTGCCTTGGCCTCGATCCGTTCCTGCACCTCGCGGGCGAACTCCCCTGCCTCTTCCGGGTGTCCCGCCGCGATGCGCGCGCGCGCCAGCCGGCAGAGGACCAGCAGGAGCATGCCGCCGCCGCCGCCGCGCGCCCCGGGAAGCGCCTCGGCCAGGCAGCGGCCCGCCCGCTCGTGGTCGCCCTCCGCGAGCGCGGCCTTGCCCATCACGCCGAGCGTCAGGAGCCGGCTGCTCTTGCTCTTCGATTCGTCCTCGAGCGCGATCGCCTGCCCGAGGTGGTCCCAGCCGCGGGCGCGATCACCTGCCGCATGGAGCAACTCCCCGAGCGCGCGGTGCGCCTCCGCCAGCTTCGTTCTCGTGCCCGTTCGCCCCGCCAGCTCGAGCGCGGCCTCGAGGTGGGCCCGCGCCTCCTCGTGCTCGCCATACGCCCAGAGCGCGCTGCCGAGCATGAGCCGTGCTGCCAGCACTCCGTTCGGGTTGCCGAGGTCGAGAAAGAGGCGGAGCGCCCGCGCCCCGGAGTCCCGCGCCTCGTCGATCCGGCCGAGGATGTCCTGGGCGCGGGCAAGGTTCGTGAGCGCGGTCGCCTCGCTCAGCAGCGCGCCGGTGTCGCGGTGGCCCTCGATCGCCTGCTCCAGGTGGCGCAGGCCCTCTTCGTAGCGCGCGGAGTCCACGAAGTGGTTGCCGAGATTCATCAGCACGGCGGCCTCGCCTCGCCGCTCGCCGATCTCGCGCCAGATCGCAAGCGCCTCCTGCATCGTGCCGAGCGCCGCCTCGCCCTCGCCGGTCGAGGGCATGACGAGCGCGAGCGCCTGGAGCGTGCTCGCCACGCCCCGGCGGTCCTCGATCTCGCGCCGGATGCCCAGCGCCCTGCGCCACAACCCGGCGCACTCCTCGAGCCGCCCGCGCCGGTAGGCGACGACGCCGAGCGTGTGCGTGCAGGTCGCCTCCCACTTGCGGTCGCGGGCCTCGCGCGCGAGACCCAGCCCCCTCTGCGCCTCGTCGCCGGCCTTCTCGTAGTCCCCGGCGACCCAGTACGACCCCGCCCGCAGCGCATGCACGCGAGCGCGCGGGCCCGGCTCCCCGATCGCGTCCGCGAGTTCCCGTGCGGTGTCGAGGATGCGCATCTGGTCCTTGCGGCTGGCGAGCAGGTCGTAGAAGGCCCAGAGCCTCATCGCGATCGCGAGGCGTTTCGGGAGCGGCGCGGCGGCCATCGCGACCGCGACCTTCTCGAGGAACGGCGCCGCGTAGCTCGCGTGGAAACTCCTCGCCATGAAGTCGAGCGCGGGCTCGAGGTACGGCTCCGCCTCGGGCGTGCGTCCGGCGAGGAACAGGTGGCGCAGCAGAGCGTGCGCTCTCTCGCCGTCCGAGGGCTCCCCCTCGGCGAGCAGCGTGTCGGCCACCAGCGAGTGATACTCGCCGCGCAGCGCCTCGGGCACGCCCTGATAGATCGCCTCGAAGATCTGGCGTCGCGGGAAGCGGAAGGAGTTCCGGCCCGAACCCACGACGAGGCGATGCTGCCGCTCGAGACCCGCGAGCCGCTGGAGCGCCTCGATGAGCTTGATGCCCAGGACGTCGGCGAGCGGCGCCACGTCGAACTCCGCGCCGAGGATCGATGCGACCTCGAGCGTCTCCCGCTGCTCCTCGTCCAGGGCAGCGAGCTTGAGCGCCACCAGATCCCTCACGGTCGCGGGCAGCGCCGTCCCGTCGGGCGGGCGCGTGAGCTCGAGTCCGTCTTCCCGCTCCGCGAGGACGCGGCACTGCTGGAGGTGCGCGAGCGCCTCGAGCACGATGAGGGGGTTGCCCTCGCTCCTGGCCCGCAGCACCGGGGCGAGAGCGCGGACGGTCCGCTCGTGCCGCACGATGTGGCGCACGAGTTCCTCCGTCACCGCGGCGGAGAGCTGCCCGAGCGCGAGCGTCGCGGCGATGCCAAGGCGCGCGGCCTGTGTCGAGAACTCATGAAGCGGCGAGGACTCCGCGAGCTCGTCGTCGGCGTAGATTCCCACGAGAAGGAGGGGGGCCGCGGGGGCCCAGCGCGCCAGATGGGCGAAGAGTTCGACGGTCTCCGCGCCCGCGAGATGCAGATCCTCGACGACGAGGACCAGCGGCCGCTCGGCCGTGAGCGCGCGGAGGATCTTCACGGCGGCGGCAAGGAGCGCTTCCTTCGAAAGGGGGCTGTCGGGGCCAGGCTGGAGGCGGCCGTCGAGGAACTCCGTGAGCGGCCCGACCATCGACGGCGTGTCGGCGAACAAGCCGGCGAGCCTGCCGCTCCGCCCCCCCGCGCCCCCCCCGAGCAGGTCGCCGAACGCCTCGACGAACGGGCCGTACGCCACGCTGCCCACGCCGGCGCCCCGCCCCGCGGCGATCGCCGGCCCCCCGGCGCCCGCGACGCTCTCGAGGAACTCGTAGACGAGCCGTGACTTGCCGGCGCCGCTCGGCCCCCGGACCAGCAGAACCTCTCCCCTCTGCCTCGCCTTCGCGTAGCTCTCGCGGAGCAGATCCATCTCCGTGGCGCGGCCGAGGAGCGGCGTTCTCCGCTCCGCCCGGAGCCGTTTCAGGACCTGCTCGGCCGAGGGGGCGGCGCGCAGCCGCCACCACTCGCTCCCTTCCCCCTGTCGCAGGATCGTCCGCAGCTCCTCGGCACTTGCGAAGCGGTCCGCCTGCTCGCGGCGAACGCACGTGGCGATCACCTGATCCAGGAAGGGGTCGAGGTCCGTGTTCACGCACCGCGGCGGGGGGACCTCCGCCTCGAGTTTCCGGCTGAGGAGCGCGGCGATGTCGGCGTGCGGGAAGGGGTTCTTCCCGGTCGCGAGCTCATAGAGCGTGACGCCGAACGCGTAGAGGTCCGCGCGGCGGCTCACGTCCTTGGCCGTGAACTGTTCCGGCGGGGCATACGCGAGGGAACCGAGGAACTCGCCGGCGCGCGTCCTCTCGTACCCGGCCCCGAGGCGCGCGACGCCGAGGTCCATCAGCAGCACGCGGTGGTCGGGCGTGATCACGATGTTCTCGGGCTTGATGTCGCGGTGGACGACGCCGCGCTCGTGGATCTCGTGGAGCGCGCCGAGCACCTGGTCCGCGACCTCGAGGAGCAGGTGCTCCGGAAACGTCCCGAGCTCCGCGAGCAGGCCCTTGAGCGTCTTCCCCTCGATCAGCTCCATGACCATGAACGGGAGGGGCGTGCCGTCGAGCACCGCGTTCGAGATCCCGTACGTGCGCACGAGGTGCTCGTGGTGGATCGCCCTGCCGATCTCCGCCTCGAGCTTGCAGCGCGCGAACGCGCGCTCGTCCTCGACGAGTTCGGCACGGTACACCTTCAAGGCTACGAGCGCCCCCGCCGGGCCTGCCGGCCCCTCGGCCATCGACTCGGCGCGATAGACCGTCCCCATCCCCCCGCGACCGAGCTCCGGGCCGATCCGATAGATGCCGAGAGTCCTGCCTTCGAGCGTCACCGCAACGAGATCATACGGTGCGGAGCCTGGCTCATTAGTACCGCTCTGTAAGGCGCGCCTTACAGGTCCCGCGCGGGCCCGGTGCCCCTCCGGCACGGCGTTTGACACCTGTCGGCGTCTCTATAGGTGTGCCGAGAGGCCGAAGAATCGACGCCCCCGGAATGTGGCATCACGTCTATCACCGGGGGATCGCCCGCCGGGCCGTCTTCGAGCGCCCCGCCGACTGGCGGTTTTTCCTGGCGCTGCTGGCCCGCTCGGTCAGGCGCGGGGAGATCGAAGTCCATGCGTTCTGCCTGCTGACGAACCACTTCCACCTGCTGCTGCGCAGCGTGAACGGGGAGCTGTCGGTCGCGATGAAGCGCACCCTCAACGCGTACGTCCGTTACTTCAATGCGACGCGCGCCCGGGATGGCTCCCTCTTCAGCGGCCGATTCCGCTCGATCGGAGTCCAGACACGCGCCTACCGCAGGATCCTCGTGCGCTACATCGATGACAACCCGGTCAGCGCGGGGATGGCCCGAGACCCCGCGGACCATGCCTTTGGCAGCGCATTCTGGTACGCGCAAGCGCGCCGTCCCGCCTGGCTTTGCCGCACGTGGGTGGAGGAGGAGGTGCGGCAGTCTTGGTCGCGGTCCCGGTCCCGGGACGGCCCCTACGACCCCTCCGCATACGCCATCTGTTTCCGCCCCGGACTCTCCGAGTGCATGCGCCGCCTTGTCACCCGCCGACTGGCGAGCCCCCGCCGCGTGATCGACAAGCTCGACCTGCTCGTCGATGCCGCGCCGCCGGCGCTCCGGCAGTGGTTCGTGGAGCGGGCCCGGCTCGCCGACGGGGGCGTGACGCTGCAGGCCATGGCGACGCCGGAGATGGTGGAGGCCGCCATGGCGGACGCGGCCCATGCGTGCCCGCGCCTCCCGACCATCTGGCTGGTGCGCCGCGCACCGAACGCCCGACCCGTGTCCGGCTGGGACGTCGTGCGCGCGGGACTCCTGCGCGACCTGTGCGGCCTCGGCTGGTCGGAGCTGCGCCTCCGGCTCGGCCTCGAGTCGGCCGCGCTCCAACGGCGGCTCGAACTGCACAGGGATTGCCTGCTGGTCGACCCGCTCTATCTCGAACGCTGTGCCGCGCTTGCCGCGGGCGTCTTCGCCCGGGTGTCGGCGGAGGTCTGCATCGCTTGCCCCAAAGCGGTGCCGCAGGCGATGCGGCGAGCGCGGGAACGCGGGTCAACCGCGGGAGAGTCAGACCGGCTCACGGTGCCCTCTCGAGGTCGAACGTCACCTGCGTGACCTCCCCCGCGCGCATCCGCACGGTGCGCGGCGGCGGCACCTTCATGCCGGGCGCGTGCCTGACGTAGACGGTCCACTCCCCCGCTTCGAGGTTCGCGCGTCGCCAGACGCCCTTCTCGAAGCCGCCGCCCAGCTTGACCGTCCACGGACTCCCGAGTTCGATCTCAACCCCGACTCCAGCGATCTGCCTCCCCTCCACGCGCAGCCGCACCTCGAGGATCCCGGCAGGCTCCATCTCGATGAGGACGTCGCGCTCCCCGCCCGCCCTCACGTCGACTTCGACATCGCGATTGACATAGCCGTCCGCGGTCGCACGGATGATCGTACTGCCCGGCGGCACCTGGAACCGACGCGCGTGGGGGTTCCAGCCCCAATCGCCGCTCCATGGGTCCACACGCTCGCGTCCGATCTGACTGCTCACGGCGAGCGCCGCGCCGGGCAGGTCGCCGCCGCCGCGCGCCTGCACGACGCGCACCGACAGGTCCACCGGCTCCGGGACCGCGATATCGCAGCGCGGATTCCCTCCCTTGAGCGTGAACTCGACGCCCCACGGCACGGGGTAGAGACTGACGAAGTAGCGCCCCTCGGGGATCGGCGCCGACCGGAACCCGGAGGACTCCCCGGAGAAGCCGCCGCCCCAGTCCGCATGAGCCTTCGCGCGGGCCGTCGCCTCCTCCCTCCCGTAGAAGCCTACGATTCCGGAACGCTCGCGCCACGCGGGCGGCAGCGTCACGGTCCCGGTCACCACGATCAGAGCCGGGGGCCTCTCGGGCAGGCTCTCCTCGGGCGCAAGCCTGAGCGTGGCCGTCTCGCCCGATACCAGCTCGACGGCACCTCGCGCGTAGACGTGGCGCTCCTCCGCGTGGGGCCTTCCGCGGATCGCCAAAACCTCGTACCTGCCACGGCGCAGATGGTCGAGCGAGACCTCGCCGTTCGCGTCGGGCCGCGGAAGGAGCACCCAACCGTGCTCCGTCCCGCCAACGAGCCAGAGGGAGGCGTCATGCATTCGTGACCACTGGTCCACCGTGAGCCGCAGCGCGCTGCCGAGCGACAACTCCGCTCGCACCTCCCCGCCGAGGCCGAAGGTCACGATGACCGGCTGCCATGCCAGACCCGGCGCACGCACGGAATACTCCGACTGACCGCGTGCGGGCCCCAGCCGCAGTCGGCCGTGCATGTCCGTAATGCCTGTCGGGGCAGCCAGCGGATAGACGGCGTCGTCGCCATAGCCCCATTCCGGCCGCTTCAGTTCGCTGACGAGGGCACCGGCGACCGGGGTACCGTCTCCCGACCGGGTCACGACGAGGGTGACCTCCCGAGCGCGCTCCACAACAAGGCGAATCTCAGGGGGTCCGGGGGCATCGAACGCCTCGCGCAGGTCGGGACATGCCACGCCGTCGACGACGAACCCCTCCAGCCGGTGGTGGCCCTCATGGGCCACCGGCACGCGAAGCACACCTGCCGTCCCATGCACCGGCACATCTTGCTTCGAAGCGGCGCTCCAGAGCAACGCGCTGAGCTGCGCGGGCGGCTGCGTCTCGCCGATGTAGGCCACCCTGACGAGTACGCCGCCTTCTTCCCCGCGCCGCGGTGCCGAGCACGCCGCGGCAAGCGTCAGCAGCATCACCCCCGACCGCAACCGGCCTGCTCGCCATGCCGACCCGCCCGGCCCCCGATGGGGAGAATTCCCCCACAGCGATACTAATGAGCCTGGCTCAGTCGAGAGGCAGGCCATGCTCGGTCTCGCCGACCATGTAGTCGACGACGGCATTCAGGTCGCGCTTCTCGTGCCAGACGCGGAGCTGACGGTCGGCCCCCGTGCCCCCGGCGACGATCTCGCGCAGGTAGCCGAGTTCGCTGCGCACGCCGAGGTCGTCGACGACCTCGTCGACGAAGTCGAGCAGTTCGGCGACGAGCCGCGGCGTCGGCACCTCCTCCATCTTGCCGAGGTCGATCAGGTAGCCGCCGACGCCCCAGCGGGCGGCCCGCCACTTGTTCTCCATGATCAGCGCGCGCCGGTGCAGCCGGAAGGAGAGGTTCTTCTTGTGCAGCACGTAGAGCTTCGCGACGAGCGCCTGGCAGAGCGCCGCGAGCGCGATCGTCTCGTCGACGCGCATCGCCATGTCGCAGCAGCGGAACTCGAGCGTCGGGTAGCGCCAGTGCGGCCTCAGGTCCCACCAGATCATCTTGCCGGTGTCGATGCTCTTCGTGCGGATGAGGTCGCGCACGAAGTCCTCGTACTCGGTGAAGCTGTTGAACGCATCCGGGATGCCGGTGCGCGGGAACTTCTCGAAGACCTTCGTGCGGTAGCTCTTCCACCCCGTCTCGCGGCCGCACCAGAAGGGCGAGTTGACCGAGAGCGCGAGGATGTGCGGCACGAAGTAGCGCGCCATGTTGAAGACGTGGATCAGCGTCTCCTTGTCCTCGAGGCCGACGTGGATGTGCAGTCCGAAGATGACGTTGGCGCGCGCGACGACCTGCAGGTCGTCGAGGATGCGGTTGTAGCGGGGGTTCTCGTTGGTCGCGACGTCGCTCCAGTGGGTGCTCGGGTGCGTGCCCCCCGCGGCGATGCGGAGCCCGTGGTGGCGGGCGATGCGCGCGATCTGGGCGCGCGTCTCGGTGACCTCGCGGCGCGCCTCGCCGATGTCGGCGCAGATCTTGCTCCCGATCTCGATCACGCTCTGGTGGAGCTCGCGCTGGATCTTCTCCTGCAGCTTCTCCTCCCCCTCCGCGAACATCTGCGAGATGTGCGAGCGGAGCTGCCGAGACTCCGGGTCGATGACCTGGAACTCCTCCTCGATGCCGAGCGTGAAGTCGGGCAGCCTCATCGGGTCCCTAGCGCGCGCGCTCCGGCCACGTGCCCGTCAGCTCGAGCTGGCGCGGCTGCTTGGCGCGCTGGATCAGGAACTCCGCCGCGTTCTGCACGATCCAGGCGAAGTTCTCCTCGCCGATGCTGTGCACGTCCGCGTCGGGGCAGGGGTTGGTGAAGTCGATCGCGTAGGGGATGCCCTCGCGCACGGCGAGCTCGACGGTGTTGAAGTCGTAGCCGAGACCGCGGCAGAGCGCGAGGCAGTCCCGCTCCATCTTCTCGAGCAGCCCGCGGTCGATGGGCGGCGCGTTGCGCACGTAGCGCTGGTGGTGCGGCGCCTTCGGGTTGTAGCGCATGATGTGCACGCGCTCGCGCCCGAGCACGTAGCAGCGGAAGTACTCGGTGAAGACGATCTCCTCCTGCGCCATCATGCACAGGTCCTCGCTGCGCTCGTAGGCCGCGAAGAACTCCCCCGCGTCGCCACAGCGCGAGACGTGCTTCCATCCGCCGCCGTTGCTCGGCTTCACGTAGGCGGGGAAGCCCAGGTACTCGAAGACCTCGTCCCACTCGAGCGGGAAGCGCAGGTTCGAGAAGCTGTCCGACGACGTGTTCGGGGGGTGGCGCTTGTGCGGCAGCAGCACCGTCCGGGGCACGGCGACCCCGGCCTGGGTCGCGACCAGGTTCCCGAAGTACTTGTCGTCGGCGGAGAACCAGAAGGGGTTGTTGACGATCTGGCAGCCCTGGAAGGCGAACTGCTTCATCATCGTCCGGTAGTAGGGCACCTCGTGGCTGATGCGGTCGAGGATGACGTCGTATCCCGGCGGCCGGTCGGCCCTTAGCGCGCCGACCCGGACCGGCTCGGCAACGACCTTCCCGCCCGCCCGGCGCTTCACCTCGTCCGCCAGCGCCGAGGGGAAACTCCGCTCCATCCCGTAAAGCAGCCCGATCTTCTTGGTCATCTTGGCCTCCGGATGGCATCCTAACCGGAAGCGCGGGAGGGGCGATAGGCCCCCCCCGCCCCCCCACCATCCGCCTCCCGGGAGGAGCCATGGACCGAGTCCAGGACAAGTTCCAGTCCCGCATCCTGAGCCGCACGACGGAATACCTCTGGTTCGGGCGCCAGGGGCGCGCGCTCGTGATGTTCCCGACCAGCGGCGGCCGCTACTGGGAGAACGAGGACCAGGGGCTCGTGCAGACGCTCGGGGACTACGTCGCCGAGGGGCGCCTGCAGATCTGCTGCATCGACTCCTACAACAGCGAGACGTGGAACAACCAGCGCATCCACCCCGCCGAACGCGTGCAGCGCCACGACGCGTACGACCGCTTCCTCAGCGAGGAGATGTTCCCAATGGTGGCCGCGCGCGCGGGCCGCGCCGACACCGCGGTCTTCGGCGCGAGCATGGGCGGCTTCCACGCCGTCAACTTCAGCGCGCGCCACCCCGAGCAGGTGAAGCGCTGCATCGCGCTGTCGGGCCTCTTCGACAGCAAGCGCGTGCTCGACGGCCACTGGGACGACCTCTGCTACTTCCACTCGCCGATGGCGTTCGTGCCGAACATGGACGCGGCGTGGACGCGGCGCCTCGCGCAGGTCGAGTGGGTCATCGCCACCGGCGAGCAGGACAGCCTCGTCGAGGAGACGCGCCGCTTCAGCAGCATCCTTCGCGCGAAGGAGATCCCCGTGCACAGCGAGATCTGGCCCGGCGTCTTCGGCCACGACTGGCCCTTCTGGAAGCAGCACCTGCGGCGCTTCCTGCCCTGAATGCACGCGACGCGCTGGGCGGTGATCGCCCTCGTGCTGGCCGCGCTCGTCGCGCGCACGATGGTCCCGCGGGGGGGGCCCGGGGGGGAGCGCCCCGCGGGCGCGCTCGCGGTCAAGACGCTCGGCCGCTCCCAGCTCGGCATCCGCCAGCTCCCGGGGAAGCCGCCGCCGATGAGCGCGGCCGACTTCCACGTGGCGTTCGACCGCCAAGTCTCGACGGACTTGGAGCGGCTGCTGCTCGTCCCGCTCGCGGGCGAGCTGCTGGGCCGGAACGAGGCGCTCCGGCGGCTCGGCGGGCTCGACGCGCCGCTGCTGCGACGCGTCTACGAGGGGCCCGAACTCGAGGCGAGGGAGCGCGACGAACTCCGCGAGAAGCTGGGCTGGTTCGGCGAGCTGGCGCTGGTGCACGGCCTGCCCGACGACGACGAGGCCCGCGCGGCGCTGCTCGACGACGCCCGCCGCTTCGCGCTCACGCTCGGCGCCGTCTCGCTCGCGACGCTGCTGCTCGGCGTGGCGGCGCTCGTGCTCTTCGGCGTCGCCTGCTACCGCATCGCGCGCCGCCGGCTCCCCGTGCTCGACCGGGCGCCTCCCCCGGGCCCCCTCGACCTGGCGTGGCTGGAGACGCCCTCGCTGCTGCTGCTGGGCGTCCTGCTGACGCAGGAACTCTGGCTGCTCGCGCTCGTGCCGCTCTGGCCGCGGCTGCGCGGGATCGGCTGGCGCGAGTGGCGCGAGGGGCTCGGCCTCGTGCGCGGGCGGGGCATCCTCGCCGAGGCGGGCCTCGGGGTCGTCGGCTATCTCGCGAGCCTGCCGCTTGTCGCCGCGTCGGTCTTCGTGACGATGGCGCTCGCGCGCTTCACGGGCAGCGGGATGTCGCACCCCTACGTCGAGGAGGCGCTGCGCGCGCGCGACCTCGGTCCGCTGCTCGTGGGCGCCTGCCTCTGGGCACCGCTGGTCGAGGAGATGGTCTTCCGCGGGGCGCTCTGGCGCTACCTGCGGCCGCGCAGCGGCGTCGCGCTGAGCGCGCTCGCGACCGGCCTGCTCTTCGCTCTCGCGCACCCGCAGGGGATCGCCGCGCTGCCGACGCTGACGGCGCTGGGCGCGCTCTTCGCGCTGCTGCGCCACTGGCGCGGGACGCTCGTCGCGCCCATCGCCGCCCACGCGCTGCACAACGGCATGCTTGTCGGGCTTTTGCACCTGCTCGCCTGAGCGCGGCGGGGGCTACTGCACGTCGAGCTCGATCAGGCCGCCCGAGGCGAGGCCGACATAGGCGCGTCGCGTGGCCTCCGAGCCGCCGAGCGCGGTCGCGCGCCCGAGCGCGTGCGGGATGGCGCCGGCCTGGAATCCGCCGGCATCCGCGCGGAAGATGTGCAGCGTAGTCGGATCGGTTCCGAGCAGGAGGTTCCCGAGGATGGGGGTGAGCCCCGCCCGCGGTGCCGCCTTGCGCAGGCTGCCGAGCTTGTCGAAGACATCCGCGGTGAACAGGTTCATCTCCCGCCGCTCGTAGGTCTCCGTCTGCACGACGAGCATCCCGCCGTCGGGCGCGCAGAAGCGCCCGCCCTTGTAGCGCTGGAAGCAGAGCTGGTCGATCGACCAGTCGGAGATCCGGTAGGTGCGGATCACCTCCTGGTCGCCGTCCCCCGGCACGTATTCGGAGGGAGCGCAGAGCACCCGCTGCCCGTCGGGCATCCGCAGCAGCGTCGTGAAGGGCTTCGGCGACGCCCCCCCCTGCGGGAACGAGAGCGTCTGGAAGACGGTGCCCCCGACGGGGTGGGCCACGTAGAGGCCGCTGTCGTCGCCGCCGATCAGCAACTCGTCGGGGGTCACGTCGAGGGCCGCGATCGGGCGCACGGGGCCCCCCGGCCCGAAGATCGTCAGGCTCCCGAGCGGCGCCGCGTCGGGTAGCGAGAAGCGATGGAGGGTCCCGTCGCCCTGGACGGCTAGAAACGACATCTCCCCCGGGCCGAAGGAGAAGACCGGAAGGCGGGCGGGGCAACGGTCGAAGGTGGCCGGGAGGGTGTGGATCTGCGGAGAGGCGAGGCCGGCGAGTGCGGGGGACCCGGCCGCGGACGCCGGGGCCGGGGCGCCGGGGGGCGTGAGGTCCACGAGCGCCGCCTTCCCCGTGATGTCGCGCGTGAGGACGTACCGCCCGCTCGGCGACACGGTCACCTCGACGATCTCGACGGAGTGCATGTAGAACTCGCGGAGCTGCGCCACGGACGCGCCGAGGGCGCTCCCGATCGGCAGCGCGCGGGCGACCACCCTGCTCGCCTCGTCGCCGCCCGGCACGAAGCGGTAGACCTCGAAGGAACCGTCGGCGCGCCCGACGGCGAACGTGTCGGTCGCCGGGGCGGTCGAGAACGCCTCCGGCAGGAGCGGCGACGGGTTCGCGGCGTCGACCAGCGTCGCGACCCTCTCGAGGTCGGGCAGCAGCAGCACGTGCACCGTGCGGCGGCTCGCGGTGGCGGCGAACTCCTTCCCGCCGGCGACGAGCAGGCCGATCGCGTCGTAGGCCTCGAACTCCCCCGGCTGGAGGACGCCGGCGCGGTCGAACCGCGCGCCCTGCCCCGTGCTCGATCCGGCGAGGACGAGATCGAGCCCGTCGTGCTGGATCGCTCCCGCCGTCCCCGCCGGCGCGCCGAAGCGCACGTCGCGGGCGGCGGTGGCCACCGTCCATCGCGTGAGGCCCGCGTTGGCGGTGGGACCCGGAGGCAGCGCGTCCGCGTCCTGCGAGGGCTCGTAGTCCTCGAGCGCGCCGAGCAGCTTCGCGCCCGCCTCCACGAACCGCACGAAACGCACGCTGCCCGCGAAGTCCTCCGCGCGGAAGGTGCGCCCGGCGGCGAAGGTGGAGAGCACGAACTCGACCAGGCCGCCGAGGTCGGTCCCCACGATCAGGCGATCGTTCGCCTCGTCCACGTCCAGCGCGGCGACCGGCACGGCGAGCTCGGCCGAGGCCTCGCGCACGCCGGTGGCGACGTCGAACCGCGCCACCGTGCCGGCCCCGACGGCGGCGAGCAGCTTCGTCCCCCCCGCGAGGAACGCGAGCCCGGTCACGCTCGGTCCGTTCCCGTTCGCGAACCCCTCGTGCGGAGTCCCGGTGAAGCGCGCCGGGTCTCCCGCGAGCGTCTGCCGGAGGAGGGTCGACTGCCGCGCCACGTCGACGACGCGCAGCCCGCCGGCCCGGTCCCCGGTCGCGAGCCGCCCACCGTCGGGGGAGAGGGCCGTCCGCGTGATCGCGTTCGCCACGGCAGGCGCCGGCTCCCGTACGAGGCGCTGGAACACCCCCTTCAGCCCCTGGCTGAGGAAGACCGCGGCGGGCACCGGCGTGGTGCCGCTGCCCCCGTTGCAGCCCGCGGCGAGGAGCAGCAGCAGGAACGCCGTCGCGGCGACGGGGGGACGCATCACTTGAGCTTGTTCTTCACGCACGCCATCAGCTTCTTTGCCCAGAGGTAGGCCGAGTGGTCGTCCTCGGCGGCGAGGCCCTTGTCCGCATCGGAGAACTCGTTCGGCGTGCGCCCGTTCGCCTTCGCGCTGTCCTTCAGCTTCTTCTCCGAGTCGCACGAGCCGACGCCGACGGGAACGCAGCCGGGGTGTTCCGGCCCCGCGGAGCCGAGCGCACTGTCGCCGTCGCCGAGCGGGTAGTAGAACCCGTTCACGTCGTCCTCGTCGTTGTACCAGACCTTGATGTTATCCCCCGCGTTGTCGCTGACGTGCGCGCCGCCGAACTCCTCCCCCGTCTCCATCACTTCGTTGTCCACGGCCGGCGCGAGCATCTGCAGCGAGTGGCAGCAGCCGCCGCACTTCATCGCCTGCAGCGCGACGCGGGCGCCGAGACTGTGCGTGAGGATGTTGACCTTCGTGTCCGGGCACTTCTTCTTGATCTCGAGCAGCTTCTTCGCGAGCACCTTGCCGTTCAGGTTCGCGCTCTCGCGGGCCGCGTCGAAGTCCGGCACGCCGACGGTATTGGTCGGGTTGCTGTCCCAACTGAAGCCGATGACGACGCCGCCGTAGCCCTGCCCCTTCAGTGCCGCCTCCGCCTGCGCGAACCCCTCGTTCGCGGAGGCCACGGTGTTCTTGAACCCGTGGATGTAGATCACGATCGAGGCGGGACAGGGCATCAGCGCCGAGGGCAGCGCCGGGTCCGGCGCGCTCCCTCCCTTCCACTCCGGATCCTCGAACGCGGTCCCGAACCCGAAGTCCACCTTGTCGCGCGTCGAGAGGATCTGCGTGTCGACGTCGAACGCGGCCGACGGAAGTGAGGCCAGGACAAGGACGGCGAAGCCTGCCAGGAACCGGCTCATCGGCGGAACCTCCCTCGCGACACTGCCATCGTAGCAACCGCCCCGCTCGCCGACCACCCCCCCGCACCCCCCGGCATCCCAATGCGGCCTATGGCATCATGCGCCCCACCGATGGCCCAGATCCCCGAGTCGGACCTCTACCTGTTCAACCACGGCGAGCTGAAGCGCGCGTGGCGCGTGCTCGGCGCGCATGAGGTCGAGGGGGGCGTGCGCTTCGCGCTCTGGGCGCCCTACGCGCTGCGCGTCAGCGTCGTCGGCGACTTCAACCGGTGGAAGGGGCCGAGCAGCCCGCTCGCGAAGCGCGGCTCGACGGGCATCTGGGAGGGCGTCGTGCCCGGCGCGAAGCGGGGCGACCTCTACAAGTTCGACCTCACCGACAGCAAGGGCAAGCTGCGCCGCAAGGCCGATCCGTTCGGGTTCCGCATGGAGCTTCGGCCGAATACGGCGTCGATGGTCTGGCCCGTCGAGGGATACGCCTGGGGCGACGGCGATTGGATGGGGGCGCGGGGGGAGCGGCTTCCGGCGAGCGAGCCGATGCGCATCTACGAGGTGCATCTCGGCTCGTGGAAGAAGGGCAAGAGCTACCGCGACCTCGCCGTCGAACTGGTCGAGTACGTCGTGTCGATGGGGTTCACGCACGTCGAGTTCCTGCCGGTCACCGAGCACCCCTACGACGCGTCGTGGGGCTACCAGGTCTGCGGCTACTACGCGGCGACGAGCCGGTGGGGCGCGCCGGAGGACCTGATGCACCTGGTCGATGCGCTGCATCGCGCGGGCATCGGCGTGCTGATGGACTGGGTGCCGGCGCACTTCCCGAAGGACGACC
>CAZMXP010000018.1:61389-77676 GCA_964570285.1 uncultured Planctomycetaceae bacterium
TCGACGGCACCGCGCTCTACGAGCACGAGGACCCGCGCCGGGGCGTGCACCGCGACTGGGACACGCTGATCTTCAACTACGCCCGCCCCGAGGTGCGCAACTTCCTCGTCAGCAACGCGCTCTTCTGGCTCGAGGTCTTCCACTTCGACGGCCTGCGCGTGGACGCCGTCGCGTCGATGCTCTACCGCGACTACTCGCGCGAGGAGGGCGACTGGATCCCGAACGAGCACGGGGGGCGCGAGGACCTCGAGGCGATCGCCTTCCTGCGCGAACTCAACGAGACGGTGCACGAGGAGGCGCCCGGCGCGATCATGATCGCGGAGGAGAGCACCGCCTTCCCCGGCGTCACGAAGCCGGTGCACCTGGGCGGGCTCGGCTTCGACTTCAAGTGGAACATGGGGTGGATGCACGATTCGCTGGCGTTTTTGCAAAAGGACCCGATCCACCGCCCCTACCACCACGACCGGCTCACCTTCGCGCTCTACTACGCGTTCCACGAGCGCTACCTGCTGCCGCTCTCCCATGACGAGGTCGTGCACCTGAAGAAGAGCCTGCTCGACAAGATGCCCGGCGACGTCTGGCAGAAGCACGCGACGCTGCGGCTGCTGCACGCGTGGCAGGCGGCGCACCCGGGCAAGACGCTGCTCTTCATGGGCGGCGAGGTCGGCGAGTGGAAGGAGTGGAGCGAGCAGGGCGAACTCGACTGGCCGGTGCTCGGCGATCCGCGCCACGCCGGGCTGCGCCTGCTCGTGGGCGACCTCAACCGGCTGACGAAGGAGCGCCCCTGCCTGCACGAGCTCGACCACGACTGGCGCGGGTTCGAGTGGATCGACTTCAGCGACGTGCAGCAGAGCGTCGTCAGCTTCCTGCGCTGGAACCGGACTCGCGACGACGGCCTGCTCTGGGCGATGAACTTCACGCCGGTCGTGCGCAGCGGCTACCGCATCGGGGTCAAGCGCAGCGGCGAATACAGGGAGGTGCTCAACACCGACAGCGCATGCTACGGGGGCTCGGGGGTCGGCAACCTCGGCAACGTGAAGTCCGAGAAGCAGGAGCACCACGGCCAGCCGCACAGCATCGTCGTGACGCTGCCCCCGCTGGCGGCGCTCGCGTTCGACGTGCCGGCGCCGTGACGGCGGGACAACGGGGTCTGACCCCTTTGTCCCGCTCGCGCCGCGAGGGTCCGGGCGAGGTAGACTCTCCGCATGAGGAATCTCACCGTCGCCGGAGCCCTCCTGCTGGGAGTCGCCGGCCTCAACGCGGAGGAGGGGAGCGCGAACCCGCCCCGCCAGCGCATCCTCGTCGAACTCTTCACGTCGCAGGGCTGAAGCAGTTGCCCCCCCGCCGAGGAGTTCCTCGGCAAGCTCGGGACGGAGGAATTCCTGAAGGGCGCGGCCATCCTCGCGTGGCACGTCGACTACTGGGACTACCTCGGGTGGAAGGATCCGTTCGGCTCGAAGGCGCACACGGCGCGGCAGAAGCGGCTGCTCGAGGCGAAGAGGATCCGGCAGATGCAGACGCCGCACCTGCTCGTCAACAACACGCCGCCGGCGTCGGGGAAGCACAAGGAGGCTCTCGCCGACGCGGCGCAACGCAAGGCGCGCGTCCGCGTCGACGGCACCGCGACGCTCGTCGCGAAGAAGATCAAGGTCGCCGCGAAGCTGACGAAGGTCGACGAGACCCTCGAGTTGGGGAAGGGCTTCGGCGTGGTCCCGGTTCTCTACCGCAAGACGGCGACGACGACCTGCACGGCGGGCGAGAACAAGGGGGCGACGCTCGTCGAGTACTTCGTCGTGCTGGCCGCCGGCGACCCGCTGAAGCCGGGCGGCGACCTGAAGGCGGAGTTCGACCTGCCCGCGGGGCTCGCGGCGGCCGACCTCGGCGTCGCGCTGCTCGCCGAGGATGGCCTCGCGATGGAGACGCTCGACTGCGTCGCGCTCCCGGTATCAGCGGGACCGTAGCGCCGGGAACTCGACGAGCCGGATGCGCGCGCGGGCGACATCCACGAGCAGCAGGCCGTCCACGTCGAACGCCAGCGCGTACTCCAGCAGTTGCCGCCGGGTGGCGCGGTTCCTGATCGTGCCGGAGGCCTCGCCCGCCTTGATCTCCGCGAGATAGACGCGCCGCTTGCGCGACAGCAGCAGGTCGGCGCGCACGTCGAACTGCTGCGGAACGCCATCGACGACGACGGTGAGCGTGGCGGGCGCCTCCCGACGGATCAGCTTGAACCCGGCGCGCTCGAGCAGACGGAGGGCCTTCTTCTCCGCGCGCGCGCCCGTCCGGCGGTGCCGCTCGAGGCGCCCGCGCAGTCCGCCGCGGGCAAACGTCAGGCCGAGGAGGATCCCCAGCACGACAAGGAGGGTGGCTACGGTGAGTTCGATGGCCCCTGCCGCCAGGCGGCAAGGGTGCGCAGCGAGGCGGTCGGCCCGACCTCGATGCTACCCGCCCGAGGGACACTCTTGGCCCCCGGGACAAAGGGGTCTGACCCCTTTGTCCCGCCTACTGGCGGATCGAGTGGAGCTGGCCGGGCTCGGGGGCCTCGAGCACCTGCGTCGACCCGTCGGGCCAGCGGATCTCGGCGCTCTCGACGGCGGTCGCCGCGCCGAGGCCGAAGTGGAGGGTCTTCGACGACTGGCCGAGGTAGCCGCCGGCCGCCTGCACCTGGCGCACCAGCGTGCGGCCGCCCGCCTTCAGCCGCACGACCGCACCGACGGCGTCGCGGTTGCAGTTCGTGCCGGTCAGGCGGAAGGCGATCCACGCGCCCGCGGAGGGGCAGCGGTTGGCATAGAGGAAGGGCGCGTCGTTGAAGTTGTTGACGACGAGGTCGAGCCGGCCGTCGCCGTCGAGGTCCCCGGCGGCGGCGCTGCGGGAGCTGCGCGTCGCGGGGCGGCCGCCGATGCCCACCGGCAGCGTCGTGCCCCCCGGCAGCGGGTCGAGGCCGGCCTCGGCGGTGCGGTCGGCGAAGGTGCCGTCGCCCCGGTTGTGCAGCAGCGGCGAGCGCCAATAGAAGAACGGATAGCCCATCCCGCTCGGCAGGTAGGCGTCCTCGTGGCCGTCGTTGTCGAAATCGCCCTCGGCGACCCCCCACGGCCAGAAGGTCTCGGCGTTCGCGCGGTCCGAGACCTCCTCGAACTTCCCGCCGCCCAGATTGCGGTAGAGCGCGTTGCCGAAAAACACCGTGTCGTACTTGAGCTTCGTCTTCTCGGCGAAGCTCTTCTCCCGCCGCTTGTCGAAGCCCGGCTCCTGGCCCTCGCGCCCGAAGAAGCCCGGGTACTTGCGCCCCTCCTCGATCTTCGCCGGGTCGTAGTGGCTCGGCATCCACATGTCGGAGTGCATGTCCACGACGAAGAGGTCGAGCAGGCCGTCCCCGTCGTAGTCGAACGCGCGCGCGCCGACGGTGCCGAACGGCGTCCTGCCGAGCACCTGCTGCGTGACATCCTCGAACCGCCCCTGGCCGTCGTTGCGGTAGAGCTGGCTCTTCCCGAACATGTTGCCGACGAAGAGGTCGCTGTCGCCGTCGCCGTCGAAGTCGAAGACGGCCATGTCGCCGCCCCACCCCGCGCCGGCGAGCCCCGCCCGCGCGGTGGCATCCTCGAACGTGCCGTCGCCCTTGTTGAGGTAGAAGAGGTTCAGCTCGATCGGGCTGTCGATGAGGTCGAGGAGGCTGCCGGGCCCGATGTAGTACTTCTGCACCGGGTCGAGCACGCTGGTCGTCCAGCGGGCCGTGTTGGTCACGAACAGGTCGAGGTCGCCGTCGCCGTCGGCGTCGAAGAAGGTCGCCCCCTGCGAGTGGCCGACATGGCCGACGCCCGCCGCCTTCGTCACGTCGACGAACCTGCCGCCGCCCTCGTTGCGGAAGAGCACGTTGCCGCCGCGGGTCGTCGTGACGAAGAGATCCTGGTCGCCGTCGTTGTCGATGTCGTTGAACGCGCCGGAGACCGAGATGCGGTCGGCGAGCCCGATCGGCCCCGACGCCGCCGTCACGTCGGCGAACGTGCCGTCCCCGTTGTTGCGATAGAGCGCGTTGGACCCGAGCTGGTTCAGGAAGTAGAGGTCGTCGTCGCCGTCCCCGTCGACATCACCGAGCAGCACGCCGCAGCCGTGGTCGTAGAGGTTGATCTTGAAGTTCTGCCCCTGCTCGTTGGGCAGGAACGCCATGCGGAAGCGGATGCCCGCCTCGGCCGCCCGCTCCGCGAACCGGAGCGCGGGCACCTCGGTCACCTCTTCCGACGGGGTCTCCCCCCCCAAGAGGACGATCGAGGAGAGAACGACGAGAGCGCCAACACGCCATCCCATGACGCCTCTACGACTCCGTCGGGCCCCTGTGCGTTCCGGAGCCGGGCCGATAAGTCGATTGCCGGTCACGAAGTGACGCTGCTCGGGGGGCCGGGGGGGTCAGGGAGCGATTCGCCCGTCCTGCATGTGCAGGTGGCGGTCGCAGCCGCGGCAGATCTCGAGGTTGTGGGTCACGAGCACGAGGGAGGCGCCGATCCTCCGGCGCAGGTCATGCAGCAGGCCCATCACCTCAGCCCCGGTGTGGGAGTCGAGGTTGCCGGTCGGTTCGTCGGCAAGAAGCAGCGGGGGCTCGACGACCATCGCGCGGGCGATCGCGATGCGCTGGCGCTCGCCGCCGGAGAGCACGCGGATGTTGGTCCTCTCCCTCCCCCGGAGCCCCACCCATTCGAGCAGCCGCAGCGCGCGCTCGCGCCGCTCGCGGCGCGCGATGCCCCTCGGCACGAGCGGGATCTCGATGTTCTCCGCGGCGCTCAGCACCGGGATCAGGTTGTGCATCTGGAAGACGAAGCCGACCTTCTCCGCGCGCACGCGCTCCATCGAGGCTCGGTCGCGGACGGCGATGCCGTCCACCCAGACCTCGCCCTCGTCGGGCAGGTCCATGCCGCCGAGCATGTTGAGCAGCGTCGACTTGCCCGAGCCCGACGGGCCGGTGAGCGCGACGAACTCCCCGCGCGCGATGTCGAGCGTGACGCCGTCGAGCGCGAGGACCTTGCCGCCCTCGAAGGTGCGGCGCGCGCCGCGCAGGCGGGCGATCGGTTCACTCATGGCGCAGCGCCTCCACCGGGCTCAGGTTCGCCGCGCGCAGCGCGGGATAGAGCGCCGCGAGGAGGCCGACGACGAGCGCGACCGCCATCCCCTTCGCGAAGGTCGAGGTCTCGTAGAGCGCCTGCAGATACTCGCCCTGGAACCAGCGGACGAGCGCCTCGGTGCCGAGCACGCCGAGGCCGAGGCCGACGAGACCCCCGAGCACGGAGAGCAGGATCCCCTCGGCGAGGATCACCCGGAGCACGAGGCCGCGCGGCCAGCCGAGCGCGCGCAGCGTGCCGATCTCGCGCGTGCGCTCGCTGACGCTCATCATCATCGTGTTGAGCACGCCGAGCACGCCGATCACGAGCGCGATCGCGGTGATCAGCGCGATGACCTCGTCGAGGAACTCCATCTGGCTCGCGAAGCGCTGCGTGAACTCCCCCGACGGCATCGCGACCAGATGGGGCAGGTCGGCCTCGATGCGCGCCCGGACGCGGTCGCGCTCGCCCGCCGCCGTGTAGACGAAGAGCAGCGCGAAGCTGTCCCTCGCGTCGAGTTTCTGCTGCAGGATCTCGGCGTGGACGACGATGCCGCCGTTCTCCCACGTGATGTCGCTGTCGTAGATGCCGACGACCTCGTACTGCTCGATGCCGAGGTAGGTCACCGGGAAGAGCGGGAAGCGCTCCCCGACCCCGAGGCCGTGGCGGCGGGCGACGAAGGAGCCCGCGAGCAGTTCCGAGCGGGACTGCGGCATGCGCCCCTCCGTCAGCAGGCCGCGGTACTTCTCCATGATGCGCTCGCCGGGCAGGCGGCCGAAGCAGAGCAGCAGCGGGACCGGCTTCCGCCCCTCGCCGAGCTTCGGGCCCATCACGGCGGCGAAGTTGGCGCGGGCGACCGCCTCCACCCCCGGCAGCGCGGCGATGGCCGCGATGTCGTCGGTCGTCACGCGGCTGAAGGCGAGGTCGGCGGCGTCGCCGGAGAAGACCGTCAGCGACGCGCCGCTCGCCTCCATGTACCGGTCGAGGCTCGTCCGCATGCCCTGCGCCACCGAGATCAGCGCGACGATGCCCGCGACGCTGACGGAGACGCCCAGCATCGAGAGCCCGGTGCGCAGCTTGCGCTGGAAGAGGTTGCGCCAGACGTAGCCCAACGGCGCTAGATGCTACGCGCGCCGTTCAGCTTCCCCGTTCGATCGCCTTGAGGGCCGCGCCCGCGACCTTGGCGTAGCGCGGGAACCGCGCGAGCACGCGCAGGCGCGGGATCGCCTCGCGCGCCGCCGGGCCGATGGCGCCGAGGGCCGTCGCCACCTCCGCGACGAGATCCTCGTCGCGGTCGTCGAGCGCGCGCACGAGATCAGGGACCGCCTCCGCGGCCTCGCCGCCGAGGCCCGCGAGACCGAGGGCGCCCCTCTTGCGCAGGGCCGGAGCCGCATCGGCCAGCAGGCCGCGGAAGACCGGCACGGCGGGCTTGCCGATCTTGACGAGCATCTCGAGGACCTCATGCTCGAAGACCGGCTTGGGGATCCGGACCAGCAGGGCGTGGGCGTCCAGCGCGGCCGCCCCCTGCGCCCGTAGCATCTCGAGGACGAACGTCCGCACCTCGCCCGTGCCCTCTTCGATCAGGCCCGGTACCGCGTGCGCGCCGTGCTCCAGCAGGGCGAGCGTCGCGCGCAGCAGCGGCGCGGACTCCGGCGGGAGCGATCCGTAGAGCTCCTGCAGCCGCGGCGCGACCTCCCGCGCCGCCGGGCCCATGGAGGCGAACGCGAGCAGGAGCGGGCGCAGCGTCCGTCCGTCGACATCGCCGTCCAGCAGCCGCCGCAGCGACGGCAGCGCGGACGCCGCGGCGGGACCGAAGCGCGGCACGGCCGCGAGCGCGCGACTCACGTGCGCGGGCTCGCGGCTGCGCAGCAGCAGCGCGAGCGTGTCCGGCGTGATCCCCGACTCCGCGAGGAGCAGCGCCGCGCCCGGGCTGCCCTCGCCGCCGGTGGCCGCGGCGCGCACCGCCCGGGCGCCCTCCTCCCCGAAGCTGGCGAGTGCCTTCGACACGCTCCCCCACGCGTCGGGGGAGTCGAGCGCGCGGACGAGGTGCGGAATGACCCGCCCGGGCTCCGCGCGCTGGGACATCAGCAGTTCGAGCGCGGCCTGCCTGAGCCGGGGGTGGGGGTCGCCGCCGACCGAGGGTCCGACGAGGTCGATGGCACGCTCCTTCGCGTAGCCGAGCGCCTTCAGCGCCCGCAGGCGCACGCGCGGATCGCGATCGCCGAGACGCTCGGCAAGGAAGGCGACGCCCGCGTCGCCGCACGCCACGATCGCGAGCGCGGCGCGGACGGTCGCCTGCCGGTCGCGGCCCGCCGTCCCCGCGAAGAGCCACGGCAGCGCGTCGCTCCCGAACGACTCGAGAATCGCCTGAAGCGGCGTGCGCAGCGCCGGGTCCCGGGCATAGGCGGCCCCGATCGCCGCCAGCGCGGGCCTCGCGCCCGCCCCCAGCCCGCCCAGCGCCTTCACCGCCTCCGCGCGCACGACCGCGTCGGGATCCCCGAGCTGCGCGGCGAGTTCCTCCGCCGACTTCGCCGGCCGGGGCACCGCCGCGGGAACGCGCGGCGCGCGCCGGCGCGGCGCCGCCTCCGCGACGGTCGCGGGCGGGGCCGGCTTGGCGTCTTGGAGGAAGCGCTCCGCCCTCGCGCGCAGCTCGGGGCTGCCGCTACGCACCACCTCCGCGATCGCCTCCACGGCCACGGGTCCGAGCGCGAGGAGCGCCGCCCGCGCGTAACCGCCGACCTCCTCCGGACCGAGTTTCCCGATCAGTGCCGGCACCGCGGGCCGTGCGGCCTCGCCGAGGCCGCCGATCGCCTCGATCGCGGCGGTCGCGACCGCGGGGTCGTCCACGCGCGCGAGCAGCCAGGGCAGGTCCGCCCCCGAGAGCAGCCTCGCGCCATGCAACACTTGCAACGCGAGCCGCGGGTCGAGTGTCGTCCGCATCAGGGACTCGCGCGCCGGCGCCGCCTCGCCGCCGAGACGCATCAGCGCGCAGGCCGACTCGTGGCGCAACTTCCGGTCCTCCCGTTCGAGGTTCGCCGCCAGTCCGAGCGCCCCCGCGCCCCCCATCGACTCCAGCCTCGCGATCGCGAGCGCCCGCCGGCGGTTGGGCCCCTCCGCCGCGGGCGGCGCGCCGCCCGCGCCCCCGAGCGACGCGGCGAGCGCGCGCAGCGCGGGGCGGATCGCCTCGTGCGTCGCGCGGGACTCCGCGACCTCGCGAAGGTAGGGGGCCGCGGGGGCGGCGGCCGGACCGAGGTCGCGCAGCGCGTCGAGGACCGCCGGGGCGGGGACGGGCTCGTAGAGGTGGTCGATCAGGTGCGGGAGGAGCGGCGCGGCGGCTCCGCCCCAGCCGCCCAGATGGAGCCTCGCCACATCCTGCCGCTCCGTCTCGGGGGCGGAGAGCCAGCGCCCGAGCGCGGCGATCAGCGCGACGGGACGGGGCTTGCGCAGGCCCCGCGCGGCGCTGTCGCAGATGCGGCTGTCGCGGTCGTCGAGCAGCGCTTCGAGCAGGTCCGCGGCGGGGCCGGAGCGGTGCGCGGCGCGCGCCAGCGTCCACGCCGCGAGGCGGCGCTCGCGCGGCGGGGCGCCGTCGAGGCGCGCCTGCACCGTGGCGACCGGGAAGGGGTCGCGGCCGAGCAGCGCCTCGTAGGCGTGGTGGCGGACGTAGGCGTGCGGATGGCCGAGGTGCGGCTCGCAGGGGGTCGCCCCGCTGCGGATGGCGCGGCCGAGACGCCACCAGTCGCGGTCGGGCGGGAGGACCGGGCCGACCACGAATTGCCTCGCGGCGCCGCGGAGCCAGTCGTCCTCGGCGGCGAGTTCGTGCAGCAGCGGGTGCGCGCGCCACGCGACCGAGCCGAGGGCGCCCGCCGCCTGCACCGCCTGCACGCGCACGCCGGTGTCCTCGTCGTAGAGCGCCTCGATGAGCCGCGGGATGCGGTCGCAGGCGCGCTCGCCCTCGCGGCCCAGCGCGACGAGGGCCTGCGAGCGTTCGAACGGGAGGTCGGAAGCGAGCCCGTCGGCCAGCGCGAAGCCCGCGAGCAGCAGCAGCGCGGCGGGCCTCACCGCTCGATCTCCGAGATCGCGGCGCGCACGAGGCGCTCGTAGCGCGGGTTCGCGGCGAGGGGGCGGAGCCGCTCCACGGCGGGCCTCGCGCCGCGGCCGGTCGCCTTCAGCGCCTCGATCGAGAGCAGGAGCGTCTCCTCGTCGCCCGACGAGAGGAGCGCCGCCACCTCGGGGACGGCGAGTTCGGCGGAGGGGCCGAGCAGCGCGAGCGCCCGGAGCGCCCGCGCGCGAAGACCCTCGTCGCCGAGTGCCGCGATCAGCGGCGGCGCCGCGTCCAGATCCAGCAGCGCGATCGCCTCCTTGTGGAACTTCGTCCAGCCCTCCGCGGCGAGCAGCGCGGGCACGCAGAGTTCGCCGAGCGCGGCGATCTCCGACATCGCGCTCCTCGCGACGCCATCCGGCTTGCGGTCGAGGAGCGCCACGAGCAGCGGGGCCGCGGGCTCGGCGAGGTCGCCCATCCTGGCGAGCGCCTCCGCGGCGGCCAGCGCGTTGCCGTTGTCGGCGCGCCGCAACTCCTCCATGAGCAGCGGCACCGCGCCGGCGCCGCACGAGGGCATGCAGGCGAGGAGCGCACGACGCGTCGCCGGGTCGGCCGGGTCGGCGCACAGCGCGGCGAGAAGCGCCACCCTCCCGCTCTCCCCGCGGCCGGCCAGCGCGCGTGCCGCGGCGGAGACGACCTCGGGGTCGGGATCGGAGAGAAGCGGCGCGAGGGCCTGGACGTCGCCGTCGACGTCGCCGGCGCCCGCAGGGCGACCCAGCGCGGCGGCCGCGGCGCGGCGCACCTTCGGGTTCGCGTCGGCGAGGGCGAGGCGCAGCGCCGGATGACGCCACGTCGCGAGCGAGCCGAGGGCCGCGAGGCGCACCTCCGCGGCCGGATCGGTCGCGAGCCGCTCGAGGACGGGGATCGCGTCGACCCGGCGCAGGCTCGCGGCCAGCGCGGCGCGCAGTTCCGGGGAGCGGCGCCCGCGGCTCAGGCGCTCGGCCGCGTCGGCAAGGCTCGAGAGGACCGGCAGCACCCGCTTGAGGCCGCCCTCGGCCTCGCACGCCTCGAGCAGCGGCAGGACCGCCGGCTCCCCGATCGACAGCAGCGCGCGGCTCGCCGCGTGGCGCAGCGAAACGTCATCCGCGGCGAGCGCCGCGACGAGCGGGGGGATCGCCTCCTCCCGCGGGGCCTCGAGCGCCGCCAGCGCGAGGGCGGCGGCGGCGCGCCGACCGGGCGCGCCTTCGGCGAGCGCGCGCGCGAGCGGCGCCACCGCGCTGCCGCCGAGCCGAGCGAAGGCGCCGTCCACGTGGATCTGCCGGTCCCTGCGCGCGAGGCGGCGCTCGACCTCGGCGAGCAGCGCCGGGATCGCCGCGTCGCCCGCATGGCGCGCGAGCGCCCTCGCCGCCTCCACGCGCACCGGGTCCGCATCGCTCCCGAGCACCGCGGTCAGGGGCGCGATGGCGCCGGGCAGCGCGACCGGATAGTCGCCGGTCGCGAGCGCCGCGGCCCGGCGCACGACCGCCTCCTCGTGCGAGAGCAGCAGGATCAGCGTCTCCGGCATGGCCTTGCGCCTGAGGCGCCACGCGGTCGACACGAGCAGCTTCTCGTTCGCCCGCAGTTCCGCGAGCATCGCGTGGACCCCGTCGTCGTCGCGCGTCGGCACGGCCGCGATCGTCGCGACCGCCGCCTGCGCGACCTGCCGGTTCGCGTCCCGCGCGAGCCGCGCCAGCAGGGGCATGCAGTCGAGCCCCTCGAGATCCGCGCGCGCGAGCGCCTGCAGCAGCAGCACCTGCTCCGGGCCCTCGGCACGCGCGCACGCCGCGAGCAGCTCCGCCGCCCCGGCCCCCCCCGCCGCGACGAGGATCTCGCGCGCGGCGATGGGATGCTCCGCGAGCAGCGTCGCCGCGAGCGGCGCGAGCGCGCCCGCCCCGGGGCCGGCCCCCCGGGCGATGTGCAGTGCGCAGGCGACCGTGAAGGGATCCCCCGAGCGCAGCGCGCGGTCGAGCACGGGGATCGCGACGGGCACCGGCAGCTTCCGCCTCGCCAGCTCGCGCGCGCACAGGCTCCGCCGTCGCGCGTCCTCCGACGCGAAGCCGCGCACGAGAGCGTCGACGCCCTCGTCGCCGACCATCGACAGCCCGATCGCGACCTTGTGCGCGACAAAGGGGCTCGGATGCGCCCACCCCGTCTCCAGGAGCGCCACGGCGTCGGGCGAGCGCGCCCGCGCGATCGCCTCGGCGGCCCTGCCGCAGGCGAGCCATCCTCCAGCGGCGAGATTCTCGGGGGGCTCGGGGGGCGCCGCGCCCTCGCGGGGGACCACCTCCTCCGCCTCGCGGATCCACGCCTGGCCGTCCTCGAGAGCGGACGCGACCGCGACGGCCGAACGCCGCACCCCGGGATCGAGGTCGAAGAGCGACTGCCGGATCGCATCCGCCGCGACGCCGGGGGCATGGGCGTGCAGCGCGAGCGCCCGCACGGCGCGACCCCGGACCAGCGGGTGTGCGTCGCGCAGCGCCTCGAGGTAGGCGGCGACCGACCGCTCCGCCGGCGCCGACGACACGGCGTCGAGCCGCTCCATCGCCGCGACGTACTCGTCGCCCCCCCGCGCGGCCGCGACCGGCAAGAGCAGCAGGGGCATCCACCGGCGAAGCGGCACGGTGCCCAATCTACCCCCCGCGGCCGCGGGCGCCCCCCCCGCGGCCCCCCGCATTCCCCGCAGGCACGCCCGGGACGGGGCGGGCTCCGCCGGTGAACTTCATCCCCGTGCCGCGGACGGTCGAAAGGGGTGTGTGGGAGTGGGATCGGATTCCTCCGGCGCCGCGGGGTGGGTTGCTTCGTGTCTCGCCATCGCGTCCTGCCTCGGCGTGGTCGCGGCCGGGACTCTCGCGCCGCGGCTCGCGCCGTCGCTGCCGCTCGTGCTCGCGGGGCTCGCGGCCACGGGGCTGCTCGCGGTCGCGCAGGTCGCGCGGCTGCGCCGCCAGGAGGGGCTCGCGCGGCGCGCACTCGAGGAGCGCATCGACGCGACGCTGAAGGCGGCGCAGGACCTCGTCTGGGCCGTGGACGGCGACGGGCGCGTCACCTACGCCGGGAGCGCCGCGCGCGAACTCTTCGGCTGCGAACCCGACGAGCTCGTGGGCACGCCGCTGCTCGGCGCGACCGATCCGGCGCGGGCGGCGGAGGAGGCGCGCTTCCTCGCGATGCTGAAGCGGGGGGAGACGCCCGCCCCGATCGAGACGACCCGCGTGCGCCCCGACGGCCGGCGCGTGCAGATCCGCGTCGCCGCGGCGCCGCTGCGCGACGGGAGCGGCACCGTGCTCGGCGCCGTCGGCACCGCCGCCGAGACGGGCCACCTGCGCGAGATGGAGCGGCGTCTCGTGCAGATGGAGCGGATGCACGCCATCGGCGCGCTGGCGGGAGGCGTCGCCCACGACTTCAAGAACCTGCTGACGGTGATCGTCGGGCAGGCGGAGATCGCGAAGGGGCTGAAGGAGACGGGGCCGCTGGTCGCGCGCAAGCTCGACAGCATCCTCGACACCGCCCACCGCGGCAGGAACCTCGTCGAGCAGATCCTCGTCTTCGCGCGCGACCGGAACGCGCGGCGCGAGGTGCTCGACCTGGGCGCGCTGCTGCGCGGGCTCGAGGAGATGCTGCGCCGCCTGCTGCAGCGGGAGATGACGCTCGAGCTGGCGCTGCCGGAGGACCCGGTGCTCGTGCGCGCCGACCGCGGCCAGATCGAGCAGATCGTGATCAACCTCGTCGTGAACGCGCGCGACGCCTCGCCCGACCGCGCGCCGATCCGCATCACGCTGGCCGCGGGCGAGCTCGGCGCCAAGCGCGTGCGCGACCTCGGCATCCCCGAGGGCCAGTGGGCCGTGCTGCAGGTGATCGACAAGGGGTGCGGCATGGCGCCGGAGGTCCGGGCGCGCGTCTTCGAGCCCTTCTTCACGACGAAGGAGAAGGGCAAGGGGACCGGCCTCGGCCTCGCGACGGTGCACGGCTTCGTCCACCAGCACGGCGGCACGATCAGCGTGCGCAGCGAGCCGGGGCGCGGCACGCGCATGGCGGTGCTGCTGCCCCTCGTGCCCGCCTCGGAGGAGACGCCGCTACGCGCGCACGCCGAAGCGGTTGCCTGACTCGTAGCGCCGCAGCCCGAGCGCGAAGACGCCGACCATCAGCGCGACCCAGAGCAGCGCGCCGCCGGCGACGCCGAGCAGCACGGGCCACGAGAAGCCGCGGACGAGTTCGACGGGCAGGAAGCTGAAGAAGCCCGCCGGCACGACGACATAGAGGAAGAGGCGCAGCGCGCCGGTGAAGACGGTCTTCGGGTAGCCCCCGAAGATGACGAGGAAGTCCGAGACCTGCGTCGAGAAGGTGCGCGTGTCGCCGAACCAGAAGGCGAGGCTGTTCGCGACCACCGTCGCGGAGCAGAAGACCGCCCCGCCGCAGACCGCGGCGATCACGCCGAGCGGCAGCACGGCGGGCCTCGCGTAGCCCGAGAACCCGATCAGCAGAAACGCCGAGGCGATGTCGCCCCACCCCGACGGCCGGCTCCGGCTCGCGATGCAGGCGGGCAGCGGATGGCGCGGCAGCGCGAGGTAGGTGTCGAGGTCGCCCTCCGAGACGAGACGCGCGATCTCGCGCGCGCCGCCGCCGAAGACCACCGCGAGGCCGAAGGCGCCCGCGCAGACGCCGTAGATCGCCGCCATGTCGCCGACGCGCCAGCCGCGCACCTCCTCGATCTCGCCGAAGAAGACCCACCACATGACGAAGAAGATCAGGTTGTTGAGAAGCATGAAGGCCACTTGCAACCAGAAGGCTCCGCGCAAGGCCATGCTGGCGCGCAGGCTCGTGCCGAGCAGCGCGAGCAGATACCTAGCCACCCTCCACCTCCAGCGCGCGGAGCGCGCGGCGGTTGAGCCAACAGACGAAGAGGCCGATCACCGCGCCCCAGCCGAGCAGCCGCAGCAGCGAGGATGCGAAGAGCGCGCCGTCGAAGCCGAGGACGAGCCGCGCGGGGCCGTACACCATCGCGGCAAAGGGCGTCCACATCGCGATCGTGCGCAGCCAGTCGGGGTAGATGTCGAGCGGGAAGAGGAGCCCGCCGAAGACGAAGAGCAGCTTCTGCACCACCCAGTGGACCGGCGTCGCCTCGTGCAGCCAGAAGGCCGAGAGGCCGACGGCGCCCTGCACGACGACATGGAGGCAGGCCGACAGGAACGCGAGCGGCACCGCCGCGAGGATCGACAGGGGGTGCGGGGGCAGCCCCCCCGCGAAGAGCCAGGCGACGAAGAACCCCAGCGTGACGAGCCCGAGGAAGCGCGCCGCCATCTCCCCGAGCCCCTCGGCGATCCTCGTCCCGAGGTAGCTGACCGGCCGCGCGAGGCGCGCCGCCACGTCGCCGCGGCGCACGTCCTCCTCGATGTGGCTCGACAGGAACGGCACCGAGAGCGTGACCAGTTCGGTGATCGCGAGATACCAGAGGAACTGCACGGGAAGGAAGCCGGCCCGGGGGCCGACGGCGGCCCAGAGGCGCGAGAAGACGAGCAGCAGCGTCGCGTAGAAGGCGAGGCGCGCGAGGACGATGCCGCGCGCCGCGAGATGCTGGCGCAGCGAGACGAGCGCGAAGGCGGCGGTCTTGCTCACGCGCTCGCGTAGATCGCCTGGACGATCTCCTCCATCGGCGGGTCCTCGACGGTGAGGTCGCGCAGGCGCGACGCCTTCATCGCGGCGGCGACGACCGCCTCGACCGGGGTCTTGTCGCTCTCCACCTCGAAGACCGCGCGGTGCGGCGCCTCCTCGACGCGGCGCACGCCGGGCAGGTCGAGCGCGATCGACGCCTCCGCCGTCATCAGCGTGACGCGCTTGCGCCGGATGAACTGGCTGCGCAGGTCGGCGACGGGGCGGTCGAGCAGCAGGCGCCCCTTGTGGATCACGAGCACGCGGTCGCAGACGCGCTCCATGTCGCCGGTATCGTGCGACGTGAGCAGCACGGTGCTGCCGTCGCGCAGCGAACGCTCGCGCACGAGGTCGCGGATCGTCGCCTTCGCGGTCACGTCGAGGCCGATCGTCGGCTCGTCGAGGAAGAGCACCGAGGGCGCGTGCAGGAGGCTCGCGACGAGTTCGCAGCGCATGCGTTCGCCGAGGGAGAGCTGGCGCACGGGCTTCCCGAGCAGGTCGCCGAGATCGAAGGCGCCCACGAGCTCGTCGCGGCGCCGCGCGTAGGTCGCGCCGTCGATCTCGTAGACGCGACGCAGCAGGTCGAAGGTGTCCGACGCGGGCAGGTGGTACCAGAGCTGGCTGCGCTGGCCGAAGACGGCGCCCATCCGGAAGGCGAGGCGCTTGCGCTCGCGGCAGGGGTCGAAGCCGAGCACGCGCGCGCGGCCCGAGGTCGGGTGCAGGATGCCGGAGAGGATCTTGATCGTCGTCGACTTGCCCGCGCCGTTGGGCCCGACAAACGCGACGCGCTCGCCGGCCGCGATCGAGAAGGAGAGGTCCTCGACCGCGGGGACGTCGCGCGTGACCGGCGAGAAGAGCTGCCGGAAGGCGGCACGAAGGCCCGGCGCGCGCTCGCGCACGCGGAAGACCTTCCGCAACTGCTCGACTTCGATCGAACCGGCCATGGGGAAGGCCTTATAACCGGTAGGAGGGGCGGGGGTTCGGAGGGGATTCCCGGGGGGGCGTGGGGGCCTACCTGGGCGCCTCCCGGATCGACTCGAGCAGGAAGGAGCTGAGTGCCGCCGCCGTGGGGGCGGTGCTGGAAGAACAGGCGCGAGCGGGGCAATTGCATCGACAGCGTGTGCCACCTCCACCCTTCCGCGACGAACTCGAAACCCTCCAGCCTGCGCAGCAGCTCGTCCCCGTCCTCGTCGGAGCCTGCCACGGTCGCCAAGGCGAACAGGATGGCGAGAGATCTCACGGTTGCCTCCTCGTAGGGACGCACCCCCGAGGTCGCGACCCGGGGCGGTCCGGCGAGCCTAGCATCCCCGCCGCATCCGGGATACCCCGGGTCGGGCCGCGGGCCACCGCACCCGGCGCGCGGCGGACGGGTCTGCTGCGGGATCCACGGCCCCGTGCTCGGCGATTGTGGCTTGCCGCGAGCACGAAGGACTCCTAGGCCTGAAACAAGCGAAGATTGGTAGTCTTCCCGCGGACGGGCTCCGAATG
>CAZMXP010000019.1:0-76403 GCA_964570285.1 uncultured Planctomycetaceae bacterium
CTGATCGTCGCAGACGTCAGCCTGCGCGCCAGACGTGGATGGCCGGATGCTTACGGAAGAAGAACAGGAAGTGGCAAACTGGCTGGGCGAAGACCCCGAGCCCGGCCACTTCCTCGCATCGCGACACTTCGGCTCGGCCGAACGCGCCGATGGCGGTCAAGTCCGCGTCGAGTCGCTGGTGAAGAGCGAGTGGTTAACCCGCTTCCCCACGGGGGAGGAGATCCTGTCCGTGGTCGAGATTGCGATAGGTTCAACCTCGGCCCCTACAGTGGACGAACTTCTGCTGAAGCGCCGTGAGCTCGAGTACCGCGTGTTCCAAGCGGTCGAGCGCGCCCACGTGATGCCTGTGCTCAGGGAGGGCTTCGCGGACGTGGACGCGTTCGTGGATCTAGCCAACAGCGTGACGAACCGGCGCCGGTCGCGGTCCGGGCAATCGCTCGAGCACCACCTTGCCGCGATCTTTTGCGATGCCCGGCTCGCGTTCGAACGCGGCAAGACCACCGAGGGGAAGCAGAGGCCTGACTTCCTCTTCCCCTCCGCAGCGGTCTACCACGAGCGTGACGGAGGCCGTGGCCTCTTCATGCTGGCCGCCAAGACGACGTGTAAGGACAGGTGGCGCCAAGTCTTGCGCGAGGCGGAGCGGATCCAGACCAAGCACCTGTTCACGCTTCAGGAAGGGGTCTCGGAGGATCAACTTGCCGAAATGAGGGGATCGGGAGTCCATCTCGTGATCCCGGAGCCCAACAGAACGTGCTTCCCGAGGCGGTGGCGGGACTGGCCGCTGAGTCTCGGCGCATTCGTCTCGCAAGTCGCCGGCTCGCAGAAGGCAACGTAGCCCGCGTCTCCGGGTGTAGCGTGACACCCCGGTCTCCGCCTTGGCAGGCACCGCGACCCCCAGGCCGGCGGCCGCGCGCTGTCAGAACAACACCCGATGCAAGCCCCTCACCGCCCCGTCCACGTCGGAGGCGTCCACGAGGAAGCTGATGTTGATCTTGGTGCCGCCGTGGGAGATCAGGCGGACGGGGATGTTGGCGGCCTTCAGCGCGCCGAAGACGTCGGCGGCGACGCCGACCTTCTCGCGGATGCCCTCGCCGACGACGCAGACCTGCGCGACGTCGCGCTGCACCGTCACCTCGCTGAACGCCGAGAGATCCTTGACGACCTTGTCGAGGTGGGTCTCCTCGTCGACGGTCACCGACACCGTCACCTCGCTCGTCGCGACGAGGTCCACGCTCAGGTCGTAGCGCGCGAAGACCTCGAAGATCTTCGCCATGAAGCCGGACTGGAGCAGCATCCGCGTGCTCGCGACCGTGACGAGGATGATGCCGCGCTTGCTCGCGATCGACTTGACGACGCCCTTGCCCGGCTGGCCGGCGCTCACGATCGCGGTGCCCTTGTGCTCGGGCCGCGACGTGTTCCTCACGACGACCGGGATCCGCTGCTCGACCGCGGGCAGCATCGTCGCGGGGTGGATCACCTTGGCGCCGTAGTAGGCGAGCTCGCTCGCCTCGGCGATCGTCAGCTCGGGGATCGACCGCGCCGCCGGCACCACCCGCGGGTCGGCGGTCATCACGCCGTCGACATCCGTCCAGATCTGCACCTCGTCGGCGCGCAGCGCCGCGCCGAGCAGCGTCGCGGTGAAGTCGCTGCCCGACCGGCCGAGGGTCGTGATGTTGCCCTCCTTGTCCTTCGCGATGAAGCCCGTGACGAGCGGCATGCCGCCGTCCACCGCGAGCAGGTTCTTCCGCACCTCCGGGTAGCAGGCGATGTCCGGGTTCGCCGCGGTGAAGCGGGAGTCCGTGCGCAGCCCGAGGTCATAGGCGTCGATCGGCACGCAGGGCATCTCGCGCGCGGTCAGGTAGGCGGCGATGCCGCGCACCGACATCCGCTCGCCGAAGCTCGCGACGAGATCGAGGCTCCGCGGCGTCAGCTCGCGCACGAGCGAGAGCCCGCGCAGCAGGTCCCCGAGCTCGCGCAGCTCGGGCCCGATCACCGCGGGATCGACGCCGATCTCGCGATAGAGCGACTCGTGCCGCGCGCGCAGCCCGTCGAGCGAGTAGCGCCCCGCCACCGCCGCGCGCGCGAGCGCGAGCAGCTCGTTCGTGACGCCCGAATGGGCCGAAACGACGACGACGGGGCTCTTGCCTCCCTCCGAGCGGATGATCTCCCGCACCTTCTCGAGGTTGCCCGCGCTGCCGACCGAAGTGCCGCCGAACTTGAGTACCTTCATCGCTTCGCTCGATTATAGAGTGAAAGGTAAGGACGGGCGGCGAGACCCCTGGTCACAGCTCCGACTCAGCGAAAATCGGGTAATACCGGTAGACTTCCTTGAATCTTTCGAATGCATCTCTTTCGATCCACTTGAGTCGACGGGAGGACTTTCCGCTGTCGGGCAATATCCGGCTCAAGTATCGGACCTCGCGGCCCGTCAGAAGCGGCGGTTTGATCTCCATTGCTTCGGTCGATCTTCGTTCGAAGGGCAGCCCGGCAAACGGTTCGCTGCCGATCGTCTTGGCATCGGCAGCATTGAGAAGTATTCCTCCAACGGTGAGCATTTTTTGGCCATCTTGGTAGTGAAAATGGAAACACTGCCGAAATATCAACTTGTCTGACTTCTTTGCAGAGGCATTCCTGTCTCCCAGCGCAGCGGCGATTTCATCCACGATGAACCTGTAGTATACGGAGGCAAGCCCCCATGCGGACAGTGGTAGCTTGAGCCACTCGGCCGGTACCGTCCGAGGCAGCATCGATTCCTGGAGCGCGTCCTTGCGGTGCGATGGTAGCTCCTCCTCCCCCACATACCTCTTCTTCGCGTAGTCCCATCCTGCATCCCACGGATGTGCATTCACGCTCCACACGAGTAGCGAGCCAGATCTAGCGCAGGACACTACAAGGCGAATGTCCTTGAGCACCCAATCAGCGAGCTTGTCCATGTAGTCAAGCCACACGATTGATCGCCGGCGCCAGCCCAATGTCGGCAAGATTTCTTTTGAATGGCCATGCTTAAGCTTGATGCACCCATACGGCAGATTGAACTTGCACCGCTCAAAGCGGTCCTCCTCGATGCTGACCATTGTCTGGATGCCGAGCGTCTCGTGATAAAGGGCAAAGTCGTTAAAAAATTCTGAGCCCATTCCGATATAGCGATACGCTGAGAGGGGGCTGAGAGTGGCGAGTCTCGCAAATGCTTCGCCCATCATCTTGCGCTGGATGTTCTTCGCGTGGCGGAGGCTGTAGTTAACGACCGGATGCTCGGCATTGCCCGCGCGGTCGCCGCTGCTCGCGCCTGGGGTGTCTGATTCACTCATCCGTGCACTCCGCGTTGTAGTAGTAGCTGAATACACCTTCGCCGACACTCTTCCAAGAACCGGCGCGCAGATGCCTCCTGACCTTGTCGGCGCTCCTTCGTTCCGCCTCGAAAGCGATCAACTGCTTCGGCGTGGATCCCCGTTTGGGCTTCCGTGGGGAAGGGGAAGAGAACGCAGATCTGAACTTGATGTCCGTAACAGGTTTGGTCTTTGCGTTGTCGAATTGCAACTGGAGCGAGCCCCCGCCGTCGTCGCCCGCAGCCTTCAGGTCATCGTTCTCTTTCTTTCGCTTGTTAAGGTAGTCGACTACCGGGCGCGCCAGCCGTGCCATTTCCTGGCGCACGCGGCGATACACCGGATGGTCCGTGTCCAGGGAGGTCTTGCCAGTGTTCCAAGGGAGGTCTGCGGCGTCATCGGCGTCAAGATAGGCATATCCGCGAAAGTCGTTGAACTGCGCGTGATAGACAGGCAATTCTTCGCCATCTACGTTTCCCCACGCTGTTTGCGTAGTCTTGTCGGCCTCGAGGAGCATGCGCCCGTTACAGAAGACGTACCAACCGGCCTCCTTCCGGGCCGTCTTCGGAGACATTGGCTTGCCGAGGCCGCACCACATGTCCACGGTCACGGCCCTTCCTGTTGCCCCGTGAAGGGACAACTGTCGTCTAGCCGGAGCGAGCTCGGGGTCAGCCACGAGTTTGCGTGTGTGCGGCTGGAGGGACACGCCGTTTACCTTCACGGCCAAGCCTCGATCCAGTGATTGTTCAAGTTTGCTTGTCAGGCCCTGGCGCAGCTCTTCGATGACCGTGGCTCGCTCAAACTGCTCCTTCACCTGGTCATGCAGACGCGTGACGGTGATGGTGGTGCCGCACACCTCGGGGGGGAACTTCCCAGATTCGATCGGCGATGTGTCGAACTGGAACTCCCATGGCTCTGCTCTTTCCCACTCTTCGACGTCGATAGTCACGGAGAACTGGGTGCTCCTGGTCGTCGAGCGGATACGAAAGTGTCGTCCGAGCTTGAACAAACCTCGCTTCATTCCGATGCCGAATCGCCCGACTTGCCTCGTGGTGACTTCTGCATCCGCCTCCCGGCCGAAGCGAAAGGCGTACTCTCTTGCCTTCTTTACGCCGATGCCGCCACAATTGTCCTTAATCTCAAACTTGTCACCCCCCGCCGAGATCTCGACGCTCAGGCCCTTCCAAGACGCCTTGGGACGCAATCGGCGCGCGCCATCGGTGCAGTTGTCCGCCAAGTCGATGATTGCCGGGATGAGAGGAACGTCCCGGGTGAGCATCGCGACGAAGAGATCCTTCGTCGGCATCGCGTTGATCCTGCGGTCGCTGTTGAGCTTCTTATCCATGACGGTCTCCATGGCGTGAGCGGCCTATGATGCGCTTATCGCCGTGACAACCGAGCGGGCGATCGCCCTCGCAAGAAGCGGCGGGACGGCGTTGCCGATCTGCATGAAGCCGTGCCACTTTGTCGGGTGGAAGGCGAACCAATCGGGGAATGAGTGGAGACGAGCCGCCTCTCGCACCGAAATGCACCGCGGGTGTTCATAATGGATCGGACGAACAGCCGTGAACTTGCCGTGCGCCGAATCCGTGCCGGCCCGCAGGGTCGGCGACTGCCCGTCGTGCGCAAGACGGAACATCCGGCTGATGGACTCCCGAGTGCCTGGTGGAGTCCTCTTGAATCGGTCTATGATGTCGCGCGTGTGCTCGACCCGAAGGCACCCGGTGAGCATCCGGTTGCCCCGTCGGCAACGCCCCTCGCGGCTGCGCTGCCCATCGGGCCCGGCGAGCAGCCTACGCGCGTACTCACTGGGTCGGCCGAGCGGCCCTGTGTACACGTCCCCATCGATCCGAGCCGCATGGTCGTCGATCATGACGAGGTCCTCAACCGCGTCGGCAACCGTGACTCGGCGCCCGGAGTCCGCTGGCGTGACAGCCAGAGGATACGCGGGCAGAACGAGCCCGGCCCGGCAGCCGAGGACGAAGACCCGCTCGCGCCTCTGCGGCACACCGTAGTCGGCGGCGTTAAGAACACGCACCGGCCGGACAGTTTCGTACCCGGCCTTCTCCACGCTCCTCAGAAAGCTCTGGAGAACCTTGTTCGCATCGCCCATCACTAGTCCACGGACATTCTCAAGGACGAAATAGGAGGGCCGGATGTCGGTCACGAGCTGCGCGAAACGCAGGAGCAGCTTATTGCGCGGGTCACCCGGAGCGCGTTGGCCGGCGATCGAGAATCCGCCGCAGGGAGGTCCGCCAAAGAGAACGTCGATGTGCGTCTTCCCGAGCTTTCCGCGTTTTCGAAGTGTCCGCCCGGTCACCGTCCCCAGATCGACTCGCGTCGACTCGCATCGCGGAAAATTCTTGGAGTGCGCGTCGATACAGCGCTGGTCGTGGTCAAAGGCTGCGGCGATCTTGAACCCTGCCTGGCTAAAACCCAGAGACATGCCGCCAGCTCCGGAGAACAAGTCTACCCCAACAAGCTCTGCATCACTGAACATGGTGACGTACTCACGGTCTTTGCGCACGATCCGGGCTTCCCGTGGCGCCCGGCGTGATCAAGATAGTAGAGTGCCGCCTCTGTCGCAACCACCCTGGTATCCTCCCCCGGCAGGGGGACGTGTGCAGCCACAGAGGCGCCCTCCCGGGGCACCAAGAGTGGGCAGAATGGAACCTCACGGACTCACTCGGCGCCGAGCCCCTTCGAGCGACGTCCGCCAGAGATTGCGCACGTAGCGGCCCGTCGCGCCAGCGGCACCGTGATGACCTTGCCTCATTTCGGCTGGGCAAGCCTTGTCGGACCAGCTATCCCTTCCTCGCCTCCCGCCAAACACCAAGCCCGCGCCTTGGGAGCACGCCGATCTCCTGAGTCCTCGCCGGCGCGCGACGCGATCTGTTCCGAATCGGGCACCGTGGCTGATAGTCCCCCAGTCGGAAAATGGCCCCGAGCAGACGCGAACTATCTGGGTTTGAGAAGGTATCCTCCAATCACCGTGGAACGCGACGAGCTGATCTACGACTGGAACCTGAAGGGCGACCACCCCCCCCGCCCCCCCCAGACGATCCACCTCAACGACGAGACGCTGCGCGACGGCCTGCAGAGCCCCAGCGCGGCGACGCCGCGCCTCGACGAGATGGTGGCCCACCTGCACAACTGCGCCGCCGTCGGCATCCACGCGCTCAACATCGGGCTGCCCGGCGCGGGCCCGCACGTCGAGAGGCAGGTCGAGGCGCTGGCGCGGGAGATCCGCGACAGCAAGCTGCCGCTCTTCCCCAACTGCGCCGCGCGCACGGTGAGGCAGGACATCGAGCCGATCGCGCGGGTGAGCCAGAAGATCGGCATCCCGATCGAGGCGGCGACCTTCATCGGCTCCTCGACGATCCGCATGGAGGTCGAGCACTGGGACCTCGCCTTCCTGCTCAAGTGCGTGACCGAGGCGATCACGCTGGTGAAGAGGGAGGGGCTGCCGTCGATGTTCGTCACCGAGGACACGGTGCGCGCGACGCCGGAGATCATCCGCGCGCTCTACGGCGCCGCGATCGACCTCGGCGCCGACCGCATCGTCGTCTGCGACACGACGGGGCACATCACGCCGTGGGGCGTCGCGAACCTGCTCGGCTTCATCACCGGCCTGGTCGAGGAGAAGGGGGCCCGGGGGAGGGTGCAGGTCGACTGGCACGGCCACATGGACCGGGGGCTCGGCGTCATCAACAACATCGCGGCGCTGCAGGCGGGGGCGAACCGCCTCCACGGCACGGCCCTCGGCATCGGCGAGAGGGCGGGCAACGCGCCGCTCGACCTGACGATGGTCAACCTCAAGCTGATGGGGTGGATCGACAACGACCTGAGGGCGCTCGAGCGCTACGTGAGGCACGGCGCGAGGATCTGCGGCTTCTCGATCCCGTCGACCTATCCCGTCTTCGGCAGCGACGCGTTCGAGACCGGCACCGGCGTGCACGCCGCCGCGGTCATCAAGGCGCTCAGGCGCAACGACACCTGGCTCGCGAACCGCGTCTACAGCGGCGTCCCCGCCGACGAGTTCGGCCTCGCGCAGAAGATCGGCGTCGGCCCGATGTCGGGCAAGAGCAACGTCGTCTTCTGGCTCGAGGCGCACGGCTACGACACCGACGAACCGCTCGTCGACGAGATCTTCAAGGCCGCGAAGGACTCCCGCCGCCTGCTCACGGACGATCAGATCGAGGCGATCGTCCGCGCGCGAGGTTAGGGCCTGTCCGGGGAGTGGCCCTCAACCGCCTCTCGAGGCCAACCGGCCCCGGACAAGCTCCTAGCGATCAAAGATCACGACCTCGTCGCTGCCGTTGCAGCTGACCGCGAGGCGCGTGCCCGCGCCGTCGACGAAGAGCCCCTGCACCGGGTTCTGGCCGCCGTCGGGCACCGGGCGCGTCGTCGGGCCCGAGAGCACGGCGCCGCCCGGCGAGAGTTCGACGATCGTGTAGGTGTGGTCGTTGAACCCCGTCGAGAGCGCCTCGACGTTGCCCGCGAGGTTGCGGCGCAGGTGCAGGCCGATCGGGCCGTCGCCGACCGCGACCGTGCCTGCGATGGCGACCGCGTCGGTCGCGTCGTCCCACGTGAAGACCGTCAGGGAGTCGCCTTCGAAGTTGGTCCCGACGCCCAGCGCCCCGAGGAAGCGGAGCTGTCTCGGGCGGTCGCCGACGTTGCCGATCTTCTCCGCGAGGAACTGGCCGGGGAGCAGGCGCCAGAGTTCGCCGGGGATGCCGTCGGTCAGGAAGAGCGTGGTGCCCGCGGCGCGCCGGCGAAAGGCGCTGATCGCGCGGCCCGAGGCGCCGGGGAAGAAGAACGAGTTGATCGGGTTGCCGCTGAAGCCGAAGAGGCCGGTGACGGCGTCGTACTCGAGGAAGAGGATGAAGTTCGAGCCGTAGGAGGTCACCGTCGCGCCGCCGGAGAGCGGGTCGTTGTCGTAGGCGACGGCGTCGGTGACGTTCGAGATGCCGTTGCCGATGAGCGTGATGCCCCAGCCGTTCTGGGCGGGGATCCAGTGGTTGAGCGCGTAGCCGAAGTTGCCGTAGGTGAGCAGCGCGTCGGTGCGCGCGCCCGCGCCGCCCGCGAGGTGCGGCACGCCGTTCACGCGCGAGAGGGGGCATCCGCCGCGGGCCGGGCTGAGGGACGCATAGGTCCGGCGCGAGGCGCCGGAGTCGCAGTCGAAGAACTCCGTCCCCCCGCTGCACCCGACGCCGCAGAGGTCCCCCGCGAGCCCCGTGTACCCGGCGGGAGCATGGGCGAGGAACTCGGGGTCGTTGCAGAGGAACTCGGTCGTCACCGGGGGCGGCGGCGGCGGCGCTCCCCCGTTCACGCGGCCCGACGAGATCACGCCGCATCCGTAGTCCGTCCCGCGCAGCGTGCAGGGGCCGTGGGAGAGCACGCAGTCCCGCATCTCGTAGTCGCACCCGACCCTGTCGTCGAGGCCGTTGCCGAGGGCGGTGCAGGTCTCCTGTCCGACGCAGGCATCGGAGGGGGCGCCGTCGAGCAGGAACCGCGTCGTCGTCCCCGCACTCGGGCAGTCCCACGCGTCGCTCTCCGTGATCGAGCCATCGCAGGGCCCGTAGAGGCTCGCCGCCCCCGTGAGGTTGTTCTGCAGAATGCCGCCGATGCAGTTGAAGTCGTTCGGCTCGAAGGCCTGGCAGATGACGAGGGCGTTGTTTCCGGGGGACACCCCCGTCCCCCCCCCGTTCTCGGCGATAAAGTGCATGCCGAACTGGACGTTGGTCGGAACCACGAGGTAGTTCCCGGGCGGGCCCTGGAACTCGACCGAGTGGGTCCCGGCGCGCCCGTCGATCGTCTGTCGCTGCCCGGGCACGATGGCGGGGCCGCCCGGCGCGTCCTGCTGCACGACGACCTGCGCGAAGTCGCCGGTGTAGTTGCCCACGGAACGGGGGGAGCCGAGGTTGATCGTGATCGTCGGGTTGATCGCCGGGGTCAGGCCCGCGGAATAGACGAAGCCGACCCGCGCGATGTCCTCGAGTCCCTGCGCGTCGAGCGTCGCGAGGTCGACCGGACCCACGCTGACGTTCGTCGCGCCCGGGAAGGCGCCTGCGGGGAAGGCCACCGCGACATCCCCGTCGGTGACGGTCCCGCCATTCTCGTCGACCGACGTCTGGGTCAGGAGATCGAGCAGACCGCCCTTCCCGTCGCACCCACCGAGGACGAGGATCGCCAGCAGCACAGCCTTGGACATGGTCACCTCCCGCGGGGCCACCGCGGCCCCACTACTCGCAACCACATCCGCGCCTCCCGGGAACACGAAATCCGTTCCCCATCCCGCGGGCCGGAGCCTAAGCTCATGGCACGTGGCGTCCCGCGCGGAAGAGCTCTACGACCTCTATCTCGACGCCTGCCTCGGCGGCGCCGCGGAGCCCCCCGACGCCTTCTGCGCCCGCCACCCCGAGGGGGGCGAGGAGCTCCGCCGCAGGATCGAGGCGCTCTACCGCCTCGTGGACGACGGCAAGGCCGCGAGCCCCGAGCCGCGCGCCGCGGACCGGGGCCTGCCGTTCGAGCGGCTCGGGGAGTTCAGGCTCCTGCGGCCGCTCGAGCAGGGGGGCATGGGAAGCGTCTACCTCGCGGAGCAGGAGGCGCTCGGGAGGCTCGTCGCCCTCAAGGTCGTCCGCCCCGAACTGATGGACTCGCCGACCGCGGCGGAGCGCTTCCGGCGCGAGGCGCTCGCGGTGGCGCGCCTGAACCACCCGGGCATCGTCGGCGTGCACGCGCTCGGCGAGGACCAGGGGCTCCGCTACATCGCGATGGAACTCGTCCCCGGGAGGAGCCTCGGCGAGGTGCTCGGCGAGCACGCGGGCCAGGGGCGCAAGGTCCCCGCGCGCACGGCGGCCTCGTGGCTCGCGCAGGTGGCGCGCGCCGCGCACCACGCGCACGAGCAGGGGATCATCCACCGCGACATCAAGCCCGCCAACATCCGCATCACTCCCGACGGCCGCCCGCGGCTGCTCGACTTCGGCGTCGCGCGCGACGAGCGCTGGCGGGGGAAGACGGTGACCGAGGCCTTCACCGGCTCGCCTCTCTATGCTTCGCCCGAACAGCTCTTCGGCCGCCCCGTCGACGCGCGCGCCGACGTCTACGGGCTGGGCGCGACGCTCTACCAGTGCCTGACGGGCCGAACCCCCTTCGACGCGGAGACCCTCGAACGGCTCACCGCGCGCATCCTCGTCGAGGAGCCGGTGCCGCCGCGCAGGCTGAGCCCGGCGGTGCCGCGGGACCTCGAGGTGATCGCGCTGAAGTGCCTCGAGCGCGATCCCGGCCGTCGCTACGCCACGGCGGCCGCGCTCGCGGACGACCTCGAGGCCCATCTGGACTCGCGCCCGATCCTCGCCCGGCCCCCGGGCCCCCTCCCGCGTCTCCTCAAGTGGGCGAGGCGACGGCCGTGGCCGGCCGCCGCCCTCCTCCTCGTCACCCTCCTCGGCGCGGGGCTTGTCGGCTGGCTCGTCTGGCAGAGGGCCGCGAGGAGCGCCGAGGCGAGGCGCACCTTCGCGCAGGCGCGTGCCCGCATCGAGACCTACCGGGAGCGGCGCCGGGCGATGGAGCGGCACGAGGCGGGGGTCGCCAAGGTGCAGCGCGAGATCAGCTCCCAGTACCGGACCGAGGCGGAGGACCTGCTGATCGAGGAGGCCGAGGACGCCGTCGCGGCCGCGCGGCGCGAGCGCGAGGCCGCGTTCTACGAGGTGCTCGACCTGGTGCGTCGCGCCGAGGCCCTCGACCCCGAGGCCGGCGACGCCGACCTGATCCGCGCCGAGCTCTATGTCGAGAAGTGGATCGAGGCGCGCACGGTGCGCGACCAGGAGGCGGCGGCCTCCTACAAGGACCTCGTCGCGCGGCTCGACCCCGGCGGCGTCTTCGCGGCGGCGATGCGCGCGCCGCGCCGTTTCCGGTTCACCGCCGAGCCCGCGGACGCCGGGATCTACCTCTTCCGCTACGCGGAGCAGGGGCATCGCCTCGTGCCCGAGCCCTACCTCGGACTCCCCGACGGCGTGCGCGCGGGCGAGGTGGTCCACCGCGTCGTCAACCGCGCCGGCGGATTCGAGCCGGGCGATCTCGTGCTCGAACGCGGCGAGGTGGCGCGGGTCTTCCGGGGGGGCAGAGTCGAGGGGGCGGCGCTCCCGCCGGGCCTCGAGCTGCGGCCGACCGCGACACCCCTCTACCTCTGCCCCTCCGCGTTCGCGGGACCCGCGCCCTTCGAAGCCGACCTCGACGAGGGCGTCTATCTGGCGGTGGTCCGCGCGCCGGGATTCGAGGAGCAGCGGTGGAGCTTCGAGACGGTCACGGTGATCGTCACGGCGCCGCACTTCCGGCTGAGGCCGCACGGGTCGACGCCCCCCGGCTTCGTGCGCGTCCCGACCGAGTCCTGCGACGCGACCTTCCTGATCATGGAGCGCGAGGTGACCGCGGCGGAGTACCTCGAGTTCCTGAACGACCCCGAGGTGCGGCCGCGCATCGGCCCCGACAGCCTCTTCCCGCGCCAGCCGGACAACCGCGCCGCCGGAGGGCTGTGGGAGCGCGACGCCTCGGGTCTCTACCGCGTGCCCGCGGACTGGGATGCCCGATGGCCGATCGTCGGCCTGTCGTTCGACGATGCGACGGAGTACGCGCGCTGGCGCACGGAGCAGGCGCGCCGGGCGGGAATGCGCCACTCGTTCGCGCTGCCGACCTTCATGGAGTGGAAGCTCGCCACCGCGGTGGGCGCCGCGCGCATCTACCCCTTCGGCAACCGCTGGCGGCCGAAGTGGGTCAAGTCCTGCTACGCGCGGCCCAACGCGAACCTGGAACCGGTGCTCAGCTACCCGATCGACGAGTCCCCCTACGGCATCTTCGATCTCTGCGGCAGCGCGATGGAGTGGCTCGACGACTGGTACGACGAGCCGCGCGGGTATCGCCGCCTCGGCGGCGGATCGTGGGCGCGGGCGCAGCCGTCGGAGTTCTTCGCCTACGGCGCCGGGGCGATCCCGTCGTCGACCGGCGGCGAGTACGGCCTGCGGCTCGTGCTGCGCGAGGAGGGATCTTGAGGGAGCTCGAGGGCCGCCTGCAGGCGCACGCGAACGAGATCGCACGCATCGTCGCGCGCGCGGCGGGGCTGCTCCGCTACGAGAGCCGGGAGGACCTCTGCCAGGGCGTCGTCCTGCGCGCGCTCGAACGGGGTGGCCGCTACCGCGACGACGGGGAGGCCTCCTTCGTCGCGTGGCTGCGCGCCGTCGGGCGCTCCTATCTTGCCGACCGGTCGCGCTACTGGCAGGCGCTCCGCCGCAGGCCCGGCGGGCTGCTCCGGCTCACCGCGCACGGCTCGCGCGGCGTCGAGCCCGCCGACGGGGGCCCGGGACCCTCCACCGTCGCGTCGCGCAAGGAGCACCTGCGCCTCGCGGTGCAGGCGCTGGCGACGCTCCTGCCGCGCGACCGCGACCTCGTGCAGTGGTCGAGCGAGGAGGTGCCCCTCGAGGAGCAGGCGCGCCGGCTGGGCGTCGGCTACGACGCCGCGAAGCAGGCGCGGCTGCGCGCGATCGAGCGCTTCCGCAAGGCCTTCCGGCTCGCCACGAGCCGCGGGTCGAAGCGCTGAGACCGGACACCTGTGCGGATCGCACACGGTCGGGGCGCCTCCCCCCCCGGCCCAGCCCCTGTTCGAGTGGCACGACGTTTTCGTGGCGTCAGGGCATGAGGATCGCCCTTCTGCTTGCGTTCGCGGGTATCGGCTTTGGCCTCGGTTGGTACGCCCGGGGGCTCGAGGAACCCGTAACCCCGGTGCGGACAAGCCTGCCGCGCGTGGCGGCCGAGAGGCCGCCTGAGCGCGAGGTCTTGCCTGCCGAGGCGACACCCCAAGTGCCCCCCCAACCTGCCCCGCCCGTGGCGACAGGGGCAACGCCGGTGGCGGAGGGGCCCGCCGCGGAGGAGGACCCGTTCCGCGAGATGATCCGCGCCCAGCGGCCGCAGATGAAGGCGATGTCGTCGATGCAGGCGCGGCAGAAGCTCGAGGGGCCGGTGAAGGACCTCGGCTTCGACGCGGCGACGACGAAGCGGATCCTCGACCTGCTGCTGAATGAGGCGGAGACGCAGACCGAGCGCGCCTACGGGATGTTCCTCGGCGAGGCCGATCTCGACCCGGAGGCCTTCCTCTGGATGTGGGGGGTCGGCCCCAAGCTCTCGGAGGAGACCGAGCGCGATCTCGCGGCCTTCCTCGGGGACCCCGGCGTCGAGACGGTGCGCGCGAAGCTGAAGGCGGTGCACGAGAAGCAGATGGACGACCTCGCCGAGATGTCGGTCAACATGATGGCGATCCCCGACCTGACGCCGGAGCAGCGCGTGCAACTGAAGCGGCACTTCTCCGGCAACGACGTGATGCAGGAGCAGATGACGCAGTTCGCCGACGTCTTCCGCGACCGCGAGAAGATGCGCAAGCTGATGAGCGGCGACGGGCTCGCGGAGGAGATGGAGAGGAGCGCGGCGCCGCGGCGCGAGAAGATGCGCGCGATCCTCAACGACGCGCAGTTCGAGCGCTACAAGGCGTGGGAGGGGCTGATGGTCAAGCAGGCCGAGATGGGGCTCAAGATGATGGGCGGGCTCCAGGGGAAGTCCAAGTAGCGAGGAAGGCCGCGGCGCGGCGGCAGGTCTCGACCGCGTCGTGGCTGTGGCGCGAGAGTTCGACCGTCGCGGGGAGCGTGCGGTCGGCCGCGACGCGATGCAGCGCCGCCATCACCGGCGCGAAGTCGATCTCGCCGTCGCCGAAGAAGAGGTGCTCGTGCACGCCCTTCCGGTGGTCGTCGAGGTGCACGTTGCGCAGGAGCGTCGCGTAGCGGCCGACCCACGCCTCGACCGGGCCCTCCTCCATGCAGTGCAGGTGCCCGACGTCGAGGGTCAGCATGAGGCGCGGGTGCGGCAGCCTCGCCCGCAGCGCGTCGAATCGCGCCATCGTGTCGATCGCCATGCCGGGCTCGGGCTCGAACGCGACGTCGAGGCCCGCCTGCCCCGCGCGGTCGCAGACGCGCGCCAGCCCGTCGACGAGCAGGCTCTCGCCGCTGCCCTTCCCCGACCAGAGCGAGACGCAGGGCGCGCCGATCGCCGCGGCGAGGTCGATGCACCCGAAGAGGAAGTCGATTCGCCGCTGCCGCCCCGGATCGAAGAAGGTCGGGAAGTGCTTGCGCGCCGGGTCGAGCAGGAACCGCGCGCCGGTCTCGACGACCGGCAGCAGCCCGAGCCCGCGCAGGCGCTCGCCGAGGCGCGGCGCGGGCACGTGGTGCACGTCCGGCGTGAGCCCCACCGCGCGGAAGCCCGCCGCCGCGATGAGGTCGAGCGCGTCCTCGAGCCGGTGGTGGGCGAAGCCGTTGGTGTTGTAGCCGAGGAGCAGGCTCACTTGGCGCGGGAGAACTGCGCGAGCGCCTTCGCCTTCTCCATCCAGCGGTTCACCATCTTCTCCTTCGCCGCCACGTGCTTGCGCGTGGCCTCGGCGACCGCCTCCGGCTGGAGGTCGTCGATCGAGTAGTAGAGCGCGCCCCAGGTGTCCAGCGCGTAGGTGCTCTGCTTCTTCGCGATGTCGATCGCGGCGTCCATCTTGTCGCGGTCCCCCGCCTCGCGCGCCGCGGTCGCCTCGGCGAGCGCGGTCTCGAACGCCTTGCCCGCGGCCTCGATGGCAGGCCACGCGCTCTCGACCTTCGCGACGAAGTCCTTCGGGACGCCGGGGGGGGCCGGGGGGGTGGCGGGCTTCTGCGCGGCCGCCGGAGGCGCCGCCGCGGGCGCCTTGGGCTTGGGGCTCTTGCTGCATGCGGCGACGAGGGCGATCAGGAGGAGGGGGAGGATTCGGCGCATGGGACTCCTTGGGTCAGGCGGCAGATCATAACCGCAGCAGGCGCGCCATGAACCCCCCGTCCCCCCCCGCTTCGTCCGGATAGACCGTCCGCGCCACGTCGAGGCGGAACCCGCCTCGCGCCAGAAAAGCCTCGACGACGCCGAGATTCTCCTCGGTTTCGAGGCTGCAGGTCGAATAGACGAGCGTCCCCGAGGGCGCCACGTGGCATGTGGCGTCCTTCAGGATGCGCAACTGCCGCTCGGCGAGCCCCGGGAGGTGCTTCTCGCGGACGCGCCAGCGCGCCTCGGGCCTGCGTGCGAGGACGCCGGTGTTCGAGCAGGGTGCATCGACGAGCACGCCGTCGTACTCGCCCTCCGCGGGGCCGCAGGTGAGGTGGGCGAGCCCGAGGCGGTGGGCGTTCTCCGCAACCAGCGCGAGGCGATCGGGGTCGATGTCCCACGCGCGCACCGCGCCCCCGGGACCGACGAGTTGCGCGAGATGGGTCGCCTTGCCGCCGGGGGCCGCGCAGAAGTCGAGGAGGCGCGCGCCTGGTTCGGGCGCGAGGAAGGGCGCGACCTGCGACGCGACGGCGTCCTGCACGACGACGTGGGCGCCGACGAGTTCGAAGACGGGCCCGATGCGGACCTGCGGCGGCAGCGCGAGGAGGCCCGCACGCGGGCCCGGAGCGAAGGGCACCGCCGCCTTCGCGAGCGCCTCTTCCACCTCCCGCTCGCGTCCGGGGGCGATGCGGAGGTAGGTCCGCGGCGTCTCGGCCTGCAAGTCGAGACAGGCGAGCGCGCGCTCGGGGCCGAGTTCGGCGAGGCGGCGGCGCGCGATCCAGGGCGCCGTCGAGCCGCGCGCGGCGAGGAAGCGCTCGCCCGCGGGGAAGACGCTCTTGCGGAAGACGAGGAAGCGGCCCCCGCCGCGCGGCAGCGTCCGCCGCTCTTCCGCGGGCCTCGCCTCGATCGTGAAGCCGCGCACGATGCCGCGCAGCAGCGCGTTGACGAAGCCGAGGTCGGCGAAGCGGCCCAGCGCCTTCACGTTCTCGACCGCGGCGTGGACCACGGCATGGGCGGGGCTGTCGTCGAGCCAGAGGATCTCGAAGAGCGCGACGCGCAGCGCCGCCCGCACGTCGGGCTTGATCAGCGGGAGCTTTCGGCTGCTGTGGGCGGCGAGCACCGCGTCGATGGTCCCGCGCCGCCGCAGCGTGCCGAGCACGAGCGCCGTCTCCGCGGCGGGGCGCTCCCCCTCCCACGCGTCGCGGGCGAGCGTGCGCTCCCGCTCGATCCTCGACAGGATCCCCGCCGCCGCCCGCCGTACGTCCATAGGGCGCGCCATGTTACGGGAGCCCCGCTCCGCCCGCCCCTCTGGTACACCAGTGGCATGCGCAAGATCGGTATCCTGACCGGCGGCGGCGACGCGCCGGGGCTCAACGCGGTGATCCGGGCGGTCGTGCTCGCGGCGGAATCCGAGCTCGGCTTCGAGGTCGTCGGGATCCGCGACGGGTTCGGCGGCTTCGCCGAGGGGGACGAGGGGCTCGTCAGGCTCGACCGCGCGGCGGTGCGCGGCCTCCTCTGGCGCGGAGGGTCGATCCTCGGATGCAACAACCGCTACAAGGGCAAGCCCGAGTTCTTCCGCGCGCGGATGCAGGAGATCGGGCTCGACGGGCTCATCGTCGCCGGCGGGGACGGGTCGCTGACGATCGCGAACCGGATGGTCGATGCGGGCGCGCGCGTCGTCGGCGTGCCGAAGACGATCGACAACGACGTCGAGGGGACCGATGTCACGTTCGGCTTCGACACCGCCGTGACGCTGGTCGCGGAGATGTGCGGCCGGCTGATCGACACCGCGGAGAGCCACCACCGCGTGATGATCATGGAGGTGATGGGGCGCAACGCGGGGCACATCGCGCTGCACGGGGCGATGGCGGGCAGCGCCGATGTCGTGCTGATCCCCGAGATCCCCTTCCGCTTCGAGAGCATCGTCGACTGCATCTCGCGCCGCGCCGAGATCGGCCGCACCTATACGCTGATCATCGCCGCCGAGGGGGCGATGGAGCATGGCGGCGGCCTCACGGTGGACGAGCACCGCACCCGCGTGACCGGCCGCGAGGTGCTCGGCGGCGTCGCCGCGCGGATCGCGCGCAAGATGCGCGAGATCAGCGACCACGAGGTGCGGTCGATCTCGCTCGCGCACCTGCAGCGCGGCGGGATGCCGACGGTCTTCGACCGCGTGCTCGCGACGCGCATGGGCGTCGCCGCCGCCCGCGCGCTGAAGGCCGGCGAGAACGGCGTCTTCACGAGCTACAGCAACGGCAAGGTGCTGCTCGCCCCCCTCGCGATCGCCGCAGGCAAGGTCCGCAAGGTCAACGCCGACGGCCGCCTCGTCAGCGGCGCGCGCGCGGTCGGGCTCTCGTTCGGGGACTAGGGCCTGTCTGAAAACCCCACCTGGAGACGGCCGGCTGCGGCTGCGCCGGGACTGCGTCGCGCCGGCTCGCCGCATTTCTCCGTTAATGCGGGTCGCCGGCGCTCCTTGCCCGGCTTGTCCTCGCTCGGCCTTGGTCCGACGGCGGGGTTTTCAGACAGGCCCCAGCGTCCTACTCCGGCAACCCCCAGAGCACCCACGCCGCCCAGTAGTGCGGGTGGGACCACTTCGGCTGCGACCGCACGTGCGCCTGCGCCTCGCGGAGCGCCGCGATCGCGGGCCGGCCCGCGTTCCACCGCCCGTAGAACGCCTCCATCAGCGCGCGCGTCGCCTCGTCGTCCACCTTCCACAGGCTCGCGAGCACGCGCGGCGCGCCCGCGTGCATGAACGCCCGTGCGAGGCCGACGAGCCCCTCGCCGCGGACCACGTTGCCCCGCCCGGTCATGCAGGCCGAGAGCACGACGAGGTCGGCGGGGATCCTCATGCGGAAGATCTCGAGCACCGTCAGCATGCCGTCGCTGGCGGCGTCGGGCGTGAGCGCGAGCGCCGACCGCTGCGGGAACTCCGTGTCGGCGATGCCGTGGCAGGCGAGGTGCACGGCGCGCCAGCGCGGGCGCGTCGCGATCGCGGCGGCGAGCCTCCCCTCGGTCGCCTGCCCGCCGAGCAGCGTGACGGTGCCGACCGACTCCGCCTCGGCGCGCGTCGCCGGGAGCCGGCCCAGCGGCCGGCCCGAGCGCAGCACGGAGACGCGGCCGGTCGAGTAGTCGGGATCGCCGAGCGCGAGCACCCCCTCGCCGCGCTTCCCGCGCTCCGCGAGCAGCAGCCCATGCACCGTGCCCGACGGCTCGCAAGCGACCTCGTATCCGGGCAAGAGCAGTGCAGGGGGAACGAGACAGAGGTCGCCATCCGGGGAGAGGAGGATGCGGCGCAGGGTGGCGGACAGGCGCAGCGGATCGACGACGAGTCTCCGGAGCGAGGCGAGTGCCGGCCCCGGATCGGCATTCATGTCCTCAGGGCGGAGTGCCTCGCACGCGGCGGCGATCTCCGAGGCCGCCGGGAGTTCGACGAGGCGCGCCTCCTTCGCCGTCGCGAAGAGCGCCAACGTCTCCTTGGCAAACACGCCGTAGATCACGAGCCCCTCGTCGGGTGCCAGCCGCGCCTGGATCGACGCGAGGTCGTCTGCGCTGGGATAGGTGACGTTTGCGGCGCCCGCCGCGGCGCGCTGGATCCTCTCGACGACTAGATCGAGCGCGCGTTGCGCGCGCCCCAGCTCGGCCTGCGCCTGCTTCGTCGCCGCGGCATTGCCGCTCTCCCGGGCGCGACCGAGCGCCTTCGCGCAGCGCACCTCCTCCCCCCGGGCCGCCAATTCCGCCTTCCGGAGTTCGGGTGGGAGCGCGTCCTCCGCGAGCGCGTCCCGCAGCCCGAAGGCCTCCAGCAGCGCACCCGCCCGGCCGCTCTCGAGGAACCACGCGGCCTCCGCGGCGTCGCCGAGATCCGCCGCCGTGAGGCTCCCCAGCTCGAACGCGAGCACCCACTCCTCGCGCGCTGTCTGTGCGAGCCCCATCCCGAGGCCGGAAGTCAGTCGCGGCAACTTGCCGACGGCGTCCCGGGCCGCGTCGAGCGCTCCACCCGGATCGGCGTGTTCGCGCTTGAAGCTCGCGACGTTGATCAGCACGCTCACCTCCGTGTTGAGGTAGCCGCCCGCGGCGGCACGCTGGCGCGCCTCCTCGAGAACTGACAGGCCGCGCACGACCTCGCCCGAATCGGCCAGGAAGAGGCCGACCGACGCCAGGAGCTTGGTCGCCCCGTCCTTGTCCCCGAGCCCCTCAAGGATCGACCGGGCGCGCTGCGCGGATGCCAGTGCGAGGTCGCTGTCGCCGACGTCATGGTGCAGGTTGGCGAGCGACGCGAGGGATGCCGCCACGCCGAGGCGGTCATCGATCCGCTCGCGGATCGCGAGCGCGGAATTGTGTAGTTCGCGCGCGGCCTCGATCTCGTCCGCGCGGCTCAGGCAGTTCGCCAGATTGCCGAGCGTCCTCGCGAGATCACGGGGGGAGTCGAGCTGCCTGTACAGCGCGAGGGACCGCTCGTGGCACTCGCGCGCGCGATCGAGCGCCCCGACGGCGCCGAGCGTGTTGCCGAAGTTTCCGAGCGCGAGCGCGAGGGCCGCGCGGTTGTCGGAGCGCTCGAGGATCGCGAGCCCGCGCTCCTGGTGCTCGAGGGCCTTCGCGTAGTCGCCGATCGCCATCTCGAAGCTGCCGAGGTTCACGAGGGAGGTGGCGACCGCCTCGGTGTCGGAGGCCGCCTCGTGAATCCTGAGCGCCTCGGTTTGGCATGAGATCGCGCGCGCGTGGTCACCCAGCCGCTGAAACAGGCAGGCGAGATTGTTGAGTGCGGCCGCCTCGCCGTCGGCGTGGCCCGCCGACCGGTACAGTGAAAGGGCGCGCTCCTGGGGGGGGATCGCGCGCGCGAGGTCATCGCACGCGCCGTGGACGGCGCCCAGGCGACCCAACGCGGCGGCCTCCCCGACGGGATTGCCGAGCCCGCGGTAGAGTTCCGCCGCCCGCTCAAAGGAGGCGATCGCGCGCTCCTCCTCGCCCCGGTCCGCGACGAGTTCGCCGATGCGGTTGAGCGCTGCCGCGATGCCGGCAGGATCGCGCAACTCCTCCGCGAGCCGCAGCGAGTGCTCCTCGCAGGCGAGCGACTGCTCGGCCTCGCCGAGCCTCTCGTGGGCCGCCGCGAGGTTGTGCAGCACGGCCATCAGCCTCCGCCGGTCGCCGCGCTTCTGGTGGATCTCCCGGCACCGCTCGAGGAGCGGCAGCGCCCGCTCCGGCGCGCCGGCGCGCACGGCGGCAAGTCCCGCCTGTTGCCACGCGTGGGCCTCCTGGCGGATGCAGCCCAGCCGTTGGCAGGCCTCGGCGAGCGCGGCGAACGCCCCGCACGCGGCCTCCTCGCGTCCCAGCCGCTTCAACGCGAGCGCTCGTCCGTAGGCGACCTTGCAATCGACGATGTCGCCCGGCACCGCCTCGGTCTGGGCGAGCACCTCGTCGAACCGCTCCTCCCGCAGCGCCGCCTCGACCTGCTTGGCGCGCAACCGCCGGGCGCCGTCCTCCGGCAGCGTCCGCTGCGCCGCCACGTAGGCGGGCAACCGCTCAACATCGAGCCGCGGCGCCGCACTTGCGAAAGCCTCCGCCGCATCGAACGCGCGGCGGCCGAGGAGTTCGTCCGCCACAAGCCACGGATCGGGCTCCTCCTTCCGCGCGAGGGCCGTCAGCGCGTCCGCGTCCCTGGCCTCGAAAGCCTCGAGGACCGCTCCGGCGGCCTCCTCCGGTGTCCGATCACGGGGGGGCGCGGGGGCCGGCGCATCCTCGGCGCGGATCGCTCCCGCGCGCAGGAGCGCCGCAACGAGAAGCCAGCGTGAGAGTCCCGGCACGGCGGGCTACTCCGGCAACCCCCAGAGCACCCACGCCGCCCAGTAGTGCGGGTGGGCCCACTTCGGCTGCGCGCGCACGTGCGCCTGCGCGTCGCGCAGCGCCGCGATGGCTGGACGGCCCGCGTTCCACCGCTTGTAGAACTCCACCATCAGCGCGCGGGTCGCGTCGTCGTCGACCTTCCACAAGCTCGCGATCACGCGCGGCGCCCCGGCGTACATGAAGGCGCGCGCGAGGCCGACGAGCCCCTCGCCGCGGACCACCTTGCCACGCCCTGTCTCGCAGGCCGAGAGCACGACGAGGTCGGCGGGACACCTCAGGCGGAAGATGTCGAGCACCGTCAGCATGCCGTCGCTCGCGCCGTCGGGTGTGATCGCGAGCGCCGACCGCTGCGGGAACTCCGTGTCGGCGATCCCGTGGCAGGCGAGGTGCACTGCGCGCCAGCGCGGGCGCATCGTCAGCGCGGCGGCGAGTCCAGGCTCGGTCGCCTCCCGGCCGAGCAGCGTGACGGTGCCGACCGCCTCCGCCTCGGCGCGCGTCGCCGGAAGGCGGCGCAGCGGCCGGGCCGAGCGCAGCACGGAGAGGCGACCGGTCGAGTAGTCGGGATCGCCGAGCGCGAGCACGCCTTTGCCGCGCTTGCCGCGATCCGCGAGCAGCAGGCCGTGGACCGTGCCCGACGGCTCGAAGACGACTTCGCGCTCGGGCAGGAGCAGCGCGAAGGGGCAGGCCCAGAGCTCCGCGTCGGGGGAGACGAGCAGACGGGTGGATTCCGGGGGGAGCGCGAGGGGGGTCAAGACGAGATCCCTCAGTCTCGCCGCGGCGGATGCGGGATCGACGCTCCGGTCCTCGGGCCGCAACCCCTCGCAGGCGGCGCGGATCTCGCCGGGATCGGCGAGGGCGACGACGCGCGAGCCCTCGCGCGTCGTCACGAGGGCAACGGCCTCCTTTTCGAAAAGGCCGTAGTGGACGAACGCCTCCCGAGGCGCAAGCCTCGCGCGGATCGCGGCCAGCGTGTCGGCCTTCGGATGGGTGATGTCGGCGACGCGGGCGTTCGTGCGCTGGATCCTCTCGATGACCTCCTCGTGTGCGCGCATGGCGGCCTCGTACGCACGGCGCCCCTCGGTCGCCTCCTTCTCCGTCCCCTTGGCGAGCGCCGACCTGAACTCCGTGGCGCAGCGGGCCGCCAGAGCACCCGCATCCACCTCGGCCGCGCGAAGCTCCTCGGGGAGCGCCCCCTCCGCGAGCGCGCTCGAGGTCTTGAACGCCTCGAGCAGCGCGCCCGCCCGTCCGCTCTCGAGGAAGAAGGCGGCCTCGTCGGGATCGCCCGCATCCCTTGCGGCGAGCGCCCCGGTCTCGAAGACGCCTGCCCAGTGCGAGCGCGCGGCGGACCCGAGGTGGGCCCCGAGCCCCCCGGTGATGCGCGGGACCGCCTTCAGCGCGTCGCGCGCGAGCGCCAACGCCCTCCTCGGATCGCCCCGCAGTCGCGCGATGCGCGCGAGATCGCCCATCGTGTCGGCTTCGAGCGCCAAGAGGCCGAGCTCGCGGCTCAGGGCGAGGCAGCGGGTGAAGCCCTCCTGCGCGCGCGCGAGGTCGCCGCAGTCCGCGTCGATCTTTGCGAGCATCCCGAGCGCCGAGACCAGTTCCGTCACCGCGCCGCGCGCCTCGGCGCTCTCCCTGAGCTTCTCGAAGTGCGGCCGCGCGCGGGCAAGATCCTCCCTGCCCATCATGGCCCATCCGCTGACGCACTCGCGCAGTCCGGGCGGCATCGGCTCCCCGGTCCCTGCGGACCGCGCGAGCGTGGTTTCGAGCGCCGCGAGCATCCCCTCCGCGTCCTTGCGCGTCGAGGCGATCGAGATCCGCACGAACTCGGCGCCGGCCTCGCTGCCGGCGGCACGCAGGTGCGCGGCGGCGCGCTCCATCAGCCCGATGGCGCGATCGGACTCGCCGAGGATCTCGAGGATGTGCGCCAGCTGCAGCAGCGCGAGCGCCGCGAGGCGGTGGTCCGGGATCTCCTCGAGCGGCCCGATCGCCTGCTCGAGGCAGTCGATCGCCGCCGCCGTGTTGCCTGCGTCTTCGAGGCACTGACCGAGGTGCAGGAGGATCTGCGCCATCTCGCCGCGGTCCAGGAGCTCCGCGCAGTTCGCCCGCGCATGCTCGCAGACCCGGCGCGCCTGCGATCGCTGCTCGAGCCGCATCATCGCGCTCACGGCGAGCCACAGGCTGTTGGCGGCCTCTACGCGGTCCCCCGCGGCGTCGAAGATCGCATGCGCCTCCTCGTAGCAGGCGAGGGCGTGTCGCGGATCCTCCACCATCGTGTAGGCGAGGCCCAGCAGGCTGAGCACCGGCGCACGCTCCCTGGGGTCGCGCCGCGGGAACTCGAGGCTCCGCTCGAGACAGTGGATCGCCCTCGCCCCGTCGCTCTCGCGCAGCGCCGCGCCGAGCGAGGCCCACGCGCCGCCGATGTCCTCCGGATCCCCGACCTCCTCGGCGAGCGCGAGCTTGCGTTCGAACAGGGCCACCTTCCTGGTCGCGTCCTCCGTCAGGTTCGCCGCGACGTGCAGGCACTCCCACTGCGCCCTCGCCCAGCCGAGACGCTCCGCGAGCACCGCGCCACGCTCCGCCTCCTCGGACGCCTGGTCGGTCCTTCCCAGCGCGCGGAGCGCCTCCCGGCGGTAGTGGCTGAGGATCACGTCCGCGACGCGCAGCGGCTCGTGCGGAGGGGCGGCCGTGATCTCGAGGACCCGGTCGGGCAGGCCGGCCGCCATCGCCTCCATCGCCTCCTTGACGCGGAGCATGCCCTCCCCCTCGAGAGGCGCCGCCCTGCATGCCGCGATGTAGTCGGCGAGCCTGCCGGGTCTTTCGCCGGGCACGAGTTCCGCGAGCGCGTCGGCGGCGTCGGCGGCGCCGCGGGACAGCAGCACATTGACGAACGCCCACGGGTCCGTGACGCCCGCCGCGAGTTCGGCGAAGCGCGCGCGGTCGCCGGACCGGAACGCTGCGACGAGGTCGTCGGCGCGCGGCTGTGCCGGCCGCTCCGCCCGGGCGACGCCCGCAAGCACGCAGAGCAGGAGCAGCGCGCCTCTCACCGCCCCCCCTCCACGAGAGCGTCCGCCCACGCCGTCCAGAAGGCCGCGTCGCGCAGCCCGCTCCGGTCGAGCGCGACAAGCCCCATGCGGGCGATCTCGGGACGCGTTCCGAAGGGTTGTTCCTCGAGCGCGCGCACGCGGGCGAGCGCCTCGGACCAGAGGCCGCGGCCGAGCAGGAACTCGGTCGCAATCAGGTCGGCCATCGCGTCGCCCTCGGCGAACCGCTTCGTCACGGCGGCGAGATCCTTGGCGAGACGGGCCGCCTCCGCGGGCGAGGCGATCCGGAAGGTCGATTCCACCCCCCCGCGCCCCCCCGCAGGCACCACCTCCAGCGTGTACTCGACCCCGGTTGCCAGCGTCACCGAGATCGGCAGCACGCTCTCCCTCACGAAGTCTTCGGGGCTCCACTCCGCGAGCGTTGCGCCCGCGCCGCGGAGCCGGACCGTCACGCCCTCGGCGACGTCGTCGGACCAGAGGCGGATCTCCTTCGGCGCCTCGCGCAGCAGCCCGCGGGGGGAGAGCGCGACGACCGGGGGCACGTCGCCGCCCGAGCGCGACGCGCGCGCGTCCACCGTCGCGAGCTCGATGCCGGTCGCCGCCGCGACGAGCTTCAGGGCGGCCGGATCGGGCGCGTCGATCGCGGTCAGCATGAGATCGATCTCGTAGGTCCCGAGCCTTCCGATCTCGATCGTGCGGACGAGCGGGTGGAACCCCTCGCGCCTCAGTTCGAGCGTGTGGACGCCGGCGGCGACGCGGTGGCGACGCAGCGGCGCCGTGCCGATCTCGCGCGCGTCGAGCAGCACGATCGTCCCCGGGAGCGAGGTGATCGTGAGGTGGCCCGGCAGCGCGTGGGCGACGAACGCGAGCGTCGCGAGCAGCGTCGCCGCGACCGCGAGCGGCAGCCAGCGGCGGCGCAGCGCGCGCCCGGCGCGCACGGCGCCCGAGAGCGGGCGCGCCTCGATCGGCTCGCCGCGCGAGCAGGCGTCGAGGTCGCGGGCGAGCGATTCCATGTCGGGGTAGCGGTCGCCCGGAAGCCTCTGCATGCAGCGGCCCACGACGACCGCGAACTCCGGCGGCAGCCACGGCGCGGCATCCTCGAGGCGCGCCGGGGGGCCGCCCATCATGCTCGCGATCGTCTCGGCGACGCGGGCGCCCGCGTAGGGACGCGTCAGCGAGAGCATCTCGAAGAGCGTGGCGCCGACGCCGTAGACGTCCGTCCTCGCGTCCGCCGCCTGCGAGCCGTCGAGCTGTTCCGGCGCCATGTAGGCGGGCGTGCCCACCGCCTCGTTCGCCTGCGTCATCCGCGAGCCGTCGAAGCGGATCAGGCCGAAGTCGGTCAGCACCGGCCGCCCCTTGTCGTCGAGGATGAGGTTCGACGGCTTCACGTCGCGGTGCACCATGCCCGCGCGGTGCAACTCCTCCAGCGCCCGCGCGACGTGCGCGAACTCCGCCGCCATCCGGCGCGCGAAGGTCGTGCGCGGGTCGCCCGACGCCACCGGCGCCGGCGCCACGCCGTGGCGGTCGAGCAGGGCGTTCGCGTCCGCGCCCGGGGCGCGCATCCCGGCGACCAGGTGCTCGAACGAGGGCCCCGGCAGGAAGGGCATCGTGAAGTAGGAGATGCCGTCGATGACGCCCGAGTCGAGCAGCGTGACGATCCGCTCGTGCCTCACGCCCGAGAGCGCCCGGATCTCGCGCAGGAAGCGCTCGATCGCGCGCGCGTCCTCGTCGAGCCCCGCGCGCAGCTGCTTCAGCGCCTCGCGGCGGCCCCGCTGCGCGTGCACCGCCTCGAAGACGTCGCCCATGCCGCCCCCGCCGATGCGCCGGAGCAGCGTGTAGGGGCCGAAGGGCCGCGGATAGCCGACCTCCGCCTCCGGCGGCGCCGATGTCAGGGGGTCCGGGGGCACGGCAATGCTGGCCGCGATCTCCCGGCAGGCGGCGCAGAGCGAGAGGTGCCTCTCGACCGCCTCCCTCGCCCCTGCCCCGAGCGATCCGTCCGCGAAGGCGGCGAGCCGGTTCTCGTCGAGGCAGTCGCCCGCCGCGCGGGGCGCGAGGGAGTCGGCGCTCGACACGAGCAGGTCGAGCACGCTCGCGTCGTCGGGGGGGGGAACGGAGGCTAGGTCAGGCATCGCCGGCTTCCGCGAGGTAGTGGGGGGAGGAGCGCAGGGTTGCCAGGTGCTGCGCCAGCACGTCGGCCATCGCGTTCCAGACGATGCTGTCGGGCGCGCTCATCGCCGAGGGCGTCAGCCGCGTGAGCGCCTCCCTGAGGCGGGTGAGGCCCGCCTCGAGCAGCCGGCTCACGCGCGGCTCCCCGACGCCCATCAGCCGCGCCACCTCCTTGCCCGGGAGCCCGTCGCGGTGGCGCAACAGCACGGCGAGCCGCTCGCGCGGCGTCAGCGCCGTCCACGCCGCGGCCAGCGCCGACTGGAAGCGGCGCGCGGTCTCGTCGGCGATGACGCCTCGCGGCGGGGCAGCGCGCACCGCCGCCACCTGCGAGACGGATGCGTCCACGCGGCGCGTCCTCTCCGGCCCGCCTCGCCGCTGGTTCACGCCGCGGAGCGCGATGACCGCGAGCCACGAGAAGAGCGAGCCGGAGCCGTCGTAGGTGCCGATGCGCGTGCGCGCGCGGCCGTCGGCGGGCGCCTGGCAGAGGTAGCCCGGCAGGTCGCCGAGCATCTCCGTCGCCTCCTCGTGCGAGGCGCCGCGCTTGCGCAGGAGCCCGCGCAGCCTCGGCGCGAACTCGCGGTCGAGCGCCTCCCAGGCGCCCGGGACGGCCAGGTCACAGGCGATGGCGAGGAAGAGATCGGTGTTCGGCACGGCGCCCTCACCCCCGCGCCTCGTGTGCCCTGAGGGGGACTCCACGCCGCAGGGCCCTTCAGGGCCCATAGCCCGCGCAGCGGGCGACGGGCCCCGCGCCCCGGATGTCTCGGGGGGACTCCGCTCCGCTGCGCCCCCCCGCGCCCCGGATGTCTCGGGGGGACTCCGCTCCGCTGCGCCCCCCCGCGCCCCCCGGCCCTCCCACGCGCGGTCGAAGGCCTCGCGCGCGAGAGGGACGCCCGGCCATGCCGCGACGCCCGCGGCGAAGGCGCGGCCCGCCGCATCGTCGGACTGCCTCGGCTCGTCGCCCTCCGCGCGCATCGGACTCCCGGGCGGGAATCCTACGGCGCCGAGAGCCGTTTCGCCACGGGATAGGGGTGGTCGCGCTTGCGCAGCACCGTCGCCGTCTCGAGGGTGTCGTAGTACTCCAGCCGCCGGACGACCTCCTCGCCCTTGACGACGCGCCCGACCACGCTGCAGACCCCGTCGCGGTCGGGGGCGGGCGTCAGGTTGATCGCGAAGGCGCACCCCTCGCTTCGCCGGCTGCGGCGCTTCTCGGTGAAGGCGATCGTCATCGGGAAGTTGAGCCGGCGGCTGGGCTCGGGCTCGATCAGGTAGCCCGGGTCGCCGAAGCCGTCGTTGCTCTCGTCGTCGTCGCGGCTGTTGGGGTCGCCGCCGAAGACCCAGCGGCCGGAGATCATCCAGTGGAAGCGCGTCCCGTCGTAGGCCTTCGACTCGCAGAGCTCGAGGAAGTTGGCGACCGCGTTGGGGGCGTCGTCCTCGAAGAGCTCGAGGGTGATGTCGCCCTTCGTGGTCTTGAAGAGCACGCGCGGGAGGTCGTCCCGCTTCGCCTCCTCCGCGCGGATCCGCTCCTCGATCAGCCAGTTCTCCTCGAGGATCTTCAGCACGAGCATCTGGCGCCCGATGTCGTCGTTCATGCCGAGGTCCTGCGCGCCCTGCTGCAGCACCGAGAGCGCCTCGGTGTAGCGGCCCTGGTCGCGCAGGAGCTGCATCCGGACAAACATCTCCCGCTCGTTCATCACGATCTCGGGGAAGTCGCGCCGCACCGAGTCGAGCACTTCGAGCGCGTCCCCCGGGCGGTTGAGGCTGCTGAGCAGCCGCACGAGGCTCGCCCTGAGGCTCACGTAGTCGGGATAGGCCTCGATGAGGCCGCGCACGCGCCCCTCGAGCGCCTCGAGCGGCGCCTGCCGCCGCTTGCCGTCGCGCGCGCCGGTGTGCACCGCCATGATGCCGTCGGGAGGCGGGCCCTCGCCCCCCGGCGGGGGGATCTGCTCGCTCTCGAGTTCGTGCAGGAGTTCCAGCGCGGGCTGGCGCGCCTGCGTGCCCACCGGCACGTCGGTGCCCCAGTGGTCCTGCGGCTTCAGCAGGGCGACGCCCTGCCCGGCGAGGATCCCCTCCGCGGCGTGCGGGAAGACCGCCATGATGTCCTGCCCGAGCAGGCTCAGCGCCTCCGCGGAGAACTCGTAGGCCTTCGCGGAACGCTCCACCTCGAGCAGGTCGAGGGGGATGAGCGCCTCGAGGCTGAACCCCTCGCCGCCGCGCAGCGACATGCGCAGGTCGCAGACCGACATGTCGAGCCGCTCGGGGCGCTGCATGGGCCGCTCGAGGAAGCCGCTCAGCGGCGACATCGGCGGGTGGAGCGGCATCACCATGACGACGACGGTGCGCCCGGTCGCCGGGTCGGTGACGCGCAGCCGCAGCGCGAACGCGAAGGCGCCGTGCACGCTCTCGTAGCCGACGCAGAGCGAGCGGGCGTGGCGGCGCATCACCACCCTGCCGTGCACGTCGTCGCCGCGGCGGAGTTCGAACCCCCCCGCCCCCCCCCACTCGTCCTTGCCGATCGTGCCGTCGACCGCCGGCGCCGCCCCCGGGGGGACGACCACCTGCTCGCGCTCCTGCGCGGAGGCCCCGGGCGCGAGGGCGAGCCAGAGCGCGGCGACGCTAGCGCAGGCGATGCATGAGCGCGTCGTACGCATGGTTCCTCCTCGTGAGGACGGCGACGCTCTTGACGACGTCGCCCTCCTCGATCGAATCGACGACCTCCTGCCCCTCGAGCACGCGCCCGAAGACGACCACCTTCTCCGCGTCGCGCAGCAGCGGCGCGACGGTGATCATGAACTGGCTGCCGTGGAAGGCGTTCCCCTCGACCGGCACCGTCGCGAGCGTGCCGCGGAGGAGCGCGCGCTTCCGCGTGTCGGGCTTGAGGCGCCACTCGGGCCCGTCGAGGATGACGTTGGACCCCGCCCGCGTGCGCGGGTCGCCGGTCCGCGCCATCAGCCCGCCGAGCACCTCGTTGAAGGCGAGGCCGTCGTAGTAGCGGTGGCGCAGCAGCAGGTCCATGAAGTTCGTCACCGCGGAGGGCGCGTCGTCCTCGAAGAGCTCGCAGGTGATGTCGCCCTTCGACGTGGAGATCCGCACCGTCGGGTTGCGCGCCTCCTTCGCGGCGTCCTCCGCGCGCGCCTCCTCCTCCTGCGCGGCCGCGCGGCGCCCGTTGAGCGCGGTGCGCACCGTCTCGGCGTGGCCGCGCGCGCGGGGGTTCGCGGCGCAGACGTCGAGCGCCTTCTGCCACTGCTCGGTGTCGATGTAGTGCTCCTCGAGCAGGTTCACGAAGGGGTCGAGCGAGCGCAGCGACGGGGGCACGGCGTCGAGGATCGCCTTGGCCTCCGCGAAGAGGTTCGCCTCGTGCAGCAGCCGCGCGAGGAAGTAGCTCCAGCAGGGGAGCGTCGGGTTTCGGTCGCGCGCCGCGGCGATCTCGGCGCGCAGCGCGTGGATCTTGACGAGGGAGCGCGGGCGCACGGCGTTCGCGATCACGAGGCGCTCGACCGGCTCGCGCAGCGAGATCCGGTCGTGCTCGAGGTAGAGCGCCCAGAGCAGGTCGCCGTCGTCGAACTCGCGCGACTGCTCCGGCGTCGCGGGGGGCCAGGTCTCCGCGGCCCCCCACGCGTCGTCGGAGACGAGGCGCGCGTAGCTCGCGGGGTCGAGCATCGTCCCCGCGTTGTCGGGGAGCAGCAGCATCGACTCCTCCGCCTCGGTCGGCATGCCCACGGAGAAGAGGCCCATGAACACGCGGCGGTCCCCGCGGCCGATGCCGAGCGCGGTGAGCCGCACGAGGTACTCCGCCCGCCATCCGGCGGCGCCGGCGACATCCACGCGCGCGAGGCAGGCGCGCGGCGACTCGGGCACGAGGCCCTGCTTCGCGATCACGTCCGGGGGCGCACGCCGGTGGAGCAGCGGCGGGAGCGACGGCTGGCCGATGCCGAACGTCAGCGCGGAGCACCACGAGGCGTAGGCGTCCGTCACGTAGGCGCGCAGGATCTCGCCGCGGTAGGGGCGGTCGCAGTCGACCGCGATCGCGAGCCACGGGCCGGTGCGCATCAGCCTCAGGCGCACGGCGCCGCCGCCCGCGACGTCGCGGGTCACGGAAAAGGACTCCGCCCACTCCCTCGCGTCGATCCTGCCGTCGAGGACGATCGGGGGGCCCGGGGGGATGCGGATCTCGGGCGCGGCGAACAGGGGGAGCAGCAGCAGAAGGCTCGGCAGCACGGGTGGACCTCTCTCGGAGGCATTAAGATACCCGCCGATGCCGGATCTGCCGTTTGGCGAACTCGTGGCGATCATGGCCAGGCTGCGCGCCCCCGACGGCTGTCCGTGGGACCGGGAGCAGAAGGCGGAGGACCTCGCGCGCTACCTGCGCGAGGAGGCGGAGGAGGTGGCGGAGGCGGTCGCCTCGGGCAATCCGCGGGCGGTCTGCGAGGAGCTCGGGGACCTGCTGTTCAATCTCGTGCATCTCGCGCGCATTGCCGAGGAGCGCGGCGAGTTCGCGATCGGCGACGTGATCGAGGGCGCCCGGGAGAAGCTCGTCCGCCGCCATCCGCACGTCTTCGGCGGCGGGAAGGCGGCGACGACCGAGGAGGTGCTCGCCCACTGGAATCGCGTGAAGGCCGAGGAGAAAGAGGCGCGGAAGGGCCGCGCCGTCGAGTAGCCTTCCCCGCACGTGCCCAAGCCGCCGCCCCTCCCGCGCACCGTCTCGCCGCGCTCCGGCTACGGCGGGGAGGCGATGATCGCCCGCGTGGCCGGCGGCAAGGTCGTCTCCGTCGAGGGCGATCCGAGGGACCGCCACACGCGGGGCCGGCTCTCCCCGACCACGGCCCGCGCCGCCGAACGCGCGTCGTCGAAGGAGCGCCTGCTCAGGCCCCTCGCGCGCAAGGGCGACCGCGGCTCGGGGCAGTTCGAGGAGATCGCCTGGGAGGACGCGATCGACCGGATCGCCGCCGCGCTGTCGCGGGTGGCCCGGGAGCACGACCCGCGCGCGCTGCTCTACCTGACCGGCAACGGCCACGACGGCGCGATGGCGCAGTTCGGCAACCTCTTCCTCTCCTACTACGGCGGCTACTCGAGCGTCTACGGCGACCTCTGCAACAGCGCCGGCATGGAGGCGGTGCGGCTCACCTTCGGCAGCCTGCTGCACCACCCGCCGGAAGACTATGCGCACAGCCGCCTCGTCGTCCTCTGGGGCCGCAACCCGGCGGTGACCAACCCGGCGCAGATGGCCTTCCTCGAGGAGGCGCGCGCCTCGGGCACGCGCCTCTGCGCGATCGATCCGGTGCGCACGAAGTCCGCGCGCCTCTGCGACGAGCACCTCGCGCTGCGGCCCGGCACGGACGGCTTCTTCGCGAACTCGGTCGCCCATGTGCTCGTCGAGGAGGAGCTCTACGACAAGGCGTTCGTCGCGCGGGCGGTGCACGGCTTCGAGGACTACCGCTGGATGGTGCGCAACTACGAGCCGAAGAAGGCGGAGCCGATCTGCGGGGTCCCCGCCGCGCGCGTCGTCGCCTTCGCCCGCGAGCTCGCGCAGGCGCGGCCCGCGAACATCTCGGCGGGCTTCGGCCTCCAGCGCTACCGCAACGGCGGCCAGACCGTGCGCGCGGTCGCCGCGCTGCAGGCGCTGACGGGCAACATCGGCGTCCGGGGCGGCGGCTTCGACTACTTCAACCAGTCCGCGTTCGTCACGCGGCCCTACCCCTTCCGCGTGCCCGCCCCGCCGCGCGTCCGCCAGATCGGCGCGACGAGCCGGCTCGGCCGCGCGATCCTCAACGCCGCCGACCCGCCCGTGCAGGCGGCCATCGTCGAGCGCGCGAACCCGATCGCGCAGACGCCTTTCACGTCGGCGACGCACTACGCGCTGGCGCGCCTCGACTTCCTCTGCGTCATCGACATGTTCCTCACCGACACCGCGCTGCGGGCCGACGTCGTGCTGCCCGCGAAGTCGATGTTCGAGGAGATGGACGTCGTCTCCGGCCCGTGGAGCGGCGTGCTCTCGCTGAAGCCGAAGCTCGTGGATCCGCCGGGCGAGGTGAGGACGGAGCGGGCGATCTACCGCGCGCTGGCGGAGAGGCTCGGCTACCCGACCGAGCAGTTCGACGTCGACGGCGAGGAGCTGCTCAACCGCGTGCTGCCGCCGGGCCTCTCGGTGAACCGCCTGCGCAAGCAGGCCTTCGACCGCCGCGGCGCCTCCTTCACCCCCTTCGCCGACGGCCGCTTCGGCACGCCCTCGGGCAGGATCGAGATCCGCTGCGAGGCGGCCGAGGTGAGCTGGCAGGTCGATCCGCTCCCCTTCTACGCGCCGCCGCGGGAATCGGAGCAGAGCGACCCCGAGCGCTTCAAGAAGTACCCGTTGACGCTCCTGACGCCCAAGAGCGAGCACCGCTTCTGCTCCCAGGGGGCGCTCGACCCCGTGCTCGGCCGGGAGGAGGGGCCCGCCACGGTGACGCTCCATCCCGACGACGCGAAGGGGAGGGGCATCGGGGAGGGGAAGCGCGTCCGGGTCTTCAACGACCGGGGCGAGATCAAGCTGCCCGCGAGGCTCGACGATGCGGTCCGTCCCGGGGTGGCCCTGGTCCCGCAGGGGCGCTGGATCTCCAAGGACGGCTTCTCCGTGAACGTGCTGACCCACGACGACATCTCGGACATGGGCTACGGGGCGATCTTCTTCGACTGCCTCGTCGAGGTGGAAGCCCTCGCGGAAAAATGACCCCGATGTCCGACCACCCCCCGGTTCCGTTCTAGAATCGTGGAGGGCCGGACCGCATGACGCCGATTCTGACGAGGGCCTCTTTCGCGCTGCTGCTGCTGCTCGCGCTCCCGGCGTCGCTCGCGCGGGGACACGGGGATGTCACCCCCCCTCCCCCCCCCGAGCCCCCCATGCCTCCCCATACGCAGCCGATCCCCTGGACGCCCCCCCCGCCCCCCCCGCCGCCGCCGAACGAGACCCCGCGGGAGCACAACCCGGACACGCCGACGGACCCGACCCCGCCGCCCGACAGCGAGCGGCCGCCCACGGGGGGGCCGGAGACGCCGAAGGAGCTGCCCGACTTCCGCGAGAAGCTGCGGCCGAAGGTGCCGGGTTCGCCGGAGCGGCGCGCGAGGCGCGGCGCCGGCGACACCTCGTGGCGCCAGTGGTGGGGCTACAACCGGAGCGACCTCGTGGGTTTGCGCCGCGCGCTGCGCGAGTCGGGCACGGTGACGGGGCGCCACGACGGGGAGCTCGTGGACCCCCTCGGGCCGCACCGGGCCGAGGTGGAGGCCGCGCTGAGGGAGATCGTGCTCGGCAGCGGCGAGCGCAAGGTGCGCGCGTCGGCGCTCGTCGCGCTCGGGCGCATGGGCGGAGGCGATGACGCGCTCGCCATGGTGGGGATCCTGCGCGACGGGCGCGAGAGCGCCGAGGTCCACGAGGCCGCCGCCGTGGGGCTGATGCTGCTGCCGGAGATCACGATCAGGGACACGCGCGAGGCGACGCGCATCTGGCTGGAGCGCGTGATCCAGAGGCCCGACCAGCTCGACGGGCGCGCGCGCGGGCTCGCGCTGGTCGCCGCGGGCGTGCGCGCCCGCGAGGAGCCGACGCTCGCGATGCATCTCCTCGGCCGTTCGAACGCGCAGGGCGTCGACAGCGAGGAGGCGGCGAACCTGCTCTGGGCGCTCGGCCTCTCGCGCGATCCGGTGGCGGCCCCCGAGCTCCGGGTCGCGGCGCTCCAGGGCAAGCTCGGCGCGGAGAGGCTGACGGACACCGGCCGCTCGCACGCGGCGAGCGCGCTCGGCCGCTGCGGGGACCCCTCCGCGCTGGCGGCGCTCGGCGACGTGCTCGCGTCGCGCAGCGCGGGAGTCGACACCAAGCGCGCCACGGCGCTCGCGATGGCGCGGCTGCTGCGCGAGAGGCCGACGGGCACCCCTCCCGACGCGGAGGCGAGGGTGCGCGCGGGCCGCATCCTGCTGCGCGCGTTCGAGAAGGAGAGCGAGCCCCTGCTGCGCGCCTTCTGTGCCATCGCGATGGGAGGGGCGAGCCCGCCGCTCGGCAGCGCCGAGCTGATGCAGGCGATCGACCACGGCGGCAACGCCGTCCTCAAGCCCTACTGCGCGCTCGCGCTCGGGATCGGCGCGCGCGGACTCGACGCCGACGCGGGAGACAGGATCCGGAGCTTCCTCGCCGGGGAGCTGAAGAAGAGCAACGATCCCGACCTCGGCGCCGCGCTGTCGATCGCCTGCGGCCTCGCCCGCGCGGCCGACGCCGAGCCCGAGCTTCTCGACCGGCTCCGCCACACCTCGCTGCCCGCGGCGACGAGGGGGGCGGCCGCCGAGGGTCTCGGCCTGCTGCGGAGCCGCTCGCCGGAGGCGGGCAAGACCCTCGAATCGATGCTCGACTCGGAGAAGTCGCCCGAACTGCTCGAGCACGTCGTCGTGGCGCTCGGCCTGATGGGTCGCCGGGGCGCGGCGAGGAGGCTCGCCACGATGGTGGGCGAAACCGACTCGGCGCTCGTGCAAGGGCGGCTCATCCTCGCGCTCGGCCACATCGGCCACGTCGAGGCGGTCGCGCCGCTGCTCGAGACGCTGCGCGACAAGTCCGCGCGCACCCTCGTGCGGGAGTTCGCCGCCGCCGCGCTCGGCCTGATGGGGGACCGGCGGCCCGACGACCTCCTCTTCTCGCTCGAGGCGGACTTCAACTACCTCGCCACGTCGGCGACCACGAACGAACTGATCCGTCTCTATTGACGCGGGGGGGGGCCGGGGGCCGCGGGGGCCGCGCGTGACGGGTCGGGGGGACCAGGATCAGCGGGCGCGGAGGGGCTGTTCGAGGGCGGGGGGCAGGTGGCCCCGCACGCGGAAGAGGTCGCCGGGGACGTACTTCATCTCCACGAAGTTCCACGGCCCCTTCATGCTCTCCGCGTGGAACCACTCCCCGTCGAAGTAGCAGTAGAAGCGCTCGCCGCAGAAGTAGACGTCGCCGTCGCCGTTCTCGACATAGGAGACCGCAAGCCCGGGGTAGGGGACGAGCCTGGGCTCGACCGCGCTCGTCCGGGGGGGCGTCGCCCGACCCTCCTCGACGATGGCCAGTTCCGGCATCGTCAGGCGCTGCGAGGTGCTCGCGCACCCCGCGAAGGGGGCGACGGCGAGCAGCAGGAGCGCGAGGGAGTGTCTCATCGGGAGTCTCTTGGGCTTCCGGAAGGAGCCTACCCCGCACCCTTCGCCGGGCACGCCGGAATCCGCGCGAGTCCGGGAGATCGCGTCCAAGAGCATGGACATGGGCGCCGAAGGGCTTATGCGCCAACGGCTTAGGAGGTCTCATGCGGGGAATCTGGTTCCCTGCCCGCCTGCCCGGCGAGTAGACTCGGGCGTCGTGGGCCGGGTGATACTGCGGCGAGGCCGCGCCAAACCCCTCTGGCGGGGCCACCCTTGGGTCTTCCTCGATTCGATCGACCGGATCGAGGGGGAGGTGGCCGCGGGCGACCTTGTCGACGTCGCGGACGAGACCGGTCGCGAGATCGGCAGCGGCTTCTTCAGCCCCCGCTCCCACATCGCCGTACGCATCCTCAGACGGCCCCCGCAAGGCGCGACGGGCCCGGGGGGGGACGCGGCGCAGCCTCCGCCCCCCCCCGACGCCGCGGCGGGCGCGGGAGCGGAAGTCGGCACGGACTTCTTCCGGGACCGCTTGGAGCAGGCGAGGCGGCTGCGGGAGGAGACCCTGCTGCTGCCGGTCGTCACCGACGGCTACCGCCTCGTCCACAGCGAGGGCGACTATCTGCCCGGCCTCGTCGTCGACCGGTACGCGCGCTGCCTCGCGGTGCAGTTCTCGACGATCGGGATGCACCGCCGCCGCGAGATGATCCTCGACGCGCTCGAGGAGCTGTTCTCCCCGGCGGCGATCTTCGAACTGCCCGACCGCCGCATCTGCGAGATCGAGGGGATCGAGACGGCCGGCGGACTCGTGCGCGGCAAGGACCCGGGCGAGCCGCCCTCCATCATCGAGAACGGCGTGACCTTCCGCATCGGCCTCGGGGGCGGCCAGAAGACCGGCTTCTACACCGACCAGCGCGACAACCGCCACCTCGTCGGGCGGCTCGTCCGCGACCGGAGCGTGCTCGACCTCTACACCTACACGGGGGGGTTCGGCCTCTACGCGGCGGTCAACGGCGCGAGCGACGTGATGGCCATCGATTCGAGCGGCCCGGCGCTCGCGTTCGCGGTCGAGAACGGCATGCTGAACCACGGGCGCCAGGTGCGCTTCCAGCGGGCGGACGCGCGCGACGCGCTCAACGAGTTCCACCGGCAGGGGCGGAAGTTCGACGTCGTCATCTGCGACCCGCCGCGCTTCGCGCGCGACAAGGGCTCGGTGAAGAAGGCGTTGACCGCCTACCGCGACCTCCACCTGCGCGCGCTCCGGGTCATCGAGCGCGGCGGCGTGCTCGCGGCGTCCTCCTGTTCGGGGGCGGTGGACGAGGCGCTCTTCGAGGAGACGCTCCGCGACGCCGCCTACGACGTGGGGCGATCCCTCCAGGTGCTCCACCGGGGCGGCCAGGCGCCGGACCATCCCGTGCTGACCACCTGCCCCGAGGGGCGCTATCTCAAGTTCGTGCTCGCATGCGTGACGTAGCGCGCGCTCACTGGCAGCAGCACGCGACCTACCGCGACGCCGACGCCCCCTCCGCCCGGGCGTTCGCCGACCCGAAGGCGGCCCGCATCGCCGAAGTGCTCGGGCTCAGGGGGCACGAACCGATCCTCGACGTCGGCGCGGGCACGGGCCATCTCACCGAGGCGTTCCGCCGGCGCGGACATCCCGTGACCGCGCTCGACGCCTCCCCCGCGATGCTCTCCCGCAACCCCGAGCGCCGGCGCGTGCTCGGCGACGCGGCGCGCCTCCCGTTCGGCGCGCGCGCCTTCGCGGTGGCGGTCGAGTCGAACCTGCTCCACCATGTCGCGGACCCGGTGCTCGTGCTGCGCGAGATGTCGCGCGTCGCCGGCGGTGCCGTCGCGGCGATCGAGCCCAACCGGAACCATCCGCCGATGTTCCTCTTCTCGCTCCTGGTGCGGGCGGAGTGGCCCGCACTCCGCTTCACCGGGCGTCATCTCGCCGCACTCGCGGCGCGCGCGGGACTTGCGCCGCTGCTCGTCGAGACGGCCGGATGGGTCTACCAGAACAAGACCCCGTCGGCGATCGCGGGTCTCCTCGGCAAGTACAATCGGCCCAGCGCGATCGCCGCCTACGCAACCGGGGTCTTTCGGCGGGGCGCGACGGAGGTTTCGCGATGAGCGCGGAGGGCAGGGAAGGCAACGGCAAGGGGACGGGAAGCGAGGCCCGCAACCGGATCGAGGGGGTCACGGGGGCCACCGGCGCGGGTGCGGCGCCGGACCGGGGCGACGCGGCGGGCGGGAAGCGCCCGGACGTGCTCGCCTCGTTCTTCACGCTGCCGCCGGAGGAGCGCATCCTCGCGGGATCGTCGCTGCTCGCGCTTGTCGCGTTCGGCTTCGCGCGGGGGTGGACGCTGCTCTTCCGCTTCGGCGAGACGGGCGGCTGGTTCTTCACGTTCGCGCTGCTCGGCGGCGGCGTGACGCTCGCGCTCCTCGCGGCGCGAAGGCTCTACCCGGGCCTGCTCGACCACCGCTCCCGCGACCGCGCGATCCTGATCGCCGCGCTGTTGCCCACCACCGGCCTCGTGATCGAACTGCTCGGCCAGATCTGGGCGGCGGTCATGATCGTCGGGGCGCTCGGGATGGCGCGCGGCGCCTATCGCATCGACCGCCGCGACCACGTCTTCACGGACGCGTCCTCGAAGCGGCAGGCGGACTAGGGCCTAGGAGCTCGGCCGGGCAACGGCCCTCGGCCACGCTCCGAGGCCGGCCGGATCCGGACAGGCCCTAGCGCGGCTCCAGCCGCAGCGAGAGGTCGAGGGCGGGGGCGCTGTGGGTCAGCGCGCCGATGGAGATTCGGTCGATGCCCGTCTCGGCGAGGGCCCGCACGTTGTCGAGCCGGACGCCGCCCGAGACCTCGAGGAGCGGCCGGGTGGCGGCGCCGCGCTCGCGCACCGCGGCGCGGATGTCTTCGATCGGGAAGTCGTCGAGCAGCACCACGTCGGCCCCGGCGGCGGCCGCGGTCCGGAACTCCTCGAGCGTCTCCGCCTCGACGATGGCGGCCATCCCCGGCGGGCGCGCCGCGAGGGCCTCCGCGAGATTGCCGCCGAAGGCGAGATGGTTCTCCTTGACGAGCACGGCGTCGTAGAGCGCGTACCGGTGGTTGTCGCCCCCTCCCATCCGCACCGCGTGCTTCTCGAGCGCGCGCAGGCCGGGGGTGGTCTTGCGGGTGTCGAGGATGCGCGCCTTCGTGCCGCGCACCGCCTCGACGAAGCGCGCGGTCAGCGTCGCGATGCCGGAAAGCCGCATCAGGAAATTCAGCGCGGTCCGCTCCGCGGCGAGCAGCCCCCGCGCGGGTCCCTCGACCTCCACCACCAGGGCCCCGGACCCCACCCGACTGCCCTCCTCCGCGCAGGGGCCGAACCGCTCGGAACCGTCGCACGCGAGCTCGAAGAGGCGCCGCGCGACCGCGACGCCGGCCACCACCCCGGGGGCCTTCGCGACGATGCGCGCGAGGGCCCGCGCCCCGGGAGGCACGAGGAGCGAACTCGTCACATCGCCGGGACCCACGTCCTCCGCGAGGGCCTGCCGCAGGAGCGGCGCGAGCGCATCCATGTCGAGCATCGCGTCGAGCATCGCGACAGTATGCCCGAAGGGCGAGGCCACCCGCCGCGCGAGGCGTCCCTCGCTAGAATCGGGGCCGGGAGAAGCCATGGAGGATCTCGTCCGACACTGCCTCGGGTTCCGCGTCGGGGCGGCCTTCCGCAGCCTCGACCGCTACTTCACCCGCCTCTACCTGCCGCTCGGCCTCAGCCACGCCCACGGACAGGTGCTCGCCTGCGTGATGCTGGAGAAGGAGACGCGCATCGGCGCGATCGCCGACCGCACGGGCCTCGAGCCCTCCACGGTGAGCCGCCTTGTCAAGGAGCTGTCCCGCCGCAGGCTGGTCCGGCGCAGGAGCGACCCGGAGGATGCCCGCGCCCACATCCTGGCCCTGGCGAAGCGGGGCGAGGCCATGCGCGACGCCGTGGCGGCCGTCATCGCGAAGGCGAACGCCCGGATCCGCAGGGACATGCCCGAGGAGGACCGGATCGGTCTCGATCGCGCCTGCGAACTCATGGCCCGCCTTCGGTAGGCCCCGCGCGATCGTGCGGCCCGAGCGCGGGCGCGATCCGCGCGAGCGTGTTGGGGCCGATGCCCCTCACCCGGCCGAGGTCCTCGAAGGTGCGATAGGGCCCCCCTCTCGCCCGCTCGTCGACGATCGCCGCGGCAAGGGTGGGGCCGATTCCCGGAAGCAGCAGCAGGGGGCCGGGGGGATCGGTATTCGGATCGGGCCAGTAGGGCTCGGGAACTGCGAGGGCGGGGGGCGGGCGCCCCGCCTCCGCGAGCAGCAGCACGACGTTCCAGAGGGCGACGATGAAGAGGGCGAGCACGAGGGCCGCCGCCGGACCCGACACGAGATGCGTCATACCCATATAGACGCAGGGTGGTGTCAAGTCGGGCCCCCGGGCCCGCTGTCGCCCGGGGGGGCCCGTGCGCCGGGCGCGGCGGCCCCCCCGCCCCCCTCCATTCGGCCACCGCCGGCCGCCGGCCCGGTCGATCCGCTTGACTGACGGCCCGTGGCCGTTAACCTCGCCCCGTCTCAGTCCCGAACCCAATCCGGGGGGCAAGCGTGCACATGACGTTTCCGATCGCGGTCATCGACACCCAGCCGCGCCATCTGCTGATGGTGGTGGGCGGCTTCGCGCTGATCGCCCTCTTCTTCGCCTTCTGGCGCTCCGCCCGGATCAAGGGCTGGTCGGACGGCAACGAGGACATGCGGCGGATCAGCGCCGCGATCCGGCAGGGGGCGATGGCCTTCCTGAGGACCGAGTACACGATCATCCTCTTCTTCGTGGTCGCCCTCGCGGCGGCGCTGAGCATCTGGGTGGACGCCCGCGGGTGGGCCAATTTCAAGTGGATCCTCGACAACGGCCACATGAAGTCGTTCCTGCTCGGGAAGGAGACGGTCAACGTCGTCTCGGCGGGCGGCACCGCCGTGGCGGTCACCGGCGGGACGGCGCTCTGCTACGTGGCGGGCGCCTTCTGCTCGGTGCTCGCGGGGTTCATCGGCATGCGCACCGCCACCGCGGCCAACGTGCGCACGACGGAGGCGGCCCGCACGTCGGTCGGCGACGCGCTCCATGTCGCCTTCTCGAGCGGCAGCGTCATGGGCATGAGCGTCGTCGGCCTGGGCCTGCTCGGCGTCGTCGGGCTCACCCTCTACCGCGGCGGCAGCGGCATCGGCGACCCGAACCTCATCTTCGGCTTCAGCCTCGGCGCCTCATCGATCGCGCTCTTCGCGCGCGTCGGCGGCGGCATCTACACCAAGGCGGCGGACGTCGGCGCCGACCTCGTCGGCAAGGTCGAGGCGGGCATCCCGGAGGACGACCCGCGGAACCCGGCGGTGATCGCCGACAACGTGGGCGACAACGTCGGCGACGTCGCGGGCATGGGCGCCGACCTCTTCGAGAGCTACGTCGGCGCGATGATCGCGGCGATGGCGCTCGGCTTCGCGTTGCCCGGCGAGAGCAGCGCCACGCTGACGATCCTCCCCGTGCTCGTCTCCGGCATCGGCATCCTCTCGTCGATGATCGGCACGGCGTTCGTGCGCGCGAGCGACGAGAAGGGGCTCTCCGCGGCGCTCTTCCGCGGCCTCTGGATCGCGTCGCTGCTCTTCGCCGCGCTCAGCGCGGGGCTCTTCTACGCGATGGGCGTGCATGAGATGCGTCCCGACGGGTCGTCGTTCAAGGGCGAGTGGGGCATCTTCTACGCGCTCGTCGGCGGCCTCGTGCTCGGCATCCTCATCGGGAAGGTCACGGAGTACTACACGTCCGAGCGCATGCGCCACGCGCGCGCGATCGCCGACCAGAGCCAGACCGGCGCCGCGACCAACATCATCCACGGCCTCGCGGTCGGCATGCAGTCCACCGCGATCCCGATCATCCTCGTCGCCGCGGCGGTCTTCGGCGCCTACTGGTGCGCGGGCCTCTACGGCATCGGCCTCGCCGCCGTCGGCATGCTCGCGACGCTCGGCATCAGCCTCGCGGTCGACGCCTACGGCCCCGTGGCCGACAACGCGGGCGGCATCGCCGAGATGAGCCACTGCCCCCCCGAGGTGCGCCAGCGCACCGACTCCCTCGACGCGCTCGGCAACACGACCGCGGCCATCGGCAAGGGGTTCGCGATCGGCAGCGCCGCGCTGACGGCGCTCGCGCTCTTCTACACCTACGCGCACGTGACCGGCATCACGGCCGAGGGCATCGACATCCTCGAGATCGGCACCTTCGCGGGCTTCCTCGTCGGCGGGATGCTGCCCTTCCTCTTCAGCGCGATGACGATGAAGGCGGTCGGCCGCGCGGCGACGGCGATGGTCAACGAGGTGCGCCGCCAGTTCCGCGAGATCGCGGGCCTGATGGAGGGCACCGGCAAGCCCGACTACGCCCGCTGCGTCTCGATCGCGACCCGCGGCGCCCTGCGCGAGATGGTGATGCCCGGCGTCATGGCGGTCGTGATCCCGGTCGCGATCGGCCTCATCCCCGGCCTCGGCAAGCGCGGCGTCGCCGGCATGCTCGCGGGCTCCCTGCTCAGCTCGGTGCTCCTCGCGATCTTCATGGCCAACGCGGGCGGCGCCTGGGACAACGCGAAGAAGTACATCGAGGGGGGCGCGCTCGGCGGCAAGGGCAGCCCCGCCCACAAAGCGGCCGTCGTCGGCGACACCGTCGGCGACCCCTTCAAGGACACGAGCGGCCCGAGCCTCAACATCCTGATCAAGCTGATGTCGATCGTGAGCCTCATCTTCGCGAGCGCGGGCCTCTTCGAGTAGGACCCCGCCCAGACCACGAGGCCGCCGGGGGGGGCGCGGGGGGGGCAACGCAGAGCGTTGACCCCCCCCCGAACAATACAGCGCGCGGGGGGCGGCTTTACAGGGGTGGCAACCGGAGTTCCTCCGTCCGCCCCCCCCCGCGGCCCCCCCTCCCGCTTCCCGGGACGACTCGGGCGCGGCACGCGCGTTGCACCTGCCGCTGCTGCGCCGTTTACAATGGCCGACGAGGATCCCCCCCATGACGCGACTCTCCCTCCTGCTCGTGCTCCTTGCTTCGTGGGCGCCCGCGCAGGAGAGGGCGGCGATCTCCTTCCACCTCCTCAAGGATCCGGCGAGCCCGATGCGCGCCTGGATGCTCGAGCACAGCGAGGAGGGGATGCGCATCGAGCTGATGGGCGGCGGGCGCAAGTTCTTCGTCCGGTGGGACGAACTCACGGCGGAGGACAGGAGCGCGCTCCGCGTCCGCTTCAAGCTCGACCGCACGCGCGACGAGATCGAGGGGCTGATCCCCGGGCACGAGGTCTTCTTCAAGGGGGGCATCAGCAAGCGCGGCGTCCTGATCGAAGAGGACGCCGAGGGCGGGAAGGTCGTGCTGCGGGCCGACGGCATCATCCTCCAGTACCCGAAGGACCAGGTCGACCGGATCGACGAGACCAAGGTCAAGGAGACCGAGGTCTACGACGAGCAGCAGCTCTACATCCGCCGCCTCGAGAGCACCCCGCCGTCCAACGCGAAGGAGCACGCCGACCTCGCCGCCTACAGCTACGACATCGGCAACTACCGGAAGGCGTACGAGCACTACGGCGAGGCGATCGCGCTCGAGTCCGGGCGCCGCGACGCGCTCGAGGGGCGGCTCGCGGAGATCAAGGACCTGCTCGAGGACGAGGAGGCGCTCGCGGCCTTCGGCAAGGCGCGCTACGAGGCGCTCTACAACGGCCGCTGGGCGAAGGCCGCGCGCATGATCGACGAGTACGTGGCGAGCCATCCCGGCGCGCAGCGCCGCGGCGTGCGCCTGCAGGACGAGTTGCGCGTGCGCCGCATGGAGAAGCTGAAGGAGACCTTCCACCGCGCGAAGGCGGACGCGCTCGACCGCTCGATCCGGAAGTTCATCACGACGAGGCAGCCGACGATCCAGGAGGCGATGTCGTGGATCACCTCGCAGGCGGCCGACCAGATCGAGGGTGGCATCAAGAGCATGCTCGGCCTCACGCAGGAGGAGTGGGAGATCGTCCGCGAGAGCAAGGCGTCGGGCGCGCCGCACTGGGCCACCTACTGGAGCGGCTCGTTCGTGCTGGACCCGCGCGCGGCGAAGGGCAAGTCGACGAAGAACGCCGTCAAGGGCGACCCCGACGGATGGTGGGACCAGTACGGCGACACGAACACCCGCGCGACCTGGCTCAAGGCGTTCGCCGCGGAGAAGCTGCCGATGTTCGAGGTGGTGCAGGTGCGCAAGACCGCCTGCGAGAAGTGCGGCGGCACCGGCAAGGTGAAGAAGTCCTCCGTGACCGGCATCGACGCGCTGAACGGCGCGCACGAATGGATGGAGACCTGCGACCGCTGCTTTGGCGCGAAGGAAGACCGGTCGGTCGCCTATCGCTGACCGAGAATCGGGGCCGCCAGGGCGCGGCCCCGATTCTCGGATAAAGGGGGGGGCGCGGGGGGACGGCGGGGCGAGAGTGGACAGCGGCCTGTTCGCGCCACAGGTCGAACTCGTCGAAGGCCGGCGCGCCCTCCGGGATGAGCAGGTCTCAGAGCGCGGCAGACTCCGATGGGTCTCGATTCGCGTCCGGGTCGAGACCTTTCAGCGCGGCGACAGCACCGGAAGGACTCCCCTGCTGCCCCCGCAGCCCTGCTTGATCTCCCGTGCCAGCTGCAGCCCGGGTGCAGGCGCGCCTCTTCAAACCAGACTGTGAAACCGGCGCGCGTTGAGGCGCTCCGCGAGAGGCAGGTCGGCGAAGGCGTAGCTGAGGAAAAGGTCGTGGGGCACCATGCGCGGGCGCGGCGATCAGGCGGGCGATTGTAGACAGGTCGAGGTTGGGGGGACCCGGGGGGGTGTAGGTGAGCAGATAAATTGTCTGTATATTACCCATATATGGATGATTCTATCGCTATCATCCGATAGTTTGGTAGTAGGCAAGCCGTGAAGGTTCCCGAGACTCCCCCTGACCCGGAGGCAAACTGGCGAGAACTGATTCAGGATGGCGCTGCCTTGGATGGGGTCATCAAGGCGGGGCTCGCCTCTCCGACCGTGGGTGACCGGTATCTCCACTGGGACAAGCTCCGCTTCCTGACGCCCGCCGAAGGCATCACCCACGAGCGCTGGTGGGCCGCGATCAAGTTTGCCCGGGGACTGATGGGCCGCCGGCTCCCACTCAGGGGCGTGAATGGCGCCCCGTTCCTGATCGCGATGCCGGACCCCCTGATGCGCCTCCTCTCGGAGTGCGACCGGGACCTCAGCGGCCGGGTTTCGATGCCGGAGCAGGTCCGGAACCCGGCCACCAGGCATCGCTACCTGGTCAGCGCGCTGATCGAAGAGGCGATCACCTCGAGCCAACTCGAAGGGGCCACGTCAACGCGTCAGGTCGCCGCGGAGATGCTCCGGTCGGGGAGAAAGCCGCGGGACCACCACGAACGGATGATCTTTCACAACTTCCAGGCGATGAAGCTGATCCGGGGAATCGCCGACCGGCCGCTGAGCCCGGAGCTGGTCCTTGAGATCCATCGCGAGATCGCAAGGGAGACGCTGGACGACCCCGAGGATGCGGGAAGGCTCCGTCGGCGCGACGACGTCGTCGTCGCGACTTCGGACGACGTCACCGTGCTGCACCGCCCTCCTCCCGCGAGGGAACTGGCGGGGCGGCTGCGGGAGATGTGCGACTTCGCGAACGGGAAGACGCCTGACTTCTACGTCCATGCCATCGTCCGGGCGGCGCTGCTCCACCTCTGGCTCGCCTACGACCATCCCTTCGTGGACGGCAACGGCAGGACCGCCCGCGCGCTCTTCTACTGGTCGATGATCCGGTCGGGCTATTGGATGACGGAATTCCTCTCGATTTCCCACCTCATCCGCAAGGCACCCGCGAGGTACGCAAGGTCCTTTCTCTACACGGAGTCGGATGGGAACGACGCGACCTACTTCGTGCTCGATCAGGTCGAGGTGCTGAAGCGGGCGATCGCCGCGCTGCACGAGTACATCGCGCAAGCGGTGCGGGAGCTGCACAGGACGCAGGACCTGCTCAAACAGTCGAGGCGTTTCAACCACCGGCAGCTCGCGCTGCTCGGTCGCGCCTTGGGCGATCGCCACGCCGAGTCCACCGTCGCCTCCCACGCGAACAGCCACAACATCACCCGCCAGACCGCGAGGAGCGACCTGAACGCGCTCGTGGAGGCCGGCCTGCTCGTCGCGACGAAAGCCGGTCGCGGCTTCTTCTACCGGCCCGCCGGCGGGCTCGAGGAGAAACTCAAGCGGTCCGGTAGGTCCCGCCAACGGCCCCGAGGAGCTGCTCGCCGCGGCGATTCCGCTCCGTAGGTTCGGGCCAAGAGGAGCCTCCCCCTGACGGCTTGCCCGGGAGCTGGGCACCGTGCCAAACGCCCACGATCCAGACCGTGCGCACGTCGAGGCGGAAGAAGAAGCGGTACGGCGGGACGATGACCTCGCGGTAGGGGGCATCGACGAGAGTTTCGGGGAAACGGGTCGCGGCTAGGATAGGAGCCGTGGCGCGGACGTTCAGGATCTCCCCCGGATTCGAGCACGCCGTCGCCTTCCACGGCGCACGGTTCCTTGGCCCGTACGAATCTCCCGCCTAGGGAGGAATCGGGGCCGCGCCATGGCGGCCCCGATTCGTCCTGAGCAGCGCGCGGGCCGACTCCACCGCGAGGACCGCCGCGATCAGCAGCAGCAGGGCGCCCGCGAGGGCGTTCGCGAGCGCGACGGAGCCGTCGGCCTTCAGGAAGGTCGCGATCTGGGCGAGGAGCGCCCAGACGGTGATCGCCATCATGAAGAGCATCGGCAGCACGGTGAACCAGCAGGGCTTTCCGCTGCGCTTGAGCCAGACGCTGATCGCGAGCAGCGTGAGGCCCGCGAGCAGCTGGTTCGAGGTGCCGAAGAGCACCCAGAAGGTGCGGTAGCTGTCGCGGCCGGCGAGCAGAAGGATCACGAGCGGGACGCCCGCCGTCACGCCGGTGGCGACGAGCGCGGGCACGCGGCCCTTCTTGCCCGAGAGCTCCTGCAGGATGTAGCGGCCGAGGCGCGTCGCCACGTCGAGGGTGTCGAAGACGAACGTCGAGAAGGCCATCGCGCCGAACGTCCGCGCGTAGTTGTGCGATTCGCCGCCGAAGAGCACGCCGATGAATCTCGCGATGCCGTCGCCGTAGAGCACGCCGGGCTGGACCCCCTTCGCCTCGGCGGGCGTCAGCACGAGCACCGTCGCGAGCGCGATCAGCGCGACGAGCCCCTCGAGCAGCATCGCGCCGTAGCCGATCGGGCGGCAGTGCGACTCGAGCGCCACCTGCTTCGACGTCGTGCCGCAGCAGACGAGCCCGTGGAACCCGCTGCACGCGCCGCAGGCGATCGTCACGAACAGGAACGGGAAGAGCGATCCCTCGAATCCGAAGAGGGGCCGGTCGGTGAGCGCGGGCTGCCGGATGTCGAAGCCGCCGAAGAGGACGCCGCACACCCCCACCGCGAGCGCCATGTACAGCACGAAGCCGCCCAGATAGCCGCGCGGCTGGAGCAGCGTCCAGAGCGGCAGGAGCGCCGCGACAAAGCAGTAGCCCATGATCAGCGCGCACCACTCGGCGTGGCCGAGCAGCAGCAGCGTCGAGACCTCCGTGCCGAGCAAGACGACGCCGAGGGTCGCGGGCACGAAGATCGCCGTCACGAGCCAGAGCGGCGGCGAGAAGCGCCGCTGCACGAACCCCATGACGACGGCGAGCAGCAGGTACATCGTCGCCGCCGCCGCGACCGCCCCGCCGGGGTTGAACTGCCCCCGCACCCCCTGAAGATCCTCCCCCCCGTGGACGAAGGTCCCGGCGGTGATGTCCGCGAACGCGACGACGACGTACACCAGCGCAAGCCAGATGAAACAGAGGATCGCCGCCCACGCGCGCCGGCCGATGTGCTCGCGCACGATCTCGGCGATCGACCCGGCGCGGTGCCGCACCGAGGCGACCAGAGCCGAGTAGTCGTGGACCGCGCCGATGAAGACGACGCCGAGCCCGATCCAGAGCACGCAGGGCAGCCAGCCGAACGCCTGGCACGCGAGGATGGGCCCCGCGATCGGCCCCGCGGCGGCGATCGCGCTGAAGTGCTGGCCGAGCAGGTAGAAGGGGCGCGTCGGCACGAAGTCGACGCCGTCGCTAAACTCCTCCGCCGGCGTCGGCCGCCGGTCGTCGACGTCGAAATGGCGCGCGACGAAGCGGCCGTAGAAGCGGTAGCCGAGGATCAGGGCCGCGATCACGACCGCGGCGAGGAGCGGCAGGGACATTCGTCGTCGTGCCGCTCAGCGGCGAGCGGCGCAAGCCCCGCCTCCGCACCCGCGACAGGCGCGCCCGCCGCTCGTCGGCTGCAGCGGCCCGCCCATCACGAAACGCCCAACCTGGGCGCATCGCTCCACAGATGTTCCAAAGCGTAATAGGCGCGCTGCTCAGGCCCGAAGAGGTGCACGACGAGGCTGCCGTAGTCGAGGATCACCCAGCCCGAACTCGCCTCGCCCTCGATGCCCACGCGCGGCAGGCCGCGCTTCTTGCGCTCCTTCTCGATCTCCTCGCGCAGCGCCCCGCCCTGCCGGGGATTGGTGACCGTCGCGATCACGAAGGTGTCCGCGATCGTCGTGACCTTGCCGACGTCGAGGCAGACGATCTCCTCCGCGCGCTTCTCGTCGAGCAGCCGGCAGACGAAGCGGAAGAATTCGTCGCGGGCGCTCTCCGGCGCGGGCTCCCTCGCTTTGGTCGGGGTGCGGCGCTTGCCCGTCACTCGTCCCCGCAGCCGCAGCCTTCCTCGGCGGGCGCCGCCTTCGCGGGCGGCTCCTTCGGCAGGTGCTCGGCGTGGAGCGCGCGCAGCGTCGTCGGCTCCAGCATCACCGGGCGCTCGTAGTCGAGCACCTTGCGCGCGCCCGCCGTAATCGTGTCGGCGCCGATGAACACCGGGTCGGTGCTGCGGCGGCCCACGGTCCACTCGTACTTGTAGGCGCGGTTGTTCTCGAGGATGAAGCCGCGGGTCTCCCCGTTGTTGTCGTTCACCCAGAAGACGACCTGCCCGTCGCCGTGGATGCGCTTCCGGACGAGGCCGATGCGCGCCTGCGAACTCTTGTCGCGCACCTCGTAGACCGCCTCGACCTCCGCGGCGGTCGTGCCGGTCGGCATCGCGGCCTTCTCGGGGGCGGGCTTGCGCGGCTGGCTGCACGCGGCGGCCAGCACGAGGAGGGCGGGGAGAACAATGGCTTTCATGGACAATGGGGCATCCTACCTGACCCGCCCATGCAAGACCACCTCGGACCCTCCTCCAGCGTCGCCAAGGCCCTCCCGGGCTTTCGCCCGAGGGCCGAGCAGATCGCGATGGCCGAGGCGGTGGAGGCGGCGCTCCTGGACGGGCGCCACCTCGTCGTCGAGGCCGGTACCGGGGTCGGGAAGTCCTTCGCCTATCTGGTGCCGGCCTTATTGAGATTGGGGGGGTCGGGGGGGCCTGTCGTCGTCGCCACCAGGACCATCGCCCTCCAGGAGCAGCTCGTCACCCGAGATATCCCCTTTCTGCTCAAGGCGTTAGACCTGCCGGGGGTCACGGTGGCCCTCGCGAAGGGGCGGGGCAACTACGTCTGCCGACGTCGCCTCGAGATGGCCTTCGAGGAGGGGAAGGGCCTCTTCGAGGACCCCAGACGGCTCGACGAGCTGGGACGGATCCGGGAGTGGGCGGCTGAGAGCCGGGACGGAACCCTCGCCGACCTGCCCTTCAAGCCCGACCCCGAGATCTGGGAGCTGGCCCGGGCGGAATCGGGCAACTGCCTGCACCAGGCCTGCCCCTTCTTCGCCGGGTGCGCCTACCAGCGGGCGAAGAAGCGGCTCTACTCCGCCGACCTCATCGTCGCGAACCACGCGCTCGTCTTCGCCGACCTCGCGCTGCGGTCGGCGGGCGTCAAGTACCTCCCCGACTACGGGGCGATGATCCTCGACGAGGCGCACGAACTCGAGGACGGCGCGCAGGAGCACTTCGGCGCGCTCGTGAGCCCGATCGGCCTGCAGCGCCTCCTCGGCCGCTTCATGGGCGTGCGCAAGAGGGCGGGGCTCTTCGAGCGCGTCGAGGCGCCGCAGGATCTCTTCCATCTCGCCGAGGAGGTGCGCGGCGCGGTGAAGTCCCTCTTCGCGTCGGTGGATGGCGCGCGCGGAGGCGCGGCGGAGAGGCGGCTGCGCGCGCCGGGGGAGTTCGACGAGCCGCTGAGCGGCCCCCTCGAGCGGCTGGTGCAGGGGCTCCGCGCCCTCCACGGCACGATCTACGACCACGGCCTCGCCCTCGAATGGAAGTCGCGCACCGACCGGCTCGAGGAGGCGCTCCACGCGGTGCAACTGATCCACGGCCTGCTCGACAACGACCTCGTCTACTGGATCGAGGGGGCGGGCAAGAGCCGCCACTCGGTATTGCGCGCGGCCCCCGGGGAGGTCGCGCCGGTGCTGCGGAAGTCGCTCTTCACCCAGGTGAAGAGCGTCATCCTCACGAGCGCGACGCTGCAGGTCGGCGGCAGCTTCGAACACTTCAACCGGCGCGTCGGCCTCGAGGAGCCGATGGAGTGCGCGCTCGGCAGCCCCTTCGACTTCAGGCGGCAGTGCCGCCTCGTGCTCTTCCCCAGGCTGCCCGACCCGCGCGAGCCCTCCTACGACGACATGGCGACCGGCGCGATCCGCAGCCTCGTGCTGGAGAGCGAAGGCGGCGCGTTCGTGCTCTTCACCTCCTACAGGGCGCTCGTGAAGGCGCACGACGCACTGAAGGATGAACTGGGGGCGCGGGGGCTCCGCGTGCTGAGGCAGGGCTCCGGCCTCCGCCACAGCGACATCGTCAAGGACTTCTCGGAGCGCTCCGACTGCGTGCTCTTCGCGACCGACACCTTCTGGCAGGGGGTGGATGTCAAGGGCAACAACCTCCGCCTCGTCATCCTGACGCGCCTCCCCTTCGCGGTCCCCGAACATCCCCTCCAACAGGCGAAGGTCGAACGCATCGAAGCCGAGGGCGGCGACGCCTTCCGCCAATACAGCCTCCCGCAGGCGGTGCTGAAACTCCGCCAAGGCTTCGGCCGCCTGATCCGCACCCACGAGGACAAAGGCGTCGTCGCGATCCTCGACCCGCGCATCCGCACGAAGGCCTACGGCAAGACCTTCCTGAAGAGCCTTCCCGAGTGTGCGGTGGAGGAACGATAGCAGACCGGATCGGGCCCCGGCTCGGCCGCCGGGCGGTACGCCTCACCGGTGATATGCTGGAGGAAGCCACCTGGGCGAAGGCACGGGACAGATGGAGAACGAGTTCACGGCGATTATCGAGCGCGAGGGCGACTGGTACATCGCGTACTGCCCTGAGGTGCCTGGAGCCAACGGCCAGGGCACGACCAAGGAGGAGGCCCGCGAGAGCCTTGCGGCGGCGATCTCCCTCATCCTCGCCGACCGCCGCGAGGATGCGTTGCGCGGACTGCCGCCGGACGCGCTCCGAGAGACCGTGCGCATCAAGTGAAGCGGGCAGAGTTGCTCCGGCGCCACGGATGCTACCTGAAGAGGGAGGGGAGGGCCCACTCGCTCTGGATCAATCCCGCTACGGGTGCCGTTGAGGCGGTCCCCCGGCACACGGAGATCGCCGAACGGCTCGCGCTGAAGATCTGCCGCGCGTTGGGTGTCCCGACCAACGGCAAGTGACGGCCGTCTGCGAAGGCGCGGCGCCCCGACGAATGGCGCGATGGTCCATGCCAACAGGACCGTGACAAGCGTCTGCCTGAGCAGCAGTGCGCACGCCGCGGCTGCCGGGAGCACCTGTCTCATCGCCACAGCGAATCTGAGATCAGGCGGCGCCACGCGGGCGCCAGCACATCAGCGCGAGGAAGACGAAGGAACCGACCGCAGCGGCACCGGGGAGCAGCTACCTCACGCGTGGATTGTAGGTGAGTTCGCGGCTGCCACAACGACCCACTCGCGACACGCCCTGCAAGCAGGCAAGCCGGACGGAGCGTGATGACTCCCCGCGGGAATCTCCCCGCGACCCGTGGCGTCCAACCGCCATGAGGCGAACGGGCAGCACTGGGGCGCGGGCGTGAGACGCATTCTCTGCTACGCGACCGGCTTTCCGGTCGCCACTCTGCTAGGCGTGCTCGGGTCCATCCCCTGGTGACTCCGAGGGGAGGTGCCCTGGGCGGAGCCCTGGGTCTGGTTCTACCGGTCGCTGGCGCTGCTCACGTTCATCGTGACGGCGCTGGCGGCCCGTCCACCGCGTGCCGAGGGCAGCTGGCGCACGCGCCGCGTGCGGAGGCGCGGCGGCCCTCAAGCCTGACTTCGCGCGCGCGCCAGCAGGTCGGCGACGCCGAGGTCGCTCGCCCAGCGGTCGAGGTACGCCGCGTCCAGCGCGCCGCCCTTGACGCGCAGGATCCCGAGGATGTCGGACCACTGACGATCGGAGAGGCGGCCTCCGCGGTCATACCACTCGAGCTTCGAGAGCAGCACGTCCTCGGGACTGGCCACGTTGAACTCGCGCGCGTCCGCCGCCTCGTCGAGCCGCTCGCGCCGGCTCCGCCGCAGCGACTGCACGTCGTACGCCTTCCGCGGCAGGAACACGTCCACCTTGAAGACGGTCCGATGGTGGATCACGTTGAAGGACGACCGATCGCGGATCGCGCCGCGGATCATCTCCGCATCGACGTAGTAGTTCCCTTCGAGCGCAGCGACGAAGCCGGCGACGTGCGACTCCGCCAGATCCGCGAGGACATCGATGTCCAGCGTCGCCCGCGCGACGCCGTGAAGCGAGCTCGCAACCGACCCCGAGACCTGGTACGCGACACCGAGCCCTTCGAGCGCCTGCGCCACGGGCGTGAGCGCGTCAACGAGTTCGCTCACGGCCCCGGTCCAGCAGGCGAGCCGCACGGTCGCCGTAGTGCACGAGCACCCAGAGGCGATCGAGCTCCGCCTGCGTCGCATGCGGACGGCCGCGGCGGAGCGCGCTGCGCGAGAGGAAGACCACGGAACGCGTCAGCGACGCGGCCAACGCGAACCGCCGCTGCGGCGTCGCCGCGCGCATCAGCTCGATCTGGCGGGCGCGCGCCTTCGGATGCGTGTCCTCGACGGCCATCGACCCCGATTCTACGCGGGGGCCCGCGGCGCGCGCAGCCGAATCACGCCCCCGCCGAGGAGTCCTGCGAGCGCGGAGAGGCCACCGAGGCCGAGATTCGCGGCGATGATCGGCTTCACCCGCTCGAGGTTGTCAAGCGTGACTGCCCAGCCCAAGTCGCCCGACATCATGCGCGTGGCGTAGACGCAGTGGCATGCCAGGACCAGCGCGACGAGATACCCCGCCGTACCGGACGTGAGAGCGAGGGTGGCCCAGGGCCGCCAGCGCTTCGCGCGGATCCCGGCGACCGTTGCGATGAGCGTCGCCGCCAGCAGGGGTGCGATCGTCCGGGGGGTCAGGACCAAGTCCACCGCCCCCCGGACCAGCGGCTCGCCGACCCACTCGGCCTGGGCGAGCAGCGGCACTCCACTCAGGAACGCGCCCGCCGCGGCGCCGTGCAGCAGGCACCTCATCCCGGAATTGTCCCGCATTTCTTGAGAGAGGGCATCCAAATCGACGATGTGGTAACGTATCAGTGGTTAGCAGCACCGTGCGCACCATTGCACTTCTCCTCTCGCTCGTCGCGACGGCGGGCCTCTCGCTCGGGCAGGCGCCCTGCTGCGTCTTCGGCAGCGCATGCTGCGCGCGCCCGGCCGCGAAGCCCGCGGGCTGTTGCAGCCGCTGCGCGAAGGAGCATGCCAAGGACCAGCCCGCGCCGAAGAAGTGCGACTGCCGCGAGAAGTCGAGCCACCTCTCCACCGCGGCCGAGAAGCATGATCTCCCCGGCGCCGCGCTGCTGCCGCAGCTTGCGCCGCACGCGGCGGCGCCGGTGGCGCCCCACGGCACCCTGCCGGTGCGGGAGGGCTGCGCCACCGGGCCCCCGCGCCCCCACTCCCTCCCGCTGCTGCTGTAGGCCTTCGTCTCCGTTCCGGGTCGCTTTTTCAACCCAGGGAGACGAACGATGCGTTGCCTCATTCCATTTGCACTGTTCCTGACAAGTTGTGTCGCCTATAGGCCCGCGCCGGTGGACTACGCCACCACGGCGGCGGCGATCGACGCCTATCCGGGCGGCCGCCTCGACTTCGATGCGGCCTATGCCCGGGCGCTGGCGACGCACCACGAGATCCTCCGGCTCAACGCGCTCGCCCGCGCCGCCGGCGACGACCTGACGCCCGCTTCGGTCACCGTCTCGGCCAACACGCGCGATGAGATGTCGGGCGCGATGGCCGACCCCCTCGCGCTCGCGAAGGCCGGGCAGCGCGGTGCCGAGGCGCGGGTGCGCGCCTGCGAACGCGACGAGATCCTCGCGGAACTGCGCGTCGAGGAGCTCACGCTCGCCGCCGACCTCGCGGAGGCGTTCCTCGTCGAGCGCACGCTCGCCGGATGGCGCGTGCCCGCGATCGACCTCGACGCGGCCTCCTTCCGCGACGCGGGACTTGCGTCCGACGCCGCCGCGGCGATGCTGGAGGCGGCGCGCGCATCCGCCGACGCGGAGCGCCGCGAGATCGCGGCTCTCCGCGAGAGCAACCTCGCGCGCATCCGCCACCTGCTGCCGCTCGGGCCCGATGCGCGTCTCGAGATCGTGCCGCCGCCGGAGGACTTCCCCGCGATCGACGAGACGCCCATCGAGGAGCGCCCCGATCTGCAATACGCGCTCGCGCGGTACAGGACCGCCGACGCGGTCTTCCGGCAGAAGGTCGTCGACCAGTACCCTTCGCTGGAGATCGGATCCGAGATCGGGTTCGATGGGAGGGGGCTCGGGGGAGTGGCGGCGGTGCGCCTGCCTGTGGGCGCCTCCGCGCCGGCCCGGGCCGCCGAGCAGCGCCGCGAGGCCGCCCGCGCCGAGGTCGAGGGGGCGCTGCTGACCGCACGCGAGGAGATCGTCGAGGCGCGGCAGGCGTACGAGACCGCCCTCGCGAGGGCGCGCGCGAGCGCGCTCTCGCGCCACGGGATGGAGGCCGCCTACGCGGCGGCGCTGGCCCGCATCGAAGTCGAGCCCGACGCGTTCGACCCGGCCGCCGACATCGCCGGCCGCGCCGTCGCCGAGGCAACCATGGCAAGAGCGTCGGCCCTCGAGCTCGTGCGGGCGCGTGTCGCGCTCGCGCGGGCGATGAGCCGGCCGCGGAGGGTCACGCGATGAGCAAGGTGGATCTTTCGGCGCTGAGGATGGATGGTCCGGCCCCCGCGCCCCCCCGGAGAATGCGCCTGGCCGGACCGGCGCTCGCCATCGTCTCGGTCGCGCTGCTCGTCACCTTCCTGCTTCCGGTACTCCGGCCCGCGCGCGCGGTGCGGACCGCCGCGGTGCGAGCGACCGCCGCGAAGGCGGACATGATCGCGACGGCCGAGGCGGCGGGCTGGATCGAGCCCGACCCCTTCGCCGTCGTCGCGCGGCCGCTCGTGAAGGGCGTGCTCGCGGAGCTGCCGGTGCTCGAGGGGCATCCGGTGAAGGCGGGCGAGACCGTCGTCGGGCGCCTCGAGAGCGCGGAGCTGCTCGCGGCGCGCGACCGCGCGAAAGCGGCTGTTGCCTTGCGCGAGGCGGAGCTCGAGCTCGAACGGACCGCGCTGAAGGTCGCCGAGTCGCTGCTCGAGCAGAAGGCCGACGTGCGCACGGAGTTCGCGCGGGCGACCGGCGCCCACGCCGCCGCCGATGCGCGCGCGGCGCTGGCGGCCGCCGAGGTGGCCGCGGCGGAGTCGGCGACGCGCGGGCGGCTGGCCGAGCTCGCGGCGCAGGAGAAGCTGCTCGCGGCGGGCGCGAGCTATCCGGTCGCGCTCGAGAGGGCGCGGGCGGCCGTCGCCGAGGCGGAGGCGGCCGCGACGGCGAAGTACAAGGCGCTCGACGAGGCGGAGGCGGAGCGGATGAAGGCGCGCATGGAGCTGGACGTCGCCGAGGAGGTGCTCGGCGATCCCAGGGGGCTTCTGGGGGCGGTCGCGGAGGAGCGCGAGAAGGTCAAGCGCGCGGCGGCGGAACGCGACGCGGCGCGGGTCGAGCTCGAGATCGCGGAGCGCGAGCTCGGGTGGACCGTCGTCAGGGCGCCGATCGACGGCGTCGTGCTCAGGCTGCTCGGCGCGCCGGGGGCGATCGTCGGCCCCGAGGGCGAGGGGATCGTCTCGTTCTACGATCCCTCGCGCTTGCAGGCGCGGGTGGACGTGCCGCTCGGCAACGTCGGCGGCGTCCGCGTGGGGCAGGAGGTGGAGGTTTCGAGCGAGGTGCTCGGGGCCCGGCGCACGAAGGGCGTCGTGCTGCGCGTGCAGCGCGAGTCCGACCTGCTCAAGAACACGCTGCAGGTGAAGGTGCGGCTGATCGATCCCGATCCGCTGCTGCGCCCCGAGACGCTCTGCCGCGCGCGCTTCCTCGCGCCGCCGCGGGAGGCGGGCCACGGGGGCGCCTCGGCCCCGGGCGCGCCGGACGGCGGGGAGGAGGTCGTCTTCCGCGTGCCGCGTGAGGCGCTGCGGGGCGACGCGGTCTTCGTGCTCGACCCGACCGGCGGCGGCCGCGCGCGCCGCATCGCGGTGCAGAAGCTCGGCGAGGAGGGGGCGGACGTGCTCGTGAAGGGTGGCCTCTCGGCGACGCACCGCGTCATCGTCGAGGCGGTCGAGGAGGGCGAGAGGGTGAAGGAGGTGCAGCCGTGAGTCTCATCGAAATCGACGCCGTCACAAAGACCTACCACGGCACGTCGGAGGACGTGACGCCGCTCGAGGACCTCTCGCTGCGGATCGACGAGGGGGAGTTCGTCGCGCTGATGGGCCCCTCGGGGAGCGGCAAGACGACGCTCCTGAACCTGATCGCGGGGATCGACCAGCCCACGGCGGGGCGCGTCACCGTCGCCGGCGAAGAGGTCAGCGCGCTCTCCGCGCGCGAACTCGCGCGGTGGCGCACGCGGTCGGTGGGCTTTGTCTTCCAGGGCTACAACCTCCTGCCGGTGCTGACCGCCTACGAGAACGTCGAGGTGCCGCTGCTGCTGCTGCGGCTCCCGCGCGCCGATCGCGACCGCAAGGTCATGACGGCGCTCGGCGCGGTGGGCCTCGGCGACCGGGCGCACCACCTCCCGCGCCAACTGAGCGGCGGCCAGCAGCAGCGCGTCTCGATCGCGCGGGCGATCGTCGCCGACCCGAAGGTGCTCCTCGCCGACGAACCCACCGGCAACCTCGACCGGGTCGCCGCGACGGCGACCCTCGATCTCCTGAAGCGGCTCAACACCGAGTTCGGCAAGACGCTCGTGATGGTGACGCACGACGCGCTCGCCGCGGGCGCCGCGGACCGGCTCATCCACCTCGACAAGGGGCGGATCGTGGAGGATGCCCATGCGTGACCTGCTCTCGTTTCTCCCCTACGTCTTCCGCACGGCGCGGCGCGCGCGCACGCGCACGCTGCTGACGGTGGCCGGCGCGGCGCTCGCGATGGCGCTCTTCGCCTTCGTGCGCACCGTCGAGCGCGGCGTCGACGACCTCTCCGCGCGCGCGGGCACCCAGACGCTCGTCGTCTTCCAGGACAGCCGCTTCTGCCCGCTCACGTCGGAGCTGCCGGTGCGCTACGCGGGGCCGATCCGCGACACGCCGGGCGTCGAGGAGGTGCTGCCGACGCTCGTTTTCATCAATTCATGCCGCAGCAATCTCGACCTCGTCACGCTGCACGGCGTCGAGCCGAAGTCGATCGAGAAGGTCTACGACTTCAAGATCCTCGACGGCGACCTCGCCGGATGGAAGACGCGCGGCGACGGCGCGCTGGTCGGCGAGCGGCTCGCCGCGCGGCGCGGCGCGCGCGTGGGAGAGCGCATCCGCCTCGGCGAGATCGACGTCCACGTGAACGCCATCGTCCGGGGGTCCGGGGCCGGCATCGACAACATCGCGTTCGTGCACCTCGACCAGCTCGCGCTCGCGCGCAAGAAGCTCGGCGGCGCGACGCAGTTCCTCGTGCGGCTCGCGCCGGGCGCCGACCCGGCGACGGTGGCCGAGGCGATCGACCGGACCTTCAGGAACGACGAGTCGCGCACGGACACGAAGACGATGCAGGCGTTCGTCGCCGGCGCCGTCGGCGAGATCCGCGAGGTGGTCTCCTTCGCGAAGATGCTCGGCTACCTCGCCGTCGTCATCGTCGCGCTCGTGCTCGCGAACACGGTCTTCATCAGCGCGCAGTCCCGGGCGAACGAGATGGGCGTCATGGAGACGATCGGCGTCACGAAGCCGCTGCTCGCGGCGCTGGTCGCGCTCGAGGGGGTCGGCCTCGGCCTCGTCGGCGGCGCGGTCGGCGCCGGGCTCGTCGCGCTCGCGTTCACGATCCACCCGACGACGCTCGGCATCGAGGGGTGGGGCATCGACTTCCACCCGAGCCTCGCGGTCGCGGTGCAGACGCTCGCCGCCTCCTTCGCCGTCGGCCTGCTCGCGTCGGTGCTGCCCGCGATCGACGCCGCGATGCGCCCGCTGGCGCGCGCGGTCAAGGAGGAGTGAGCCGTGATCCCGCTCGCCTATGCGCTGAGGAACCTCTGGCGCCGCCGCGCGCGCACGGTCGCGACGATCCTCGGCATCGGGGCGACGACCCTGCTCGTCGTCGTGATGACGGCGTTCTCCGCCGGCCTCGACAACGCGTCCGCGAAGACGGCGCGCGACGACGTCGTGATCCTTCTCGGCACGTCGGCGGAGGTCGATCTCGTCCGCTCCGTCGTCGCCCGCGGCAGCGCCGAGGCGGCGGCGGCGGCGGCGCCGGGCGTGCTCTCCGCCGGCGGCGTCCGCGCGGCGTCGGTCGAACTCCACCTCGCGACGCGCAGCGGCGACCGCATCGGCCTGCTGCGCGGCGTCAACCCCTCGGCCTATCTCGTCCACCCGCAGGTCAGCGTCATCGAGGGGCGCGATCCCCGGAGCCCCTTCGAATTGATGGTCGGCCGGCTCGCCGCCACGCGGATGGGGCTGCCCGAATCCGACCTCGCCGTCGGCAGGACGATCCGCCTCGAGAACCGCGACTGGAAGGTCAGCGGCCGCTTCGCCGCGCCGGGCACGGTGATGGAGGCGGAGATGTGGACGCGCCTCGACGACCTGATGCTCGCGACCAAGCGCGAGGACGTCTCGTGCGTCGCGGTGCGCCTCGAGGACCCGGGCGCGATCGACGACGTGCGCCTCTTCGCCGCGCGCCGCCTCGACCTCGAGATCGCCGCGGTGCCCGAGGCGGAACTCATGCGGGAGCTCGAGCGCGGGCTCAAGCCGATCACCGCGCTCGCGCGCTGGATGGCGCTGCTCGTGCTCGCGGCGGGGGCGTTCGCGTGCGCGAACACGATGTTCGCGGCGGTGCTCGCGCGGACGAAGGAGCTCGCGACGCTGCGCGCGCTCGGATACTCGCCCTTCGCCGTCGCGCTCTCGCTCGTGCAGGAGGCGACGCTCGTCGCCTTCCTCGGCGGGGCGACCGGCGTCTTCGCGGCGCTCGCGATCGGCCACATCTCGCTCCGCTTCCCGATGGGGGCGTTTACATTGGATCTCGACGTGCAGCGCCGCGCCCTGGGGCTCGGCGCGGCCGTCGTTTCGGGGCTTCTCGGCGGTATCGTGCCGGCGCTGCGCGCCGTGCGCATGAGACTCGTCGACGCGCTTGGAGGAAAGGCATGAGAAGAGTGCTTGTCATCGCGACCCTTTTGTTCGCCTGCTCGGGCGAGGAGCCGAAGAAGGCGGCGCCGTCGGCGACGCCGCCGCTCGACCTGCTGATGAAGGCCGATCCCGGCGAGGCGCTCTCGGTGCTCGTCGCGAAGGAGGAGGGGCCCGGGGAGGAGGTCGTCGTCGTCGGCCGGATCAAGACCATCGTCAAGGGGTTCGCGAGCTTCCAGCTCATCGACCAGGCCCTCGACTACTGCGGCGCGGGGAGCGACCCGATGGACGACTGCCCGACGCCGTGGGACTACTGCTGCATCGCGGGCCCGGTGCAGAACGAGCACACCCTCGTCGTCGACGCCGACGGCGAGGACGGCAAGGTGATGAAGGCCTCGGGCCTCGCGGGCCTCCGCCTCCTCGACCTCGTCAAGGTGAAGGGCAAGATCGGCGCGGACGAGCACGGCAACGTCACCGTCCACGCGACCGGCTGGTTCCTCGTCGAGCGCCCGAAGCTGCGCGAAGGGCTCCACTGGCCGGAGTAGGGCGGTGCGCGAGCGGTTCCTTGCTCGCGGGAGGGTCGTCAGCGCCTCCCCGCCCGGCATGGTCGGCGGCGGCGGTGCGGCGCTCGTCTGGACGGGGCTGCCGAACCTCGGGCTCAAGAACGCGGCAGAGGACTTCGAGGTCGTAGCCCGCTACTGCCCGAAGGAGCGCGTGCCGGCGAAGACGCGCTTCCTTGTCGAGGAGATCCTCGACGAGAGCCGGCCCTCGTAGGGCGATGCGCCTCCGCACCTCCCTGCTCCCGCGCGACCCGCGCCGGAGCAGCGGAGCGTGGCGCGCACTCGCGGGCTTCCTTTGCGGTCTCGTCCTCGGGTTGACCGCGGGCTTCGGTGTAGCTACGGCCTGGTGGGCGGCGCTGTTCGCGCTGATGGAGATCCTGCCCTTCCGCGCCCTCCTCTGGGCGACGGCCTACGCGCCGGTGCTCGGACTCGCCTACCGCCTCGGGCTCCATCGCAAGCCGCGGTTGTGGCGGCCCTGGGAGGTCGCATTCCTCGCGTCTGCCACCGCCTCCTACTGCTACTGGATGCTCGAACTGCTTGGCTTCATCCACATCGGCCCCCTCGCACCCATCCGCTGACCGACCGGCCCCCCCGCGCCCCCCCACATCCGCCAGGCCCCTCGTGGCCCATAGCCCGCGCAGCGGGCGACGGGCCCTTATCCTTCCCCTCTTGCAACCCGATGTATACTTGTTGCCTTCGCGCAGTTCGTGCACCGGAGTGTCCGGCCGCCTTCCGCGCTCTGGCCCACTCCAAGACAGGAATCTCCTAGTGCCGTTCCGCGCTCTCGCGCTGCATCCGCAGCTTTTGAAGGGTATCCAAGACCTCGGTTTCGAGGCGCCCACCCCCATCCAGACCGAAGCGATCCCGCCCGCCCTCGCGGGCCGGGACCTGCTCGCCTCGGCGAAGACCGGAAGCGGCAAGACCGCCGCCTTCCTGCTGCCCATCCTCCACCGGCTGATCGACAAGCCCCGCGGGACGACCCGCGCGCTCGTGCTGACGCCGACCCGCGAACTCGCCGCGCAGATCGCCGCCGACCTGAAGGACCTCGCCAAGCATACGCGCCTCACCGGCGCGACCATTTTCGGAGGCGTCGCGATGCGCCCGCAGGAGGAGGCCTTCCGCCGCGGCGCCGACGTCATCGTCGCGACGCCGGGGAGGCTGCTCGACCACTTCCAGTACGGCTACTCGCGGCTCGAGGGGCTCGAGGTGCTCGTGCTCGACGAGGCCGACCGGATGCTCGACATGGGGTTCCTCCCCGACATCCGCCGCGTGCTCGCGAAGCTGCCCGCCCAGCGCCAGACGCTCTTCTTCAGCGCGACGATGCCGCCGCCGATCGCGGCGCTCGCCCGCGACATGCTGAAGAACCCGGCGCAGATCGCCCTGCAGCGCAAGGCCGCGCCGGCGGAGGGGATCGCGCAGGCGGTCTACCCGGTGGCGCAGGATCTCAAGACCGCGCTGCTGCTCGAGCTGCTCCGGCGCGACGAGATGAAGGACGTGCTCGTCTTCACCCGCACGAAGCACCGCGCCGACCGAGTCGCGAAGTTCCTCATGCGCGAGGGGATCGCCGCCGAGCGCATCCACGGCAACCGGAGCCAGCCGCAGCGCACGCTGGCGCTGCAGGGCTTCAAGCGCGGCAAGTTCCGCGTGCTCGTCGCGACCGACATCGCCGCCCGCGGCATCGACATCGAGGCGCTCGGCCACGTCGTCAACTTCGACGTGCCGCACGTGCCCGAGGACTACATCCACCGCGTCGGCCGCACCGCGCGCGCCGAGCTGACGGGCGACGCGTTCACCTTCGTCTCGCCGCAGGAGGAGAACGACCTGCGCGCGATCGAGCGCGCGGTCGGCAAGAAGCTCGACCGCGTCAAGCTCGACGGCTTCGACTACGGCGCGCGCCCCGCGGGCGGCCTCGAGATCCCGATCGCCGAGCGGATCGCCGCGATCCGCGCGAAGAAGGCCGAGGACCGCGAGCGCTCGAGGGCGAAGGCGGCGCGCCGCCCCGCCGTCGCGACCTCCGGCGCCAACCCCGGCCCCGGCCGCTTCCGGCGGCGGGGGCGGTAGGCCGCGTCAGCCCTGCGAGACCTCCTCGTCGAGTTGTTCGACGGCGGCCATCAACTCCTGCTTCTTGAGCCCCTTGGTCAGCAGGCGCACGGCCGCGAGAGCGCCCGAGATCGCATCCGGCCTCTCGTCCTCGGGCAGTTCCATCACGCTCTCGAGCCCGCACGCGAGCGAAGCCGCGGCGGCCTCCCGGCGCTTGAGGGGCTCGCTCGTCCCGTCGAGGGCGGAGGCGAGCCCGGCGAACGCAACCCCCTGCGCCGTGATCGCCTCGTCGACCGCGCGCTGGCACGCCTCGCTCGCATCGAGATGGTTCAGGAACGGCTCGTCCGCCTCGCCGGTCTCGATGAATCGCGTGAACTGCTCGCGCCACTCCTCGTCGACGCGCTCGATGATGTCGTTGAACTTCACGTGCGATATCCTCCTCGGCCACACCCATAGACGCTCGGGAGACCCCGACGAGGACATGAATCCGCAAACTGCTGCGGCAACGTGCGTTATGACGGCCGGAATCGCTGCCGCAGGGCCTGCAGAACTCGGAACAGGCGTTTCGCCACCGTGGAGTAGGGAAGCCCGAGACGCGAGGCGATGTCCGCGATCGGCAGATCCTCCCAGAACCGGAGCCGGAGCAGCTCGCGCTGGTCGGCGTCGAGAAGGGAGAGCGCGTGCCGCAGCGCATCCGCCTTCGCGGCGCCCGTCCGCACGGGGCGCTGCTGTTGCAGCGTCGCGAGCAGCCCGACATGGGATAGCGCCTCGCGCTCGCGCTGGCGCCGGCGCAGCAGATCGGTCATCGCGTGCCGGAGGGTCTGCACGAGGTAGGCGGCGGGGTGCTCCACCGCCTGCATTCGGCGCACGCGCCCCGGAGACTGGAATCCGAGAAGGGCGCCTGCCACCAGATCCTCCCGGTCGGCGACCGGGGCCCACGGGAAGAGGCGGTCCGCGTAGCGGCGGATTCTCCGCTGGATCTCCTCCCACGCCGCGTCGCCCCCGGTCCCTTGCCCCGGGGGATCGGCGCGACGCGCGATCTCATGATCGATCCGCGCGAGGAGCTCGGGCCACGACCAGTCCGCCGGCGCCGTCACTTGACGAGCAGCCCCTTGTGGCGCGCCATGAGCTCGTCGGCGAGCGAAGGGAGGCGGCAGTACAGCCCCTGCGCGGGGGGGTCGATGCCCGGCGGGAGAGGCTTGGCGCGCCGGCCCGCCCCCAGCGTTGCGTCCACTCTCACGTCCACCTCCCCTTCGACGCGATGCCGCGGCCCGCCGCGGCAGTAGACGCGGAGGTGGACGCATGCGTGCCCCAGCCGGCGCCGACCGCCGCGCATCAGGATTCCGCGGCGTCCTTCTCCGAGCCGCCCAGCCGGACCATCGGGAGGTCCGGAGCGAGTTGCCCGCGACTGTCGCGGCCCCCGGGCGCTTCCGGGGGCGGTCGCCGAGCTTGACCTCTCGGCGCGGACGGCGACACTTGCCCCCCGTCGTGGCCGGAGGAGCGCATGGACAACCAGCGGGTCTTCAAGATGTCCTTCGCGAGCGTCTATCCCCTCTATGTCCAGAAGGCGGAGAGGAAGGGGCGCAAGAAGAAGGAGGTCGACGAGGTGATCTGCTGGCTGACGGGTTACAGCCCGAAGGCGCTGGCGACGCAGATCAAGCAGGGCAAGGACATCGAGACATTCTTCGGCGAGGCACCCTCGCTCCATCCGAACGCCGGGAAGATCACCGGCGTGATCTGCGGCGTCCGCATCGAGGAGATCGGGGACCCGCTGATGCGGAAGATCCGGTGCATGGACAAGCTGGTGGACGAACTTGCCAAGGGAAGGCCCATGGCGAAGATCCTGCGCGCGTAGGGCACCCGTCGCGGCGTCAGGGCGCACCGGCGGCCGGGCCCGCGCGAAGCGCCGACGGCGACTTGCATCCGACGATCGCGGGGGCCTCGCGGACGAGGTTTCCGTCCGTGAGCGCGGCCACCATGAAGAGCGCGAAGTCCACGCGGCGCGTCAGGTTGCTCGCGAGCACGGGGTCGCCCACATGGCGGCTCCACCGCGGCAGGCCCTGGCTCTCGCCCTCCTCGAGGTCGCTGCCGCGCACGACGGTCCAGAGGGTGTCGCTCGCGAAGACGCGCCGGCAGGCCTCCACCTGGTCGTCGAGGTCCGCGACGCGCGCGAGCCTCGCCAGCCAGCCGAAGACCTTCACGAACCACCGCAGCCTCCACGGATAGACGTCTTTGCCGTCGCGCGTGATATGCCATCCGCACGAGAAGACGAGGCGCGCCCCGGGCCGCGCGTGGTCGAGCACGGCCTGCGCCGTGCCCGTCGCGTACCGCCGGACGCCCCACGGGACGAGCACGGTGAGCACCCCGTCGCACCCGGCGACCGCGCCGCGGATGACCTCGCGGTCGTCCGTCGCGCCGGGCACCACGCGGATGCGCCCCTTGTACGCGTCGAGCTTCGGCACGCTCCGTTCGCGGCAGACGCCCACGACCTCGTAGCCCCGGTCCAGCGCGTGCCGGACCATGTACCGCCCGAGCTTGCCGGACGCGCCGACGATGCAGACCTTCACCGCGCGGACCGCGGTCCGGGCCGCGTGCTCGTGGCCGTCGCCGGCAGGGGACTCGTCGGGCTTGCGCTGCGTCGCATGCGGGGCAGTGTACCAGCCCGTGCACGCCCCCGCGCCGATGCAAGTAGTCAGTACTGTTGACATCTGAAGGGGGGGGCGCGGGGGGGGTGCCGAGCCCCGGGAGACCGCACGGGACCCGTCGACCCGCGGCCCGCCCGTTCCGGGGAGGGGCGGTGCCCGTCGGCGTGGTATTCTCGGCGACGTGCCGGGAAGAGCCGTGAGGGAACCGCCGGAGGATCAAGCCATGAAGACGATGCCCGTTGCCGCGTTGATGACCTTCTTCGTCCTCGCCTTGCAGACACCGGGCCGGACGCAGGATCCCGCGGACGGCAAGGCCGCGCCGCAGGAGGCGAAACCGGCCTCGCCGAAGGAGGTCGTCAAGTCTCTGGTCGGCTCGTGGGAGGGCACCTGCCGGACCTGGTTCATGCCGGGCCAGCTCGCCGACGAGTCCAAGGTGAAGGGGGAGATCCGCCCGATGCTCGACGGGCGCCTCGTCCGCCACACGTACGAGGGGGCGATGCGGGGCAAGCCCCGGCACGGCGAGGAGACCATCGTCTTCAGTTCGATGGCGAAGCGCTTCCAGGTCTCGTGGGTGGACGAGTTCCACATGAGGGACGGGATCCTCTTCTCCGAGGGGGAGGCGAGCGAAAGGGGCTTCACCGTGAAGGGGACCTACGGCGCCCCTGGTTCCCCGCCGTGGGGGTGGAAGACCGTCTACGAGGTCATCGACAAGGACCACATCACGATCACCGCCTACAACATCACGCCGGACGGGCAGGAGGCGAAGGCCGTCGAGACCACGTACAGCCGCGCGAAGCCGTGACCGCCGCGGCCGAGCCGCGGGACGTGCAGGATGGCAGAGGCAGACCGTCGCGCCGGGATACCGCGAGCCGTCAGCATCGGCGGCATGAGCAAGGCGGCACTCCTCGCCGCCCTGCGCGGCCAGGGTGTCCGGCTCAACGAGGCCGCCGAGGGGCTGTTTCGGGACCGGCGGTTCAAGACTCTCGCGCATGAACGCGTCGTCGAGATCGCGGCTCTCTCCGTAGCCGACCTCGGCTTCCGCGATGGCGCGACCTACGGGCAGGTGGTCGCGCGCGCGCTCGAGTCGGGGTTGACGGAGTGCCCCCTCGAGCTGGGGCCGCATCTCCGGCTCCGGCTTCCGGAACAGCCCGAAGGCGACGAGGGCGGCCCCGAGACCCGCGGCCGGGCGCCGCCCGGTTCCATCACCGTCGCCTCCCCGCCGCTCGACGACAGGGATGAAACGGTGAAGGGGTTCTACCTGCGGCGCGCGATTGGCGTCTCGTGGCTGCGCGGCTACCGGTCGTGGCCCGGCCACCTCTGGGCCCCGGGGGATGTGCTCGTCTTCGCGAGGGATCGCGCGGCCCGCAGCGCGCCGTGAGGGTCACGATGACGAAGGACGTGGTCATCCGCAGCGAGAGGCTCGAGGACATCGGGGCGATCGGCAGCGTGATCCGGGCGGCCTTCGCCGGCATGCCCTACGCCGAGGGGGACGAGGCGGAACTCGTCGAGACGCTCCGCCGCGAAGGTGCGCTGACCGTGTCGCTGATCGCGGAGGTGGGCGGCACCGTGGTCGGGCAGGTCGCGCTTTCTCCCGCGATGGCCGCAGACGGATCGCACGGCTGGTACGCGCTCGGGCCGCTGGCGGTTCTTCCGGATCATCAGCGAAAGGGCATCGGATCAAGGCTCGTGCTCTCCGGGCTTCGCACGATCACCACGTTGGGGGCCGCAGGCTGCATCCTGGTCGGCGACCCCGGGTACTACGCCAGGTTCGGATTCGCGTTGTCGCCGGCGCATGCCCCGGCAGGCATGCCCAGGGAGTACTTCATGATCAGGTTGCTCGGCGCCCGCGAACCCTCGGGCCCGGTCTCCTTTCACCGGGCGTTCGGCGGTTCGGCCTGACCGTCCGCCCGCCTCGGCGCGCCGCGGGCGCGCGAGTGGCGGATGCGGCAGTCTGGGCTTGGCGATGAATGCCCTCGTGAAGCTGTTCGAGCACAATCGCCGACGTACGCCTGCCGGCCCCCCCGCGCCCCCCCTCCATCACCACGCGTAGGTGAGGCGCGTGGTTTTCACCGCCACCGTTCCCGGTCGTCCTCGGGCTTTCGCGGTTCGTGCTTCTTCTTGAGCCCCTCGTCGAAGAGGCGCTTGGCCTCCTCCTCGCGCCTGGACTGGTCTTCCCACAGGTCGGTGAAGTCCTTGCCCTTCTTCTCCTTCAGCGCCTCGCCCCAGGCGTCGTCCACGTGGCGTTCGAGGCGGACCTCGTGCTTCCGCGTGTCCACGGTGAGGCGCAACTGGTCGCCGGGCTCGACGCCGAGCGCTTCGAGGGCGTCGGGGGGCAGCTTGACCTCGCCGGTCGTGCCGACATGCAGCTTCCGGTGCTTCTCCGTCACGTGCCCCTCCCCTTGACGATCGCCTCGACGACCGACGGGTCGGCGAGGGTCGTGATGTCGCCCAGGTCCTTCGTCTCGCCCGCGGCGACCTTGCGCAGGATGCGCCGCATGATCTTGCCGCTGCGCGTCTTCGGCAGGCCGGGCACGAGCTGCACGCGCTCGGGCGCGGCGAAGGCGCCGATGACGCGGCGCACCTGCTGGACCAGCTCCTTCTCGAGCGCGGCGCTCGCGTCGAAGCCGTCGTTCAGGATCGCGAAGGCGTAGATGCCCTGCCCCTTGATCGCGTGCGGCACGCCGACCACGGCCGCCTCGGCGACCGCCTTGTGCTCGACGAGCGCCGACTCGACCTCGGCGGTGCCTAGGCGGTGGCCGCTGATGTTGACGACGTCGTCGACGCGACCGGTGATCCAGTAGTAGCCGTCCTCGTCGCGCGTGCAGCCGTCGCCGGTGAAGTACTTGCCGGGGAAGCGCGAGAAGTAGGTCTGCACGAAGCGGTCGTGGTCGCCGTAGACGGTGCGCATCATGCCCGGCCACGGGAACTTGATGCAGAGGTTGCCCGAGACGCCGTTGCCCTTGATCTCCTTGCCGCTGTCGTCGACGAGGCAGGGGCGCACGCCGGGCAGCGGGAAGGTCGCGGAGCCGGGCTTCAGCGGCGTCGCGCCCGGCAGGGGCGAGATCAGGATGCCGCCGGTCTCGGTCTGCCACCAGGTGTCGACGATCGGGCAGCGGCTGTCGCCGACCACCTCGTGGTACCAGCGCCACGCCTCGGGGTTGATCGGCTCGCCGACGGTGCCGAGCAGCCGCAGCGACTTGCGGCTCCGCTTCTTCACGTGCGCGTCTCCGTGCTGCGCGATCGCGCGGATCGCCGTCGGCGCGGTGTAGAAGATCGTGACCTTGTGCCTGTCGACGACGTCCCAGAACCGCCCCCAGTCCGGGTGGCCGGGCGTCCCCTCGAAGACGATCGACGTCGCGCCGTTGCAGAGCGGCCCGTAGACGATGTACGAATGGCCGGTCACCCAGCCGCAGTCGGCGGTGCACCAGTAGACGTCCTCGGGCCGCCAGTCGAAGACGATCTCGTGCGTGTAGGCCGCATACACGAGATAGCCGCCGGTCGTGTGCAGCACGCCCTTCGGCTTGCCGGTCGAGCCGCTCGTGTAGAGGATGAAGAGCGGGTCCTCGGCACCCATCTCCTCGGGAGGGCAGGTCGGCGGCGCCTTCGCGAGCAGCGGCTCCGCCCAGTGGTCGCGCCCCGCCTTCATCTCGACCGCGCCGGCGGTGCGCTTCACGACGAGCACCGTCGTGCAGCAGGGTGCCCCCTTGAGCGCGTCGTCGCAGATCTTCTTGAGCGGGATCGTGCGCCCGCCGCGCAGCCCCTCGTCGGCGGTGACGAGCATCTTGCACTCCGCATCGAGGATCCGGTCGCGCAGCGAGTCGGCGGAGAAGCCGGCGAAGACCACCGAGTGCACCGCGCCGATCCGCGCGCAGGCGAGCATCGCCGCGGGGAGCGCGACCGTCATCGGAAGGTAGAGGCAGACGCGGTCGCCGCGCTTCACGCCGTGCGCGCGCAGCACGTTGGCCCAGCGGCAGACGCGCTCGAGCAGCTCGCGGTAGGTCACCGTCTCGCCCGTCGCCGGGTCGTCCCCCTCCCAGATCAGCGCCGGCCTGTCCCCGCGCCCCGCGGCGACATGGCGGTCGAGGCAGCTCTCGGTGACGTTGAGCGTCGCGCCGTCGAACCAGCGGATCCTCGCGGTCCTGAAGTCCCAGTCGAGCACCTTCCCCCACCGCTTCCGCCACGCCACCCGTTCGGCGATCCTCGCCCAGAACGCCTCCGGATCGCGCACCGAATCGGTGTAGATCTGCTGGTACGCGTCCATCGAGCCGATGCGCGCCTTCTGGGAAAAGGCCGGGGAGGGGGGATGTGCGCTCGTCATGACCGGGAGGCCATTATGGCGGCTCCGGCGCCGCCGGTCACCCCCGCGCCCGCGCCCGCGTCCCGCTTCGGGACACCGCCTCGAGGCACTTGCGCGCCGCCGTCGCGAGCGGGATGCGCCGCAGCGCGCGCGCGTCGAACCACGCCCCGGGCCCCTGCGCCTCCCCCTCCCGCACGACGATCTCGAAGTCGCGGCTGAAGATCGAGTGGCTCACGCGCGCGACCACGCGCCCCGACCTGCCCCGCGGCAGATCCCAGTACCCCCCGGTCCCGCCCCGGCGCAGGAAGATCTCCTTGCCCCGCCGCGCGAGCACGACATGGACGCGCGTCTTGTCCAGCCGCAACCGCCGGCGCGGCTGCGGATAGAGCTGCGGGCTCGCGGAGCCGGCGCAGATCGATTGAAGGGGGCAGCGGGGGCACTGGGGCGCACGCGGCGTGCAGACGAGCGCGCCGAGTTCCATCACCGCCTGGTTGTGGTCGCCCGGCCCCCGCGCTCCCCCGATGAAGGCCTGCGCCTCCTGTCGCACCCAGACGCCCCTCTCGCGCCTCGCGAACAGCCGGCAGAGCACGCGCTCGACGTTCCCGTCGACGACGGCCACGGCCTCGCCGTACGCGATCGACGCGATCGCCGCGGCGGCGTAGGCGCCGACGCCCGGGAGGGCGCGACACCCGGCCGCGTCGCGCGGGAAGCCCTGCCGCGCGAGCCGCTTCGCCGTCTCGTGCATCAGGCGCGCGCGGCGGTAGTAGCCGAGGCCCGACCAGAGCGCGAGCACGGTGTCGAGGCGCGCGCGCGCGAGGCGCTCCACGTCGGGGAAGCGCTCGAGGAAGCGTTCGTAGTAGGGGACGACGGCGGCGACCCGCGTCTGCTGCAGCATGATCTCGCTGACCCAGATCGCGTAGGGGTCCTTCGTGCGGCGCCACGGGAGGTCGCGCCGCGCGCGCCGGTACCAGGCGCGGAGGCGCCTGCGCGCGGCGCCGTGGAAGCGGCTATCCTTTCGTTCCATGCTGCCCGGGGACGGATCCTACCGCGACGACGTGCGCGAGCGCGGATTCCGCGGCAGGAGGAGCGTGGCGGAGGTGGTCGCGCTCGTGCGTGCGCGCGTCTCGACGCTCGCCCGGGAGGCGGTGCCGCTGCTCGAGGCGGGCGACCGCGTGCTCGCGCGGCAGGCGACCGCGCAGGTGGACGTGCCCGCCTTCCGGCGCGCGGCGATGGACGGCTGGGCGGTCCGGGGCGAGGAGACCTTCGGCGCGACCGCCCTCGATCCGTGCGCGCTGCGCATCGCCGGCGAGAGCTTCCCGGGCCGGCCGGCCGGGGCGGCGGTGGGGCCGGGCGAGTGCGTGCGCATCATGACCGGCGCGCCGATGCCCGACGGCGCGGACGCGGTCGTGCCCTTCGAGGAGAGCGCGCGCGACGGCGAGCGCGCGCTCGTGCACGCGCCGGCGACGCCGGGGCGCCACGTCGGGGAGATCGGCGAGGACGTGCGCAAGGGCGACGTCGTGCTTCGCGCGGGCCGGAGGCTCCGGCCGCAGGACCTCGGCCTGCTGTCGTCGCTGGGCTTCGCGCAGGTCTTCGTCGTGCGGCGCCCGCGCGTGGCGCTCGTGATGACCGGCGACGAGATCCTCCCGGCGGGGTCGGTGCCCTCGGGGTACGCGATCACCGATGCCAACACGCCGATGCTGCATGCGCTCGTGCGCCGCGACGGCGGGACGCTGGTGTGCGGCCCGATCGTGCGCGACGACCGCGCGCTCGTGCGCGAGGCGCTGCTCGCGTCGGCGGCGGCGGCCGACTGCGTGCTCGTCAGCGGCGGGTCGAGCGTCGGCGCCGAGGACCACGCGCCGTCGCTGCTGCGCGAGGAGGGCGAACTGCTCGCCCACGGCGTCGCGATGCGCCCGTCGAGCCCGGCCGGCTTCGGCATGCTCTCGGGAAAGCCGGTCTTCCTGCTGCCGGGCAACCCTGTCTCCTGCCTCTGCGCCTACGACTTCTTCGCCGGCATGGCGATCCGGGTGCTCGGCGGCCGCCACCCCGACTGGCCGCACGTCACGCTGCGCCTGCCGCTCGGCCGCAAGATCGCGAGCGAGATCGGCCGCGTCGACTACGTGCGCGTGCGCGTCGAGGAGGGCCGGGTCGTCCCGCTCGCGATCCGCGGCGCGTCGATCCTCTCCAGCACGACGCGCGCGCACGGTTTCGTCATCGTGGAGGCGGAGAGGGAGGGGTTCGGGGAGGGGGAGAGCGTCGACGTGAGGTTGTACTGAGCCTGGCCCGTCCGCCCCGGCCTGCCGCGCGGCAGGGTCGGGGCGCGTTGCGATAGAATCCCCGGCCACTCGGCCATGAGCCAGAAGAAGCAGAACGCACCGGCCGCGGCGGCCGAGCACCGGCTCGTCGTCCTGCTCTTCACGGACCTGGAGGGATCCAGCGGCCTGAAGACCGCGCTCGGCGACCTCGAGTACGCGACGCGGATCGCGCGCCCCCACAACGCCCTCTTCCGCGCGATCCTCTCCTCGATCGACGGTGCCGCGGAGAACAACTACACCGGCGACGGCTTCCTCGCGACCTTCCCCCGCGTCAGCGACGCGGTCGAGGCGGCCCTGCGATTCCAGCAGGAGATGCGCACGCATCCGTGGGAGACCGATGCTCCCCGGACCCGCATCGGCATCCACGTCGGCGAGATCTCGCTCATCGAGGGGAGCACGCCCGGCGCGCTGCTGATCGCGAGCCACGCCGCCGACATGTGCGCGCGCCTGATGAGTCTCGGATCGGGGGGACAGATCCTCCTCACGCGCCATGCGTTCGACGACGCCCGCCAGTACGTGCGCAGGCACCCCGCCTCCGCGGGCGGAGGGGACGTCCCGCCGCTCTCGTGGCTGAAACACGGCCTCTACCGCTTCAAGGGCAAGGAGGACGACCCGCTCGAGGTCTTCGAGGTCGGGGCGGTGGGGCACGCGCCGCTGAGGGCGCCTCCCGGATCCGAGAAGGTCCAGCGTGTCGTCCGGCCGGACGAGGAGGAGATGCTCGGCTGGCGCCCCGCGATCGGGCAGGAGGTGCCGCGGCGCGACGGGTGGATCCTGCAGCGGCCGATCGGCGCGGGGGGGTTCGGCGAGGTCTGGCTCGGGCAGAATCGCAAGACCCGCGCGCAGCGCGCGTTCAAGTTCTGCTTCGACGCCGACCGGGTGCGGTCGTTCAGGCGCGAGCTGACGCTCTTCCGACTGCTGCACGAGGCGCTGGGGGACCGCGCCGACATCGCCAAGCTGCACGAGGTCCAGCTCGACCGGGCACCCTACTTCCTCGAAGGCGAGTTCACGCCGGAGGGCGACCTGTACACGTGGAGCCGGGAGCGCGGCGGCATCGGCACCCTGCCGCTGGCGGCGCGGCTCGACCTGTTCGCACGGACGGCGGAGGCCGTCGGGGCGGCGCACAGCATCGGCGTGCTGCACAAGGACCTGAAGCCCAGCAACATCCTCGTCTATGCCGCGGAGGACGGATCGCCCCGCCCGCGCATCAGCGACTTCGGCATCGGCATGTTGGCGGACGCCGCGGCCGTCGCGCAGCTCGGCATCACGCTCGCGGGATTCACCGGGACGCGCCTCGAGGACAACGAGTCGAGCCGCACCGGCACGCGGCTCTACGCGCCGCCCGAGCTGCTCGCCGGCGGCCGGTTCACGACACAGGGGGACGTCTACGCGCTTGGCGTGCTGCTCTACCAGATCGTCGTCGCCGACTTCGACCGGCCGCTCGCCGAAGGGTGGCCTCGCGACATCGCCCAGGCGGTGCCCGACCCGATCGCGCGCGACCTGCTCCAGGCCGACATCGCGAGCATGGTCGACGGCGACCACGCCCGCCGCCCGGCGAGCGCGGGCGCCGTGGCGGAACGCGTCCGGTCGCTCGACACGAGGCGCGCCGCCGCCGAGGAGGGGCTGCGGATCGCCACGACGGTGCAGAAACGCCTGCGCGCGCGCCGGAGGACGGCGGTCGCCATGGCGGTGCTCCTCTTCCTCTCGGCGGTGTCGACGGCGTTCCTCTGGAGGGAGCGGGCGCTGCGGGAGGAGGCCGAGGCCGCCCGCCGGAGTACGCAGGAGGCGCTCGTCGAGGCCGCGTTGTGGCGCGACGCGAAGAGCCGGGCGCTCGAGGAGGTGCTGCGTCTCGCGGACTCGAAGTCGGTGACCGACCTGCTCCTCGAGATCGACACCCTCTGGCCCGCCCATCCCGACCGTGCGCCGGCGATGGCGGCGTGGCTTGAGCGGGCGACCCGGGCGCTCTCGAACCGTCCCGGTCACATGGCGGCCTTGGAGGGGGTGCGGGGGCAGGCGTTGCCCTATGCGGAGTCGGTCCGGCTGCGCGACCATGCGGTGCCCCTCGCACGCCTCGACGCCGCGCGCTCGGAGGCCGCCGCGCCCGGCGCGACCCCGGAACGCATCGCGGCCCTGGGGAAGGAGATCGCCACGCTCGAGGCGGCGGCGGAGGAGCGCGCGAGCTGGACCTTCGCCTCGCCGGAAGAGGACTGGCGGCATCAGGTGCTCGCCGACGTGCTGGCGGGGCTCGCCCGGCTCGAACGCGGGCGCGCGGAGGTCGAGCAGCGGCACGAGTTCGCCGGCACGCTCCGCGCGAACTCGATCGACGCGCACCGGATGGACTGGGACGATGTCGTGGAGGCGATCGCCGCCTCGCCGCAGTATGGCGGGCTGCGGATCGTGCCGCAACTCGGGCTCGTGCCGCTCGGCGCCGATCCCCGGTCGGGACTCTTCGAGTTCGGGCACGTCGGGTCGGGGGAGATGCCTTCGCGCGACCCGGAGACGAGAGACCTCCTCTTCGCCGACGACTCGGCGATCGTGCTGGTGCTCCTCCCCGGAGGGAGCTTCCGCATGGGGGCGCAGAGGGCGGATCCGGACGCGCCCAACCACGATCCGGCGGCGGAACCCAACGAGCAGCCCACCCACGAGGCCACGCTCGCCGCCTTCCTCCTCGCCAAGCACGAGTGCACGCAGGCGCAGTGGATCCGCATGACGGGCGGCGAGAACCCGAGCAATTACGGTCCGGGCGCCGAACTCGGGGGGAGGAAGGTGACAAGGCGCAACCCGGTGGAGCAGGTCTCCTGGGAGGTCTGCACGAAGTGGCTGCCCCGTTGGGGTCTTTCGCTGCCCACCGAGGCGCAGTGGGAGTACGCCTGCCGTGCCGGGACCGGCACCCCGTGGTTCACGGGACGGGAGGTCGCGGCGCTCGGGAAGTTCGCCAACATCGCCGACCGTTTCGCGATGGCGAACGGCGGCCCGGCGTCCTGGCAGTACACCGACGAGGTGCACGATGGCTACACGCTTCACGCGCCGGTGGGCCTTCTCGCGCCTAACGCGTTCGGCCTGCACGACGTCCACGGCAACGTCTTCGAGTGGTGCCGCGACACGTACGCCCTCTATGCTCCCGCCGCTGCAAGCGATCCGCTGGTGGAGGGCGCTGGGCTTCGCGTCTACCGCGGCGGGAGTTGGGGCACCATCGCCACCTTCGCCCGCGCGAGCACCCGGTTCCGGAGCCCGCCCGGATACCTCGCCACGATTGTCGGTGTCCGCCCCGCCCGCGCCGTGGACAGGCCGTAGAGGGAGGACGCGCGGGGGCGCGCCGGCCCCCGGCCCCCCGGCCCCCCGGCCCCCCCGCGCATGCGCGCAAACAGCGAGACGACTCCTCCCCGGGGAACGGGCTCTTCGGATCGGCGGCACGCGCCGGCTCCTCGGCGGCGACGGCAGCGGCCAACGCGAGGAGGGCGAGGCAACGGTGCAGCATCCTTCGAGCATGCCCCACGCGCCGGGCGCGGCGGCGCCTAGAGCCACTGCGCCCGCGCGAGCACGTCGCGAGCGATCGTCGCGACGTCGCGCTCGGCGTCCACGGGCTCACCCAACGTCGCACCGGCGATCTCACTGCTCCGCCGTACGTGCCACGCGAGGGCGGATCCCGTCTCGCGGCGCTGCAACCGCCCGAGGATGGTCCCGGGGCCGGCCACGAGCCGGAAGATGCGGATGCGGGCGCCGGGAATGGCCCGCTCCACGATGCTCCGCTGCTCCTCGTTCTCGACGACGCGCCCGAGCACGAGCCGGGTGTGACCGGTCCCGGCGTACACGCGCCAGATCGCCCGCAGCGCCGCCTCGGCAACGGCGTATCCGTGCGGGTCGCCGTCGGGCTTGGGGTGGAAGTAGGCGAGTTCGGCATCCACCATCGCGGCGGCGACGCCCTCCCGTTCGAGGATCTCCATGCACTCGAAGGCCACGGCGGACTTGCCGACGCCGCAGGGGCCCGTGATCACCAGCACGTCGGTCATCGTTGGCAAACGCTAGCCCGCGTTGCAGAGCGAAGTCAACACATCCGGCCTGCGGTCCTCGTGAAGGGGTGGGGCTCGGGGAGGGGGAGACGCTGGACGTGAGGCGCCACCAGGGGCGGGCCGGGGCTGCCCGGGAACCAGCGCCCGAACCCCGTGGTACAGTGCGCGCGAGGTAGCGGTAGGTGATGGATCCTCTTGCCGCGTCGCAATCGTTCGGTGTGCTCGCGGTATGCGAGCCGGAGGTGCCGTTCGACGAGAGCCCCGCGCCGCCGGGCGCGCGCACGCTTGGCGATGCGGTTCGGGCCGCCGTTCGCTTCCGCCACTACAGCCGGAGGACCGAAGAGGCGTACCTCGGCTGGATTCGCCGGTTCGTCCAGTTCCACCGGGGGCGTCATCCCCGCAGCCTTGGCGCGGGCGACGTCTCCGAGTTCTTGAGCCATCTGGCCGTGGAGGGGCGCGTGAGCGCCTCCACCCAGAACCAGGCGCTCTCGGCGCTGTTGTTCCTGTTCCGTGAGGTGCTCGGGAGCGATCTGCCCTGGCTGAACGGCATGGTCCGGGCCAAGCAGCCGCGACGGCTGCCCGTCGTGCTCAGCCGGCAGGAGGTGCGGGCGGTCCTTGGGGCGATGAAGGGCACGCCGCGCTTGATGGCGACGCTGCTCTACGGTTCGGGCCTCCGCCTGCTCGAGGCGGCCCGTCTGCGGGTCAAGGATGTGGATCTGGGCCGAGAGCAGATTCTCGTTCGCTCCGGCAAGGGCGACCGGGACCGCCGGACGCTCCTCCCGAGGGCAGCGAAGGCGGATCTGAGAGGACAGATCGAAGCCGTTCGGGCGCTGCACGAGCGTGACTGCGCCCGGGGTGCGGGCTGGGTGGAGGTGCCCGACGGGCTCGACCGCAAGTACCCCAACGCCGGGAGGGAGATCGCTTGGCAGTGGCTCTTCCCCGCCACACGCTGCTATCGCCACGGCGAATCGGGGCAGGTCCGCCGCCACCACCTCCACGAGTCGGTCCTCCAGCGCGCCGTGAAGGATGCGCTCCGCGAGGCATGCATCACCAAGCGAGCCTCCTGCCACGCGTTTCGCCACTCCTTCGCGACCCACCTGCTCGAGGACGGCTACGACATCCGCACCCTCCAGGAATTGCTTGGGCACAAGGACCTCAACACGACGATGATCTACACCCACGTCCTCGACCGCGGCGTGGCCGGGGTCCGCAGCCCCATGGACAGCCTCCAAGGTCCGGACGACAGCGAGAGAGAGTGATGACGACCATCCGTCCGCACCAGCTCGCCGGCACCCCCCCGCCGAAATAGGCCGCAGGAATAGGCCGCGAAGGATCTGCACGACGATGGCGCCGATCCGAGGTCGCACTGCGGGAATCACACCCTCCCACCGCGGTCCCGATCCGGAAATAGGCCGCGGAAATGGCCCGTCCGGCCGCGGATGGGCCGAACGGTCCACTTCAAGTTAGGCCGAGCTCGCGACATTCCTCGTGCAGGTGCAATGCCGACCATCTCGACG
>CAZMXP010000020.1:0-75713 GCA_964570285.1 uncultured Planctomycetaceae bacterium
AGTTCGTGCAGGCTCTCCATGCGCCCCTCGTCGACGCGCGGCGCCTGGCTCGTCGGCCCGATGAAGAGGCTCGAGAAGAGATAGCTCAGCGACGGGTGGTTGACCCAGTAGGCGAGCATGCTGCGCAGCAGGTCGGGCCGCCGCAGGAAGGGGCTGTCGAGCGGCGCGCTTGCGCCGAGCACGATGTGGTTGCCGCCGCCGGTGCCGACGACGCGGCCGTCCACGAGGTACTTCTCCGGCGCGAGCCGGGTTTGGCGCGCCTCCTCGTAGAGCGTCGTCGTGATGCCGACGAGTTCGTTCCAGTTCGACGCCGGCTGTACGTTGACCTCGATCACGCCGGGGTCGGGCGTCACCTTGATGCAGGAAATGCGGGGGTCCGGGGGCGGCGGGTAGCCCTCGACGATGACGGCGTGCCCGCCCTCCCGCGCCGTCGCCTCGACGGCCGCGACAAGCTCGAGGAAGGACTCGAGCGCCGAAAGCGGCGGCAGGAAGACGAAGAGGCTGCCCTCGCGCGGCTCGACGCAGAGCGCGGTGCGGATGACGCGGTCGCTTCCGCCCCGCGGCGGCGCGATGGCCGCGTCGCGGTAGGGCGGAAGCGGCGGGCGCGGCAGCGTGGGGTCTTCGCGGATCAGCAGGTCCTCGTCGCTCTCGGGCTCCTTGCGCAGCGACTCGAGCGGCAGGCGCAGTCCCATCGGCGAGTCCCCGGGCGTCAGGAAGAGGTGAGGACCGCGGGCGATCCACTCTCCCCCCCGCCACCCCCCCTCTTCGCACTCGCGCAGCGGGAGCACGTATCCTGCGGGCTCGCCGATCCCGCGCCCGAAGACGCGCGCGAAAGAGGTCTCGCGCGGATCCACGTTGACGGGCAGGCGCTGCTCGCGCCAGAGGTGGTAGGCGACATCCTCGTAGGCGGGCACCGCCAGCGCAGGGTCGACGCCGAGGCGCATGGCGAGGGCGCGCGCAAAGCGGAGGCAGGTCTCCGGCGTGGCGCCCGGCGCCGACGACGGGTCGCCGAGCAGCGCCTCCTCCTTCCAGACGGGTTCGCCGTCGGTGCGCCAGAGGCAGTGGAGCGCCCAGCGCGGCAGCGGCTCGCCCGGGTACCACTTGCCCTGCGCGAACTGGAGCAGCCCGCCCGGCGCGAAGCGGCGGCGCAGGCGGCGGACGAGTTCCTCGGCGCGGCGGCGCTTCTCCTCGCCGAGCGCGGCGGTCGTCCACTCGGGGCTCGTGAAGTCGTCGATCGAGACGAAGGTCGGCTCGCCGCCCATCGTCAGGCGGACGTCGCCCGCCTCGAGGCGGCGCTCGACCTCGGCGCCGCAGTCGAGGATGGCGCGCCACTGCGCGTCGTCGTAGGGCCTCGTGTTGCGCGGATCCTCGCGCAGGCGCGTCACCGCGACCGAGTAGGTGAACTCGGTCTCGCATTCGTCGAGGGTGCCGGTGATGGGCGCCGCCGCCGTCGGGTCCGGCGTGCAGGCGAGCGGGATGTGCCCCTCGGCGGCGAGCATGCCGCTCGTCCCGTCCATGCCGACCCAGCCGGCGCCGGGCAGGTAGGCCTCGACCCAGGCGTGCAGGTCGGCGACGTCCTCGCCAACGCCGGCGGCGCCTTCGAGCGGCTTCACGTCGGGCCGGAGCTGCACCGAGTAGCCCGAGACGAAGCGCGCCGCGATGCCCAAGTGGCGCAGCAGCTGCAGCGCGAGCCACGCGAAGTCGCGGCAGGCGCCGCGGCCGAGCTCGAGCGTCTCCTCCGGCGTCTGCATGCCGGGCTCGAAGCGGAGCGTGTACGCAAGATCGCGCTGGATCTTCTGGTTCAGCGCGACGAGGAAGTCCATCAGCGCGCGCGGGGAGCGGTCGATGCGCGCGAGATAGCGCTCGAAGCGCGGGCCCATGGGCTCGCGCTCGAGGAAGGGCGCGAGTTCGCGCGCGAGCGGCGCCGGATACCCGAAGGGGTAGCGCTCCGCATAGGGCTCGAGGAAGAAGTCGAAGGGGTTGATCGAGACCAGGTCCGCGATCAGGTCGACGGAGAGTTCGAGGCTGGATGTCGCCTCGGGGAAGACGATCCGCGCGAGGTAGTTCCCGTGCGGATCCTGCTGCCAGTTCAGGAAGTGGCCCTTCGGCCGCACCTCGAGCGAGTAGGACTCGAGCCGCGTGCGCGAGTGCGGCGCGGGCCGCAGGCGGACCACCTGCGGCCCGAGATGTACAAGCCGGTCGTACTTGTAGCTCGTCAGGTGCCTTAGCGCGACGCGGATGCCCATGCGGGGGGTAAGCGTACACGCAGGGGAGAGGTTCGGGGGGGCGCGGGGGGGCGCGCGGGGACGGGACGGGGTACATTCCGCGGATGAAGGCCGCAGGCACTGCCGTCCTCCTCTCGACGATCGCGCTTGCCCTGGGCGTCGTCGCGCTGACGCGCGAGGGCGGGGCGCCCTCGCCGCGTCGCACGGCCGAACGGGCGGACCACACCGCGACGCTCGCGGGCGAGATCGCCGAACTGAGGCGCGAGATCGCGGCGCTGAAGGCGAGGGGCGCAGGGCCCGAGGCGCGCCCGACGTTCGCGCTGCCCTCCGGCGCGCCCGCGGACGGCGCCGCGTTGCCCGAGGCTCCGCGGGAGGGCGCCGACGTCGATCCCGCGCTCGAGGCCGCCGTCCACGTCGCGGTCGAGCGCAAGACCGAGGAGGTCCTGAGGAGGCTGCGCGCGAAGGAGGAGAAGAAGCCGCCGATCGCGACCTTCGCGGCGACGCTCCGCCTCTCGGCGTCGCAGCGCGCGGAGACCGAGCGCGTCGTCGCCGAGGGGCAGCGCGAGATGTACCGCATCCTCGAGGTGCCGACGGCGGACGGCACGAACCTGCTCGAGCAGGTCGTCGAGATCGCCGCGCGCGGCATGGCCGAGCCCGGCAAGGACCACGGCTTCGGGGCCTGGCTCGTCCGCATCGTCAACGAGAAGGTCCCGGGCACGAACACGACCTACGCCGCGCGCATCGAATCGCTGAAGCAGTCGATGCGCGCCTCGTTCGAGCGCGACTGGTCGGAGTCGCAGTACCAGGAGTTCAAGCAGTGGGGCGTCGACCCCACCGAGATCCAGGGCGTCCGCGACAGCCCGACCGACGCGCTCGTCGAACGCATCACGGCGCGGGCGCGGGCCCTCGGCGCCGACCTCCCGCGGGATCGGTAGGGGGTGCGGGGGCGGGCGCGCCGGCGACCCACCCCCGCACGGCTCATGCAGGAGCCTCCGTCAGGAGTAGCCGGTGAGGAAGTCGTCGACAGCCCTCTCGACGTCGGGACGCGAGAGACTTGGATACTTCGCGTAGGTCGAGTCCGGAATTCCTGCCACCAATTCACGAAGCGCCTTCGGGACAACCATGCCCGACTCCACGAACCGGTGTGCATCGTCGCGATCCCTCTCGAAGCCGCGAACTATCTTCGAGAACACCTGCGCATACGGATCGTAGTGGAAATAGGAGACTCTGCCGATGGTCTCGATGAAGATGTGCCGGTCCTCGGTGCCGCGGAGCGCCGGCACGAACTGCTCCGGCCTCGCAAACTCGACGTTGAGGTTCAAACGCTCCTTGATGCCCTGGATTCCGCGGAAGACACTCTCCTCCTCGGAGAACACGTCCGCGTCGATGGAACCGGGTCGCCAGCCGGAGTAGACCGCCGTACCGCCGCCGACAAGATAGACGCGGTAGGCCTTCCCCCGAGGCGCCGTCCGGGCGATCTCGCGCATGAGGGCGCGCAGCCGGTCCCGCGTCAACTCATCGCGCACGACGGCTCCGTTCGGTCCGTGCGTGACGACACGCATCGGCGAAGGATTGAGCCTGCCTGAGCCGGGCCAGGAAGCGCGCGTGCGCCAGTCCCCCGTGCACACGCTCGAGGAGCCGATACAAGCGCCGGTCCGCGTCGGAGAGGAGCGTCGCCGGCAGCGGGACGCCCTCGCGGCGAAGGCGCGGGGCAGCGAGGGAGACCAGGAGACTCTCGGGGGTCTCCCTCTCCGCGGCCAGATCGTCGAGCCCCTTGTCGATCATCGAGCCTCCGGGAAGCCCCAGCTCGGCGAAGCTCGTTCCGCCGAACCGCGCGCGGATCCATCGCTGCAAGGCGGCCTTGCGCGCACCGGCCTTCCGGGCGCCGACGGACATCCGTCGGGCGCGAGCCGTCCCACCGCGCCTCCCGAACCGCTGGAACTGGGCCCGCACCTCCCTGGAAAGCCTCACGCTCCAATAGTATACGTAGGGGGTACGCATTACAACCGGGCCTGGGGAGGCACTCGGGGTGTGCGCAGTCCCTGCTGGCCCTGCCGAGAACTCCTCCCCACCCGGATTCGGTAGTGAAGAGGTCAGCAACCCGGCACGGACGCGAGGAGTAGTGGCGGAATCGGCGCCCTGCGCGCAGGGAACGAGCCGGCGCGCGAACGGCAGTGCGGGATTGCGCGCAGAGAGCGCGTGTCGGGTGGGACGTCAGTCCACGCGACCGTCGCGGTGGTGGAGTCCACGCAGGTGCGGAGGGGCACTCAGAGGCCGGGGACCGCGGTCGACCTCCCGCTGCCCCGGCACGCTGCTCCCGAGAAGCTGGTGGCATCGTGCCATGGCGCCGCCCCCGTCGCACGATCACAGGAGACAACGTAGTGGCGGGGTCCCCGTCATCACGCCGCCTCCCGCCGGAGAAGTTCAGCATGCGGCCCAGCCGCACGAGGCGGCGCACGCGGCCTTCGGTCGCGCACGGCGTGCGCCCCCCTCCCCCCCCCGCCAACGCCCATTTCATGGGCCGCCGCGGCCCATGAAATGGGCGGTGCAGGACTCGAACCTGCGACCTCCTGCGTGTAAGGCAGGCGCTCTAACCGGCTGAGCTAACCGCCCGGGGGACTCGGATTACTTCTTGCGGGTGTAGACCATCTGCATGGTCATGCGCTCGGCGCCGTCGGTCGTGGTGTACATCGTCATCGTGCCCTTGTCGTTGCCTTCGTGCTTGATGACGGTGCGCGTGGGCGAGAGCTTGCCGGTCATCATGTCGGGGTCCTCGCCGAGCATCGTGCAGACGCCGTCCTTGGTCTGGCCGCGGCCGATGCTCATGATGGGGTTGCTCACGTCCATCCAGACGTGGACCCACTCCTTGCGGATGGTGTCGTAGCCCTGGAGCAGCCAGCCCTCGAACGCCTCGGGGCCGAACTGCGCGCTGAAGATCTCGCGCATGTAGCGTCCGCCGAGCACCATCTCGCGCTTGGCCGTCGCCGTGAACTCCATCGCCTCGGCGCCGGGCGCCATCCACATCTTGCCGGCCACGTCCCAGTCGCCGGCGCTCTTCGCGAGTTCCTCGTGCTCGGGCCCGAGGTTCATCCACTCGGGCATCGGCCCCCCGGCCCCCTCCATTTCGTCCTCGGCGGAGACGCGGCCGAGCAGGAAAAGCCCTACACCGAGGGCGCAAGCGATCAAAGCGGTCGTGGTTTTCATGACTTGGTTCCTCCTGTTAGGCCGGGATTGTAGCCCGGGGGGCGAAACTGGGGGACATGCGCATCACCGTCATCGGCACCGGGTACGTCGGCCTCGTCACGGGCGCCTGCTTCTCGGCCACGGGCAACCACGTCACCTGCGTGGACCGCGACGGGGGGAAGATCGCCCGGCTCAACCGCGGCGAGATCCCGATCCACGAGCCGGGCCTCGGCGCGATCGTGCGCGACAACATGCGGGAGGGACGGCTCGACTTCACCGGCGACACCGCGGCGGCGGTGCGCTCGGCCCGGGTCGTCTTCATCGCCGTGGGCACGCCGCCGCTGCCCGGCGGCGGCGCCGACCTCTCGGCGGTGGAGGAGGTCGCGCGCGCGATCGGCCGCGCGATGGACGGCTTCCGGGTCGTCGTCGGCAAGTCGACGGTGCCGGTGGGGACCGCGCGGAGGGTGCGCGAGATCATCGCGGCGGAGACGCAGGAGCCGTTCGCCGTCGTCAGCAACCCGGAGTTCCTGAAGGAGGGCGCCGCGGTCGAGGACTTCATGAAGCCCGACCGCGTCGTCGTCGGCACCGACGACGAGCGCGCCATCGAGACGATGCGCGTGCTCTACGCCCCCTTCATGCGGCGCGGCGACCGCCTGCTCGTGATGGACGCGGAGAGCGCGGAGATGACGAAGTACGCGAGCAACGCGATGCTCGCCACGCGCATCTCCTTCATGAACGAGATCGCGGCGCTCTGCGAGGAGGTGGGCGCGAACGTCGAGCAGGTGCGGCGCGGCATGGCCGCCGACACGCGCATCGGCGGCCAGTTCCTCTTCCCGGGCGTCGGGTTCGGCGGCTCCTGCTTCCCGAAGGACCTGCTCGCGCTGTGCCACACCGGCGGCGAGCGCGGCCTGCCGATGCGCATCCTCGACGCGGTGGCGGCGGTGAACCGCGAGCAGAAGGGGCTGCTCGTGCGCAAGGTCACGGCGCGCTTCGGCGGCGACCTGCGCGGCAGGTCGTTTGCGCTCTGGGGCCTCTCGTTCAAGCCCGGCACCGACGACATGCGCGAGGCGCCGGCCCTCGACATCGTCGAGGGCCTGCTCGCGGCCGGCGCGGGCGTGAGCGCTTCGGACCCGGCCGCGCTGGCGGCCGCGAAGGAGCGGTTCGGGGAGAGGGTGCGACTCTGCGCCGATCCCTACGAGGCCGCGGCGGGGGCGGACGCGCTGCTGCTCGCGACCGAGTGGAACCAGTACCGAAGCCCCGACTTCGAGCGCATCGCGGCGGGCCTGCGGACGCGGGTCGTCTTCGACGGCAGGAACATCTGGGACCGCGCGTTCGTCGAACGCCACGGCCTCGAGTATCACGGCGTCGGCGTCTAGCGGAAGGTTGCGAGGATGCGTGCCGCGTCGTCGATGGCCGGGGGGACCTGGCGATCGGCCCCGGCCCCCTCCTTCGCGAGGTAGTAGTCCGACGCCTGCTGCAGCGCACCGGCCCCCACCGGCAGCAGCAGGTCGACGCCGAGCAGGCGGCCCTGCGCGTCCACGTCGAGGAGGACCCCCTCGGAGTGCTCCAGCGTCGCGGAGACCGAGCCGAACCGGACGCGCATGTAGGCGGCCCGCGCGCCGCGGTCCACCGCGACTTCAAGGGGCACCCTGGGCCCGGCGATCTGGATGAGGATCTCGGACGTGTTCACGCGCGCATCCTACCTCGGGAGCCGCCGGCCGCTCATCCGCGCCGGAAGTAGGCGGTCGTCGCCCTCACCTCGCTTTCGGAGAACCGCTCGCCGATCACCACGCAGGTGTCGTGCGACCACCGCCGCACCGCCTTGACGCGCCCGTCGCGGGCCGGCTCGGTGCTGTCGGGGTCGCGGATGGTCTCCCGCAACAGATCGAAGCCGATCCCGCGCTGGGTCATGCGCGCGACGAGATGTCGCGTGACGCGGATGCGGAGGGGCGCCATGCAGCCGGTCAGCCCGCGGCCTTCGGCCGCTCCGCCTCGAGCAGGCGCTGGGGCGCCTTCATCGCGCCGAGCTGGCGGCTCAGGAACTTGCCCTGCTTGTCGTCGCGGGCCGCGCGCTTGCCGAACGCGTCGGTGCAGGCGCCGAGCCACCGGCGCGCCCCGCGCGCGTCGCCCTCGTCGATCGCGAGCAGCGCGAGTTCGTCGTAGGCCTCGATGGCGATCTTCTCCTCGTCGCGGCAGCGCTCCACGACGTGGCGCCAGCAGGCGACCGCGTCGCGCACGCGCCCGGTGCGGCGCAGGAGCCGGCCGCGCTCCAGCGAGGCCTGCGCGCGCACGCTGGCGACGTCGCCGAACTCCTCGACCGCCCGCGCGAGGCGCCTCTCCGCCGCGTGGAGGTCGCCCCCCTGCACGAGCAGCGAGGCCCCGTCGCAGAGCGCCCGCGCCTTGTCCTTCCGGCGCGCGCGCCCTTCGACGATCGCGTCATGCTCGGCGAGCGCGTCGAGCGGGCGGCCGACCGCCTTCAGCAGCGTCGCCCGGTGGCGGCGCACCCGGGGCGCGAGCTTCTGGTCCTTCCCGTGCGCGGCGAGCAGCCCGTCGTAGGCCGCGAGCGCCTTCGCGACGGCGGTGTCGCGCGCCTCGGGCGCCGCGGCGCGCGCGAGCGCGGCGAGCTTGTCGGCCTCCGCGAGGGCGTGCTCGGCGGGCGTCTCCGGCCCCCCCGCCCCCCCCGCGATGGCCCACCAAAGCAACAGATGCAGGAGTTTCATGTGCCCGTCTCCTCCCGGAGGATCTTGCGCGCGCGGTAGAGGCGCGCTTTGACGCCGTTGACCGTCGTCTCCAGCCGCTCGGCGACGTCGCGGATCGGGATGCCGCGCAGATAGTGCAGCCGCACCGCCTGCCGCAGCCGCAGCGGAAGGCGGCGCACGGCGCGACGGAGGCTTTCGGTGCGGTCGGCAGGCTCCCCCTCCCCGACGCAGAGCGGCTGCGGGGCGATCGGCTCGGACGTGATCGGCAGCAGCGCGCGACCGCGCCGCGCCGCGTCGCTGAGCCGCCGCTGGCCGATCCGGAAGACCCACGCGCGCAGGCTGTCGCGCTCCTTCAGCGCCCCCCACCGCTGCAGCGCGAGAACCGCCGCCTCCTGCGCGACGTCCTCCGCGAGGTGCGAGTCGTGGCTGCGGCGCAGGCACCAGCGGCGGAGGTCCTCGATCGACGCGACAAGCGATTGGACCGGATCGTCGGGTGTGGCCGGGGGCTGCATCCCCCATAAATTGCGCCCAGCGCTCGCGTAACCAGTTGATCTGCAACGGGTTACATGCCCGACTGTGCGGGGGTTGGTCCGACCGCGTGGGACCGGGAATCTCGCGGAGGGACGCGCAGTGACCGCCCGCACCGACGCCGCCCTGCTCGTCTCGATGCTCGAGGACCAGCACCCGGCGAGACATCGCGCCGCCGCCATGGTCGGGAGCATCGACGCGATGTGGCGCGCGAAGCGCGAGCTCGACGCGCTCGCGGTCGAGCGGGCGCGCCGGCTCGGCGTCGCGTACCGCTCGATCCTGGTGGAGCGCGAGGAGGTCGCGTGCCTGCGCGTGGAGATCGAGGCGGCATGTGGCTGAGCACCGCGGCTGCACCGGACGCGACCCCGCCTACGGTCTCGCGGCGATCGCCGCGGGCATCCAGCGCGCGCTCACGGGATGCGAAATGCTCCGCGCGCAGGGAGGCAAGGTCCCGGAGGACCTCGCCGTCATCGAGGACAGGCTCACGACGTGCCTCGCGCGCTGGCGCAGGCTCGACAGGGAGATAGCGAATGCAACACACCGCCGCATTGCAGGCGATCCTGCTCCTCGCGCAGCGCAAGGGCGACTGGGTGATCCCGGCGATCTGCGCGCTGGCGGAGGAGGCGCTGGAGATCCCGGCGAACGGAAAGATCCGTCACGTCGTCGACCCGGGGATCACCCTCCAGTTGCCGCCGCCCCTGATGCCGGCGAACGCCAACGCGCCGGCGAGGCGGGCGCGCAAGGCGAAGGCGACGCCGACTGAGCGCAAGCCCGCGAAGGACGCCGCCGACGACGAGAAGGGCGCCGGTGCGCCGCTCAACGACATCCAGCGCAAGGTGCTGCGCCACCTGGAGGGCCGCGGCCCGCGGCAGATCGCGCAGCTCGCGATCGACGTCGGCAGCAAGGCCGGCCCGCTCGCCCGCGCGACGCTCCCCTTCCTCCGCGAGCGAGGCCTCCTCGAGGAGAGCGACGGGTTCTGGCGCTGCACGGAGCGCGGCGCGGAGGTGGCGCTCGATGCGTAGCTGGTGGAAGAGACTCGTCGCCGCGATTGAGGGGCCGCCCCGCGTCGACCGCCTGCCGGAAATCATGGCCAGGCACCGCCGCCAGGACGCCGAGCGCGCGCGGCAGTCGCGGCTCGACGCGACATTCAACGCGCTGCTGCCGGGGGCGCTGGCCTCGGGGGAATTCGACACCGCGCAGGCCGCGATCCGGCGCGCGTGGGAGCTCGCGCGAATGGCGGAAGACGCGCGTGCGCACCCTGGCGGCACGAAGGTGGCGGGCGATGCGTAGGGCGCACACGAGCTTCATGCGGCAGCGCGGATGCTCGCTGATGCCGCTGCCGGCGGGAAGCAGGGTCATCGCCGTGTGGACCGAGGACGGGTGGTCCGGGGTGCACGAGTTCGACGCAATCGCCATGCTGGCGACGACGTTTTCGCGCTACACGATCAACGCGAAGATGGCCTCGTTCCCCGCGTCCATGCGCGCCGCGCACCACGCCGGCTGGACCGAGGACCATGAGTTCCAGCCCGCGGCGATCGACATCGTGGTCAACAGCCGTCCCTGTGACGAGTTCACCGGGCCGGCGGCATGGTCCGACCTCATCGGAGGACTGCTCTCGTACGACGCATGGAGGCTCTTCCTTGCACCGCCGGAGGAGCACCAGCTCCGCGAACTCCTCCAGACCGCGGAGACGAACGGGAACTGGAGGCGGGCGCGCGAGCGGGACACCCCGAAGGGCACGGAGGACCCGACAAATGCGTAGGGCGCCGCTGCACACGATACCGCTCGATGCCCGCCCCTACGCGGCGCGCCTCCTCGCCCTCATCGCCCGCGGCGGCGACGACGGCACGGCCTGCCGCTGGTGCGGCAACGCGACCGCGATGCCGAAGCGCGGACCGCGGCCGCGCTACTGCACGCGGCGCTGCCGCACGGCCGCGGAGAACGAACGCCACCGCGCGGCGCGCAACGCCGCGAAGAGCCGCTGGCGCGCGCGCAACCCGGAGAAGGCGAAGCGCCGCCGCGAAGGCTACTGGCGCGAGTACTACGCGCGGAACCGCGAGCGCCTCCGCGCCGCGCACCGCCGCTACTGGCACCGCAGGCGCGAGAGGAGGGCCTCGTGAAGGCCATCGAGGCAATCCTCGTGAAGCTCGACGAGCGCGAGCGCAGGACCCTCGGCGAGATCCTCGAGCGGCAGCGCCTCGCGCGCAACCTCCTCTCATGCGGGACGGGCGCGCGCCAGGGCGAGCTGCGCGAGGCCATGACGCGGGCGCGCAACCACCTCGCCGAGGCGCAGCGCGCGGCGGAGGAGCCGGCGTGACCCTCGCCGACATCTGCCGCGAGCGCCCCGGCAAACGAAAGTGCCGCAACGGCGACTGCCCCTCCATGACCTACGCGTCGCACCGCGGCCGCTTCTGCGTCATCTGCGACCACGAGCAGTACGAGCGCTGCACGGGCTGCGGGAGCCTCGCGGGCTGGTGCCGGTGCGCGCAGCCCGCCCGGGAAGAAGCCGCGCGCGAGTTCGCGCAGGCGAAGGAGGCCGTGCCGTGATCCTCGAGCCCTTCGACAACACCATGCTCGTGCGGCCGCTCCCCGAGCCCCCCGCGGCCATCCCGCACATCTCCGTCTCCCCGAAGCTCGCCGAGGCGATCGCGCTCGTCGAGGTGGTGGTCCCGCCCACCGATGTCGCCAGCTGCGCGACGACCATGCGTGCGCACGCCGCCATCGCGCACGTCTCCGAGGGCGAGGATTGGAAGCGCGAGCGCAGGGTCGCGACCTTCGCGCCCGGCGACGTCCTCCTCGTCGCGAGCGGCAGGGGCTACGTCGCGATCCGCGTGGACGGGGTCGAGCACTGGGTGCTGCACGCGTCGCTCGCCATCGCGAGGGTCTCGCGGTGAACCTCGACGCCGCCTGGGCCGCGATCGCGCATGCCCTCCCGGGGTACGAGCGCCGTCCGCAGCAGGAAGAGATGGCGCGCCGCGTCGAGGCCGCGATCGGGGAGCCCGGGCATCTCGCCGTCGAGGCCGGTACGGGCGTCGGGAAGAGCTTCGCCTACCTGGTTCCCGCGATGCTCCGCGCTGCCGAGCACGGCGACACCGTCGTCGTCGCCACGCGCACGATCGCCCTGCAGGGCCAGGTCCTCCGCGACATCCCCGTCCTCAAGAGGGCGCTCGGGCTCGAGCACCTGCCCGTCGCCATCGCGAAGGGCCGCGGCAACTACGTCTGCCGCCGGCGCGCCGAGGCCGCGCTCGAGGCCGGCCCGGGCCAGTTCCGCGACGAGCAGGAGTGGCGCGACCTCGTCAACGTCGTCGGGTGGGCGGAGGAGAGCGAGGACGGCTCCCTCGCCACCCTCGGGTTCAAGCCCGCCGACGCCGCGTGGGACGCGGCGAGGGCGGAGAGCGGCAACTGCATGGGAAAGGAGTGCCGCTTCTTCGAGCAGTGCGGCTACCAGCGCTCGCGGCGCGAGCTCGCCGCCGCGAGGATCGTCGTCGCCAACCACTCCCTCGTGGCGATCGACCTCGCCATCCGGTCGCGGTCGAGGGTCGAGGAGGATGACGAGGAGGACGAAGAGGGCGACGGCGAGCCGCGCGCCCGCGACACGCGACGCGGGGTGCTCCCCCCGCACAACGTCCTCGTCCTCGACGAGGCGCACGAGTTCGCCGACGCCGTGCGCTCGGCGTTCGACGACAGCTTCGGCCACTGGGCCGTGCAGCGCGTCCTCGATCGCGTCTGGCACCCGAAGCGGAAGACGGGGCTCCTCAAGTCGATCCGCTCCACGCCGCGCGTGCTGTCGCTCCTCGACGCCGCGACGGGGGCGAAGGAGGCGCTCTTCGCCAACGCGGCCGCCTACGTGCCCTCCTTCCTGCGCCAGCGCACGGTGCGCTCGCCCGGGCCGTTCGCCGACCCGCTCTCGCCGGCGCTGCGCGACCTCGCCGACGGCATCGAGGAACTGCACGGGACGGTCCGCACGAAGGAGGCGAAGCTCGAATGGAAGGCGCGCCTCAAGGACCTCCGCGAGCTCGCGGACCGCGTCGCCGGCACGCTCGCCATGGATCGCGAGAGCTACGCGCACTGGATCGAGCGCGGCGACACGGGCCACGCGAGGATCTGTCGCAGTCCGGTCGAGGTCGCGCCGCTCCTCGAGACCCCGCTCTGGCGGAACACGCCGTCGGTGATCTGCACCTCCGCGACGCTTCGCGTCGGCGGGAGCTTCGCCCACTTCCGGCGCGAAACCGGCATGCCGAAGGCCGCGGAGCTCGCCGCCGGCAGCCCGTTCGACTTCGCGCGGCAGGCCGCGCTGCGGATCTACCCGTCGATGCCCGACCCGAGGGCGACCGACGCCTACCGCGCGGCCACGGTCGCGCGCGTGCGCGAGCTCGTCAACGAGAGCAAGGGGGGCGCCTTCGTCCTCTTCACGTCGAAGGCGGAGCAGGACGCGGTCCACCGCGAGCTGGCGCCGGAGTTCCGCTCCGCGGGCCTCTGCGTGCTCCGCCAGGGCGAGGTCCCGAACGAGGAGATCGTGCTCCGGTTCAAGGAGCGCGCCGACTGCGTGCTCTTCGCCGTCGCCACGTTTTGGCAGGGGGTCGACATCAAGGGCCACAACCTGCGCATGGTCGTCATCTGCAAGCTGCCGTTCGCCGTCCCCGGGCACCCGCTCGCCGAGGCCCGCGAGGAGATCTGCAAGAGGCGCGGCGGCAACCCCTTCGTCGAGATCAGCGTCCCCGAGGTCGTGCTCAAGGTCGTCCAGGCCTTCGGCCGCCTCATCCGGTCGCACGAGGATCGCGGCGTCGTGGCGATTCTCGACCCCAGGATCGTGACGAAGAGCTACGGGAAGACCGTGCTCGCTTCGCTGCCGGCGTGCCCGGTCGAGGAGGTCGCGCATGCAGCCGGGTAGCTCCGACCGCGCCGCGCAGGCGTGGGAGGCGCACCAGCGCGGCTGGGCGCTCACGCCGCTCGAGGACGGCGCGCCCAGGCTCGACCGCTGGCAGAAGCGCTCCGCGCCGGGATGGCCGGACCTCGCCGAGTGGGCGGCGCGCCGGGATCTCGCGTTGCGCACCGGCGCGGCCTCGGGCGTCGCCGTCGTGCGCTGCGCCTTCGACCGCGCGCAGCGCAAGCTCGGCGAGGGACTGCTCGCGACGACGGTCGCCGCGAGGCAACCCGACGGGATGGTCGACCTCTACTACCGGATCCCGAAGGACGAGCCGCTGCCGGGCCCGACGCGGAGGCTGCAGGACATCGAGGTCCACGGCGACGGCTCGTTCGTCCTCTTCCCGGGCTCCGGTGGCTGCGCGTGGGAGCCCGGCGCGACCCCCGCCGACACGCAGATCGCCGACCTCCCCGAGTGGATCCGCAAGCACTGCGCCCCCACGCCGGAGCCGCGCGAGGAGCCGGTCCGCCCGGCCCCCCGCAGGAACACGCCGGGAGTCCGCGTCCCCCCCAACGACGAGGCCGCCGAGCGCGCGCTCCTCGGAGCCGCGCTCCTCGGCCACGGCATCAAGGGCGCCGAGGGCGTCGCCCCCGCGTACTTCTACCACCCGGGACACGCCCTCATCTGGGCCGCCGTCCTCGACGCGGCAAAGGACGCGGCCGCCCCCGACTGCGTCCTCATCCGATCGAGGCTCGAGCGGGACGGCACCCTCGCGAAGGCGGGCGGCGAGGCCTACCTCGAGCGGTGCGTCGGCGAGTCGCCCTCGGCCGCCAACCTCCCCGAATACGCGCGCATCGTGATCGAGCGGTGGAAGGCCCGAGAGCTGCTCCGCACCGGCCAGCAGCTCGCCGAGGACGGCATGAACCCCGGCACCGACCCGAAGGCCGCCGCGAAGCGCGCCCGCGAAGGCCTCCGCGCCGTCGACCCGCGCGGGCGGCGCGCGAAAGGCGCCACGGCCGTCGAGGTCGAAGTCACGGGCTTCGTCGAGGACCAGAGCTCCGAGCTGTGGTTCGCCCGCAAGTTCGTCCTCGAGCACGGCTCCGAGATCCGCTACGTCGGGGCGTGGAAGTGCTGGATGGTGTGGGACGGCGGCGCCGGCGTCTGGCGTCGCGACGACAACGGCGCCGTCATGCGCCTCGCGAAGCGCACGAGCGACGGCATCCTGAAGGAGGCGGCGGCGCTCCTCCACTCCGCACGCGGCCAGGAAGGCGACGCCGCGATCGCGAAGGCCCAGGCGCGCCTCAAGGTCGCGAAGCACTTCCGCAACGCAAGACCCCTCGAGCACGCCCTGCGCCTCGCCCAGAGCGAGCAGACCGTCGTCGCGAGCCCCGACCAGTGGGACGCGACCCCGTGGGTCCTCCACTGCCGCAACGGGCTCGTCGACCTGAGGACCGGGGAACTCGGGCCGCACCGCCGCGAGGACTGGTGCACGAAGAGCTGCGCCGCCGACTACGACCCGGAGGCGAAGGCGGAGCGCTGGCACGCGTTCCTCGCCGAGATCCTCCCCGACCCCGAGGTCCGCGCCTACCTCCAGCGCGCCGTCGGCTATGCCGCGACGGGCAAGCCCGTCGAGCAGCTCTTCTTCCTGCTCGTGGGCCCGGGGGGCAACGGCAAGCGCACCTCCATGGGCACCGTCGAGCGCGTGCTCGGCGACTACGCGCGCACGATCTCCGACACCGTCCTCGTCGCCTCGCAGGGCGCGAACGACGACGCGAGGATCCTCGTCGACCTCCACGGCGTCCGCGCCGCCTTCATCCACGAGACCCCCGACGACGGCAGGCTCGCCGCCAACCGCGTGAAGAAGATCACCGGCAGCGACCGGATCGAGGCGCGCCGCCTCTACCAGGAGAAGTTCAACTTCGAGCCCACCCACACGATCTTCGTCGACACCAACTCCAAGCCAAAGGTCCGCGACGTCTCCAACGGCATCTGGCGCCGCCTCCGCCTCGTCCCCTTCGACGTCACCGTCCAGAAGGCCGACCGCGGCCTGCCCGACCGCCTCCTCGAGCACGAGGCCGCCGGCATCCTGCGCTGGATCGTCGAAGGCGCCATCGCCTACGCGAAGTCGGGGGGCGACCTCGGCACGCCCGACGCCATCGCCGACTCCACGCTCGAGTACCGCCTCGAATCGAGCGACATCGCCGACTTCCTCGCCCACTGCGTCGTCGCGGACGGGAACTCGTTCCTGCCGGTCTCCGGGATCTACAAGGCCTACAAGGCGTGGTCCAAGGCGAACGACGTCGACGAGAAGAAGATCCCCGGCCAGCGAACGGTCACGAAGCGGCTCTGCGAGATGGGCTACCAGTACGTGCGCGAGGGAGACCGCAAGGTTCGCGGGTTCCGCGGACTCGCGCTCGCAGGCGACGCGCAGCAGCTCATCGTGTAGTCGGCCGCAGCCTCAGAACGCCGGCAGGACCTGGCACCGGCACCGGTCATCCGGATCTCGCGGACGGCAGAACTCCCCCTCCAACTCCCGGCGCGCCTCCTCGATCGTGAACACCCGACCCTCCCGCGCAGCGCACCTCGGACAGACGTGAGCATCGCAAGCGGTGTTCCACGTCACCAGGTCCGTACCCTCCTCCTCGTACTCCCCCAAGCGCTCCAGCAGCTCGCGACGCCAGTCCGATGTCGTGCCCTGTTTGCCCATGTGTACCCCCTTTAGTACCGTTCGAAACGGTACTTCCCATAAACCTCCTCAGTACGCGCACGCGTGAGAGGGTTTAGGGGAAGTACCGTTCCAAACGGTACCGGTGAGCCATGGTAGTGCAGGCAGAACATCACGGAAAGGGGGGGTGGTACCATCGAGAAATGCGGGCCGCAGCTGCCATCACGACCGTCCTGATCCTCGTGTGCGGTTGCGGCGGACCACCCGACGAACTGCTGGATCGCCTCTTCCTGCTCAGAAAGCAACGCGAAGACGCTGTCAGCCGCATGGACGCATGTTTCAGCGTCGGCGCCAACAAGATCCGGGCTGGTGGACACAACGCAGGGGAGCCGTATCGCGACGAGGCCGCCATGGAGTACGCCAGGATCGAGGCTATCCACCGGGAGCTCGTCGATCTCCTCGCGCTGCTCAAGTCGCGGTACAACCACGACGCCAACCTCGCTCAGGAGCATGATGACCACCTGAACGCACTGCGCCACCAGGTTGCCGGACAACGGGCCTGCCTCGACGCGCTGCAAAGCTACGGACGGAGCGTGGGGCTCGATGGCAAGACGGCGCGGTAGTCGCTAGTCTTCCCCCCGTGCCCAAAGCGGCAGCCAAGAAGCCGCCCCGCCGTGGTGCCAGAACCCACCTCTCCATCCGCCAACAGCGCTTCGCAAGGTTTTATGTCGAGACCGGCGGCAACGGCCTCGAAGCCTGCAAGAGGGCCGGATACAACGGCAACGAGAACACCCTCTGCGTCCAGGCCAGCAGGCTCATAAGACTGCCGAAGGTCGCCCAACGCATCGATCTCTTCGAGCGCGGACTCGTCTCCATCGCCGACAACGTCGTCCTCGACTGCCTCACCGACCCCGACGTACCCCGCGAAATCAGGCTCCGCGCTGCCGACCTCGCCTACAAACGACACGGCGCCTACGCCCCAGAGCGACACGAGGTTGCGCGGGTGCCGGACGCACTCTCCGACGAACAGCGCGAGCGATTCCTCCGCATCGCGCGCATGGTCGACGACCGCCCCCCCCTGCCTTCCCCCGCGCCCCCCACGGCCGCGCTGGGGCCCGGCCACGCCCCCGAGGAGGGCCTCGCGGCCCCGGGGCAATTCGTGGAAGAGGGCGCGCCGGCGGCGAACGTGGGCGCCCCCCCGGGCCTTTCCGCCCCCTCGTGCGCGCGCGCGGGGGACGACGGGGGGGGGTAACGGCGACGCGCGTTGATGTGGCCTCACACCGAGGCCACACTGGCCCGGGTGTAGCGGGGGCGCACGGGCCCAAAGATACGCAAGTGGTCCCTTGCGTCACCGCGCCTAGGTTTCGGGTCGATGATCCGCGACCGCATCCGCGAGCTCCGGCGCGTCCCCGCCCGGACGCTCCTCGCCAACCCGAGGAACTTCCGGACGCATCCCAAGGCGCAGCGGGCGGCCCTGCGCGGCGTCCTCGACGAGGTGGGCTACGCGGACGCGCTGCTTGCGCGGGAGACGCCGGAGGGCCTCGTGCTGGTCGACGGGCACCTGCGCGCGGAGACCACGCCGGACATGGAGGTGCCGGTCCTCGTGCTCGACGTGACCGAGGAGGAGGCCGACAAGCTCCTCGCCTCCCTCGACCCGATCGCGGCGATGGCGGGCACCGACGAGGCGGTCCTGCGCGACCTCCTCGCGCGCGTGCAGACGGAGAGCGAGGGGCTCGCCGAGCTCTTCGCCGGCCTCGTGCCCGGCGACGTGAAGGGCGGGCAGACGGACCCCGACGAGGTGCCGGAGCCCCCGGAGGAGGCGGAGACGAAGCGCGGGGACCTCTGGCACCTCGGGGAGCACCGGCTGCTGTGCGGCGATTCGGGGAACGCGGGGGACGTCGACCGACTCCTCTGCGGCGCGCAGGTCGACCTCGTGAACACCGACCCCCCGTACAACGTGAAGGTCGAGCCGCGGTCGAACAACGCGATCGCCGCGGGGCTCTCGAGCTTCCAGGCGACGCACCACCAGAAGCTCGACCTCGCGCGGCATCCGGGGAAGGCGAAGCCGACGCGCAAGCGCATGCGGGCGAAGGACCGGCCGCTGATGAACGACTTCGTCGGCGCGGCCGACTTCGACGCGCTGCTGCGCGCGTGGTTCGGGAACCTCGCGCGCGTGCTCAAGCCGGGGCGCGCGTTCTACGTCTGGGGCGGCTACGCGAACTGCGGGAACTACCCGCCCGTCCTGCGCGAGTGCGGCCTCTACTTCAGCCAGGCGCTGATCTGGGTGAAGGAGCACCCTGTGCTGACGCGGAAGGACTTCATGGGCAACCACGAATGGTGTTTCCATGGTTGGCGCGAAGGGGCGGCGCACCGGTTCTTCGGGCCGTCGAACGTGACGGACGTCTGGAGCGTGAAGAAGGTGAACCCGCAGTCGATGGTCCACCTCACCGAAAAGCCCGTCGAGCTGGCGCGGCGCGCGATGGAGTACTCGAGCCTGCCTGGGGAGAACGTCCTCGACCTCTTCGGCGGCAGCGGGAGCACGCTCGTCGCGGCCGAGCAGACGGGCCGGCGGTCGTTCCTGATGGAGCTCGATCCGCCCTATTGCGACGTGATCGTGCGGCGCTACGAGGCCTTCAGCGGCAAGAAGGCGGAGAGGCGGCCGGCGTGACCTGGCTGCTCGCGTGCGCGTCGCTCCTCGCGACGTGGCTGAACATCCGACGCCGGCGCGCGTGCTTCGCCATCTGGGCGTGCACGAACGCGGCGTGGTGCGCGATCGACCTCGCGCACGGCGTTCCCGCGCAGGCGCTGCTGATGGCGTCCTACGCGATCCTGGCGGTGCACGGATGGCGGAGCTGGGGCCGCACCGCGCGCGCAAGCTGACGCCGGACCTTGCGGCGCGGATCCTCGCGCTCGTGCGCGCGGGTCATGCGCCGCAGGGGGCGGCGCGCGCGAGCGGGGTCGGGGTGACGACGTGGAAGGGCTGGCTGCGCGCGGGGCGCGCGGGGACGGACCCGGAGTACGCGCGCCTCGTGGAGGACCTCGAGGACGCGCAGGAGCAGTCGAAGGCTGTGCTGCTGTCGCGGCTGCTGCAGGCGGCGAAGGACGACTGGCGGGCGAGCGCGTGGCTCCTGGAGCGCCGTTGGCCGGAGGAGTTCGGGCGGCGGGACCAGCTGGTGCTCGAGGCCGCGTCGCCGGCGCGGGAGGTCGGGGAGGAGGACCGGGCGCGGTGGCGCCGGGTGATCGAGCAGGCGGAGCGGACGCCGTGCCTGCCGGTGGCCGCGGATGGTAGGCGCGTGCTAGGCGCGGGCGGAAATCCGGAATCCCGTGCGGAAAGCCCTTGAGCTCGCGCGATGTCACGCCCTCATGTGCCGCGATCCGATGCGCGGGACGGGCCCGCGCCCGCGATCGAGGAGACCGAGATGGAAGGCGAGAAGAACGCGACCGCGGCGCCCCCCGAGGGGACGTGCGTGGTGTGCGGGAAGACGGAGGCGCCCGGCGCCCCGGTGCAGTGGGCGGACCAGACGAGGCGGCTCTGCGAGGGCTGCGTCGATGGCGAGCTCGAGCGCCGCGCGGAGGCGCGCAAGGCGAAGCGGGGCAAGGCCCCGAAGCAGCCCAAGGCGGGCGCCGCGCAGGCGACCGCGACCGAGACGACCGGAGAGACGACGATCGACCCCAACCCCGAGAACAAGGAGACCGACATGGCGAAGGCGAAGAAGACCCCGAAGACGAAGGCGGAGCGGAAGCCGAAGGCGGCGAAGGAGCCGAAGCCGGAGCGGAAGAGGCTCGGCGAGGTGGCGCTGGTGATGCGCGTGCCGAAGGAGGCGGTCGAGTACATCGACGCGGCGGCGGACGGGCGCGCGCGGACGGTGTGGCTGCGGGAGGTCCTGGCGAAGGGCGACGCGAAGCTCGGGAAGATCCTCGAGCCGGCGTAGCCGGAGGCGGCGGCCGCGCGCGCGGGGGAGGCTTGGTGCCTCCCCCTTTCTCGTTGCGTCCCGGCGCCGTGGGAGCGTGGAATCCGATCGCAATTGCCTTGATGTCCGCGCGGTGGCGAGCCCTGATGCGTCCATGGAAACGACGACGGCAACCACGGGAAACGATCGGGCGCTCGTCCTAGCGAAGCGCCTGCGCAGCCGGATCATCGCCAGCGCCGACGGCTGGCACTTCGCCGGGAGCGAGGCGGCGGTGGACTTCCACCGCGCGCGGATCTGGAACTCGAACGGGCGGCTCGCGTGGCTGCGGCGCGCGGGGCTGATCTCGGCTGCCGAGACGCGGGTGGTGCGGTGAGCGGGCGCGATGCGGCCTACGCCTCGGGCCGGAGCGACGGCGGTAGGCGCGCCGAGGCCTACCGCGCTTCCGGGGGGTCCATGTCGGCACCGGACGCGCTGGGCCATCTGAGCGCCGAGCGCGCCCTGCGCGACGCTCTGGACGAAGGCTCGCTCGCGGCGAAGCTCGGCCTGACCGCCGTGGAGTGCGCGGATCGCGGCGACGGCTACCGGGACGCGCTCACGGCCTACATCGCCGGGTGGGACGACGCGATCTGGTCCGCGACGGTCGAGGAGGCGCGGGCGGCGGGCCTCGTGACGGGTGACGGGGCGCGGTGAGGGGCGTCGGCGGGACGCCCGCCGCCAGGTCGATGTCAGGTTGCCACTGGGATCGGATTCCCGGGCGGAAAGAAGTGGATTGCGTCCCCCGGTCGAGCCCTCATGTGGGCATGGCAAACGACAAGACGACGCGCGGCGCGAAGGCGCCCAAGGTCACGCTCACCGGCAAGGAGATCGAGCTGGTCTCGAACCTCCTGCGGCAGTTCCACATCGGGCTCGGGGACGAGGGGAGGTTGCCGCCGGCCTGGCAGCACGAGCTGAAGGACCGGCTCGATCTCGCGCGCGGCGTCGGGTTGGGCGCGCGTCCGTGGGTGGCCGCTTCGTGAGCTAGAGCCCCGGTTATCGGGGCCGTCGCGGTCGGACTCAAGCCGGGGGCCCGGGATGCCGACGAGATCCGTACGCAATCCCACGTGGGCCGGGTCGCTCCCCCCCAAAAGGGTTCCCTCAATAGCCCGGCCCACACTTTTGCGCGTTGCGGCGACCTGCACCGATCTGCAGGCATCTGCCCAACACGCCTGCGACGGGGCGAACGCCTGAATGGGGCCGCGGTGTCATTCCGCGCGCCGCGACATCAACCCTCGGCTCCCATGGCCGAGCGTCCGCGGGGGGATCGGTGTCATTCCCGGCGCAGGATTGCCGAGGGCGCGCAAGGAATCTGCCCACGCGGACGGCCTTGAATGCGCGGGCTACGTGGCCGCGGGCCTTAGCTGGTCCTCAACTAGACCCCAGGTAGGGTCTACTTGGCTGCGCGACGGGCGGCGCGGAGGGCGACGTCCCGGAGCCAGTCGGAGACGTCGAGCCCGGCCTGCGCCGCGGCGCGCTCGACGTCGGCCTTCTCGGATGCTCGGACGCGCGCGACGATGCGGGCGTTGCGCCGCTGGGCGGGTTCGAGCTCGGGGCGTCCACGCCTTCTCTTTGCAGGCATCGCAAGCAGTCTAGCAGGCGGACCGCGCATGTTTGTTGGTGCCCGTTTATTCTTGACCGCCGACTATTTCCGTTGCACACTTAGTGCCATGTCGAACGTGATCGGATACTGCCGGGTCTCCACGGAGGAGCAGGCCCGCGAGGGTTACAGCCTGGACGTGCAGGAGGAGCGGATCCGCGCGTACTGCCTGGCGCACGGGCTTGAGCTCGTGCGGGTGGAGCGGGAGGACGGGGCGAGCGGGAAGAGCCTGAACCGTCCGGCGTGGCGGAGGGTGGAGGCGGGTCTGGCGGGGGAGGCCGCCGGCGTCGTCGTGGTGAAGCTCGACCGCCTGAGCAGGTCGCTCTGGGACGTGCTCGCGCTGGTGAAGGAGAGCACGCGGCGCGGGTGGGAGATCCATTCGATCCAGGAGACGCTGGACACGGGGACGGCGATGGGCCGGTTCTTCGTGCAGATGCTCGGGGCGATGGCGGAGCTGGAGCGCGGGCGGACGTCGGAGCGGACGCTCGAGGTGGCGGGTCGGCTGCGGCGGGAGGGCCGGCGGATCTCGCGGCACCCGCCGTTCGGGTACCGGTTCGAGGGGGGTCGGGTGGTTGCGGTCGCGGGGGAGCAGGCGATCCTGCGGCGGATCCTGAAGCTGTCGTCGTCGGGGAAGGGGGCGAAGGCGATCGCCGCGCTGCTGGCCGCGGAGGGCGTGGGGAACCCGCGGACGGGGCGGCCGTGGAACTACGGGACGGTGGCGGCGGTCGTGAGGACGGCGAAGAGACGCGCGGTGGCGTCGGCGTGAACGCCTCCTCGATCTGATGCTATCTCCGGTGGCGGCGGTGCGAGCCCCGATCATCCGCGAACGGCGACAGTCCCTACCCAGGACGCGTGGCGAACAGCGAGGGGTCCAAGACCTTGGCCAGGCCGTCGAACGCCTCGCGGACCTTCGACTCCGCCTCGAAATACTCCCGGATCGGATTGGTCCACGTCTCGCGTTGCTTCACGTTGCGCGGGATCGGCAGCCGCAACTCGCGCCACCGTTCTCCGAGGTCTTCGCGGTTTGTCTGCATAAGCACCAAGAACCGGAACTGTTCGTGGACGACCTTGAGGGAGAGAAGGGCGAGGAGCAGCCATCGGTCGATCCGGCACTTGGACGTGGGCCGCCAGATGGCGATTTCGCGTGTGAGGATCGCGCGTGTCTGCCACGGCCTGACCACGCTGAAGAGTCCGATGGTGCTGCACGCCCGGGTCGGCGTAACAAGGTCATGGGGCTTTAGGTACCGGCCCCTGCGCAGGGCGTCCGCAACCGAGTCGGGGATGAAGAACTTCGGGTTCTCGATGATCCGCCAATTGTGTAGGTGCGTGACTTTGATGTAGGGCACCGAACCGCCCATGCGCGACGTGGCCTCCGGACTCCCGTGGCCGGGCTCGACGGTCAACTCCCCGGAGTCCACCAACTCCCCGACCGTGACGGGGTCGCACTTGTACCGCTGCGCGAAGGCGTCCAGCGCGTCGAGGTAGGGCTTGCGCCACCAGAACGACGCGACGAGCACGCCGCTCTGGATCGCGTCCGCCTGGGGGAAGCGGAAGAAGAGCCGAGACTCCTTGGCGGGGGGACGCCCCGACAGGATCCGCGCCGCCTCCTCCATCTGGTTGTCGCGGTCCTCCGTCCTCTTGCCCGCTTCCCATTTGTAGAGGGCTTTGCCGTGCTTCGTCACGCCGAAGGTCGCGCAGAGACTTCCGATGACTTGATGGCCCGCTGCGGGCTTGCGCTTTTTTACGACGACGATGCTTGTCTTCGCCCGGCAATGCGGCTCAAACGCCTCGATGGGGACGTTGATCGAGTGCGTGATCTGGAACTGTGAGAGCCATTGGATGAGCCAGCCGTAGGACGGCGAGAACAGGTACGTGTCCGGAAGTACGATGGCGAGCCGTCCGCCGTCCTCGAGGAGACGCATCGCCCGCTCGAGGAATCCGAGCCCGAGGGGAAGCGGGACTCGCAGGTCCGTGGGCTTCCACGTCCCGTCCTCGTTTGTCCACTCGCGCGAGAGGTCGTAGCCCTCCTTGGTCCCGATCTCTGCGTCGATGGTCAAGCGGCGGCCGAAAGGTGGGTTGGTTAGCACCACGGCGAAGGACCCGTCCTGGATCAGCCCTCGGATCGGTCCCTCCCAGGTCGAGGACCGGATGGCGTCCGCCTTGAAGACGTGCGCTGCCCCGTCCCCGAGCATCGAGAGGTACGCCTTGGAGAGCCGGACGGAGACGGAATCCTTGTCGATGGCGAAGAGGTAGTTCTTCGACCACTCCTTGAGGGCGTGGGCGATCTTCGCTTCGTCACCAGCGTGATCGTGCGCGAGGGTTTCTCCTATCCGGGTCATGGCCGTTGCGAGGAACGATCCGCTTCCGCACGCAGGGTCGATGATCCGGTCGTCGGGCGTCGGGGCGGTCGCCGCCACAGCGATCTTCACGACCGATTGCGGCGTGAAGTACTGCCCTTCCTCGCCCTTGTACGCCTTCCCCTTGATGACCTGGAAGGCGTCGGCCACGGCATCCTTGTCGCCGCCCAAGAGCCTGTAGTTCTGCAGCGTCTCGACGACGTAGTGGATGCTCGCGTCGTCGATCTGGAAGACCTTTCCGCCCGAGACTCCGAACAACTCGGGATTGCGCTTGACCTCCTGCACCAGCAACGCGCGGATGCGGGCGGCCGTTACCTCGGGCGATTCATCGATCTGGATGGAGACGGGCCGACGGGGCTTCCGCTGGTTGCGTTGTTCGTCGAGGATTTTCAACAGGAGCAACAGCGAGAGATCGGGCAGGATTTCTTCGTCGCGGTTGATGTTCGAGTCGAGGGCCGCGAGACGGTTTCGGATGCGCTGGAACACCGGTACCAGCGAGGGTGGGGTGCGGAGGCTCCCGTAATTGAGGGTCCTTTGCCCCACCGGCTTGTAGGGGTCGCGCGGCGTCGGGATCGGGGTCCCGGCGGGGGCGACCTCGAACCCCCCTCGGGTCTTGTAGACGATGGCGTGATCGTAGCCGTTGAACCAGATCCCGACTCTCGCCTCGGGCTCCCGGTCGAGGTAGGTCTTCAGTTGAACGATCCCCGCGTTCTCCTTCGGCTGCTTGCACTCGCAGATGATCCGAACGTGATTCGGGTCGCCCACGGTGACCGAGGACTCGAAGATCGCCACGTCCACCGGCCACTCGCGCTTGCCAGAGGGGTGCGGCGGCACCCGCCATTGGGGGCGGCTGATGATCTGACCGGGATTCCACCCGGCCTCCGCTGTCAGCGCTTCGAGGAGGGGTTGGGTCGCCTCGTTCTCCTCGGGTCCTGCGACCACGAGGCGGCCCGTTACGAGATCGAGGGTAAAGCCCTCAACATTTGCTCGGCTGGCGCTCCCCTTGCCCGGACGACCTCGGCTCACAGACCCTCCCGGGCGGACTATACCTGCCAAGCCTGCGAAGCCTCAAGGGCCTAGGCTGGCGATCCGAACGACCGGGGAGGCTGGGCCACTACCCGGCCCCGGCCGCCCCTCACGCCCCCAGCGCCCCCCGCAACGCCGATACCGCCGCTCCCCGGACCCACCGCGCCCGGGCGGCGCTGAGCCCCATGGCCCGCGCCGCGCGGTCGAACCCGAGCGGATTCCCGTTGTCGAGACCGAAGGCGAGGCGAAGCAGGCGCGACTCTTCCGGCGGCAGGCAAGACAGCGCGGAGGGGAGGCGCTCGAGGAGCGCGTGCATCGCGACCGCCTCGCGCTCGCCGAGCAGCTGCTCGACGGCGTCGCGGCGCTCGATGGCGGAGGGATCGTCGGGGTCGATCGGCTGGGTGGAGGCGCCGGCGACCGCGGCGGCGTGGCGGAGGCGTCCCTCGTCGACGCCGAGGCGGGCGGCGACGTCGCGGGGAGTCGCGTCGTCGGGGAGCTCGCGGCGCGCGCGCCGCCCTTTCGCGGCGAGCTTCTGGTAGGCGGCGGGGACGTGGACCGTGCGGGCCTTCTTCTGGACGGCGCGCTGGAGGGAGTCGCGGATCCACCACTTCGCGTACGTCGAGAAGCGGACGCCGACGGCGGGGTCGAACTTGTCGGCAGCCTTGAGCAGGCCCTCGTTGCCCTCGAGGATGAGGTCGATGAAGGGGAGCCCGCGGTTGCGGAACTCGCGGGCGAAGTGGACGACGAGGAAGAGGTTGCCCTCGACGAGGCGCTTGCGGGCCCACGGGTCGCCGTGCACGCGTATGCGCCAGGCGAGGCCCGTGGCCTCCTCGTGTGTGAGGCGCGACTTCCTCGAGGCCTGCGCGAAGTAGATCTCGACGTCGGGGTCGGCGAGCATAAGCCGACGTTATCGCGGCCCGCTGCCGATGCAAGGGCCCATGTTTCCTGTCGAGTGGAACAGGCGCAGGAAGCCGGTCTCGACGAGGCGTGCCGCGCGCTCGCGATCGACGCGGCGCGCCGCGACTTCGGGGCGTTCGTGCTCTACGTGGGGCGGGACGACGAGGGGCGGCACGTGGACTGGCGCCCGGTCGACCGGCTCGCGTGGACCTTCGTCGAGGAGTCGTTCGCCGCCGGCGGCGACGTCGGCGTCATGCTCCCGAACGGCTTCGGGAAGAGCACGCAGGCGAACTGGCGCGTGGCGTACGAGATCGGGCGCGACCCGAACCTGCTCTGCGCCGTGGTGGCCGACAGCGAGGAGAACGCGGCGCTGCGCGTGACGGCGGTGCGCGACATCCTGAAGTCGCCCGCCTACCGCGAGGTGTTCCCGCCGGTGGCGATCGCGCGGGGGCGGGAGAAGGCCTCGGCCTTCTCGGTCGTGCGGTCGGGGCACTCGCCGTTCGACACGGTCACGGGCTACGGCGTGCTGACGGGGACGGGGGCGCGGTGCTCGCTGCTCGTGCTCGACGACCCGGTCACATTCAAGAACGCGGTGCAGGAGCCCGCGAACCGGGACCGGGTCTACCAGGCGATCCGGACGACCTGGTTCTCGCGCGGCCAGCGCGCGCGGGAAGGGCGCCAGCGGGTGCTCTGGATCCAGACCGCGTACCACGGGCAGGACGCGACGGCGCGCATCCGCGAGGACCCGCGCAGCGGGTTCCGGTTCCTGATCGTCCGGGCGGAGCCGCCGTTCGCCGCGCTCTCCTACGAGAAGTGGCGCGCCGGGGCCGTGGAGGAGAGCGGAACGGTGCCGTCCCATCTCTCGGCGGCGTTCCTGCAGTCGGAGTGGGCGAAGCAGGGGGCGACGGCGGCCGCGCAGTCCATGGCGAACCGGCCCTACGACCCGGAGAAGTGCCCGTTCAAGGAGCCGATGCTGATCGCCCCCCGGCCGCTCGCGCCGTCGGAGTACGAGCGGCGGACGGTCTACGCCGATCCCGCCGGCGACGCGTCGACCTCGAAGGGCCGGGACACCGACTGGTGCGCGGTCGCGGCGATCGGGCGGCACCCGGAGCGCGGGTGGGAGCTCTACGGCTACGCGGAGATGAAGGGCAAGCCGAGCGAGCAGGCCGCGTTCATCGCGGGGTTCGCCGTGGCGATGGAGGCCGAGCAGCTCTGGCAGGAGGCGACGCGCGACGACGCGCTGGTCGAGGCGACGCAGCAGGAGCTCGAGGCGCGGCGGTCGGCGTTGACGGTGCAGCCGGACAAGCCGACCTCGCAGAAGGAGGCGCGCATCGTCCAGGCACTCGAGCCCGCGCTGACGCGGAAGCGCCTGTCGATCTGCGCGGACCTGTGGCCCGAGCTGAAGGGGCAGCTGCTCGCGTTCCCCGCGGGCGCTCACGACGACGGGCCCGACGCCGTCGCGTCGTGCTGGCTGAAGGCCGCGGGCGCGGAGGCCGACGCCGCGACCGATCGCGTGGTCACGCTCGCGATGCTCGACGCGGCCGCCGACGCGCCTCTCCCTCCGCAGGTCGCTCCCACTGCGGGCGATGCGCCGCCCGCCGCGGTCCCCGTGCACGCGGGTTTCGCCCTTGCGGGCTACGAGGGGGACGAGAGCGCGGCCGCGGTGGTCCGCGGCGGCGAGCTCGTCGACGTCGAGACGTGGGCGGGGATGGACCTCGACGAGGCGGCCCGGCGCGTGCGCGCGATCGCGGAGCGCCATGCGATCCCCGAGGCGCAACTGCACGTCGCGGGCGCGGGCCTCGGCGACCGCCTGGTCGACGGCGACCTCGGCGTCGACGACGTCGCGCTTTCAGGCGACCCTGCGGGGGACTGGGAGGAGGAGATCGACGGGCTGGTGCCGTTCCGCGACCGCCGGTCGGAGCTCCTGTGGGTGACGCGGCTGCTGCTCCAGGCGGGGCGCCTGCGCGTGCCGCGCGCCTACGTTTCGGTCTGGAGCGACCTCGCGGCGCCGGCGTACCGGTGGGATCCGCAGGGGCGCGTCCGTGTCGAGGGTCCCGAGGATTTCCGCCGGAAGAAGGAGAGGCCCCCCGTGCTCGCCGATGCGGTTGCGCTCGCGCTCGCCCGGAGCGGCGGCGGTCTCCTGGGCTGACCCATGACCGGCACGACGCAGGTCCTGCGCGACCGCAGGCATCGCGAGGTCGGGTTCTACCGCGACATCTACGCCGGCGACCGCGGCTACGGCCATCCGGCGGAGCGCCCCGCCCGGGCCCTCGCGTTCGCGGGCGAGGTCGTCGCCGGCTGCCGGAGCCTCCTCGACGTCTCCGCGGGCCGCGGGCAGTTCCTCCGGCTTGTCGCCGCGGCGCATCCCGGGGTGAACCTTGCGGCGTCGGAAGCCGTCGAGCGCCTCGTCGACGTGGACCTGCGCGAGTTCGATGCGTTCGTCTGGGCGCTTCCGTACAGGCTGCTCTTCGCCCGCGGCCGCTGGGATGTCGTCACGTGCTGGGACGTTCTCGAGCACCTGGTCCCCGAGGATACGGAGGCCGCGCTGCGATCCCTCGCTGCGGTCGCCGACCGCTACCTCGCGCTGAGCATCGCCCTGTTCCCCTGCGGGTGGTCTGGGCGCGAGACGCACATCAACCTGCGCGGCGCCGACGAGTGGCTGCGCCTCCTCGCCGCGATCCCCGGGTGCTCGGTCCGGAGGCACGAGACGCGCGAGCGGGTCCTCTGGGCGCTGATCGGGGTCGACCGGTGACGGGCCCCGCCGTCGTGATTGGCAACGGACCCTCGCGGCTCGGGCTCGACCTCGGGCGGCTGCGCGGGCTCGCGACCGTGATGGGGTGCAACGCGATCTACCGCGACCACCCGTGGGTCGACTTCGTCGGCTGCGTCGACAGCGGCATCTCGGAGGAGATCTTCGCCTCGGGCTTCCCGCGCGAGCGCGTGGTCCACCAGTACCGCTACGAGGAGAAGCGCACGATCGTCGACCCGTGCGGGACGGTCTCGCGCGTCGTGCGCGACCGCAACTTCGCGACCGGCCCGATGATGCTGTCGTTCGCCCTCGAGCGGGGCCACGACCCCGTGTGGCTCGTCGGGATGGACGCGAGCCACGTGACCGTCTATGCGGGGACGGCGAACTATGACGAGCCGAACTCGCTGCGCGCGGCCCGGGCGGAGGAGCCCGAGTGGATCGCCCAGCTCCGGCGGATCGTGCTCGAGCATCCCGGTGTGCGCGTCGAGCGGATCGGCGGCGAGATCGCCGGCGTCCCCGTCCCGGGCACGACGTGGGATCGCGCGCTCGGCGAGCTCTCGGAGGTGGCGGCGCGATGACGGTCGGTCCCCTCTTCGACGACCTGTGGTTCTTCCGCTCGCTGCGCTCGATCATGGCGCAGCACGAGGGCAAGCTCACGGACCCGTTCGGGCAGAACCCGTGGATCTACCGCTGCGTGATGAGCCACGCGACGAACATCTCGGCGCTCCCGCTGCTCCTGAAGTCGGGGACGCGCAAGGAGAGCGAGATCGTCGAGGAGCATGAGCTGGTGGACCTCCTCGCGGCGCCGAACCCGATGATGTCGGGCGAGCAGTTCTGGCAGGGGACGATCATCTCGCTCGATCTCGACGGCGAGGCCTTCTGGATCAAGGAGTCGCGCAGCGAGCGCCGCGTGCGCCCCGGGGAGGTCCCGAAGGAGCTGTGGCTCGTCCCGCCGGGATGCATGAAGGAGAAGGTCGACCAGCGCGGGCACCTCATCGGATGGGGGTTCCGCGTGGGCAACCGCGAGATCCCCTACATGCCCCACGAGGTGGTGCATGTCCGCTTCGTGAACCCGAGGAACCCGCACCGCGGGCTCGCGCCGCTGTCGGCCGCGCGGCTCGAGGCGGAGGTCGACCACGTCTCCGCGAGCTTCAACCGCTCGTTCTTCGAGAACGGCGCGGAGGTCGGCGTGGTGCTCTCGACCGACCAGAACCTCACGCGCAAGCAGCGCGACCGGGAGATCGAGGTGTTCGAGGCCCGGCACAAGGGGCCCGCGAACAGGAACCGGGCAGTGCTGCTGGCCAAGGGCGTGACGCTGCAGCGCAACACCGCGACGCACAAGGACATGGACTACACGGAGGGGCGGAAGTGGAGCCGCGGGGTGATCCTCGCGGTGTTCAACGTCCCCCCCACCGAGGTCGGCATCTATGACGACGTGAGCCGGGACAAGGCCACGGTCGCGCGGAAGCTCTACTGGGAGAACGTGCTGCGGCCGATGGCGAACTTCCTCGCCTCGGGCGCGACGCGCGGGCTGCTCGCGGGGAACGACGACCTGAAGGCAGACCACTGGTTCGAGTGGGACTTCTCCGGCGTCGACGCGCTGAAGGAGGGCGAGCGGGAGCGCGCGGAGATCGCCTCGATCTACTTCCAGCGCATGGGCATCCCGCTCGACGTGCTCAACGAGAAGTTCGACCTCGGGCTCCCGGTCGACCGGATCCCGCACGCGACGCAGTCCTTCCTGCCGGCGGGGCTCCTGCCCGTGGAGGACGTCATGGATCCGCCGATGCTGCCCGAGGAGGAGGAGGAAGACCCGTCGCCGCCCGCCGGCGAGTCGGCGGCCGCCGCCGTGCCCGCGAAGACGCGGGACACGGTCCGGGACCAGAAGTTCTGGCGCGGGTTTGAGTCGAAGGTCCTTCGCCCGAGCGAGAACGCATGGAAGGCGCGGTTCAAGTCGATCTTCCACCGCGTGCGCATCGACGTCCTGCGCGCCTTCGACAAGCTCGCCGGCGATCGCGAGAAGTCGGCCGGGGCCGCCGGCGGGATCGTGCGCACGCCTCTCGGCGCGGGCGACGTCGAGGTCCTCCTCGCGGCCCGCAGGAAGTGGGAGGCGGAGATCGCGAAGAAATCGAAGTCACTCTACTCGGCGACGGTGCGCGCCGCTGCCGACTCGATCGAGGCGGAACTGGGCGGCTTTGACGCCTTCCTCGGGGCGCAGGACCCGGCCGTGCTCGACGTCGTCGCGCGCCGGATCCCGCGGCTGGCGGAGGGGGTCACGAGTTCGATCGCCAAGGCGGTGCGCTCGGACGTCTTGCGTGGGCTCGCCGAGAACGAGACCGTCGCCCAGTTGCGGAAGCGGCTGGTCGAGCGCTTCCGGGGGTCGCCGGCGCGCGCCCTCGCGATCGCGCGCACGGAGACTGCGACGGCGGTCAACACGGTGCGATTCGAGGCCTTCTCGAAAGAGGGCGTCGAGAAGCACCGCTGGGTGACCTCGGGCGACCAGCACGTCCGCCACGAGCACGCGAAGGTCAACGGCGAGGAGGTGGTCGTGGGGACCTTCTTCAGCAACGGGTTGCGCCACCCGAACGACGTGGAGAACGACCCGGACGGGTCGAACACGATCAACTGCAGGTGCGTGACCGTCTCGGCGGACTAGGTTTCCGGTCGATGAAGCCTGCCGCCGTCTCCACGCGCGTCCTCGAACCCGAGGAGGAGGGCGACGCCCGGGTCGTCGAGATCTACCCGGAGGGGTACGTCGACGACCATGAGCCCGGGGCGCCCGGGATCCCGGCTGCGGCCGCGGGTGATCCCGAGGAGTTGCGCGGGAAGCTCGATGCACTGCGGAAGGTCGCATCCGGCGGGCTCGCCGAGGGCGACCTGCGCGCGGCGGCCCCCCGCGCGGTGCTGATGCAGCGCGCGGAGGCGGAGGAAGGCGACGACGAGAAGCGGCTCATCCGGTTCGTGCTCTCGACCGAGGACGTGGGGCGCGACGGGGACCTGGTCCGGATCGCCGGGTGGGACCTCGGGCCGTTCCGGAAGAATCCCGTCTGGCTCTGGTCGCACCGGATGGGCGAGCTGCCCATCGGGCGCGTCGTCGAGATCGTGAAGGACGTCGCCGCGAAGCGCCTCGAGGGCGTCGTGCAGTTCGCCGGCCCGGAGCTGAGCGCCTTCGCGGACATGATCTACCGCATGCACAAAGCGCGCTTCCTGCGCGCGACCTCGGTGCAGTGGCTTCCGCGGAGGGTGACCCGCCCCGACGACGAGCAGCGCCAGGAGCTCGGCCTCGGGCCCTACGGCGTCATCCACGAGAAGCAGGAGCTGATGGAGGCCTCCTCCGTCACGGTCCCGGCGGACCGGCTCGCGCTTATGAAGAGCGTCGGCGAGGGCGCGGTCGGCGGGCTGCTTGCCCCCGCGGACGTCCTCCTCGCGGAGCGGACGCTTGGCGCGAGCACTGCGGGGCAGGATCGGGAGACTTTCGCCGCGTTCCGCGCGGCGTGGGAGACGCTCCATCGCGTCGTCATTTCCGAAACGACGATCGGGCGGCTGCGCGCGGTGGCCGACCGGATCGAAACCAGCGGTGCGCGTGTGTCGGACGCGGACGCCTCGGAGCCCGGACGGGCTCCCGACGAGGCCGTCCCCGGTCGTCGCGACCTGTACGCGGACCTCTTCGAGGACGGGGGAACGGTCTCCCGCCTCAACGGGATCGCGCAGAGGCTCGGCGGCTAGGCCGCCGTTCGTCCCGGCGCGAGCCGCCGGGCAGGGAGTGCACATGGACCCGAACAAGGACAAGTCGACGCTCGACGCGGTTCTCGAGCGGATGGACAAGGGGGTCGGGAAGATCCTCGACCTCCAGAAGGAGACGACCACGCGGCTCGACTCGCTCGAGGCGCGCCAGAAGGCGTTCGAGGCGGAGATCGCGAAGGTGCGCGCCGAGAGCGGCGACGCGCTGAAGCTGGTGAACGTGCGCGCGGAGAAGCTCGAGCGCGCGGTCGCGCCGCGGCTCGCGGAGATCCCCGGGCTCGACAAGGACGAGGCGAAGAAGTTCTCGCTCGCGCGGGCGGTGCTCGGCATCGCGACCAAGGACTTCTCGAACGCCGGGTTCGAGAAGGAGGTCATGGACCAGGCCGCCAAGGACATGGAGGGCACGCACGGTCGTGCGCTCTCCGCCGGGACCGACAGCGCCGGCTCGTATCTCGTGCCGATGCAGGCGATCCCCGGGTTCATCGAGCTCCTCCGCGCCCGGTCGATCGCGCGCCAGCTGGGCGTCGGCATCATGGACGGCCTGGTCGGTTCGCCGGTCGAGATCATGAAGCAGACGGGCGGCGCGACCGCGTACGCGGTCGGCGAGAACAAGGACGTCACCCCGTCCGACCAGGCGGACGGCATGATCAATGCGCATCCTCACGCGATTGCCGGGATGACCGTCCTGTCCCGCCGCCTCGCCCGGATGTCGCAGGGTGCGGCGGAGAGGATGGTGCGCGACGACCTCGCGAAGGTGCTCGCGCTCTTCGAGGACAAGATGGTCTTCAAGGGCGCCGGTTCGGCGGGCGAGCCCCTGGGGGTGGCGAACGTCTCCGGCATCCTGACGTCCTCGCTCGCCACGATCGGGACCAACCCCTACGAGAAGCTCGTCGACTTCGTCGGCAAGCTCGAGACGGCGAATGCGCTCGTCGGCAAGCTCGGGTGGGCGCTGCACCCGACGGGCCGCCAGCTGCTCGCGAAGCGCAAGGACGCGGACGGGCGCCCGCTCTTCTTCAACGCGATGGCGTCCGCCGGCGAGGGACTCAAGCCGGAGAGCACGCTGATCGCGTACCCGTGGGCGACGTCGACGCAGCTCGCGGCGACCGACGCCTTCTTCGCGAACTGGGAGGACATCCTGCTCTGCGAGTGGGGCGCGATGGAGATCCGGGCGAGCATGGAGACGAGCACCGCGTTCGCCAGGAACCAGATCTGGATCCAGGTGCTGAAGGAGATCGACGTGATCGTCCGGCACCCGGAGTCCATCTGCTACGTCTCGGACCTGGCCGCCTAGGCCACTGCCGAGGATTCGCACAGGCAAGCATCGAGGCAATTCCAGGAGACGAGAACCATGCAGGGCAACCTGAACGAGAACGTGAAGTTCGTGCAGTCGCTCGACCCCGACGCCTACGCGGCCACCGCGCAGAACGGGGCGGCGATCGACTGCCGCGGCTTCCAGGAGATCACGCACGTCGTCCGCGTGGGCGACATGGGCACCGCCGCGACGCTGAACGCGAAGGTGCAGGAGTCGGACGCGTCGAACACCGGCTTCACCGACATCAGCGGCGCCGCGATCACGCAGATCACGAAGGCGTCCCCCGACGGCTCGAACACGGGCTACATCATCCGCGTCCGCCTTCAGGCGCCGCGCAAGCGGTACCAGCGCATCGTCGTCACGCCCGGCACCGCGGCGTGCGACTGCGAGGCCGCCGCGTACCTTTCGGGGGGGACTGCGTACCCGATCAGCCAGCCGAGCTACATCCGCCAGGTCGTCTCGGTCGAGTAGGGCTACGGTTCCATCGACGAAACCCGGGGGGCGGGGTGCGACCCCGCCCCCTCTTCCTTCGCAGGGAGGGAGTCCGATGGCCAAGCTCTACCGAATCGTGCCGAACAGCGGGCTCGTCCTGCTCGACGAGCGGGGCAAGTCGAACCCCGCGGCGCGTTTCATCCTCGACAACCATCCGGCATTTCCCGGCCAGGCGCACAAGCTCGTTGCCTGCGACCCGGCGACGCTTGCCGACGGCGAGCTGACGCAGGAGGCGCTGCTCGGGCGGGTCGGCGACATCGAACGCGTGCCGGAGCACGACCGGGCGCAGCGGCCGGCGCGCGCGCGAGCCTAGGCGTGGATCTCACGACGCTGGCCCGGGTCAAGGCGCTTGCAAAGGACGCGGGCACCGCCAACGACGTCTTCTACGCACAGGCGATCTCGGGCATCAGCGCGGCGATGGAGCGCGAGATCGACCGCTTCGCCGAGCGGAAGGAGCGCACGGAGAAGTTCTTCCCCGACGGTTCGCGTCGGAAGTTCTTCCTCGCCGGCGTGCCCGTCACGGCGATCGCCGAGATCAAGAACGGCGGCAGCGTCATCGCCGCGGACGGCTACAGGTTCGATCGCGAGACCGGGATGGTCGAGTTCCTCTCCGGGCCGGTCGAGACGTGGGACGGCCCCCTCGAGGTGAAGTACACCGGCGGCCTCGCCGTCGACACCGCGGCGCTCGTGGCCTCCGGGAGCGAGTACCTCGACCTCGCGCTCGCGTGCGAGAAGGAGGTCCTCTCGCTCTGGCAGCGGAAGGACCAGCTCGCGGAGCAGGTGTCGGAGTCGATCGGCGGGGGGAGCACGACGGTCACGCGCTCGCAGGCGTGGCTGCCGGAAACGAAGGCGGTCCTCGAGCGCTACCGCCTCGCCTGAGATGGCGACGTTCGAGGTCCGCCTCGACCTCGACGCGATGCGCCGGCTCCCGCTGGAGGTGCCCGGGCGGATCCGCAAGGCGACGTCGGTCGCGCTCGGGATCGGGCTTCGCATCCTCGAGCGCCGACTCGTCACGGAGCGCCTGAGCGGCTCCCCGCTGCGCCGGCGCACGGGGGCGCTCGCGCGCGGGTGGAAGCGCATGGTTTTCATCTACGACGGCGAGGTCGTGGGCAAGCTCATGACGAACGTGCCCTACGCGGAGATCCACGAGTTCGGGGGGACGATCCGGCCCAAGCGCGGCAAGTGGCTCTGGATCCCCGGCAAGGAGCTGCTCACGCCGGCGGGAGTGTTCCGCGGGTGGGACCAGGTGGTCTGGGACGCGGTGTTCTACCGGCGGTCGAAGAAGAACCCGCGCAACCTGGTCGTGCTGCAGCCGGTCAAGAGCCACATCCGCGGGAAGAAGAAGGGGCAGACGGTGCTGCTCCACGTGGCGACGCTCGTGCCCGAGGTGACGCTCCCCGCCCGCATGGGGCTCCGCGACCTGGCGAAGGCGGCGCTCCCGGAGATCCGCACGCGGATGAACGCGGCCATCGGGGCGGCCCTCTCGCGGGGCCGCTAGGGTTCCCCGTGCGCCGCGACCGCGGCCCACGGAGTAGCCCATGCCCCCGATCGCAAGCGGCGACCTCAAGCTCTACGGCTGCGCGAGCCGCCCCGACGACGACTCGTCGACGGCGGGCGGGGCGATCGCGACGGCGGTCAAGCCGGTCTTCACGCAGCTGTCCGCCGACGCCCGCCTGGAGATCGTTTCCGACAATGCGGGCGACGACGGCGCCGCGTTTACCGTGACGATCGAGGGGCGCAGCCCCGCCGGCGCGGTGATCTCGGAGAGCAAGGACCTCGATGGCACGACCCCTGTGCTCTTCGATGCGACCTACGGGCGCATCCTGAAGATCACCGTCGAGCAGGCTTGCGCCGGCACGGTGAGCGTGAAGCAGGGGGCGGGCGGGACGGTTCGCGCCACCCTCGAGCCCGGCTTCACCGAGATCATCGCCCTCTTCCGGAAGAGCGCGAGCGAGGCCTCGCAGGTCGTGCGCTACGAGAAGGTGTTCTGGAAGAACGCGCACGGATCGCAGACGCTCCTCGCGGCGAAGGTGAAGCTGACGGCCGACCCGAGCGGGAAGATCGAGATCGGCGTCCACACGTCGCAGGGGGACACCGCGACGATCACCAACCGGAAGACGGCGCCCTCCGGCATCACCTTCGTCGACGACAACGTCGAGCAGTCGGTGCCCTCCAACGACATCGCCGCGGCGGGGACCATCGGCGTCTGGATCAAGCAGACGCTCGCGGCCGACAACGCGCCGATCAATTCGAGCCTCACCGTCCAGCTGGCCGGCACCACGACCTGACCCAGGAGACCGCATGGAAAAGATCAGCAGGGCCGACGCGGAGAAGCTCGTCCGCTCGGTCACCCGCACGTGCAAGGGCCCCTTCCGGCCGGAGGCGGCGCGGCGCCTCGCGCGCAACCTGCGCGCGACGGTGCGCGAGGTCATCATGGCCATCGACCCGACCGATCGCGACCTCGCGACGCCCGAGATACGCGCGAAGGCCCGCGAGGCGCTCGTCGCCCTCCCCGACTCCGAGGGCAAGGAGCGCGCGCTCGTGCTGCTCGACCTGATCGATCGGGCGGGGCGCGTGGCGGCGGCGAAGGACACCGAGGGGGCCGTGCGCCTCGAGATCGCCGCGCTCCTCGTCGACGGCCGCGAGAAGGACGCCGACGTCCTGCATCACGGCTGCCGCCTCGGCTGCGGCGCCGACTTCAACGACGTCATCCTCGCGCACCCGCTCGACGGCGAGACGCGCACGGTGAAGTGCCCGCGCTGCTCGATGGAGGTGCGCTACACGGCGCCGGACGGCCTCCAAATCGTCGGGGCGTCCTGACATGCCCGTCCGCGCTGTCGTCCACCAGGCGACGAGGGTGGTCTTCGCCGTCTCGACGCGCGACGATCCCCTGCCCCCGCCCCTCGCCTATGCGGACTGCCGGCAGGACCTCGACGTGGCCAACGGCCCGTGGAAGCTCTCCGCCGACGGGAACGCGCTGTCGAAGCCGACCGAGGCGGAGATCGATGCCGCGCGCTGGGACTCGGACGGCTCCCGCGCGCGCGCGAGGGCGGCGCAACGCCGGCAGCGGACACTCGACGCGCTCAACACCGCCGCCACGGACACCTCCGTGCCGCCGTCCGTGCGCGCGGCCTTCGCGCGCCTGAGGGAAGAACTCTCGGATGGCGCTTAATGTCGCGCAGGGCACGGTAGCGCTCCGCACCACGGTCGGCCTCCAGACGATCTGGGGCCTGTCGTTCAATCCCGCGGTCGAAGGCGTCAAGAGCGTCCTGCTGCTCTGGTGGGGAAGGGCGACCGCCGACGGCAGCGCGGCCAGCGGGTCGATGGGATTCGGTGCCGCGATCTCCTCGTCGTCGCGGCGTTGCGCCCATGCCGGGTTCACGGACCAGAACTCGCTCAAGAGCGGCGTGAAGCAGTCGAACACGCATTGCATGGCGATCATGGAGCCGGACAGCCAGTGGTTCGACACCCTGGTCCGGGTTGACTTCGACTCGTGGACGACGGACGGGTTCAAGCTCGACGTCGAGGTGACCAACGGCACGGCGTGGGTGCTGCACTACCAGGTGCTCAGCGGGAGCGACCTGACCTACGTCGAGCTCGGCAGCGGGACGTGCAAGACGAGCACGGGCACGAAGGCGTTCACGACGGCGGCGAAGCCGGACTGTGTCCTTCTCTTCGGCTCGGCGAGGAGCACCAGCGAGAACGTCGAGGGGGCGACGTGGCAGCAGTGGAAGTTCGGGGTCGCCACGTCGGCCTCGTCCCGATGGGCAATGGGTGCGGCGAACCGCGAGGTGGTGGTGACTGCGGAGTGCGACCGCAAGCAGCTCTCCACCGTCTGCCTGATCGGGCTGGCGTCCACGAGCGGCAGCGGGTACGAGGAGTACCGCGCCGACCTGGACTCGTTCAACGAGACCGACTTCACGCTCGACTTCGAGGTCGCGCCCTCCTCCGCGCAGGCGTTCTTCTGGCTCGCGCTCGCGGGCCCGGCGTTCTCCGTCGCGACCGCGGACCAGCCGACGTCGACCGGATCCCAGGACATCACGACGACCGGTGTCGATCCCGCGCTGGCGCTGCTGGCCAGCTTCTGCAACGCCGCGACGACGGGCATGGTGGCGAACTTCCGCGCGAGTCTCGGCGGCGGCATCTCGTCGAGCGCGAGGGGCTGCGTCTGGTCCGGATACAAGGACGCCACGTCGACGCCGGACGGCGACCGGGACCACGACACCGCGGCGATCATCAAGCTGCTGACCGAGGGGACGCCGACGCTGGACGCGGAGGCGGACCTCGACTCGCTCGGCTCCGGGAAGTTCACGCTCGACTGGGTGACGGTCGACGGGACCGCGCGACAGTTCTGCTCCCTCGCGATCGGCACGACGGGCGGCACGCCCGTCTCGAACTCGTTCTCCTGCGCGATCGAGTCAACGGGGCGTATCGCCGGCACCGTGCAGCCGCCGCTCGAGTCCCTCCAGCCGATCGGCGCGGCGGCAGGCGCTCCCATCGAGAGCGCCACCGGGCTGGCGACGGAGATCTCCGCCGCGATCGAGGCGACCGGACGCGCGGCGCGGGAGGAGGGAGTCCCGCTCGAGGCCGCCGGGCGGGTGGCCGCGGAGGCCGTCGCGCCGCACGAGGCGCTCCTCGCGATCGCTCGCGAAGAGGCCGCCCCCGTCGAGGCGGCGCAGGGGGTCGCGGAGGGCGGATCGATCCCCTACGAAGCGCAGGGCTCCGCCGACTCCGTCGAGAACTCGGAGACGGTGCCGATCGAGGCCCTCGGGCGCGCCGCCGCCGAGAGCTCCGCCGCGCACGAATCGCTCCAGCCCGTGGCCACGGGCGCTTCCGCTCCGTATGAAGCCGCCGCCGGCGTCGCGGCGGCCGCCTCCGTGCCGATCGAATCGACGGGCTACGTCGTCGTCCTGGTCCTGCCTCCGCTCGAGGCGACGGGACGGGTCGCCGCCGAGGCGGCGCCGCCGTACGAAGCGCTGGGCCAGGCGATCCCCGTGGCGGCCGTGCTCGCGATCCCGATCGAGGCGCTCGGCCGGGTCACTCGCTCGCTGGCGCCTCCCTTCGAGGCGGAGGGGAAGGTCCTCAGCATCCGCGAGCGCATCTTCCTGAACATCGCCGCGACGCTCGGGTCGATCAAGCTCGCGAACGGGTTCGGCCACGACGTCGCCGAGGTGCGCCGCGTGAACGCGATCGGGTTCAGGTTGCGCGGGTACCCCGGCATCGTCGTGCGGGAGGGGACGTCGCAGGAGGAGGAGCTCGCATCGGGAGCGACGGACTACCAGGACGCCCGGATCGACTTCGAGATCGGCCTCTGGACGCGGGAGTTCGACGACCTCCCCGAGGAGGCGAACGCGCTGCTCCTCGACGTGGAGCGGGCGCTGCTCGTCGACCCCACGCGCGGCGGGCTCGCGGTCGACACGGAGATCCGCGGCAACACCCTCGTCGTGGCGGCGCCGACGCAGCCCTTCGCGACCCACGTCGTGCGCGTGAGCGTGCTCGAGCGTCACGACCTGCGCGACCCCATGGCCGCCGCGGGGATCGCCGGCGGGAGCTACGGCGTCTTCCCGATCCTCGCCCCCGCCCAGGACCAGGCGCTCTCCGCGCGCGAGCGCATCGTGCGCGACCTCGTCGCCGCCATCGAGGGGATCGCGGGCCTTGCCGGCGTCCCGCGCATGGCCTCGAGCCCGCACGACATGCCCGACTTCCCGAGCGTGATCGTCGTCGAGGGCGGGGAGTCGAAGGGCGACGGCGTCGCCGGACCCGTCGGGCTCATCACGTCGGAGTTCGAAGTGATGCTGTTCGTCTGGGAGCGCGACCTCGACGGCGAGCGGCTGCCGGCGGAGGTCAACGCGATCCTCGCCGAGGTGAAGCGGGCCGTCCTCGCGGACCCGGGCCGCGGGGGCGACGCGCTCTCGACCCGGGTCATGGGCACGGTGCAGGAGGTCGACGAGAGCGGCCAGCCGTTCGGCCTGCACCGGGTGACCGTGCGCATCACCTATCGGCACGACCGGCTCGACCCGACCCGGTCGCGCTGAGGGCGCGCCTAGGGTTCCTCGCGGGGCAAGGCGCCCCCGCAAGGAGTGCGCATGCCGGGCAGGATGCTGGAGCGTCGGCGCCAGGTCGCCGCGAAGATCGAGACGACCGAGGGCACGTTCAACGCGCCGGGCGCTTCCGACGCCGGTTTCCTCGCCTACGAGCCGAAGGTGCGCCCGAGCGTGGCGATGTTCACGCGCAAGCCCGCCCGCTCGACCCTGACGCCGCTCTCGGCGGTGCCCGGCGTGCAGACGAAGGGGTTCACCTTCGGCGTGGACGTGGTCGGCAGCGGCGCGGGGGCGACCCCGCCGAGCTTCGGGACGCTGCTCAAGGGCTGCGGCGTCCGGCAGGTCGACCCGTGGAAGCTCACGATCGGGGCGATCACCGGCGGGCCCTTCCGCGCCGGCGAGCGCGTCACGCAGGCGACCTCGAACGCTGTCGGCATCGTCGTCCGCCGCACGGCCGACGGGACCGTGACGCTCTGGCTGATCCCGGTCTCGGGCACCTTCAACGGGACCAACCTCCTCACCGGAGCGACCTCGGGCGCCACCGCGACGCCGTCCGTAGCGGCGCAGGGTGTCGCCGTCGCATACTGCTTTGACAGCGCGGCGGCCTCGCCGGCGCTCTCGCTCGCGGGCTACTTCGACGGGATCCTCTACTCGGCGCGCGGCGCGCGGGGCAACTTCACGCTGGGGTTTCAGGCCGGGCAGCCGGGGCGGGTGAACCTCGAATACAACGGCGTGCTCCGCGACACGTCCGACGCCGCGCTCCTCACGGGCATCACCTACCCGACGAAGAAGCCCCCCACCTTCCTCGGCGTCAACCTGAAGCTCGACAACGTCGCGATCCCGTTCCAGGTCCTGAACGTCAACGCCCGCAACCAGGTCAACGAGCGCCCCGACGCGAGCGACGCCGCCGGGGTGCTCTCCTACCTGATCACCGACCGCGAGCCGCAGCTGACGATCGACCCCGAGTCCGTGCTCAAGGCGGACTTCGACTTCGTGGGCAAGTACCGGGCGGGGACGGTGTTCCCCGTGGAACTCGACCTCGGCAGCGAGGCGGGCAACACGTTCATGCTCTCGGCGCCCTTCGCCCAGGTCGCCGGCCTCAGCGACGACGGCCGCAGCGGCATCGCCGTGATGGGGACGACGCTCAACCTCGTCGGCTCCGACGACGCCGGCGACGACGAACTGATCCTTCTCTGCACCTGACCCGGAGGCACATGCTCCTCGCGATCAATCCCGACCGCATCGTCCGCTACGTCCCCCGCGCCTGCCGCGACGCGGAGGGCAGGCCCGTCGCCGGCGCCACCGTCTTCCTCCTCGGCGCGATCCTCGCGCAGGAGATGGCGGAGATCGAGGACGCGCTCGTCGACCGCATCATGCTCGACGGGTCGACGGACGAGAGCATGGCGATCCGGCAGCGCAGCGGGACGCAGAAGGTGGCGATCCTGCGCGCAGGCCTCCGCGGCTGGGAAGGGTTCAAGATGCGGCGAGACGCCGATGGCGCCATCGTCGACGCGCCTTTCGATGCGGACCCGAAGTCCGGGCGCGCCACCGACCGCAGCCTCTCCATGCTCGACCCGGCGCTCCGGCTGGAGCTCGCGAACGCGATCACGGACATCCACAGGATCGCGGAGGACGACCACCTAAAATGATGCTGGCGGCCCTCCTGCGGCGGGGCCGCCTCGAGCAGAACTGCAGGACCTGCCGCACCTCTCCCGAGGCGCGTGAGCGCTGGGGCTGCGACCGGCCGCTCGAACGCTCCGCCGCCACCGACTCCGTCGAGTGCCCCCGCTGCGACGCCGTGCCCTCGCGCATGGGGGGCTGCTCGCGCTGCCGCGGCGAGGGGAGGATCCCGATCCTCCGGTGCCCCAACGTCGTGCTCGGCTCCGATCCTGGTTTCGCGCTCTTCCTCGACTGCTACGACCTGCTGCAGCAGGGGATCCTGCCCGCGCCCGGGGGGGCGTTCGCGCAGGCGCACCAGTTCCTCGAGGCGAGCCGCCGCATGCGATCGATCGAGGCGCGCCTCGAACGTGAGGAGCGCGAGTAATGGCGTCTCAGAACGAGCTCGCGCTCTACCTCCGGCTCAAGGACGAGCTGTCGAAGGAGTTCCAGAACGCGGCGCGGAAGGTCGAGGGCTCCGGTCGCGGCATGGAGATGTCGCTCACGCAGGCGACGAAGGGCGCGCAGGCGGGACTGCGGTCGATGGTCAGCGGTATCACTGCCGTCTCCGCGGCCGCCGCCGGCGCGGAGAAGAGCGTTGCGATGGTCGGCATGTCGCTGCTGACCGCGTTCGCGTCGGGCGGGCCCGCGGCCCTCGGCATCGCCGCAGTGGGCGCCGCGATCGGGACCGTGGTCGGGCACTTCCGCTCGCTCAATGCGGAACAGGAGCGCGAGGCGGAGATCCGGAAGAAGACGCTCGAGGACCTCCGCGAGGAAGTGCGGCAGCGCCGCGCGCTCGTCGACCTGATGAACCGCCTCGGCCGAGAGCCGACGAAGGGGGAGCTCTCGATCGACGACATCCAGAAACGGATCAACGCGAAGCGCGCGGAGATGGTGGAGCTGGAGAAGGTCGAGCGCTCCATGCGCGACCCGAAGAGCTTCCTCGCCTACATCAATGCGCAGGACCGCATCCGGATCCTCGGCGGGGAGATCGAGAGCCTCGGCCGTCAGTTCGTCGAGCAGGATCGCCTCCTGCGCATCGAGGAGCAGCGCAAGAAGGTGGCGGAGGACCAGAAGCGGGAGTCCGATCGCGTGGCGGCCGCCGCCGGGCGCCAGAAGGACGAGTGGAAGGCCGTCGCGGAGTGGATCGGTTCGGCGCTCGCCAGGCTGCGCGAGATGCAGGCCGTCGCCGCGCGACAGGCCCTCGGCGACATGCTCTCCTCCGCGGTCGATGCGCCTCTCAATGCGCTCCGCAGCCTCGTCCGGCGCCCGGCAGCCGAGGCGCCCGTCGACCGGGTCTTCCTCGAGAACCAGCGCGCCCTCGACAACGAGATCGCGCTGATCCGCGAGCAGAACGCCTTCCGCCGGGAGCGCCTCCGCATCGAGCAGGACCTCAAGGCGGAACTCGAGCGCATCGCCGCGCTCGGCGTGACCGACCCGAAGGACGTCGTGCGCCTGCAGAACCGCGCCCGCCTGATCGCGCGCGAGCGCGCCGGCGACGTCGACGACCGCGAGGCGGAGTCGAAGGCGCGCGCCGCGCAGCCCTTCGTGGCGCGGGGCGAGGACCTGGAGCGCGATCTCGTCCTGTTGCGCGAGTCGAACGACTTGCGCCGGGACAGGCTCGCCATCGATCAGGAGATCCACCAGGAGATCGTCGCCGTGCAGGCGGCGTTCCTGCGCGGAGAGATCGGCGCGGGCACACGCGACGACATGGTCGCCAAGCTAGAGGAGATGCGCGAGCTGAGGCAGCGCCTCGTCGAGGACGAGTTCACTCTCAACCTCCGGAGCGTGGGCCCCCAGCTCTCTGCGACGTGGGCCGACCTCGTGCGCGACGGGATCACGACCGGCTTCAGGAGCGCGGCCGACATCGGGCGCAACCTCCTGCTGAACCTCGGTTCGCAGTTCACGCAGCTCGGATTCAATGCGCTCCTGAGCGGCATCCCGGGGCTGCAGAGCCTCTTCCCGCGCGGGACGGCGGCGGCAATGGGCGGCGTCTTCCCCACCGGCGACTCTCCCGTCTATCCCGTGCGCTACTACGCCGCCGGCGGGATCACGCGCGGCCCCGAGGTCGTCGTCCGCGGAGAAGGCAGCAAGCGGGAGGCGGTCGTCCCGCTGCCGGACGGGCGCACGATCCCCGTCGAGATGCGCGGCGGCGGCGGCGTTCACGTCGACCTCGGCGGGGTACACATCGGCGGGGGCGGCGACTTCCTTTCCCTGCCGGTCGGCGAGCAGGAGCGGATCATCCTCGCGCACGTGGAGCGCGCGCTGCACGGGCGCTACGCGCAGGCGATCGCGGCGCGGAGCCGGAGCGCGCTGGTCTGACATGCCCATCCCGCGCTTCCCCTCGATCGTCATCTCCGGGCGCGAGTTCCAGGTCTCGCCGCAGCAGCTATGGAGCGACGTGCGGTTCGCCGGCAACCTCTCCGTCCGGCGCATCGAGCACGCGGAGCGCGAGATGCTGTCGTGGTCGCTGCCGCTGTCGCGCCTCGTCGAGTCCGAGCGCCAGGCGGTCAAGGCCCTCTTCGAGGCCAACACCTTCGCCGCGCGCTTCCTGTTCCGCGACCTGAAGGACAACACGCGCGCGGCGATCGCGCTCGCGCCGGTGACGAGCGGCGGGTCCGTGACGCGGTGGAAGATCCCCGACGCGGGCCTGCGCGGGGGGGACTTCCCCGACGACGCCGCGGGCACCTACGTCGTGCGGGTCGCCGGGTCTCCGGTCGGCGTGGCGTCGGTCGACACCGACGCGCGCGAGTTCGTGCTCTCCTCCGGCGTCTCCGATTCCTCCACGGTGGACGCGGACTACCGCTACTTCCGGTACTGCATGCTCGCGCAGCCGTTCGCGGTGCGCCACCTCGCGCGCTTCGAGCTCTGGGACGCGGTCCTCTCGATCGACGAGGTCGGCCGCGACGCCTGATGCGCAACTGGGAGAGCGCCTTCCTCGCCGCGATGCAGACCGCGGCGCCGTTCCGGCCGCTCGTCCTCGTGACGGTGCGCACGGGGCTCGCATCCCCGAACGGCCTGGTGCGCATGTGCAACGCGGAGCGCCCGATCACCTTCGGCGGCAACGTCTACACGCCCCGCCCCTTCGGGGTCGGGAGGGTCAGCATCGAGGGCGACCGCGCGGCGACGGTCACGCTGGAACTCGGCGACGACGGCGCGGGATTCTGGCGCGGGCTCATCAACGCCGGGGCGACGTTCGAGGACAGGAGGATCGACGTGATGATCGTCGAGCGCAGCCAGCTCGACGGCGCGCTGAAGCGGAACATCGAGGCCTTCGTCGCCGACGGGTCCCCCGACGAGGCGGGCGGCCGGATCTCGATCCCGATGAAGACGCTCGACTCCTTCATGGACGAGGCCTTCCCGATGCGCAACGTGGACCACCAGGCTTTCCCGGGCATCCCGCAGCGGAAGTGATCGATGGTCTTCCCGCTCCTGATCCCCCTGATCCAGATCGCCGCCGGCGGCGCGCTGTGGGGCCTCGCGGCCGCGGGGTCCTTCCTTGCCAGCGCGGGACTCTCGCTCCTGATCGGCGGCGGACTCAGCGCCGCGGGAAGCCTCTTCAGCACGAGCAAGGGCAACGCGGGCTTCTCGAGCTCGCCGACCTACGGCTTCGACAACATCGGCAACAACCGCGGCGTCGGCGGGCCGGGTCCCGTCGTCTACGGCGAGCACCCGATCACGCCGCAGACCGTGAGCACGAACCTCGTCTACAAGGACGGCGGCCTGATCTTCCGCGGCCTCTACGTCTGCTCGCAGGGACGCTGCGACACCGCGACGACGTCGGCCGAGTGGAAGACGCGCGTGCGCATCAACAAGATCCCGGCGGGCCAGATCCCCGGGGTGCGCGCCCAGTTCCGCCCGGGCACGGCGACCCAGACGGCGATGGAGGGGTTCGACGAGATCGGGCGGCCGTTCAACAAGAACTTCAAGCTCGATCAGGGGCTCAACGGCCCCAACGACCCCAAGCCGGTCGGCGAGATCCACACGATCCACGCGGTCGAAACACCCTCCGACGGGATCAAGCTCTACCTCGTCTGGTCCTCGGGCATGCTCAAGCGCGACTCCAAGGGGCGCGGGATGTTCTCCGCCGGCGGCGTCATGGTGGAGTACAAGGCCACGGGAACGACGCCGGGCAGCAAGACGACGTTCGCCACCGTCGACGTCATCGAGCCGAAGATCACGAGCGCCGCGGCCGCGGCCGCGATCCGCGCGGGGCAGCGCCCGTACATCGACCTCGCCGAGAACCCCGACTGGTCCCGCGACGCGGTGCAGGAGAACATCCGTTACAAGAAGGACGGCTGGTTCTGGACCCGCGGGATGACGACGGCCGCGATCCGCCGCCTCCTCGTCGTGCGCTTCCCGCGCAAGGCGACCTACGAGATCCGGATGTCGGGCACGTTCTACGACGACGACAACGACCGGAGGCAGCCCACGCTCTCCGCCGTCATCGAGTTCGAAAGGTCGGCGGAGACCTACGCGAACTGGGCGCTGATGGGCCTCGACGTGCCGGCGACCGAGCAGACGCAGGGTGCCGAGCCCGACGTCGAGGTCCTCTGGCGCGGCCGCGAGCTGTGGGACCCGCGCCAGGGCGGCGATCCGGACAACGGGCCGTTCGCGTGGACGCGCAGCCCGGGGCTCGCGATCCTCGACATCTACCTCAACAAGCTCTACGGCCGCGGGCTCCGGTACTCCGTGCCGGACATCCACGTCGACTCCTTCAAGGAGAGCGCGACGGTCGGCGAGACGCAGGTCTTCTTCAAGACCGGCTCGACGAAGAAGGAGGCCCTCTGGGAGCTCGACCTCGTCGTCGACACGCGCAGCGAGGCGAGGCAGTGGGTCGACCACATCGCGCGGACCTGCCGCGCCACGGTGTTCCCCTCGGAGGGGCAGATCAAGATCGTGCACGACCTCGCGCAGATCGCGGTCGCGCGCCACATCGAGGCCGACCCCCTGAAGTTCGGGACAAGGCACAACGTGCGGACCTCCGAGGTCGGCGTCCCCGACATCCGGCGATCGCGCGTGCGGCGCAGGCCGAACCTGGTGCGCGTGAAGTACAGGGACCGCGACGAGTTCTGGCGCGAGGCGACCGCCGAGGCGCCGACGTCCCCGCAGGTCGGCGTGACGATCGCGGAGATCCCGCTGGAGATGCAGGTCTTCGGGGTCTCGCGCGAGTCGCAGGCGCGCCGCGAGGCCGGCTACATCCGCGACAAGGCGAACCTCACGCCGGTGCTCGCGAGCGTCGGCGTCTCCTACGGCGACCTGGACCTCGAGCCGGGCGACATGGTCACCCTTTCCTCGGCGAAGCACGGGTGGAGCGCGAAGAAGTTCCTCGTGCTGGTGCCCTCGTACGAGCCCGCGACCGGGATCGGCGTTCTCGCGCTGCAGGAGTACTCGGATTCCGTCTACCCAGACGGGATCTACTTCACGCGGTCGAAGGGCACGGTCACGTGGACCGACCAGTACATCTTCCGCGACCAGAGCCTGCTCGAGGAGGTGAGCCAGTCGATCAAGAACCTCTTCTCGGCGTCGAAGTCGACGACGCCGCCGCCTTCCCCGCCTCAGGCGTCCGCGTCGGTGAAGGCGAACGTGATCCGCGGCGGCCAGGGCACGCTCTCGGGGACGTTCACCTCGTCGGGAGGGCAGTAGCGTGGGCATCAGGCTCGTCGAGTTCCACGTCGCGGAGTACGGGATCCCGGATCCGACGGTGTTCGCCTGGAACCTCTACCTCTCGCGGTGGAAGGAGGCGAAGGGCGTCCTGGTCCACCGGCTCTTCCGCCCCGAGCGGCACGCCGTGCTGCAGGTCGAGGAGGGCGAGTGGTGGATCCGCGCGCTGCCCGCCGCGGTGAACGGCATCGAGGGGGACTGGCAGGCGGTCGAGCCGACCCCCGTGCTCGTCGCGGAGACCGTGGCGACGGTCGTCGCGCCCGCGAACCCCGGCGTGAACGTCATCCGCCCCGAGACGGGACTGCGCATCAGCATCGACCCGCCGGCGGCGAACTCCGACGACCACTATCTCGAGGTCCTGCAGGGCCCCGACGGCGACCGCGGCAAGCTGCTCGGGGTCATCCCCGTGACGGCCTTCCGCGACCCGACCGACCGCGACATGCTGCCGCGGCTCGCCGCGGGCCCGCCCGTCGCGATCGACGGGGCGGGCCTGTCGACGGGGCGCCCCGTCGTCATCCGGCCCGTGGGCCGCGGGGGGAACGTCGGGCCGGAGGTGCTGCGCACCGTCGTGATGCCCCACCGCCCCGACGCGGTGCCCCTGCTGCTCTTCTCGCTCGACGGGGACTCGCCGAACGGGTTCGAGACGATCGACACCGAGGGCCCGCTCGAGCTCGACGCCACCGACGGCCTGCGCCTCAAGGCGATCCCGATCTGGGATGCCGACGAGGAAGGCTGGGACATCTGGGACGAGGGGGCACCCGACGAGGTCGTCTACGGCACGGAGTTCCGCCGCAACGGGACCTACGCATCGGTCGTGCACGACTTCGGCGCGCCGGTCGAGTTCCAGCTCTCGATCTACGACGAGTTCCAGCGCAAGTCGGGCACCGCGGCCGGACCCGACACGTGGGACCTCGACGACTTCGAGTGGGACCCGGCGGCGCTGCGCGGACCCGAGCGGTTCGTCGTCGACGACTGCTTCTGGCGCAACGCCCAGCTGACCTGGGATGACAAGCCCCTGCGCCCGCTGCCGGCGCCCCGGTGGGAGTACCGCCTCGACGAGACGGGGCCGTGGCTCCCCCACGATCCCGAGGCCGTCCTCGTCGCGCAGCAGGTCGAGGTCCGGGCGCTGCCCGCGGAGCCCACCGGGTTCTTCCAGCTGATCTGCCCGAAGATCCGCGTGCACGCGATCCTGAAGCGCTACCGGCAGCAGGGCTCGGGGGGCGTCTACACGGGCGGCGCGGGGACGGTCACGGTGAACCTCGCGAACCACCCCGTCACCGGGTCCTCGCCCTGGCCGCACGAGATGGTCGTGACGATCCAGCCGCACGCGGTGTCGATCGCGCACGCCGTCACGCAGCGCAACAACCTCGCGAACCCGCCGAACTTCGTCGTGCAGTTCATCGACCTCGCGACGGGACTCGCGCCGGCGGGCAACGTCGGCTTCTCCTACGTCGTCTCGGGCCACTAGGGCGCCCACGTGCGCGCGTGGGCGCACTTCGCTGGGACAGCGGGGATCGCGTCGCGGGTGCCCCGCGGGCGCACCGCGACCGCCGTGGGCCGCCGCTAGCCCGTCGCTAGGGTTCCCTCCGTGAGCGGAAGCTGGACAGGGGGCCCGCAGCCCGGCGTAGGCAAGGTGTCGGCGGCGGTCACGTCGCTGAAGAACGGCATCGAGGCCGCCCTCTCGTGCTTCTACGGTCCCGACGATCCGCAGCAGGGCGGCTGGGGCGCGCCCCAGGTGGGATACCGGTGGATCCGAACGTCCTCGCCGTTCAGCGAGCTCAATCCCGGCGTCTTCCGCTGGGAGAAGCTCAGCGCGTCGCCGAGCTACGGCTGGCGGTTCATCGGCGGCGCGATCTGGATCCGCCACGACACGCCCGCCGGGCGCGACGTCGCCTTCTCCCCCGCGTCGCCGGCGACGGCGAACGTCGCCTGGACCGACCTCGCGTTCGCCTCGCAGATCGACGACGAGCGCACGGCGCAGGGCCTCTCCGTCGACAAGGTCGCCTTCGCCGTCGTGCTTGAGGTGAAGGCGAAGGAGGCGGGGACGATCCCCTCCGGCGCCGGCGAGGAGGACAAGTCCTACATCGGGTTCCGCCGCAAGGGCGACACGGGCGTCGGCTCGCGGCTGCTCGCGCAGGTCTCCGGGCGCACGACGGGGGCGCAGATCCTCGTCCTGCTCGACGCCGCGGAGAAGGCGCAGTTCGAGGTGAAGGTCGCCGACACGAACCCGAGCCTCGCGTACTCGGCCAAGCTGACCGCCTGGCTGGAGCTCGCGTAGGTGCCGACTCCCGAACTCGTCCAGCTGCTCATCCAGGGCGGCATCGGCGCCGCGGCGCTCTTCGTGCTCTGGAAGGTCGTGAGCCTGATGCTCACGCACATCAAGAGCAACACCGCGCAGGTCGTCGAGATGCAGGAGTGCTTCCGCGAGTCGCTGCAGGAGGTGACCCGCTCGTTCGAGAGTGGCCTCGACCGCATCGAGGGGAAGTGGGACCAGGCCATCACGCGCCTCGAGACGGCGCGCGAGGCGAACACCGAGAAGATCCGCGAGGAGATCCGCGCGGAGAGGAGAGGCTGATGAGGCACTTCGCACTGTTGTCCCTGTTGCTCGCCTGCGCCCTCGCGGGCTGCAAGTCCCCGCTGCCGGTCGAGCCCTACGCGTTCTTCCCGCCATCGCTTGGCGCGGCGACGGACGGCAACGTGACCGTCCTGCTCGCGCAGGGCGAGGGCGTCGCCGGCGTGCGGCTCTTCCCGGCGTCGGAGACGTCGGTGCATCTGCTCGGGCCGGTGAAGCCGTCCGCGGGGAAGGTGGTCGTGATCCGGAGGAACCCGCGTGAGCACTTGGTGCTCGACCCGGGGGCGCCGCTGCCGGCGTGGACGGCGCACCTCTTCACGGCCGCGGAGGCCTCGGCGTTCGGGCTCACGTTCGCAGGCGCGCCCCCCCCGTGATGCCGCGTGGCGACGCCCTCGCGTTGGTGCGACGGCTGCAGGGCAACCACCCCGCACTATCTCTTGCGCGTGGCGGGGAGGCCGGACCTGTACTGCTGCGTGCAGTGCCCGCGATCGCGCGAGGTCGTGCCGCGGCTGCAGCGCGAACTGCTTGGCTACTCGTGGCCCTCCTGGCCGCCTGCGGCACGGCGAAGCAGGCGACGCCCTGGCGCGTCGTGAAGGCCGAGTTGCGCGGCGGCGCGACGCTCCGCGCGGACGGCAAGGGTTCGGTCGAGTGGACGCACGGCGTCGAGGGGGAAGCGAATGTGCAGGTCGATAGCGGTCCTGGCTCTGCTGCTGTCGAGCTCGTGCGGGACGATCAAGCAGGTCGAACGCACGGCGGCCGCGTGGGAGAGGACGGCGGAGGCGCTCCGGGTGGACGCGACGTCGAGGTCGAAGACGACGGACAGTCTTGGGAGCCTGATCGAGCAGGCTACCCCCTACCTGCTCGCGATCCTGCTGGCTCTCGCATGGGCGGCGCGGGCGCTCTTCGTGAGGGGCGCGAAGAGTGCTCTCAATGGCTCCGCTACTCCCCACTCGCCGTCTGGCTCGCCACCCTCGTGATGCTCGCGGCGGCGCTGCGGCGGCGACAGTGACCGCACAGCCGACGATCCGGGTCGAGAAGATCAACTGGCGCGGCACCGACGCAGGATTCATCGTTTACGAGATCGCCTACGCCGACGGCACCTTCAGCTACATGGTCCAGCCCTTCTCGCGCGGAGGCGCGAAGGTGGACGGCTTCGACAAGGCGTGGGAGTGGGACGGCAACCGGGACGCGCCGACCCTCTCGCCCTCCTACGTCTGCGAGGACCGCATGACGAAGGCGCGCGTCCATCTGTTCCTGCGCGCAGGGAAGATCGAACTCTGCTCGGACAGCACGGTGAGGGTGGCGTACCCGGCGTAACCACGAATTGGCGAGTTCTCCGCAGATTCCGCACAAACTGAGTCGGGAGGGTGTTTTTTGTGGACTACGCGCGCAGCCTCGATTCAATGCACATGTCGATTCGCACACCCAGTGCGGATTCGACAAACCGGGGCAGCCCCCGCCCTCTTCCGTCCCTACCAAGGCCGGCGAAGGGACGGGGTGCCGCCTCTCTCGTTCTCAAGATACCAGACTGGCGACGGATGCAACCCTGGTGTCCTAGCCCCACCATTTGACTGAGTAGCGGATCAAGATCGGGTTACGAACCTGGTCTGAATCGCGCCTGCGGATTGAGATCCTGTTGCCGATGATCTCACCTTCTACGAGATGCGCTGGTTCCAGTTCCAGCTCAGGCAAGCTAGACGGCCCATAGCTAGCAGCCAAGCAGAACTCGACAGCCTCGCAGTCTCCGGGCATCGACAGCGAATTCTCCTCGAAGCCGAGGACCTGCATTCCCGTGAAGGGGTGGGCCTGCGGCGGCGCGGCCCAACGCGCGGCTAGAGCACCGCCTCCGGCTACGACGGCGATGGCGATCTTCACGACGGTGGGGAAATCTGTGACGGCCTCCTCCAGCAGCATCCCGACCATGACCCCGAGGACCGTGAGGCAGACGCCATCGACCCACTTCCAGCGGTTGGTTAGCCAGGCGGGCGCAGAGATCTTCCGCATGGCAGTGGTGTACCCGAGTTGCGTCTCGTCTGTTCGGGAAACGACCTGTCCCCGCCGCATGTGGGGCGAGCAGGATCCCGCCCGACGGGCCAGCCTAGGGCTCTTCGATCAGCCCCGCCGCCGCCCGGACCTCGCCCCCCCGTTCCTCGAGCAGCCCGTTCGACCGGCAGCGTGAGAGGTAGGTGCCGAACGTCCCGGCCCCCGCCGTGAGCCCGACTGCCGCGGCGAGGTGCTCGCGCGAGAGCCACCGCGGGTAGGCCTCGACGAGCGCGTCGAGCAGGCGGCCGGCGGCCCCTGGCCCGAGCGCGTTCTTCCACATGGCCTGCACCTCCGCCGGCGACGAGGGTGCGGGGGGGATCCCCCCCACTGCCGCGAGCCCCTCGGGGGTGGACGAGATCAGGTCCCCTTCCTCCGCAATTAGTCCACCCGTCCTGAGGCGCGAGAGGTAGGTGCCGAAGGTCCCCCCGCGGTGGGCCAGGCCGCAGAGCGTGCCGAGCTGGGCCCGCGTGAGGCGCACGGGCGCGCGGGAGGCGAGGACGGCGAGGACCTTGCGTTCCGCGCCGAGGCCCCCGGAGGGCGCGGCACGGCGCGCCGTGGGTAGCACAGAAATACCACCCTGCGGGCGCGGCAACTGCGCGGCCGGGGTCGGATTGTTATCCGAAACCCCTCCCTCCGGCGCAAGTGTGTCCGTCGTCAGCAAGAAGGGCTGCACCTCCTCCATCATCGCGCGCGCCTTCGCGAGCAGGTCACGCGCGGTGTTGAGCCGGCCGTCCGCCTTGATCGCGTTCCGGCGGACCAGCTTGCGAACCGCCACCGCACCCTCCTCGCGGGCCCTCGCGAGCGCGTCCGGATCTGTCGCGGACTTGCCGCGCATCGCTAGCTGACGCTCGAGCTCCGCGATCCTTGCCCGCAGCGCCTTCGGGTCCTCGGCCTTCGCCTTCTCGATCGTCGCTGCCATCCGCTCGCGCAGCGCCCCGAGGTCGACGTCGGCAAGCGTCGCCGGCGCGCGCCTCTCGCGGCCGACCTTCGGCGTGGCCCCGGAGTCGAGCGTCGAGGAGAGCCGGAAACGCGTGCGCACGGTGCGCCCGAGGAACTGCGGCGACCAGACCCACGCCTCGCCGCTCTCGAGGCCGGCGAGGCTCGCGAGGATCTCGCGCGACTGGTCGTGGTACTTGAGCCACTCCTCGATCGCCGCGCGGTCCTGGGGGCCCGTGGTGCGCATGGCGATGAGCGTCTGCACCTGCGTCAGGACGCTCTTGTTGATCGCCGCGCTCCGCTGGGTGATGAGCGTCATGCCGAGCCCGCGGGCCCGGCCGCGGCGGACGATGTTCTCCCAGGCGCGGAGGAGCTGCGCCTCGTCGCGCATCGGCCGCTGCGGGATGTAGTCGTCGGCCTCCTCGAGGAAGAGGTGCAGCGGCTCCTCGTTGCGCTGGTAGAGGCGGCGCGCGAAGTCGAGGAGGAAGGCCTTCTTCGCCGCCTCGGAGTCGAAGCCGGAGACGTCGAGGACGCAGGAGATGCGCTGGTCGACGATCAGGTCGGCGACGAGCTGCCCGCCGGAGCGCTCGAGGGGGACGTCGCCGCGCTTCCCGCCGAGGATCGGGATCGCGAGCCCGGGGGACTTGCCGTCGCGGGAGGACCGCAGGCCGAACCACGCGCCGACCGGGTCGACGGCGACGAAGTGCAGGCCCGCGGCGTGCATCTCCTCGGCGAGGACGCGGGCCGCGTTGCTTTTGCCGGCGCCGCGGGCCGCGAGGAGGCCGAAGGTCTCGGTGACCGCCTCGAGCGGGAGGGAGAGGTCCTTCGACAGGGTGAGCTTCTGTGCCATGGTCAGGTCTTCTGTTGCGCGCGGCCGCCTACGCGCAGCACCCTTCGCGGCATCTGGTGCTCCCGCAGCACGCGACCCGGCGGTGGCGGTGGAGGAGACGGCCGAAGATCGGCCGTGGCCCCCGCTTCCCCGGACGGCCCCCCGCCGGCGAGCTCGCGAACGAGGTGCGGCCCGAGCTGCTCCTGGAGGCGCGCGAGGAGGACGGAGTTGTAGGGCTTCGCGCCCGGGCTCTCGACGAGCTGGCGTTGCATGGCGGTGCACGCGCGGGCGAGCGCGGAGAGGATCGCGGCGCGGGTCACTGGAGATCTCCGACGATCTTCGCGAGGTCCTCCGCGATCGACGGGTCGCCCAGGTACGCGTCGAGAGCCGCGCGCAGGGGCGGCTTCAAGTCGCCGAGTCCGCGCATCCAGTCGAGGTAGCGGAGCCCCTCGTCGGTCTCCGCGACCTTGTCGATCGACAGCCCCTTGTGCTTGCCGAAGGGGAGGATGAAGTCGCCGGGGGCGATCATCGCACCCACTCTCCCGTCGCCGCGTCCATCTACCCCTCCCCCGCCGCGGCGCGGATTCGGTAGATCCGCTTCCGCACGTCGTCTTCGGACCACCATGAGCCGTCGAGCGAACTCTCGAACTCCTCTGCCGCCTCCTCGATGCCCATCCTTCGCCCCTCGCGCCTCGCGGCGGCGAGGGCGGAGCGGATGCGCTCGGCGGCATCGGCTCTGGTAAGCCCGAATTGCCACGTCGGCTCGTAAGGCCCGACGTAACTCCCCTCGCGCACGTCCTCCGCGATCTGCTCCGCGTCCCCCTCCGCGTCGAGCAGCGCGCGAAGGCGGTCGCGCTCCAATTCCGCGAAGGTGGCGCGCTCGCGCTGCCGATCCGCCTCGCCTTCCGCGCTCTTCCAGTTCGCGGCCATCGTCTCGGAGTGGACTTGCAGCCCGTCCCGCTCCGCCACGAGCGCCGACCACTCCTCCGGCGAGGGGATGCGCGCGAACTCCCACGCGATGCCGCTCTCCGCGTAGCGGGATTGCACCGTCTCGGTACCGCGATCCGTCTCGATCATCATGTCGCCGGTGATGGGGTCATGCCAGAACTCGACGACGTGCGAGGCGTGGGGTGCGCCGACCTCGCGGACCCACCACGGGCCGTGTTCCTTCGGAAGCTCTCGGGTCCACCCGCTCATCGCATGATGCTCCTCAGCACGGCATCGCGCTCCGCCTGCGACAGCAGCGCGTGCGCCCGACCGCACTCCTCCTCCTCGCACGAGGCATGGACCAGCGGACCATCGGGGCGGCGCTCCCCCGGCCAGTAGTGCGGGTGGGGGATCTTGTCGGCTCCGGGGTGTCCGCAGAGGCCGCAGGTGTCGTCGTCGCTCTCGCCGCTCATCGGTTCCTCCGGCGGCTGCGGTTGCAGCAGGGCATCGTCAGGACCCCCAGCCCGCGAAACTGGCCAGCATTCCCACGATGACCCACACCAGCGCGACGATCACAAACCAGTACCAGCGCACATCGAGCCACAGCAGGAGCAGCGCGGACGCGACGATCCATCCGGCGACCTTCACGTCGCCACTTCCTGCCGCCCGAGCGCGAGGGCGGCGCTCATCGCTTCACCCGCGGCATCGCAGCATCCCAGTCGTAGTACCGCTCGACATCGTGCCCCATCGCCGCGTTGAAGAGATCGCAGGCGATCGCGGCGGTGTAGGGATTGATCCTCGCCCTCCCTCCGGGGGTCGGCAGGTCGTGCGGCGCGAGGCGCTGCGACGCGCTCAGCTCGACGGCGAGCATCGCGCCCGTCACGCACGCGAGCACGACCCGTTCGCCATCGCGCGCGAGCGAGAAGAGGTAGCGCGTCCCGTCGCCGGGCTGGAGTTCGAGCAGGGCGGCGTCCCCGCACTGCCGCACGTTCACCTCAAGGCTGGCGAGGAAGTCCTGCCAGCGCACGTAGACGTGGTCCTCCACCCTGCGCGGCGGATCGTGCGCGGGGTTGCGGCTGTAGACGATCATGACGAGGCCTTGGCTCGCTTGTCGCAGGCCGACGAGACGCACACGTTGACGCCGGGGTCCGGCAGCCGGATCACGATCTCGCCGTCGCGCGGCTCCACATCTCCGGTGGACCACTCGAGGATGTCTTTCATGCGCAGCTTCGGGTTCCTCAGTTCGGCGCGCGCCGCCGCAAGGATCGCCTTCTCAAGAGTCGCCATGCTCATCGGTCACTCCTTCGGGCTGCTCGCCCTCTTCGACTTCCCCTTCCGCTTCGCCGCCTTCCGCTTGCGCGGCGCCGCCGGCGCGCACGCCGTGCAGAGCGTCTCCGTCTCGTCCGCCCACGCGCACCCGCCCTCGCAGGCGGCCTCCTCGGAACAGCCGCACTGGCGGCAGGTGCCGGGCTCGGCGTCGTCTCCAGACGAGTGGACCCCCTTGCCCTTCTTCACCGGCTTCTCGGCCGGGGCGTGCTCGTCGAGGATCGCCTCCAGGTCGATCCCGAGGGTCTTAGCGCGGTCCGGCGCCTCTCGACAAGCAATCCAATCGTTGCTGAGGTCGTCGTTGATCTGCACGAATACGAGGTGCCGAAGCAGATCCTCGGTGTTCGGGCCCGCGGGGATCACTGCCTGGAGCTTCTTGGGGTTGGTTCCGTATCCATACGCAAGCTTGAGGAGGATCTGCCCCAGGGGCCCCGAGGCCTTCGGCTCGAGCTCCTTGATGCGCGCGACGAAGGCCTCGCGAATCGCCGGCAGCGCCTTCTTGTAGCGCTTCTGCTCGGCCTCCCGCTTCTCCTGCTCCGCCTTGCGGCGCGCCTCCTCGCGCTCCCACTTCGCCTGCGCCTTCGACTGCTTCCCGGTGCTGCCCTCCTCGCGCTCCTTCGCGCGCTTCGCCTTCTCGCGCATCTCGGCGCCCCAGTGCGTCTTGCAGCGGTCCTTCTTCGTGCAGACGAGGAACGCCTCGCCGCGGCCGTGGCCGACGACGATCAGCCCCATCTCTGCGTGCTCGCAGGTCTTCGATTTCGCCTCGCCGTCCGCGCGCTTCCACGAACGGCAAGTCAACGTCCGGACCTCGCCCTTCAGGTCGGTCGGCAGCGAGAACTCGCGGGTGATGGGCAGCACCTTCTCCGCCTCGGCGACCTTGGCCGCCGTCTCGGGGAAGACCATCTGGTCCACCGCGGCCGCGTCGAACCGGATGTGCTCGTCGATCCACGCCCCGAACTCCCGCACGCTGCGCGCCTTGATCCGGTCGTGCTCCTCGTCCCTCTCCTGGTCAGGGTCGAAGAGCACGTACTCGTGCTCGAAGAGCGCCCTCTCTGCAGGATCCATCGCCCGCGCCTGCTGCTCCGGCTTCAAGCGCGCGAGAAGGATCGCGTGGCCCGCCGCGAACTTTCCGGCCAGGAACGCCGTCTGCGCCTCCTCGCAGAGCGCGCAGAGCTTCATCCGGTCGTACACGTAGCTCGCACTCTTCCCGACCTTCGCCGCGATGTCGTCGACGCTCCGCTTGTGCTTGCGGTGCAGGACCTCGTAGCCCGCCGCCTCCTCCATCGGGTGCAGGTCGGCGCGCCGCAGGTTCTCCGTCAGCATCAGCTCGAGCATCACGTCGTCGGCGATCTCGCGCACGACGGCGGGGATCTCGGAGAGGCCCGCGGCCTTCGCCGCCCGGAAGCGCCGGTGCCCCGCGACGATCTCGTGCGTCGCGCCGTTCTTCCCCGCGTGCGGGCGCACGAGGATAGGCTGGAGCACGCCGTGCTCCCTCACGCTGGCCGTGAGCTCGGCGAGCTTCTCCTCGTCGAAGTCCTTCCTCGGGTTGAGCCTGCTCTCGACCAGCTGGTCGAGGGCGATCGTGTTCGTCATCATCGTCTACCTCCAGAACAGCGCATCGGGGATGCGCAGGAATAGTTCGGTCTCCGTGAGGTCGGGGTGCGCGAAGCGATAGCGCGTCAGCGCGATCGTGACGTAGATCAGCAGTGCCGTGCCGACGATCCCCCACAGGCGCCGTTCGCGGTCGCTCAAGCCCCGATCTCCCTCAGCGCCACTTCCATCACCCACAGCGCGTCGGCCACATGCTCGCTCGACACCTCGAGCTCCGGCCACCGCGCGCGCGTCGCCGCGAGCATCGCGGGCTTGTCGGTCCCCTTGCCCCCGCCCTTGCCCGTCGCGGCCCGCTTGATCGTCGAGGGGTTGAACCCCTTGTATTGGATGTCGCGCTCCGCGCATGCGGCCTCGATCTCCCCCACGAGCGCGAGCAGCACGCGCGCCGCGACCGCATTCCGGATCGTCCCCCCCGGGTCCTCGTAGAAGACGAAGTCCGTGCGCGTGGCGATCGCCTCGGCCAGGTGCTTGCGGAACCGCAGGATGCGCATCCCGTTGCTCTCGCCGCGCTGCACCGAGCAGTCCCACTCGGCGACGATCAGGGGCTTCCTGTCCTCGCGGATCACGCAGGCCGCGATCGTGCCGAGGTCGAGTGCGAGGAGTCTCACGGACCTACCGCCTCCCCGCGCTGCTCTGCCGCTGCGTTCTCCGCCCACCGGCGCGGCAGGGGAGGCGGTTCGGGGGTCAGGTCGCGCCCGATGATCCACCCGACGAGCCGCCGAAGCGGGTTGCCATCGCGCGCTCGCTGGCGGAGCATCGCGCGGTCCTCCTCCATGCGCGCGACGAACGCGGTCCACGACTCGCCCGGCCGCTTGGGCGGAGGCATGGGAGGAAACGGACGCATGCCCATCAGAGCTTCTCGATGTCGGCGGCGACGTCGTCCGCCTCGTCCACATCCCCCTCGGGGTCCACTTCGATGCGGAGCCCGCGCACGTGCTCCGCGGCGGCCTCCAGCCCGTCCTCGCGGCCCGCGTCGAACGCCTCCCGCATGAGGTCGCGGATCGACTGCGTGTCGTCAGCGTTCGGGTGGTGGTTCTTGCGCATCCAATCGGAGAAGTCCATGGTGCTCCCTTCGATCTCAAGGAACCGCCCGCCACGTGTTTCATGGCCGCGTCGGCGACGTCGGCGGATCTCCCGCCGCACCATGCGTGGCGAACGGATCGGTTTTCAGAGATGGGAGGCGGCGGTGGCGCTGTCGGAGGGGACACGCCGGGCGAATTGGGAAAAGGGTTCTGCTCGGGTTGAGCGCCGCCCCCCATGAGTAGCTACTTCTTCTTCTTCCCCCCCGCGCCGTCCCCGGCCATCGCGTCCTCGATGTCGAGCTGGCTGTCGGGCGGTGCCAACGTGACGTCGCCGCTCTTCAGCCGGTAGGCGAAGCGGTCCTCGTTCGTCGCGCGGAGGATGTCGTTGATCTGCTGGTCGCAGAGGGCGATCGCCTCCTTCGTCTTGTCGTAGGCCTCCTTGCGGCCGACGAGCTCGGCCTCGTGGCCGGCCTTCTTCTGGTGGATCCTCTTGAGCTCCTCGAGCACCTCGTGCTCGTCGAGCGGGGTCGTGGACTTGTAGTCGCTGCGCTTCATGCGTGTGCTCCCCTAGAACGGCACGACCTCAAAGTCGATCTCGTCGTCGGGCCCGGGCTCCGGCGCGGGCCTGCTCCTCGCCTCCTCGCGCACGGCCTTTGCCGCGTCGGCGGCGGCGGCGCCCGCCTCCGCGTCGGTCAGCTTCGGGCGCATCGGGATGTTGATGTCCCTCGGCGGCGACGCGGTGCCAGGGCCTTCGGACTCCGGCGTCCCGCCGGGCGCGGTCGCCGGCGCTGTCGGCGTCGCGACGGGTGCGGGCCTCGGCACCCCGCTGCTCGCCTTCGCCGGCGCGCTCTTGCCGGGCTTCGGCACGGACTGGCGCGCGACCTTCCCGGCCGGCGGCTGGGCGCCGTCCATCACGAGCATGCGCTTGCGCAGGTCGGCCAGGAACGCCTTGTGCTCGTCCTCCGGCATCTCCTCGCGCTGCGCTCCGCCGGGACGGTTGATGAACATGACGCGGAGGCGCTCGCCGTGCGAGCCGTCCTTCTTCTCGTACTTCTCCTTGCCGATGACGATCTCCGCCTTCGCGCCACGCAGCGCACTGGCCTTGACGGGGTCCTCCTGGAGGCCCTCGGGCGTGTCGACCTGGTGGATCTCGTCGAGTTCCCAGCCGCGCGCGGCGGGATCCCATCCGAGAGCGACGAGTTCCTTCGTCACGTACCGGACGGTGCCCTCCGTCAGGTAGCGGTAGGCCCAGATGAGGCCGGCCTCATCGTTCCAGAAGGCGAGGCGGATCTCCGGCGTGCCCTTGTTCGAGGACTTTCCGACGTAGCTCGCGATGCACATCGCGGGGTACGTGCCGGGTTCGTAGTTGTGGCTCACTTCGCTGCCTCCTGGAACGGGATGTAGACCCCGCCGGCGAGACGCGCTTCCGCGTAGACGCCGTAGGGGCCCTCCTTCGGGACCTCGATCTCCTCGGGGATTTCCCAGCGGCTCTTCGCGTCCCACGCGGCGACGCGCTTGGTGTGCAGGAGGCGCTTTCCGGTGGAGACGCCCTTGTTCTTCTCGATCCCCTCGCCCTTCTTCACGAGGTCCTCGAAGTGGAAGAAGAGCAGCGAGTCGACCCAGCGCGAGTACATCGTCACTGTGGCGTCGCCCTGGAGGTTGACGCTGTAGCGGGTGTAGTCGGGCCCCGAGGGGTTCTCGAAGCGCTTCGTCTGCGCGTGGGCGATCAGGATGACCTCCATGCGCCGGCGGGCCCGCAGCGCCTCGAGCGCGGCGAGCAGCGCGGCGTGGTAGGGCTTGGCGACCTTCACGCCGGCGCCGTAGGCGACCCACTTCTCCTCGGTCATCCCCGACTCCGCGCGGGCGTGCGCGTGCACGAGGTCGTCGACGAAGTCGATCGTGTCGATGACCAGCGTCCGGTACCCGAGGTCCTCCGCGTAGAGCACGCGGAGGCAGTCCATCACCTCGCCGTAGCTCGTCGGCTGGGGGAACTTCGCGACGTCGAGGTGGTGCACGCCCGCCTCGGCGGCGATGAAGATCGGGTTGGGCGCGTCGGCGCCCATCGTGCTCTTGCCGACGCCCTCGATCCCGTAGATGAGGACGCGGTCGGGTTCGTGGTGCCGGCCCCGCGTGATGCTCCCCGCGGTGATGCGCGACGGCGGCGCGGGCGGCTTCTGCCGCACGGGCCCCGGCTTGGGGACCTTCGTATCGGTCGTCATTCCGTGGACTCCTTTTCCATCAGCGACTGGATGAGATCCGGATCGAGCTCCGGGTGCTTGTTGTCGAGGCGCGCGAACCGCTCGGGGAAGTCGTCGGGGTTGAGGCCCGCCGAGCAGACGTCGAACAGGAAGCAGCGGCCGAACCGGTGGCACGCGGCCGTCACCTGCAGGACGGAGTCCACCCCCTCCTCCCGCGCCGCAGCGTGCGTCTCGCGCAGCGCCGTCGCCTTCCCCCAGGCGTTGCGCATGAACTGCCTCAGCTGCACGTCGAGGCGGTGGATCTCCTTCCGCACGTAGTGGCGCGCGGGGTCGGCCTCGATCGCGGCGCGGATCCGGGCGCGGTACTCCTCGGGCGTCTCGTCCTCCGCGCGCTGGTTCGCGTAGAGGCGCGACGGCTCGAGCACCTCGCCGGTCTTCTTGTCGATCTTCTCGGCCGTGTACTTCCTCTGGTCCTCCGGCGTCGCCTTGGCGGGGCGAAGCCCCGGCTTCTTCAGGACGTCGTAGAGGCACCCCTCGAGCTTCCAGCCGAGCGACTCCGCACCGAGGTAGTAGAGGCTCACCTGCGCGTCCATGGCGAGCGTCTCCCAGTAGGCCGCCGACGGGTCGTCGATCTCGTCGCCGCAGGTCTTGTGCTCGAGCAGGCACAGGCGCCCGCCCCAGCGGACGACGCCGTCGAGCTTCCCCGCGTGCATGAACGTCTTCGACTTGCCCCGGGTCGACGGGTTGTTGACGGGGAACACGAACTGGTGCTCCACCGCGACAACGTCGAGTTCCTCTGCATGCCACCGCGTGTGGTAGCCCCGGATCATCTCCTCGACCTTCACCTGCTCGTAGGCGTCGAACGCGCGACCGGCGATCGCGTCGAGGGCGAGGACGAGCCACGCGTCGGGCTCGCCGGCGAAGTCGATACGCGCGTTGAGCCACGCCTCCAGCGCCCTGTGGACAAGCGACCCGATGCGCAGCGCTTCCCCGTCGTTCCGTGGACGCACCCCCTCGCCGTACATCCACCACTCCCTGCGGGGGCAGTCGTCGAGGGTTTTCAGGCGGCTATTGGTCAGCAGTTCCACGGCTACAGCACCCACGCGATCGCGTAGAGCGCGAGCACGGCCGCGATCAGCCCGATCACCCCGAACCCCTCGTGCGGGTCGTAGGCCTCGTCCCTGCGCTCCCGGACGGCGAATCTCGCGTGCCTCATCGCTTCCTTCCTTTCGCGGCGAAGAGCCGCCTCAGCTCCTTGATGGACCGCCAGCGCCGCCAGGGGCGCCAGTCGGTCGCAAGCACGTAGACGTGCGCGAGGATCAGCGCGTGATGGACCTGCCCGTTCAGGCGGTCGTCGAGCTCGCGCTGCTGCGCGACGTCGGTCGACTGGCACTCGAGGAGCGCCTGCTCGATCGCGCGAAGGCGCGCGTCCATCGCCTTCAGCGCCTTCGCGATCTCCTTGCGCGCCTCGTCGTTGTCGCGCATGTGCCGCTCGAAAGCCTCGATGCGGTCGCGCTGGGAGAGGTACTTCTGCGCCGCGCCCATCTACCTGCCCTCCAGCGCGCGGACGATGCGCTCGACCAGATCGGGGACCAACGGGTAGGTATCCGGGACGACCATCGCCTTGCCTGCGCGGATCGCCCGCTCGACCGTCTCGCGCAGGTCGATGTCAACTCGGCGGTAGCCGGCGCAACACTCGCTGCTGTGGTCCCGATCCACCTGCGTCGCGGTGGCGACACCCCCCCTCGGGAAACACCAATCGCCCTCCCGCGGCTTCGCGCCGGTAGGCACGAAGAGGATCGCCTTCGGCGTCGCCGCCTCGGCAACGACCTCGACCCCCAGGAGTCGCTCGTCGAGCCGCCGCGTCGACTCGGCCGTCTTGGCTGCGTGCTGGAAGTCGCACGCAAGGAACACGTCGTGGCGCTCGCCGTAGTACTCGCCAACGTAGGTTGCACGGAAGCGCATCACCGCCGCCCCCCCATCCGCGACAAGTCCGCGGCGTGCAGCGCGTTCAGGTGTTGCTCGATGACCGGCTGGAGCGCCTGCCACGCCGCGCGCTGGTCCGCCGTCCAGAGGTGGAGGCACTCGTCGGCGAAGGATCGCAGGCCTTCGGCGGCTTCCATGGCCGTGGCGGCAGGCCTGAAGTGGGGAATGGTGGTCGCGGCGGCGAGGACCTCCCAGAACGTCATGAACCCCTCCCGTCGCGCTGGCGCGATCGCGCCGCTTCCGCACGGGCGGAATCGCTCCGGCGGGCCCCCGCGCGTTGGCCCGCCGCGTGCGCCACTCGCGGCCCCGCATGCCGCGCGCCCGCGATCCCCCCGAGACACCCACAACCGGTGGTGGCGGTTTCGCGATTGGCCCCGTAGCGCGCGTATACGCGGGAGATTCGCCGATTCGTGTCCCTAACAAGCGTTAGGGTCGGCGCGCATGAACGGGATCCGGAGACTCCCCAGGGGATGGCGGCGACGCGATGTGCTCTACGCGAAGCCGTCTGCCGATCCAGTCCGCCGCTTCTGCCGGCCGCATCCGTACTGACGGGTGCCATGGGGGACGATCCTAATCCTGCCCGCCAAAGCCTGTCAAGAACTTTTAGCGAAGAAATCCTTGCGGGCGGCTGGCGGCAGGCATACGATGCGTCCCGATGATGCGCGTACTTGGCAGAGATTCCTTGGCGTGCTATCCTTGTCAAAAGGATTCAGGTCACGGAGATCAGATGCCCAAATACCGCTGGAAGCCCGAACTCATCGCAAGGATGCGCGAGGCGAAGGGTTGGTCGCAAGAGACCCTGACGAAGGAACTCTACTCCGTGGGCCTGAACGTAACCCGACCGACGATCTCAAGCTGGGAAACGGGGCGCACCGCGCCAGACGCAAACCAGTTGATCATCCTCGCAAACGTGCTCGCCGACGGGAATGTGAACGCGCTCTACGAAATCGAGAGCAACCCGGAGAGCACAAATGCAGAACATGGGGAAGTGGCGCGGAGACAGGGCGGAACAGGCAAGGCTCGAAAAGGGGATCAGCCCGACCGTCGCAGCGGCAAGCGTCGGAGTAACCGCTGAGACGATTAGGCGCTGGGAAAAGAACGAGGGCGTCCCCGATGCGGAAGCGCTGGCGGCGCTCGCGAACCTGCTCGGCCTGACGCTCACGTACTTGCTCGACCTCTCGGACGAATCCGCCGCGGTGTAGGGGTCGTCCATGGCAACAGACCGGCTCGTCACCGTCGAGTGGGCCCGGCTTCAGCTCGGGCACGCCCACGGACGCTCCACGCGACGCTGGCTCGATCGCCACGGCATCCGCGTCGTCTCGGGCCGATTCCCCGAATCGGCCTTCTACGGCGTCTGGAGGCCCGCTCAGGCGTTCGACGCTGGGGCCGCCGTCGAGGAGGCGCTCCGCTCGTGAGCCTCGAGCCTCGCGATCCCCGCGGCCGCCAAGGCGTCCGGCTCATGATCGGCGTATCGCTGGGTCATGGCGATCGTGCTGTGGCCGAGGATCTTGCTCAGGTGCAGCAACGGCACGCCCGCGCGCGCGCACCGCACGGCGAAGATGTGCCGCAGGTCGTGAATGCGCAGGCGCGCCAGGCCCGCCTTCGCGCACGCCCTGTGGAACACGGAGTAGCGCAGGCGGTCGCGGAAGATCCGGTTGGCCTGGCCGATGCCGCGCCGCCGCGGGATGCCCGCGAGGACGGCGCGCGCTGCATCGGTGAGCGGGACGACGCGCGGACGCCCCGTCTTGCTCTTGCGCACGGACACCGCGCCGCCCTGCACGTCGTCCCAGCAGAGCGCCATCGCCTCGCCGATGCGCAGCCCCGTCTCGAGGAGGAAGCGAACGAGGGGCGCGTGGACGGGGGGCATCGCCGCGACGAGACGGTCGCACTCGGAGACGGCGAGCGCGGGCACCGGCCGCGCGTGCCCCCGCGCGAGCGGCACGCCCCACGGATTGGACACCGGGCCGCCCTTCTCTTCCGTGGCCGCGCGCCAGAACATGCGCAGGATCGCGCGGTAGTGCCGGAGCGTGTGGTCGCTCAGCGGGCCGCGGCCGGAGAGCCCCGTCTTCTTCAGGCGCGCGAGGAACTCGCCGGCGAAGGACCGATCGACCGACGCCATGGGGAGGTCGCCGAGCTCCTCCGCGAGCTTGCCCGCCATGTTGAGGACGTTGAACGCGGTCGAGGGGGCGACGCGCGAGCGGTAGACGGGTGCGTGACGCTCGAGGAATCGAGCGAGCGTGGCAGGGCCGCCGCGGTCTACGCGCTTCCGCAGTTCCGCGAGGACGTCCTCCTTCTGCGCGCTGGTGAGGTGCTCGGGGACGGAGGCGGGAAGGGTCTTGCGCACCCGCTTCCCGGTTGCGGGATCGCGGTAGCGGACCGTCCAGCGGCCCGCGCGGCGATCGATGCTCCCCCAGGCGCGCTTCATGGGACCAGAATGGACCTGCTGGGACCAAATCACAAGCAAAATCCACTAGGTATCACATCGGTAGCATCCCCCATACATCGCAACGGAGGGGCTGCGGTGACGCGGGGGGGACGAGGGGTGCGATGTAACCCGTTGGGCGGTGGTACTTTAGGGGAGATCGCTTGCGCAGCCCCTCCTTGATGCGCGCCAAGGGGGGGTGGCGCGATTCTGCACGATCGCGACGGGCCGCGGGAGCCTGTCCGACTGATCGTCGGACCAGCTCCTACTGCGGGTAGACGATCAGCCGGTCGTGGATGAGGATCGCGATGTCGAACTTCCCGTCGCCGTCCAGGTCGTCCACGAGGATCTCGTCGGCGCCGCCGTCGCGCCGGTTGTCGTCGTGCATCTTCTTCTCGTAGGCGCGCCAGAAGAGCTCCTCGAGAAACCCCTTCGCCGCGGTGTACGAGAAGATCTGGATGCCGCGGTTGCCGCCGTCGAGCACGGCGAGATCCCTGGTCCCGTCGCCGTTGAGGTCGCCCACGGCGAACTTGCCGAGGCGCGCGTCGCGGCGGCTGCTCTCGACGCTGTGCAGTTCGACGAGGTCGCGGCTCGCGCCCCCGCCGTAGAGGATGCCGAAGCGGTTCTTGCCGAGGATCACGAGGTCGGGCCTGCCGTCGCCGTTCATGTCCGCGGCGTGCAGCGCCTGGAACTCGAACTCGCCCACCGCGAGGTTGGAGCGGATCTCGAAGACGCCGCTCGCGTTGCGCGTCAGCAGCGAGACCGTGTCCTTCTCGCCGTCGTAGAGCGCGACGTCCGCCTTGCCGTCCCCGTCGAGGTCGAGGGAGACGACGCCCTTCACCTGCGAGCGGGGCGAGCGGCCGTTGGCCTGGTCGGTCACCTCGAGCCCGCCGCCGGCGCCCAGCCGCAGCGCGCGGGCGAAGTTCTGCGACGCCACGAGCAGCTCCGCCTTGCCGTTGCCATCGAGGTCGCCCGCGTGGACGTTGCCCCGCGCGATCTTGCTGACGAGGCCGCCGCGGTAGCTCTCGCCCTCGGCGGAGAGATCGACGAAGAGTTGCCCCTCGCCGCGCAGCCAGACGCGCATCGGCCCGAACCGGTCGAAGCAGAGCAGGTCGGTGCGGCCGTCCTGGTTCAGGTCCATGCCCATGATGTCGTCGGGGGCGGCCTTGAGCCCCTTCAGGTCCACCTCGATCGCCGGGGGGCCCCCGACCGCCCCGCCGAGGTAGACGAGCGCGAACTGCTTCTTGTCGCGCTCGACCGCGACGACGAGGTCCTTGCGCCCGTCGCCGTCGAAGTCGGCGGTGTCGATCGCCTTCGGCGTGCCCGCGACCGGGAGCATCGTCGGGAAGGGCAGCCGGCCGTCGGTCCCGAGCCGGCTGAGGCCGACGGCCCGGTCCCCGCCGCTCAGCACGACGACCTCGTCGCGGCCGTCCCCGTCGAGGTCGGCCACGCGCACCGCCTCCGCCTCGGCCAGCGTCGGGAAGAGGCGGCGGGCGTGCAGCGTGCCGCCCTCGCCCTGCATGTAGAGCGCGAGCTGCGCGGTCCCGGGCTCGGTCACGACGATGTCCCTTCGCCCGTCGCCGTCGAGGTCGCCGATCGCCATCGAGCGCACCTTCGCGCTGCCCGTCTCCTCGAAGGCGTGGATCTCCACGCTGCCGAGCGCGAGCGGATCCTGCGCGGCGTCGCTCCGCGTGCGCAGGCGCAGCGAGCGCAGCACGCCCGAGTTGCGCTGCACGACGACGATCTCGGCGCCCGGCGCGGGGTCGATGTCGTGCACGTCGAGCACGCGCCACGGCGTCGTCTCGAACGCGAGCTCGGGGCCCAGCGTGCCGTCGCCGCGCCCGAAGCGCGCGCGCACCGAGCGCGGCGACGCCGACGCGAGCAGCACGAGATCCGCGCGGCCGTCGCCGTCGAGGTCGCGCACCGCGAGCCGGTGGATGCCCTTCTCCCCGTGCGGCAGCTTCACCGGCTCGAGCAGCGTCCCCTTCTCGCCCTGGTGCAGGATCGCCGTGTAGCCCTTCCCGAGCAGCAGCAGGTCGGCGCGCCCGTCCCCGTTCATGTCGGCGACGGCGAGACCTCCGGTCGTCGCCGCCCCGTCCTCGATCGGGAAGGTCTGGCTCGACGGGAAGCCGCCCTTGCCGTCGCCGAACGCGACGACGAGCTCCTCGGGCTTGCCGTAGTAGGCGACGTCGATCCTGCCGTCGCCGTTGAGGTCGCCCGCCGCGAGCGACCAGACCTGCTTCTCGGTCAGGATCTCCTCGCGCTGGTAGAAGCGGTCGTCGGCGAGGTCGTTCGGCAGCGTCTCCCCGCGCTTCGCCTTCGGCGCGACGGGCTCGCGGCGACGCAGCAGCACCTCGATCTTCGCGCGGTCGTTGTTGACGACGAGCAGGTCCCTGAGCCCGTCCCCGTCGACGTCGCACGCGGTGAGCTGCGCGATCTGGTGGTCGAGCTTGTAGAGCTCGAAGCCGCGGAAGCCGAACGGGAAGGGATCGGCCGCGGGGATCTCGTCCCCGGCGCGCGCACCCGCGCACAGGAGCATCAGCAGGGCGGCGAGGCGGGGCGCGGGTGTCGGCATGGGTGTGCCATCCTAACGTGCGGTAGAATCGCCTCCCATGATGCGCTCGACACTGCCGCTGCTCCTGCTGCTCGCGCCGGCCGCCTCCGCCGACCTCTTCAGGCTCGGCGAGGGGCGCGAGGTGCGCGGCAGCGTGCTGAAGGAGACGGTCGACACCTACTTCGTCGACGTCGGCTACACGATCCTCTCCGTGCCGAAGAAGGAGGTCCTCGCCCGCGTCGCGGAGGCCGAACTGGCAATCGATGCGGCGGGGGGTCCGGGGGCCGGGGCGGGCGCCGCCGGCACGACCGGGGGCGAGAAGGGCGACGCCCTCTTCAGCACGATCCGCCGCACCGAGCAGGGGGTCAAGGAGAACGTCGTCCGCACCGAGGGGGCCGTCGTCATGGTCACGACGCCGAGCGGCCTCGGCAGCGGCTTCATCATCACGGAGGACGGCTACGTCGTCACCAACGACCACGTCGTGCAGGGCGAGACGAAGATCACCGTCGTGCTCTTCGAGAAGGGCAAGGAGGGGGGCATCGAGAAGCGCAAGATCGACAAGGTGCGGATCGTCGCCACCAACGCCTACCTCGATCTCGCGCTGCTGAAACTGGAGGGGGTCGCCGACCTTCCGATCGCCTACCTCGGCGACTCCGCCGAGTGCCGCGTCGGCCAGTCGGTCTACGCGATCGGCAACCCGCTCGGGCTCGAGCGCTCCGTCTCGGAGGGCATCGTCTCGACGAAGAACCGCCCCTTCGAGGGGCTCACCTACATCCAGACCACGACGGCGATCAACCCCGGCAACAGCGGCGGCCCGCTCTTCAACATGCAGGGCGAGGTGATCGGCGTGACGAACATGGGCATCTTCATGAGCGAGGGACTCAACTTCGCGATCCCCGTCGACGCGGTGAAGCGCTTCCTCAGGGACCGCGACGCCTTCGCCTACGACAAGGACAACCCCAACACCGGCTACCGCTACCTCCCGCCGCCCCCCAAGCCGGGCGCCCCGGCGAAGCAGTAGCGCCCCCCGCGTGCGCGCCTCCGTTCCCGATGGGATAATCCGGCGTCCCCTCCCCCGCGCCCCCACCCCTTCACCCCTCGTCGCGAAAGGACCGGCCCATGCGTCACGCACTGCTCTGCCTCCTGCTGCTCATCCCCCCGTTCGCGCGCGCGGAGGAGGAGGCGGTCGCCTTCGACCGGCTGCTGCCGGGCGACACGCTCGTCTATGTCGGGCTGCACAGCGTGTCGCGCACGATCGAGCGCTATCGCGACGGGGCGCTGCGGGCGTTCTGGGAGGACCCGGCGATCGCGACCTTCACCGCCGGCCTGCGCAAGGGCTGGGGAGAGGCGATGGCGGGCATGAAGGAGAAGACGGGCGTCTCGCTCGAGGAGGCGCTCGAGGTCGTCTCGGGCGAACTCGCCCTCTTCGTGCCGGCGGGCGGCCTCGACGACGGCGCGACGCGGTACGTGCTGCTGGCCGACGTCGGCGGGAACGGGGAGCGCGTGCGCGAGATCCTCGCCGGCGCGGAGCGCCTCCTCCTCGAGGGGGACCGCCATCGCCGCTTCGAGGAGGAGTTCCGCGGCGTGACGATCGTCTCCTACCAGAGCACGGAGGAGAAGAAGGAGGCGGAAGAGGAGGGGTGCGGGGAGGAGGTCGTCGAGCCGCCGGAACCGGTCCCGGCGGAGGGGTGCGGCGAGGACCTTGAGGAGGTCGGGCCGGAAGAGTTCGAGGAGATGGAGTTCGCGGAGTCGTCGGGCGGGAACGACGCCCCGACCTGCTGGTGCCTCGAGGGCAACCTGCTCGCCGCCGCCTCGGACGTGGAGACGCTGAAGATGCACCTCGCCTACCGCGAGGACGACGCGGCGCCGCGCCTCGCCGACCACGAGCCCTACCGGCGCGTGCTCGCGAAGACCGGAACGCGGCGCGACCTCGTCGCCTACCTCGGCTACCCGTCGATGGTGAAGGCGCTGAACGAGGACTGGACCTTCGACGAGGAGGGTGCGCGCATCTTCGATGCGGTGGGCCTCGCGTCCATCGACGCCATCGGCGGGCAGCTCGGCATCGAGCGGGACGGGTTCGGCATCGACATCTTCGTCGGCGTGCCCGGGAAGAAGACGGGCGTGCTGAAGCTCTTCGACGCGCCGAACGAGGGGCTCCGTCCGCCGCTGCTCGTCGATCCGTCGGTGGACGGCGTCAACACGTGGGCCGTCGACCTGCCCGGCCTCTGGGTGGAGTTCCGGCGCATCGCGAACACGATCGAGCCGGGGCTGCTCGCGACCGTGGACGGCGGCCTCGAGATGCTCAAGGGGGCATCCGGGGTGGACCTGCAGGCCGACTTCATCGGCGCGCTCGGCAAGGAGATCACCTGGTACTCGGCCTCGCGCGAGGCCGCGGGGGGCGGAGCGGAGACGGGGGCGGAGGGGGCGGGCGCGGACCCGGAGGCGATGCCCTCGTTCGTGCTCGCGGTGGCGATCACCGACCGCCAGAAGCTGGACGGCGCGCTCGGGGGACTGCTCGCCGCGGCGCAGGCGCAGGGGATGGTGCGCGTCGAGGAGGAGGAGTACCTCGGCATCAAGATCCACAGCGCGGCGACGCCGTTCGGGATCAAGCCCTGCTACGCGCTCCTGCCCGACCACCTGCTGATCTCGCTCGCCGCCGACGACCTGAAGGCCGTGGTGCGCCGCGTCGGCAAGGAGGTCAAGAGCCTGCGCGACACCGAGGAGTTCGAGCGGTGCGCCGCGCGGCTGCCGGAGGGGAGGATCGTCGTCGGCTTCACGCGCGAGGCGCGGGCGATGCGCCAGTCGTTCCTCGGCGGGTTCATGCTCGGCTTCGCGGGCGCGATGCGGGGCGGCCCGATGCCGTTCGACATGGACGCCTTCCCGCCGCTCGAGGTGCTCGAGCGCTACCTCGACATCGGCTCCGCGAGCATGACGAACGACGAGGCGGGCATCCACCTGCGCTACTTCACGGCCATGCACCCGCCCCGCCCGAAGTAGGCGGCCGGGTCAGCCCGCGTCGGCCGCGAGGCGGGCGACGCGCGCGAGACGCCCGGGGTCGCTGTCCGCGATCCACTGCTCCTTCGCGAGCAGCGGGTGCGCCTTCGCGAAGTGGGCGCGCGCCTCGTCGCGGCGCCCCTTCGCGAGCAGGCACTCGCCCAGCTCCTCGTGGACGAAGCCGTCGGGCTCGCCGACCTCCGCGAGCAGCGCCTGCTGCACCGGCAGCGCCTCGTCGATGCGCCCGAGCGCCCGGAGCAGCCGCGCGACCGACCAGCGCGCGATCTGCGTCGTGCGCGGCGTCCCGTGGGCCGACTGCCATTCGAGCCCCTTGCGGTGCACCTCGAGGGAGCGCTCGTACTCCTTCGCGTCGAAGTGCGTCCATCCGATGTTGTTGTAGAGCGTGCCGAGCCAGCGCTTCGCGCGCGCGTCGGGACTCCTCTCGGCGAACTCCATCGCGCGCAGGTTCCACGCGAGCTGCTCCTCCGGCGGCTCGACGATCGCCATCATGTGGGCTGCGTCGACCGCGAGCGCGTGCTCGCCGCACTTCTGGCCGAGCTCCCACGCCTCGAGGAAGAGCGGTCGCGCCTCGGCGGGCCGCTTCGACGAGTTCAGCGTGCGCCCGCGCTCGAGCAGGTAGCGCACGCGCAGCCGCGGCGACGCGACCGAGGGAAGCGCCTCCTCGACGCCGTCGAGCAGCGAGTGCGCCTCGTCGAAACGGCGCTGCAAGCCGAGCGTCCGCGCGATCTGCGTGCGCAGTTCGCCGAGATAGGCCGCGGTCCCCGCCCGTTCCGCCCGCGGGAGGATCTCGCGGAAGCGCCGCTCCGTCTCGGCGGGGTCGCGGAAGTTCCAGAGCCTGTCGAAGTCGGGAAACTCTTCCGCCTGCTGAAGGAACATGGGGGGCGCGGGGGGCGATTGTAACCGATTCCGGCGGGGCGGTCCGCTGGACGGGAGGGGGCCGCGGCCGAGACCCCGCCGGGGTGCAGCGGCCTGTGTTGTCACGTGAGCATGGACCATTTCGCGCGATCTCTTGCGCGCGAAGGGACAGGGGCCCTCCGCTCCGCCGGACCTCCACGCGAGCACCCTAGTTCGGGCTCACCGTGACCGGCCCCACGAGCCAGAGCGAAGTCCCGATCCAGGCGGCGGCACCGAGCGCGAGCCAGAGGATCGCGTCGACCGCACGCCCTGGAAGCGGCGAAGTGAACTCGTCCGCGGCACGGTGAGGCGTCCCCCGCGCTTGCCCCGCCGCCCGTCATACGTATGATAGTGGATATTGAATACGTATGAGAGGGTATCGATGAAGAAGCTGACGCTCAGCATGGACGAGAAGGACATCCGCGCGGCACGGCGGCTTGCCCGCGATAGCGGCACCAGCATCTCGGCCATGTTCAGCCGGCTGGTCCGCATGATGGCTCGCAAACGCCGTGCGGTGCCTGAAGGCGAGGAGTTGCCTCCGCTGACGCGCAAGCTCACGGGCATCGTCGCGCTGCCCAAGGGCAAGACTGACCGCGAGATCCTCGAGGATGCCGTTCTCGCGAAGCATGGGTTCGGGAAGTGAGGATCTTCCTCGACACGAACGTCGTGCTCGACGTCTTCGCGCACCGGCAACCCTTCTATGCCCACTCCGCTCGGGTGTGGGCGCTGTCGGAGCTAGGCAAGGTACACGGACTCGTATCCGCGCTGAGCATGACCACCCTGTACTACGTGGTCCGAAAGCTCTCGTCCCGACCGGCGGCGATGGAGATGCTCAAGGCCGTGCGTGGCTGCGTCGGAGTGACGGCTTGCGACGCCTCGGTGCTCAACCTGGCGATCGACGCCGGCTTCGACGACTTCGAGGACGCCGTGCAGTACTTCAGCGCGCGCGCGGCTGGAGCGGAGGTGCTGATCACGCGGAACGCGCACCACTTCCCGGACGACGACCTGCTGGCGATGACGCCGACCGTCTTCTTGGCCGCGCACTCGTTCGAGTGAGCGTGCGCGGGGGCGAGCCCCGGCGCCCGCGGCACGACGCGGAGGGAGTCCGGCGCCCGCTCAACGGCCACGCTTTCGCGCCTGCCGCTTCTTCGAGGGGAGCGACGACACGAAATCGGCCGCCCGCGCGATCCACGCCGCGAGGTCCCTCTGCGCGGCGAAGCCCGCGGGAGCCACATAGACAAAGCCGGTCAGCGGCCTGCCGGTGAAGTCCATCCTGCGCGCGTGCGGCAGCGACAAGGCCTCCTCGTACGCCTCGGGCCCGACGCGCACCGTCAGTTCCTCCCCGACGATGCCCACGCACATGTGGCCGCGCTGCAGGAACGCAACCCCTCCGATTCCCATGGCAGGCCTGAGAACACAGCACAGAGTCACAGAGCCACAGAGGCGCCGCGACCATCAGCAGGGGCCCCACAACCTGGGACGTATCTCCTCCCCCCACCCCCCCCTCCTCATCCTCTGTGCCCCTGTGCCACGAGGGGGTCCAAATCTCGAAGGGTCTTCGGGTTTCTTGGGCGAACGCGCTCGGAGGCGCGCGAGGATGTCGCCGCGCGCGCCTTTCGGCGTGCGATGGCACGGGAACTGCGCGGTGCGGTCAACCACAGCCTTCGTCTTGAGCCTGGAAGAAGGAACCCAGGAACCTAGGAACCGAGGAAGAGGCGGATTCGACCATCCGAGTCCCGGAGTGCTCCCCTCTGCTCTCATGGGTTCCTCCCTTCCTGGGTTCCTTATCAAATCCGCTACCCTCGATCCGGATCGGCCAAAGGCCGTCGCGAGGGCGCGCAGCGCCCGAGGCTTGTACTGCTAACCCTCCAAGTCAGCGCAGCCCGCGCGAATCCCGACGAGTCACTGAATTCGAGCGGGGAGAACGAGAACCACGAAGGCGCGAAGACACGAAGGAGCCCCCGCGACGCGGTACGCGCTCTGCGCGCAGTCTCGTCGCTTCCCAGTCTCCGTGCCTTCCTGCCTTCGTGGTCATTGTTCTGGATGACCCGTGCAGCGGCCTGCGCTCGTTTGGTTGCCGCGTCACGCCGCGCTGTGTCTCTGTGCTCCTCCTATCCCAGGTCTCCGCCCTTGCGGAAGGTGAAGGCGCCCTCGTGGACGTCCACCTCGATGCGGTCGCCCTCGCCGAACTCGCCGCCGAGGATGCGGCGGGCGAGGGGGTTCTCGACCTCGCGCTGGAGCAGCCGCTTCAGCGGCCGCGCGCCGAAGGCGGGGTCGTAGCCGCGGTCGGCCAGCGCGCGCTTCGCATTGTCGGTGAAGGTGAGCGCGATGCCGCGCGTCTGCAGGCGCTCGGCGAGGCGGTCGCACTGGATGCCGGCGATCTGGACGAGGTGGCCGCGGTCGAGGGCGTGGAAGATGATCGTCTCGTCGATGCGGTTCAGGAACTCGGGGCGGAAGGCCGCCTTGAGCGCCTGCTCCACGTGGCGGCGGCGCGTCGCCTCGTCCTCGTGCATGTGCTGCGAGCCGAGGTTGCTCGTCATGATCAGGATCACGTTGCGGAAGTCCACGGTACGCCCCTGCCCGTCGGTGAGCCGCCCCTCGTCGAGGAGCTGGAGCAGCACGTGGAAGACCTCGGGGTGCGCCTTCTCGATCTCGTCGAGCAGCACGACGCTGTGCGGCCGCCGGCGGACGCGCTCGGTCAGCTGGCCGCCCTCGTCGTAGCCGACGTAGCCCGGCGGCGCGCCGATCAGGCGCGCGACGCTGTGCTTCTCGGTGTACTCGCTCATGTCGATGCGCGCGATGGCGTCCTCGTCGTCGAAGAGGAACTCCGCGAGCGCCTTGCTCAGCTCCGTCTTGCCGACGCCGGTCGGCCCGAGGAAGAGGAAGCTGCCCTCCGGCCGGCGCGGGTCGGCGAGGCCCGCGCGCGCGCGGCGCACCGCATCGCTGACCGCCTGCACCGCCTCCTGCTGCCCGACGACACGGCGGCCGAGCTCCTCCTCCATCGCCCCGAGCCTCTCGATCTCGCCCTGCATCAGCTTCGCGACCGGGATCTTCGTCCAGCTCCCGACCACCTCGGCGATCTCCTCCGGCGTCACCTCCTCGCGCAGCAGCCGGTCGTCGCCGTCGCCCGCCGACGCGCCGTCGAGCGCGCGCAGGTCCCGCTCCAGCGCCGGGATCTCGCCGTAGCGCACCTGCGCCGCCTTCTCGTAGTTGCCCTCGCGCTCGTGGCGCTTCTCCTCCTCGCGCGCGCGCTCGAGCCGCTCCTTGATCGACCGCGCCCGGGAGAGGTCCTCCTTCTCGCGCGTCCAGCGCGCGGTCAGGCGGCCCGACTCCTCCTGCAGGTCGGCGAGCTCCCGCTCGAGGGCCGCGAGCCGCTCCTGCGAGCCGCGGTCGGACTCCTTCTGCAGCGCGAGCCGCTCGATCTCGAGCTGCCGGATCCGCCGCGTCGCGGCGTCGAGCTCCGTCGGCATCGAGTCGATCTCGATCCGGAGGCGGCTCGCCGCCTCGTCCACGAGGTCGATCGCCTTGTCCGGCAGGAAGCGCTGCGGGATGTAGCGGTCCGACAGCGTCGCCGCGGCGACGAGCGCCGCGTCCTGGATGCGCACGCCGTGGTGCACCTCGTAGCGCTCCTTCAGCCCGCGCAGGATCGCGATCGTGTCCTCGACGTCGGGCGCGCCGACCATCACCGGCTGGAAGCGGCGCTCGAGCGCCGCGTCCTTCTCGACGTGCTTGCGGTAC
>CAZMXP010000021.1:0-72307 GCA_964570285.1 uncultured Planctomycetaceae bacterium
CGCGCGCGATCTCGGCCCCAACCCACCACAATCGTGCCGGGGGGACCGCGGCGCTGTGCGCCGCTACCCCCCCGAGCCCCCCGGCCCCCCGGCCCCCCGGTCCTTCGGTTCTTCGGTTCTTTGGTTCTTTGGTTCTCAGGTCATCAGGTCCTTGGCTCTCCGGTCCTTCGGTCCTTCGGCTCTTCGGCCATTCGGGAACGCCCTGGGAGCCTCCTGAAACGTCCGGGAATTCCCGGGGACGCTTCCCCTAAGGCAAAAGGGGGCTTCCTAGCCCCCTTTTGCCCTAGAATCGCCGCGTGGCAGGCGAGAACGGGACCCGGATGACCGTGGCGGAGCACATCGACGAGCTCCGGACGCGGCTGATCCGGATGCTGATCGGCGTGGCCGTCGCCGGCGGGATCTGCTTCTGGCGCATGGACTGGATGGTCGCCTTCCTCCGCCACCCCCTGGAGGCGGTCATGGAGCGCTACCCCGAGAGCATCGTGATGACGCAGAAGACCGTCTACGACGGCTTCGCCGGCGCGATGAAACTCGCCTTCCTCGCCGGTTGCGTCCTCGGCTCCCCGGTGATCCTCTGGCAGGCCTGGGCGTTTGTCGGCGCGGGCCTCTACGGCCACGAGAGGCGCGCGATCAAGTTCTACGCGATCCCCGGGTTTGTGCTCTTCCTGCTCGGCGCGTGGCTCGCGTACTCGTTCGTGCTGCCGCTCGCGTTCGACTTCCTCGTCGGCTACGCGAACGAGGAGCTGAGCCTGAGCACCTACCTGCAGTGGAACGACCACGTGGGGCTCGTCGCGATGATCATGTTCGTCTTCGGGCTGATGTTCCAGCTCCCGGTCGTGATGGTCTTCCTGATGCGCGTCGGCGTCATCGAGCCGGCGACGTTCCGGCGCTACCGCCGCCACGCGATCGTGATCGCGTTCTTCGTCGGCATGATCCTCACGCCGCCGGATGTCGTCAGCCAGACCGCGCTGGCGACCTGCCTGATCTTCCTCTACGAAGGCGCCATCCTCGTCGGCGCGCGCGTGGCGAAGCCGCGCCGGGAGAGTCCCTGAGATGAAAGTCGCCCTGGTCGGCCTGCCCGGAAGCGGGAAGACGACGCTCTTCAACGCCCTCGCGGAGCGGCCGGTGGAGCGCCTCCCCGGCGTGCCCGGCGCCGCCCCCCATGTCGCGGTCGTGCGCGTGCGCGACGAGCGGCTGGAGTGGCTTCGCGACCTCTACCAGCCCAAGAAGTACACGCCGGCGCAGCTCACCGTGGAGGACCACCCGGGGATCCCCCCGGGCAGCGCGAAGAGCGACCGGCGCGGCGAGATGTTTGGCCTGATGCGCAACGCGGAGGGCCTTGTCGTCGTGCTGCGGGCCTTCACGACCGGCCAGTACGCCTACGACACCCCCGCCGCCGACCCGGCCCGCGACCTCGAACTCGTCGCGCTCGAGTTCCTCAGCGCCGACCTCGAGATCTGCGAGCGGCGCCTCGCGAAGCTCGACAGCGAGTGGAAGCAGCCCAAGCTGCGCGAGCGCGTGGAGCGCGAGCAGGCGGTCGTGCGCCGCCTCGCCGAGGCGCTCGCGAACGGCCAGGGGGCGCACGCCGTGGAGATCGGCCGGGAGGAGGAGCCCTTCGTGAAGGGGTTCCAGCTGCTGACGCGCAAGCCCGCGCTGCTGCTCGTGAATGTGGAAGAGGGGGGGGTGCGGGGGGCGCTGCCCTCCGGCGCGCTCCACGTCCGCCACCGCTTCGACTCCTGCGCCGCGCTCGAGGCCGATCTCGCGGCGCTCTCGGGGGAGGAGCGGGAGCTCTTCGCGGCGGAGTACGGGATCGGCGAGCCCCTGCGGGACCGGTTCAACCTCGCGAGCTACCGCGCGCTGGGCCTGCTCTCCTTCTTCACCGTCGGCGAGGACGAGGTGCGCGCGTGGACGATCCGCAAGGGCGAGAACGCCGTCGCGGCGGCCGGGGAGATCCACAGCGACCTCGCCCGCGGGTTCATCCGCGCCGAAGTGACGCCCTACGCCGACCTGCGCGAACAGGGTTCGATGCGGGAAGTCAAGGCCAAAGGCAGGCAGCGGCTGGAGGGGCGCGAGTACATCGTTGCGGATGGGGATATCCTGAACATCCGCTTCTCCGTATGAAACTCCCGCGCGCCGCCATCCTCACCGTCGGGGACGAACTCCTCGACGGCCGCATCGTCAACACCAACGCCGCCTACCTCGCGTACCGGCTTACCGATCGGGGTTTCCTCGTCTCCGCGACGGAGACGACCGGCGACGACGAGTTCGCGATCGCGGACGCGATCAAGGGGCTCTGCGCGCGCGCGGATACCGTGCTCATCGCCGGGGGTCTCGGGCCGACCCCGGACGACGTGACCCGCGAGGCGCTCGCGGGCGCGGCGGGCGTGCTGCTCGTCCCCAACCGGGCTCTCCGGCAGCAGGTGGCGAAGAAGACCGGCGGCCGCGCGCCCCGGAAGAACGCCCGCATGGCGCGCGTCCCCGAGGGGGCGCATCTCTTCGCGAACCCGGTCGGCGTCGCCGCGGGGCTCTGCGTCGCGGTCGGCGGCACGCCGGTCTACGCGCTGCCCGGCGTGCCGATGGAGATGGAGGCGATCTTCGAGGGGTCGGTCGTGGCCGACCTCGAGAGGCGCTTCCTGTCGGCCGAGCCGCCGCCGCTGCGCGTGCTGCGCATCCACGGCCCGCGCGAGGCCGAGGTGGCCGACCTGCTCGGCGACCTGCTCGCCCGGGGCGGCGAGCCCACCGTCGGCGTCACCGTGAAGACCGGCGTCATCACGATCACCGTCTCCGGCGAGGGGACGGCCGAACGCGCCGAGGCGATCCGGAAAAAACTCGGCGACGACGTCTTCGGCGAGAACGACGACACGCTCGCGAGCGTCGTCCTGCGCGCGTTGCGCGAACGGGAGCTGACGCTCGGGACCGCGGAATCGATCACCGGGGGGCTCGTCGCGAGCCTCTGCGTGGACATCCCGGGCGCCTCCACGGTGCTGCGCGGCGCGGTCATCCCCTACACGTCCGACCTGAAGCACGAATTGCTGGGCATCCCGCGCACGGTGCTGAAGCGGGCGGGAAACGCCTCCGCCGACCTCGCGCTGCGCATGGCGCGCACGGCGAGAAAGCGCCTCGGCGTCGACGTCGCCGTCGCGACCACCGGCGAGGCCGGCCCGATGCCGGAGGGCGAGGAGCTCCGCGCGGGGGGGGGCTTTGTCGCGATCGCCGGCCCGAAGGCGGGCAAGCGCGGCGAGGCGGTCCACGCCTGCCAGTTCCGGGGCGACCGGAACACGATCCGCCGCCGCTTCGCGTGGGCGGCCCTCGACCTGCTGCGGCGCCATCTGGGGTAGGAGCGCACCCGGGGCCACCCGGGGGGGCAATGCGGGTGGGATCCGGTAGGCTAGGGCGGTGGCCCGGCAGTACCCGGTGGTGTAATCGGTAGCACAGGAGACTTTGGATCTCCTAGTCCAGGTTCGAGCCCTGGCCGGGTAGCCAGCCGAGGCCGCAGAGCGAAGAAGAGACGATGAACGACCGCCCCCTCGCCGCCATCGTGCTTGCCGCCGGGCAGGGCAAGCGCATGCGCATGCCCGGCCCCAAGGTGCTCGCGCCCTGCTGCGGGCGCACGCTCGTCGAACACGTGCTGGAGGCGCTGCGCCCGCTGCAACCCCGCGAGACCGTCGTCGTGCACGGCCATGGCGGCGACGCGGTGCGCGCGGCGCTCGCGGGGAGCGAGGTCCGCTTCGCCCACCAGGCGCAGCAGAAGGGCACCGGCCACGCCGTCCAGTGCGCGCTTCCCGCCCTCGGGGAGTTCGACGGCGATGTGCTCGTCCTCTGCGGCGACACGCCGCTGCTCACCCGCGAGGTGCTCGCGGGGCTTCTGGACGACCACCGCTCCCGCGGGCGCGCGTTGACGGTCCTCTCCGCCCGCCTCGACGCCCCCGGCGGCCTCGGGCGCATCCTCAGGGGGCCCGGGGGCGGCCTCGAGCGCATCGTCGAGGCCAGGGACGCGACCCAAGAGCAGCTCGAGGTCCGGGAGATCAACTCCGGAGTCATCGTCGCGGAGAGGGGGCGCCTCGCCGAGGCGCTCTCCCGCGTCAGGCCCGACAACAACCAGGGGGAGTACTACCTCACCGACGTCCCGGCGCTGCTGCTCGCGGACGGCGCGCCGGTGGACGCCCACCGCACCGACGACGAGGGTTGCGCCTTCGGGGTCAACACGCCGGTGGAACTGGCGGAGGCGACGCGCCGGATGCGCCACCGCGTGCGCGCCCACCACCTGCGCCTCGGCGTCCGGATGGAGGATCCCGAGACGACCGTGATCGACTCGGGAGCCGAGATCGGCGAGGGCACGCTGCTCTTGCCGCACACCTGGATCGCCGCCGGCGCGCGCATCGGCGCCGGATGCAGGATCGGCCCCCTCTGCCACGTGGGGCGGGATGCCGTCGTCGGCGCCGGGGCGGTCGTGCGGGGTCCGGGCACGGTGGCCGAGGGGGCGCGCATCGCGCCGGGAGCCGTGGCCGATGCTCGCGGAACAGAGAGGAGCCTTACGTCATGATGCATAACCAGATGCAGGTCTTCACCGGGACGGCGAACCGCTCGCTCGCGGAGCGCATGTGCGAGCACCTCAACGTGCGGGTCGGGAACGCCAGCGTCACGCGCTTCGCCGACGGCGAGATCCGCGTGAAGATCGAGGACGACGTGCGCGGGGCGGACGCCTTCGTCGTGCAGTCCACCTGCCCCCCGGTCAACGAGAACCTCATGGAACTCGTGCTGCTGATCGACGCGCTGCGGCGCGCGTCGGCGGAGCGCATCACCGCGGTGATCCCCTACTACGGCTACGCGCGCCAGGACCGGAAGGACGAGGGGCGGGTCCCGATCTCCGCGAAGCTCGTCGCCAACATGATCACCACCGCCGGCGCCGACCGCGTGCTCTGCCTCGACCTGCACGCGGCGCAACTCCAGGGCTTCTTCGACCTGCCGGTGGACCACCTCTACGCGTCGCCGGTGCTGACGCGCTACTTCCGGCGGCTCCAGATCCCGGACCTGGTCGTCGTCGCCCCCGACGTCGGGTCGAGCAAGCTCGCGCGCGGCTACAGCAAGCGGCTCTCGGCCGGCCTCGCGATCGTCGACAAGCGCCGCGTCACCGACCGGGATACGGAGGTGCTGACGGTCATCGGCGACGTGAAGGGCAAGAACATCCTGCTGATCGACGACATGATCTCGACCGCCGGATCGATCGCCGCCGCCGCGAAGTCCGTGCACAAGCTCGGCGCGAAGGAGATCTACCTTGCCGCCACGCACCCGATCCTCTGCGGCAACGCGCTCGAGCGCCTCGACGAGGCGCCGGTGCAGCAGGTGGTCGTCACCGACACGATCCCGATCCCCGAGAAGAGCCACCGGCCCTACCTGAAGGTGCTCTCCATCGCCCGGCTGCTCGGCGAGGCGGTGATGCGCATCCACCACGCGGAGAGCATCTCGCGCCTCTTCGACGCGGAATTCGAGGATTGAACGCCGCGCGGCGGGGCGCGGACCCCGAGGCGGGGGCTTAGGCGCGCCGCGGCCGATCCGGCAGGGCCGGGGGGGCTTCGCCCCCCCCCGCGGCCCCCCCCGGTCGCGTTAGTTGAGAGAGGCGGTAGGATCTGGGGCTTCCTTTCGAGAGGCGAACTATGGCGAGCAAAAGCGTGGTGCTTCCGGTGATGCGGCGCGAGAAGGTGGGGTCGGCCCAGAGCCGGCGCTACCGGCGGCAGGGGCGGATCCCCTGCGTGCTCTACGGAGGCGGCCAGGCGTCGGTGCCGCTCACCCTCGACAAGACGGAGTTCGGCGGCGCGATGAAGTCGCACGCGCGCGTCGTGACGCTTCGCCTCGGCGAGGAGGAGCAGACGGCGCTCATCCGCGAGATCGGGTGGGACGTCTTCGGCGAGCATGTCGAGCACGTCGATTTCGTGCGCGTGGACCTCGCGCAACTCGTCGAGGTGGACGTGCTGCTCCGGTTCGTGGGCACCGCGGCGGGCATCGGGCAGGGCGGCACGTTGCAGGCGCTCTTCACCGACCTCGGCGTGCGCTGCCGCGCCGACTCGATCCCGGACGAGATCCGGATCGACGTCTCCGCGCTCGCGATCGGGCAGGGGCTGCACGTGCGCGACATCGTCTTCCCGGAAGGCGTCGTCGCGACGCGCGACGCGAACGACCTCGTCGTGCACGTCGTCGAGCCGGTGAAGGAGGAGGTCGCGGCGGTGCCCGAGGCCGTGCCCGGCGTCGCCGCGCCCGAGGTGGCCGGCGCGGCCGCCACCCCCGCCGCGGGAGCCCCTGCGCCTGCCGCGGCCAAGGGCGGGGAGAAGTCTCCCCCGGCGAAGGGCGGCGAGAAGAAGGGCTAGCGCGTGCTCGTCGTCTTCGGCATCGGGAACCCGGGGCCGGAATACGAGGGCACGCGGCACAACGTCGGCTTCCGCGTCGTGGATCGCCTTGCCGCGGAGGCGGGGGCGCGCCTCGCGCGCCTTCCGGGGACCGACGCCGAGGGCGGGGAGACCCGCCTCGAGGGCAAGCCCGCGCTGCTGGTCAAGCCGCAGAGCTACGTGAACCGGTGCGGCCCGGTGCTCGCCCGCCTGCTCGCGAGGCGGGAGGTGCCGCTCTCGGACCTCCTCGTCGTCGTGGACGACTTCCACCTGCCCGTCGGAAGGCTGAGGCTCCGGGGGGAGGGGAGCGATGGCGGCCACAACGGCCTGCGGTCGATCGCGGCCTCGATCGGGACCGCCTACGCGCGGCTCCGGTTCGGCATCGGGGAGCCCGGGCCGGTGCCGACGGAACGCTTCGTGCTCGCGCGCTTCCCGGCGGCGGAGCGCCCGAGGGTGGACGAGGGCGTCGAGCGCGCCGCCGTGGCGGTCCGCCTCTGGGCGAGGATCGGTTGCGAGCGCGCGATGTCGGATGTGAACCGCCGCGATCTTGACCCGGAGGAGGGGGGCGCGTAGCCTAACGGGCTTCCCCACAAGAATTCCAATTCGGACCCTATCGGACGGATAGAGTGAGCGCGATGTACCCCTACGAGGGCATGTTCCTGGTCGATCCCGTGCTGCACACGGGGGACCCCGAAGGCATCGAGAAGACGGTCACGGGCCTGCTCGAGAAGCACGGCGCGAAGATCCACCAGTTCAGCCGGTGGGACGACCGCAAGCTGGCCTACGAGATCAAGGGCCACAAGCGGGGCATCTACCTGCTCGCCCATTTCGAGATGCCGGGCGGGGGGGTGGACGCGTTGCGCAAGGAGTCCCGCCTGACGGAGTGCATCCTGCGCCAACTCGTGCTGCGCCTCGACCAGCCGATCCCGCAGTATCTCGAGGCGGTGGCGGCCTACCACGACAAGATGCGCCAGGACCAGGACCTCCGCCGCCCGGGGCGGCGGGACGACGAGGACGGCGACGGCGACATCGACATGCTCGACGTGGATGGCGACGGCGACGGCGACGATTCGTACAGGAACTGACGCGGCATGAGAGAAGACAAAGGCAAGCGCAAGCCCAAGATGAAGGGCAAGAAGAAGTTCACGCGCATCCGCGAGCGCCGCTGCCGCTTCACGCGGCTGAAGGTGGACCTGATCGACTGGAAGGACACCAACACGCTGCAGCGGCTCTGCACGGGGCAGGGCAAGCTGCTCGGACGCAAGCGCTCGGGAAACAGCGCGCGCTTCCAGCGCATCCTGCGCACCGCGATCAAGCGGGCGCGTTTCATGGGCCTCCTGCCCTACGTGGGAGCCTAGGCGATGGCCCGCAACCTGCCGCGTCGCATGAAGGTCCTCGTCCTGCAGGACCACGAGCACCTGGGCGAGGTCGGCAAGATCGTCGACGTGAAGCCCGGCTACGCGCGCAACTACCTCTATCCGCAGGGCCTCGCCTGCGCGCTCTCCGACGACGCCCTGCGCCGCGTAGAGAAGGGCCGCAAGGAGGCGGCGGCGGTGCGGGCGCGCCACGCCGCGGACCTCGCCGCGCTCGCGAAGACGCTCGACGGCATCAGCCTCACGATCGAGGAGCGCGCGAGCGAGGAGGGCCACCTCTTCGGCTCGGTCGGCAGCGACGACATCGTCGCGGCGCTGCGCGGCAAGGGCGTCACGGTGGACGCGAAGCGCGTCGTGCTCGAGGGCCCGATCAAGGAACTCGGCATCTTCAACGTGCCGATCCGACTCGACGCCGAGACCACCGCCGAGGTGCGCGTCTGGGTCGTCGAGCCGACCGCGTAGGCCTCCCTCGCGGGGGCCCACGGACGGCGGCGGACCAGGCGCGGGGGCGCCGCGCGGCGTGACGCCGCAACGGAACGGGTGCAGGCCGCTGCACGCGTCATGGGGAGCGATCACCGCGAAGGCGCGCGCGGCCCCCGTGCCTCCAGCCTGCGGCCTCGATGCTGTCCACCGGTTCTCCCCATTCTGCGTCCCCGCCCTCCCTATTCTGGATGAGACATTCCCTTCGGGCCGCGCGGAGGCTAGGCTCCGCTTCGCCCCTCTCCCGATGCCGCTGCCGATGATCGAACCGAGAAAGCCCGTCCCCCGCACCCCCCCGCACAGCGAGGACGCCGAGAAGTCGCTCCTCGGCGCGGTGCTGCTCGACGGCGACCTGCTGCACGAGGTGCTGCTGCTCGTGCAGCCCGACGATTTCTACTCGGTCGCGCACCAGCGCATCTTCGACGCCTGCGTCCAGCTCGCGAAGTCGGCCTCGCGCGTCGACGCGACGCTCGTGCGCGAGCAGCTCCTGCGCAGCGGCGACCTGGAGAAGGTGGGAGGGGAGGACTACCTCGGGCGCCTCGTGATGCACGTGCCGTCGGCGGTGGGCGCGACCGAGTACGCGCGCATCGTCAGCGAGCGCGCGGTGCGGCGCAACCTGCTGCAGGTCTGCGCGCAGATCCAGGAGAGGGCGTACGAGGGCAGCGTGCCGGGGGACCGCCTGCTCGACATGGCGGAGGACTCCGTCTTCGCGCTCAGCCGGGGGGCCTCGGGGGCCGAGACCGTCGGCATCCATGCGGTGCTGATGGAGACCTTCGACGAGATCAACCGCCTCATCGAGGCGGGGGGCGCGATGACCGGCCTCCCGACGGGCTACTTCAGGCTCGACCAGATGACGAGCGGGCTCCACGGCGGCAGCCTCGTGATCCTCGCCGGCCGCCCCTCGATGGGGAAGACCACCCTCTGCAACTGCATCGTGGACCAGATCGCCGTCGTCGAGAAGAAGCCGGTGGTCTACTTCAGCCTCGAGGTGAGCCGGCAGCACCTCGTGCGCAACATGCTCTGCGCCCGCGCGCGGGTGGACCTGCAGCGCGTGCGCACCGGCGACATCGAGGCGGGCGACCACGACAAGCTCACGCGGGCCGCGGGCGAGCTGATGGAGGCGCCCATCTACATCGACGACACGAGCGGCGCGAACGTGATCCAGATGCGCGCGAAGTCCCGCCGCATCAAGCAGAAGCACGGCCTCTCCCTCGTCGTCGTCGACTACCTGCAGCTCATGCAGACCGATCGCGGGGAGAACCGCCAGCAGGAGATCGCCGAGCTGAGCCGCGGGCTCAAGGGCATGGCGCGCGAACTCGACGTGCCGGTCATCGCGATCTCGCAGCTCAACCGCAGCGTCGACAGCCGCGAGGACCGACGCCCGCGCATGAGCGACCTGCGCGAGTCCGGCGCGCTCGAGCAGGATGCCGACCTGATCCTGCTCATGTACCGCGAGTCGCAGTACAAGGAGACCGAGGAGAACAAGACGCTCGCCGAGGTCATCGTCGCGAAGCAGCGCGACGGCCCGACGGGCACCGTGCGGCTCAACTTCTTCGGACCGATCCTCCGCTTCGAGAACCCGGCGTTCGCCGAGGACGAGGGCTTCTGATTCCTCCGGCCCGGGGATCGGCCGCGTGAGGCGGGGGCCCCCCGCGCCCCCCGAAGATCGAGCGATTCCCGGGAGCGGGGGCTTATAATCCCCGGCCACTCTTGAGACGCCTGCGCACGATCCTTCCCATCCTGGGGTTCCTGCTGCTCGCCGCGGCCGCGCACGCGCAGGAGGCGGCGCCGAGGCGGGTGATGGCGGTCCGGTTCGAGGGGACGGTGCGCTACAGCGACGCGTTCCTGAAGGAGCAGATCGCGACGAAGGAGGGGGAGGCCTTCGACCCGGGGCTGCTGCGGCGCGACGAGAACACGCTGCGGCAGTTCTTCAGCGGCGTGCTCGATATCGAGGAGATCGCCGTGGAGGGGGGCGTCGAGATCGTCTTCCACGTGCTCGACAAGGTCGTCGTGGGCGAGGTCGAGCTGCGCTCGCTGAGCCGCGTGCGCAAGGAGGACCTGCTCCCTCTCCTGTCGACGCGCAAGGGCCGCCCGCTGCACGAGCATGCGCTGAAGAGCGACCGCGAGATCGTCGCGAGGATGCACCGCGACAAGGGCTACCACTTCGTCGATGTGGAGACCTACCGCGTCCGCACGTCGAAGGCGGACGTCGAGGACATCGTCTTCCAGGTCTTCGCGGGCTCCCGCGTGCGCGTCCACGAGGTCGTGCTCGAGGGCGCGCGCTCGCTGCCGCGGGCCGACCTGCTGCGCGTCGTGCGCAATTCGGACCGCTACCGGAAGCAGTTCCTCGGCCTCGGCAGCCTGCTCAACCCCTCCTACTTCCACCGCGGGGCGCTGGAGGAGGACCGCCGCAAGCTCGAACTCCAGTACCACCAGGAGGGCTGGCTCGACGCGAAGGTCGTGCTCGTCGGGGTCCGGTTCGACGACGCGCGGAAGCGGGCGACGATCCACTACCGCTTCGACGAGGGGGTGCGCTACGACGTCGCCTCCGTCTCGGTCGTCTATGCCGAGGGGGGGCTTCCCGAGGAGGCCGACCGCGAGGCGCTCGCGCCCGCCGCGCTGGGGGCGCTGGCCACGATGGAGATCGGCAAGCCCTACCGCGTGGACGACGTGCGCACCTCGCGCCGCGACATCAGCGAGAGGCTCTGGTCGCGCGCCTACGCGACGAGCCAGATCGAGGAGCGCTACACCGCCGATCCCGCGACGCACACCGTCGCCTTCCGCTTCGTGCTGACCGCGGGCCCGAAGGTGCGCGAGGGGGCGTTCCGCATCTTCGGCAACCGCTACACCCGCGACAACGTGATCCGGCGCGCCTTCCGCAGCGGCGCGACGCCGGGCGACTTCCTCGACGTGGAGGAGCTCGAGGCGGGACGCAACCGCCTCGTCGCGCTGCGCTACTTCAACCTGGTGCGGTTCGGCAGCGGCCAGAACTGGGGCCTCGTGAAGACTCCGGACGGCGCGCCCGACGAGTACGACGTCGAGCTCGAGGTCGAGGAGGCGGAGACGCGCAACATGACCTTCGGCGCCGGCCTCAGCACCGATGGCGGCGCCTTCGCGAGCTTCGGCGTCACGTGGAAGAACTTCGACTGGCGGCGCCCGCCGGAGAAGTGGTGGCGCATCCTCGACAAGGACGCCTTCCGCGGGGGCGGCCAGACCTTCAGCTTCTTCGCCTCTCCGGGCACGACCTTCAGCAGCTTCAGCTTCTCGTTCTCCGATCCTGCCGTGCGGGACTCGCCCTGGTCGCTCTCGTGGAGCCTCTACCGCCGCATCTCGCTCTTCGAGGACTACGACCAGCAGGGGGACGGGATCTCGATCCGCGTCGGGCGCTTCCTCGACGAGGAGAGGGTCTGGAAGATCGACTTCGACTGGTCGCTGCGGCAGGTCATCCTCGACGACCCCGATCCCGACGCGCCGGTGAACGCGCTCGACCAGCAGGGCTCCCATACGCTGCACGGCGTCGGCGTCTCGCTGCGGCGGTCGAGTCGCCGCGACGTCGACCTCTTCCTGAACGGCCATGTGACGAACTTCTCCGCGGAACTGATCGGCGGCCCCTTCGGGGGCCACGTGGACACCGTCAAGTCCGCGATCGAGCACGCCTACGGCTGGCGCACGCACAAGATGGAGGATGGCGCCTGGCACCGCATGGTGGTCTCGGGCTCGGTCCACGGCGCGTGGGCCTTCGGCGACTCGCCGGAGGTGCCCATCTTCGAGCGCTACTTCCTCGGCGGCCGCTCGCTGCGCGGATTCGAGTTCCGCGAGGTCGGTCCACGCAGCAACGGCCGTCCGACGGGCGGCGAGTTCATGCTGCTGCTCAACGCCCAGTACACGATCCCGCTCGTGGACGCGGAGTCGCAGGGGTTCGGCATCGACCTGAACTTGTTCCTCGACCAGGGGGGCATCAGCACCGACTTCGGCACCTTCTCGGGGGACGACTGGCGCATCGCCGCGGGCTTCGGCATCGGCATCGCGTTCGGCGGTCCGACGCAGCCGCCGCTGATGCTCGACTTCGGCATCCCGCTGCGCCGCGCCGCGGGCGACCGGAAGCAGCTCATCTCGGTGTCGTTCGAGAGGACGTTCTAGTCGGGATCGGGGGGGGCCGGGGGGGCCCCCCGTTCCCCTATAATGCCCGTCGGAGAGCCGTGTTGACGAGAGCGCAACGGACCTTGGCGCGCGAGCGGGACCTCGAAGGGGCGGGGCTCCACACCGGCGTCGTGGCGCGCCTGAGGCTCAAGCCCTCCGACGCGGGGGCTGGCATCGTCTTCCGTCGCGTCGACCTGCCAGGCAAGCCCGAGGTCCCTGGACGCATCGACTACATGTTCAACCTGCCGCGCCGGAGCAGCCTGCGCAACGGCGCGGCGCAGGTGGACACCGTCGAGCACCTGCTCGCGAGCTTCGCCGCCTTCCAGATCGACAACGTCGTCTGCGAGCTGAGCGGCCCCGAGGTGCCCGGCATGGACGGCAGCAGCCGCCCCTTCGTCGAGGCGATCCGCGAGGCCGGCGTGCGCGAGCAGAAGGAGACGGTGGAGGTGCACACGCTGAACGACTCCTTCCACGTCCACGGGAACAACCACGCGATCATCGCGCTCCCGAGGGAGGAGGGGCTGCGTCTCACCTACACCCTCGGCTTCGAGCGCCCGCGCCCGGTGCACCAGACCTACACGTTCGACCTCACCGAGGAGGGGTTCTGCGAGCAGATCTCGCCCGCCCGCACCTTCGTCACGAGCGAGGAGATCGAGAAGCTGCGCGAGGCGGGCCTGGGGCAGGGGGCGAGCGAGGACAACACGCTCGTGATCGGGCCCGAGGCGGAGGCCGACGGCAGGAAGCTGCGCTTCCCCGACGAATACGTGCGCCACAAGGTGCTCGACCTCGTCGGCGACCTGCGGCTGCTCGGGCGGCCGCTGCACGCCCACATCGTGGCCCACCGGACCGGGCACGAGGCGAACCGGGCGCTCGTCGAGAAGATCGCGCTCGAGATGCACCGGCGCGAGGAGGTGGGGCAGATCCGGCGCGGCAGCGGGTTCGACATCCGCGAGATCATGCGGGTGCTGCCGCACCGCTACCCGATGCTGCTCGTCGACCGCGTCATCGAGGTGGAGGGCTTCAAGCGCGCGGTCGGCATCAAGAACGTCACGATCAACGAGCCCTTCTTCGGCGGCCACTACCCCGACACGCCGATCATGCCCGGGGTGCTGACGCTGGAGGCGCTGGCGCAGCTCGCGGGCCTGCTGCTGCTGCGCAAGCTCGAGTACCAGGGCAAGGTGGCGGTCTTCCTCGGCATGGACCGCGTGCGGCTGCGCCACGCCGTGATGCCCGGGGACCAGCTCCGGCTGCTCGTCGAGACGCTCCACCTCGGCCGCCGCGGGGGAAAGGTGCGCGCCCGGGCGACCGTGCGCGACACGCTGGTGGCCGAGGCGGAGATGAAGTTCATGCTCGTCGATTCGCCGAGCAACGTGGAGGACCACGACCTGTGAGCGGCGTCTCGATCCACCCGACCGCGATCGTCGAGAAGGGGGCCGAGCTCGCCCCGGGCGTCACGATCGCCGCCTACGCGGTGGTCGGCCCGGGCGTGCGGCTCGCGGAGGAGGTGCAGATCGGGCCCCACGCGGTCGTCGGCGGGGAGACCGAGATCGGCGCCGGCACGCAGGTGAGTGCGCACGCCTGCATCGGGGGCCCGCCGCAGGACCTCAAGTACCGCGGCGAGCGCACGCGTCTCGTGATCGGCGCGCGCAACCGGCTCCGGGAGGGCGTGACCGTCAACGTCGGCACCGAGCAGGGCGGCGGCGTCACGCGGCTGGGCGACGACAACTACCTGATGGCGAACGCGCACGTGGCGCACGACTGCGTGCTCGGCAACCGCGTGATCCTCGCGAACAACGTCATGCTGGCGGGCCACGTCGCCGTGCAGGACGGCGCGATCCTGAACGGCGGCGTCGGCGTGCACCACTTCACGACGATCGGGCGCCTCTCCTACGTCGGCGGGCTCTCGCGCATCACGCAGGACGTGCCCCCCTTCACGATCGTCGAGGGGCACCCGGCCCGCGTGCGGGGCGTCAACCTGATCGGCCTCCGGCGCGCGCGGCTGCCCGACCCGGTCGTCAAGGCGGTCAAGGAGGCCTACCGCGTGCTCTACCGCGGCGACCTGCCCGTCCGGGACGCGCTCGCGCAGCTGAAGGTAGACTGGGCGGAGGTGGAGGACGTGCAGGAGCTCGTGCGATTCCTCGAGGCGAGCGAGGCGGGTCGGCAGGGCCGCCAGGGCGAACGACCCGGCCGGGGCCTTGCGCCGTGAGCCGCCGCACCAGGGTCGGGGTCGTCGGCGTCGGCCACTTCGGCCGCAACCACGCGCGCGTCTACGCGGCGATGCCCGAGGTCGAGCTCGTCGCCGTTGCCGATCCCGACGAGGCGCGCTGCCGCGCGATCGCCGACCAGTACCGCTGCCGGCCGGTCGGCAGCCACACCGAGCTGGGCGAGGTGGACGCCGTCAGCATCGCGGTCCCGACGAGCAAGCACGCGGAGGTCGCGTGCTGGTTCCTCGAGCGCGGCATCCCGGTGCTCGTCGAGAAGCCGCTCGCCGACACCGTCGCGAACGCCGAGCGCATCGTGCGCGCCGCCCGCACGCACGAGACCTTCGTCGGCGTCGGCCACGTGGAGCGCTTCAACCCGGTCGTGCAGGCCGCGATGAACCTGGGCATCCGCCCGCTCTTCATCGAGTGCCACCGGCTCAACCCCTTCTCCTTCCGCGCGACCGACGTCGGCGTCGTCATGGACCTGATGATCCACGACCTCGACGTGATCCTGCACTTCGTCGGCGCCCACGTGACCCGCGTCGATGCGGTCGGCGTCGGCATCCTCAGCGAGCACGAGGACATCGCCAACGCCCGCCTCACCTTCGCCAACGGCGCCGTCGCCAACGTGACCGCGAGCCGCGTCGCGATCCAGACGATGCGCAAGATCCGCGTCTTCTCCCCCGACTCCTACATCTCCCTCGACTACGGCAAGCGGCAGGGCGTCATCTACCGCAAGTCGCCCAAGCTCACGCTCGACGTCGTGCACCAGATCACCGAGAACCCCGCCGCGCTCACCGACCTCAAGGGGCGCGAATCGGTCTTCGGGGAACTGCTGCACCAGGAGACGATCCCGCTGCCGGAACACGACCCCCTCGAGAAGGAGCTGCAGAACTTCGTCGAGGCGGCGCGCAGCGGCGGTCGCCCGGCGGTGACGGGCGAGCACGGCCTCGAGGTGGTGCGCATCGCCGACGAGATCCTCGCGGCGATCGGCCGCTCGCAGGCGGCCGCGCGCCCGTGATCGCCCGGTCGGGAGGTCGCCTCGCCCACCTCGGGGGGCTCTACGGCGACCTGCTCTCGCTCTCCGTCGACGCGGGCGCCTTCCGCCCCGTCGCCGAACTCGGCCGCGGCGAGGTCACGCCGCAGCGCCGGCTCTCGTTCGAAGGCGACACGCTCCTCGTCCTCGAGCCGGTGGAAGGCCCCCTGCTGCGGCCCCCGCTCCGCGTGCGGCGCTTCCCGCCCGGCGGGAGCGAGGGCGCCCGCAGCGAGTCCGGCCGGGAGTCGGGCGAGGGCCGCTGGCTCTCGGTGCTCTTCGAGCGTTCCCTCCCCGGACCCCTCCACATCACGCTCTGCGGGACTCTCGCCGGCCATCCCGTCCACCGCCGGATGGAGATCGACGTGGATGTGGCGAGAAAGCCGAGGGCGGGCTCGGGCACGCCCCTCGAACACGATGGCACCCTCTGGATCCCGGTGCGGGAGGAGGGGTTGGCAAGGGTGGGGGGCGCGGGGGCCGCGCTGATGCGCGGCCCGGTCTCGGCCTGCGTGGAACTTGTCGACGGGCGGGTCGTCTGCGCCGGACGACGCGGCGCGTTCCTCGACGGGGCGTGGGTGCGCACCGGCCCCGGCCCGGACTGGCCGCCCTACCGGGCACCCCTCTCGGGCCTCGCCGCGCCGGGCATCCTCCTGCTCTGCCCCGGCGGGGGTGTGCTGCCGCGCCTGGCAGGCGAGGGGCCGCCCGGCTGGCTGCCCCCGGGGCGCTACTCGTCGCTTGCGAAGGTCGGCGACAGTCTCTTCGCGGTGCGCGAAGGGGCGACCCCCGAGCTTGTCCCGGTGCGTTTTGACAGCCCCGCCTGAGCGGGGTACCTTGAACGATTCTTCGCCCCCGGTTCGCCGGTCCGGGGGCGGCCCTTCCCCGGGGGTCCGGGGGAGCGGCGGCATCTTCCGGCGGAGGCATTCGTGTCCATCGTTTCGGTCAAGGAGCTCCTCGACGCGGGGGTGCAGTTCGGCCACATGGCGGCCGTCTGGAACCCGCGCATGGAGCCCTACATTCACGGCAAGCGGAACGGGATCCACATCATCGACCTGAAGGGGACCGTCCGCGGTCTGATCCGCGCCTACAACTTCCTGCAGCGGTTGTGCGGAGACGGAAAGGGCGTCCTTTTCGTTGGGACCAAGCGGCAGGCCCGCAACACGATCATTGCCGAGGCCCGGCGTTGCGGACAACCCTATGTCGGCGAGCGGTGGCTCGGCGGCATGCTCACCAACTTCTACACGATCCGCCAGCGCCTCAAGCGCCTGCAGGACCTGGAGGAGCTCGACGCGACCGGCCCGGCGGCGTTCGTCACCAAGCGCGAGCGCTCGCGCGCGCTGCGCGAGATGAAGAAGATCACGAAGAACCTCGACGGCGTGCGCGCGATGGAGCGCCTGCCGGGCGCGGTCATCGTCATCGATCCCCGGGTCGAGGGGATCGCGGTCCTCGAGGCGAGCAAGCTCGGCATCCCGGTGATCGCGCTGCTCGACACCGACTGCAACCCGGAGAACATCGACATCCCGATCCCCGGCAACGACGACGCGATGCGGGCGATCCAGATCGTGCTCTCCCGGCTCGCCGACGGCGTGCTGAAGGGGGTGCAGGACTGGAAGGTCAAGGAGGCGATCCTGCGCAAGCAGGAGGACGACCGCCGCCGCATCGAGGAGAAGCGGCGCGAGGAGATCCGCCAGCGGCAGCGCGCCGAGGCGGCCGCGCGCAAGCGGCGCGACGAGGCGGACAAGAAGGCGCGGGAGGCGGCGGCGCGCGACGTCGCGGCCGACGCGGCCGAATCGGGGGAGGCGCCGGAGGGGGAGGCACCCGGCGAGAAGGCCCCGCCCGGCAGGGACGCGGAGGACGCCGAGACGAAGTACGGCAAGTACGGCGATCCGGAGGAGTGATGGAGATCGACGCCAAGCTCGTGGCGGACCTGCGCCGGACGACCGGTCTGCCGATGATGAAGTGCAAGCAGGCGCTCGTCGACGCGAAGGGCGACATCGAACTCGCGATGGAGAACCTGCGCAAGGGCGGGCTCAAGGCGGTGGAGGGGGTCAAGGACCGGGCGCTCAAGGAGGGGCTCGTCTACACCCACACCGAGGGGAGCGGCGCCTGCGCGCTCTCGGTGCTCTGCAACACCGACTTCGTCGCGCGCTCCGACGACCTGCGCGCCTTCGGGGCGATGCTCGTGAAGCACCTCTACACCCACGCGCCCGCGGACCGCGGCGCGGGGGAGTCGCTCCGCTCGATGAAGCTGCCCACCGGCAAGACGGTGGACGAGACGATCACGGGGATGATCCAGAAGACCCGGGAGAACATCGCCGTCGGGAGCTACGCGCGCTTCCGGCCCGAGAAGGGGCATGTCTTCGTCTACGTGCACCACAACCAGCGCATCGCGAGCCTGATCGAGCTCGAGGGCACGGGTCTCGCGAAGGCGCCGCCGATCGCCGAGCTCGGCAACGAACTCGGCATGCAGGTCGCGTTCCACGCCGACGTGAAGGCGCTCGTGCGCGAGGAGCTCGATCCGGCCTGGGTCGAGAAGGAGCGCGAGATCTTCCTCGCGCAGGCGGCCGAGATGCCCGAGGAGCGCCGCGGCAAGATCGCGGAGGGCAAGCTCAACAAGCGGCTCGGCGAGGTCGTGCTGCTGGAGCAGCCCTTCATCAAGAACGACAAGGAGACGGTCCGCCAGCACGTGGACGCGGTCTCGAAGCAGGCGGGAGTCCCGGCGAAGCTGAAGCGCTTCGCGCGCATCGGCGCGGGGGCCTAGCGCGCCGCCCCGGCTCACGGAGGGCCAGCGATGGACTACGAGACGATCATCCTCGAGACCGCGGAGAAGATGGGGCAGTGCGTGGACCACTTCCACCACGAGCTCAAGGGGGTGCGGTCGGGCCGCGCTTCCTCGGCGCTGGTCGAGGGCATCCGCATCAACTACTACGGCAGCCCGACGCCGCTCGGCCAGATGTCGCAGATCTCGGTGCCCGAGCCGCGGCTCATCGTGATCAAGCCCTTCGACGCGTCGCAGGTGAACGAGGTCGCGAAGTCGATCCAGGCGAGCGACCTCGGCGTGACGCCGTCGGTGGACGGCAAGCTGATCCGGCTCAACCTGCCGCCGCTCTCGGAGGAGCGCCGCAAGAAGCTCGTCGCGCTCGTGAAGGAGAAGGCCGAGGCGGCGAAGGTCGCGGTGCGCAGCGTGCGCCGCGACGCGAACAAGCATGCCGAGACGGCCCTCGACGACGGCGACGTCACCGAGGACGACGGCCGCCGCCTGAAGGACGAGATCCAGGAGCAGACCAAGGAGCACGAGGGCAAGATCGACGCCGTGCTCAAGACGAAGATCGACGAGTTGATGGCGGTTTGATGGGCGCCTGCGGCGCCCATCCAACCGTAAACGCGGGGGGCGCGGGGGCCCGTCGCCCGCTGCGCGGGCTATGGGCCCTGAAGGGCCCGAAGCGCTCGCCCGCTGCGCGGGCTATGGGCCCTGAAGGGCCCGAGGCGTTCGCCCGCTGGGCGGGTCATGGAGGGGATGGGGGGGGTGGGCGGGGCCTTCGCCGCGGGTCGGAGAGACTTGCGTGCTTCTGCCTTCGAACCCCGGTCGTGATGCCGCGGGCAGCCGTGCTACGAGGTGCCCGCTCGAGGGGTCCGAGCGCGTTTCCACGCCTTTCTGGCGAGGTGGCGCGCGAGCAGCAGCGGGGGCATGCGCAGCCAGTGGGCGCGGACGGCGAGCAGGAGGCGCGAGGGGGCGGGCGCGAGGAAGGCTTCGGTGCCGAGACGGTCCATCAGGCGGAAGGAGAGCGCTCCGGGGCGCGGCAGCGAGCGGCAGTCCTCAGGCGCCCTGATCCCGAGGATCTTGTCGAGGAAATGGACCGAATAGAACAGCGGTCGCAGCAGGCCCAACTCCGCCGCCCTGGCGGCGAGACCCGTGGGCCCGGCAGCGAGCAGGTCCGCGAGGTCGAGCAGGTCGCGCAGCGGATTCCGCATCTCGCCCCCGAAGAGGTGGGTCGCGGCGTGCAGGAACTGGTCCTCCGGGCAGAGCATCTTGAAGCGCGGTGCTCCCTCGATGGCCACGGCCCGCGCCAACAGCTTCCGGGGGTCGGGCGCGAAGCGTCCGACCAGCGGGAAGATCGTGTGATGGATGTCGACCACGGTGTCGCGCTCGGGGTGCCGCAGCGGCGGCAACTCGTGCATCCAGCGGCGGTAGTAGCTCTGGTCGTATTCGTCCTCGTGGACCGCGTGCCAGCCGTGGGCGCCGAGTCTCTGCTCGACTTCGGCGAGGCGGTCGCGCTCGACCATGATGTCCACGTCGCAGGCGAGCCGGCCCCGCGCGTTGGGCAGTCCGGCGAGCACGTAGGCCGCCCCCTTCAGCAGCAGCACGTCCCCCTCCACGCCGTCGAGGGCCGCGGCGATCCGGTCCACCTCCCACCGGATTGAGCGCTCCTGCGCCGCGGCGACCACCTGCCCGGCACGGATCTGCGCGCGCACCTGCGGCGGCAGCGAACCGTCGATGCCGAACCGGCCGAGGTCGGTCGCGACCCGGGCGTGGAGGTTGAGGCGTCGCAGTTGCGGCAGCAGGCGGTCCCACGCCGACGCGTCGAGGTGCCGCGCCGACGACGGGTCGCGCACGACCGCGAGGGGCGATCCGGCCGGCGCGATCACGGCCGCGCGAGCTCCTCGAAGGCGGCGATGGCGTCGTCGAGCCGGCCGTACTCGAAGTCGAGGCAGTCGCACCGGTCGACGAGGTCGGCGAGCGTCTCGAACCCGGTGCCCCCGAGCCCCCTGTAGTTCATCGAATTGTCCGCGGCGCGGATCATCGCGTCGGCCTTGGGCGTAGCCTCGAACCGCGCGGCCGAGCCGTCGCGCCACTGCGGGAAGACGAGCCAGGCGGGGCGCGCGGGCTCCGTCGCGCGCTCGACGCTCTCGCGGGGCGGGCGCATGTGCGCCACGTCGCCCTTCTTCGTGTCCCTCCAGACGGGGCCGATCGCCGCGTGGGGCGCGAAGCGGCGCAGCAGTTCGATGGAGCCGTTCTTGAGGCCGATGGGCCGCGGCCAGGGGCACGCGAAGCCGTCCTCGGGGCGGAGCAGCGCCATCTCGTCCGAGAGCAGGCGCCACCCGCGGTGCGCGAGGGCGGCGCAGAGCGTGCTCTTGCCCGAGCCCGGCTTTGCGGGCATGACGACCGCCAGCCCGTCGCGCTCGAGCACGGCCGCATGCAGGATCAGGTACTGGTGCGCGAGCGTGGCGACGCACCAGTTGAGGCCCCATTCGAGAAGCGGCACCGCGAGCCGGCCCGGATAGGGCTGGAAGAGAGGCTCGCCATCGAGATGGAAGAGCGCCTGGGGGCGGAGCCACCGTCGGAGCCCGCCCGCGGGCCGGATCTCCACTTGCAGGTCGGCGAAGGAGGCCGCCTCGTCGACCGGGAAGTCGGCATAGAGGAAGTGGACCGTCTCCGCGACCGACCGGTAGCGGGAGCGGAGGCGGAGCGAGAAGGGGCCGGTGCGGATCCGTGCGCCGCTCGAGCCCAGCAGTGCGGCGAAGCGGTCCGAAGCGAGATCGAGGACTCTCACCGGACGCACTCGCTGAGGCCGAGCCTCTCGAACTCGCGGAGCAGGGGGAGTAGGTTCTGCGCGAGGGGGCGGTGCTCTTCGGCGGGGAGACCGAGGGATGCCGCGACGGCCCACGCCAGATCGGCGATCGACTGCGGCCCCCGCTCCAGCGCACGCAGCAGTGCGCCGGCGGTCGCATCGAGCAGGTGCGTGCTGCCCGAGGCCTCGTGGTAGACGACGGACTCGCCCTCCCAGCAGCGCCACCGAAGCGGCGGGGCGTGGAGCGCGTAGAGGAGGCGGCCGCCGGCGTCGTCAGGCGCGGCGGCTACGGAGGCGGCGATACGCTGCCGGAAAGCGCTCCCGAGGTCGTCGTGTGTTTCTTCGCGAACGCGGTCCCGTGCAGCGTCAGGATGATCGGTACTCCCAGGAGAGCGGCCCTCTTGATGATCCGCCGCCGATGCCGGATCCCCTGCTCGATCGGGGATCCCGCCCCCTGCTGCGCGCTCGCGTCCTCTCGCTGCCGATCCATGTTCCCTCACTGCTCTCTGGATGTATCTGTGTCGAGCCGCCACCGTTGCGGTGGATGCCTCGACCCGTTTCACGTGTTGAGGCGTGCAGGATACGCAGTCGTGCGACGCAGGGCAACGGGCCAGTGGGGTTCCGGGGAGGATCCTTGTTCATGGAATTGGACGTTCTGGGGCCCGTCGCCCGCTGCGCGGGCTATGGGCCCTGAAGGGCCCGAAGCGTTCGCCCGCTGCGCGGGCTATGGGCCCTGAACGGCCCGAAGCGTTCGCCCGCTGGCGGGGCTATGGGGCTGGTGGGGGGGCGCGGGGGGGCTACGTCGTGGGGTGGAACTCGGAGCGGCGGCGGTGCTCGAGGTCGGCCTCCGTCGCGATGTCGGGGTTCACCCACTCGATGATCGCGGCAAAGCCGAGGCTCTCCGGGTCGTGCATCAGGTAGTCCGCGATCACACGGAGCACGTGGAAGCCGCGCCGGAGCTGGAAGCTCAGCGTCGGGTCGCGCAACCTTCCCGCGATGACCGCATGGGTGTACTCCTCCGCGCTCATCCGCGAGGCGTGCCGGTGGTAGCCGCGGAGGCGGGCGCCGGCCCGGATGCGCAGGAGCCGCAGCCGCTTCGCGAGGCGTTCGCGCGCCGCATAGAGGCGCGAGCCGGTCCCGCGCCCCTGGAACGCCGGATTCACCATGACCTCGGCGCCGTAGAGCGTCCGACCGCCCTCCGGTTCGTGGTTCGTGAAGTAGCCCGCCGCCGTGAAATCGCGCCACGGCGCTCCCCAGTCGTAGTCGTCCCAGCGCACGATCAGGCTCGCCGCGAAGCCGAGGATCGCGCGCTGCCCCCGGTCCTCGACGACAAGCTGACCCTCCGGGAAGACGGTCTGGTGCGAGCGGAGCTGTTCCGCGCTCCACGGCGGGCTTGCGGGGTAGACCGCCCTGCAGATGGCGATCAGCGAGGGGATGTCGTCCGGCGTCGTCGGTCGGACGAGGTAGCGGGCCGCCGTCATACCGACTCGAGGTCGACCTCGGAGATCAGCTCCGCCGTCTTCTGGCTGTCGAGCAGCGGGAGCACCGTCCCTCCGGAGCGCGCGTCGGCGACGAGCTTCAGGTTCAGCTCGCCGATCACCATCATCTCCTGGTTCGGGATCCCCTCGGCGAGGATGCCGTCGCGGGAGAAGGCGAAGTCGCTCGGCGTCAGGATCGACGCCTGCCCGTAGTTGAGCGAGACCGCGGGCACCATCGGCAGCGAGCCGACGGTGGAGGAGTGGACGACGTACATCTGGTTCTCGATCGCGCGCGCCTGCGCGCAGTAGCGCACCCGCAGGAACCCCTGCCGGTCGTCGGTGCAGCTCGGCACGACGAGGACCGTCGCGCCCGCGCGCGCGGCGGCCCGCGCGATCTCGGGGAACTCGACGTCGTAGCAGATCGTGACCGCGACCTTGCCGAAGTCGGTCTCGAAGATCTTGAGGCGCCGGCTCGCGCTGACGAACCACTCCTCGCTCTCGAAGCGCGTCATGTGCAGCTTGCCCTGGATGCCGACGCCGCCGGAGGGGCTGAAGAAGTGGCAGCGGTTCTGGATCTGCCCCGACGCCGGGTCCTCCGCCGGGATCGTCCCGCCGACGACGTAGATCCCGTGCTCCTTGGCCGCCTCCGCCATCGTCTCGACGAACCGCGGCGCCTGCCGCGCGAGGTCGCGCACCTGCTCCCGGATGGGCCGCTTCACGTTGCCGAGCGTCAGCAACTGCACCGTGAAGTACTCCGGGAAGACGACGAGCTGGCACTTGTAGTCCGCCGCGGTCTCGACGAGGCCGAGGACCTGCTCCCGGAACTGCTCGAAGGTGGCGACCGGCCGGATGAAATACTGCAACGACGCGACCCGGATGCGCTCGGCGTGTGCCATGGGTCGCAGGCTAACACGGGGGGAAGTGGGGTGCGAACCACGCGGACGGCCGCGTTGTTGGCGGCTGTGCTAGAGTCGCGGGGCAGACGGGGGCGTAGCTCAGTCGGTAGAGCAACGGACTTTTAATCCGTCGGTCGGGGGTTCGATTCCCTCCGCCCCTAAAAAAAGCCGCCGTAGGACGGCGTCTTTTTTTAGTAAGGGAGAGGTTGTCCTAGTGCGATCGGTTTTTCTGAGAGGTGGGGGGGGGCCGCGGAGTCCGCGCATCTTTCGGAAGAGGATCGGGCGCGTCGATCCGGGTGTCAGGCCGGGCGACGTCGTCGCGGTGCGGCGGGCGGACGGGACGTTTCTCGCGCGGGCGTTCTGGAGTCCGCGGTCGGTCATCGCGGCGCGGGTGATCGATCGCGAGGAGTGCGGGGCGCCGATCGACGGTGCGTGGTTTCATGCACGCATCGACGCGGCCGACCGGAGGCGCCAGTGGCGCGACGTGACCGACTCTTGGCGCGTCGTCAACTCGGAGGGGGATGGGATCTCCGGTCTCATCGTCGATCGCTACGCGGAGTTGGGGGTGATCGAAGTGGGGGCGCGGGGGGTGTTCGAGCATCTGGGCGCGATCGAGGAGGCCGTGCGTTCGCTGCCGGGCATCCGGCGCACGATCGTGCGCGCCGACCCGGAGGTCGAGCGGATCGAGGGGTTCTCCGCCGTCGACCGCGGCGGCGACGACGGGCGCGTCGTGATCACCGAGCACGGGATCCGATACCACGTCGATGCGCGCCGCGGCCAGAAGACGGGCTTCTTCCTCGACCAGCGCGAGGCGCGGGCGGAGGCCGCGAGGCTCGCGAGCGGCCTTACGGTGCTCGACCTCTGCTGCTACACCGGGGGCTTCGCGCTGTCGGCCGCGCGAGGGGGGGCGGCGTCCGTGACCGCGGTCGACCTCGACGAGACGGCGCTCGAGGTCGCGCGCGCGAACGCGGCGCTGAACGGGCTCACGGTCTCCTTCGAGCACTCGGATGCGTTCGACTTCCTCCGCGGAGGCGCCAGCGCCGACCTCGTGATCCTCGATCCGCCGAAGCTCGCGATGAACCGGCGAGGGCTGCCGATGGCCGAGAAGAAGTCGGTCGACCTGAACACCCTCGCGCTGCGGGCGGTGCGCCGGGGCGGCCTTCTCTTCACGTTCAGTTGCACCGGCCTCTTTCCCGCCAGCGAGTTCGAGCGGCAGGTGGTCAAGGCCGCGCGTCGCGCGGGACGCGACGTGCGGATCACGGCGCGCACCACGCAGCCCGACGACCACGCCGTGGCCCCCGACTTCCCCGAGGGGCGCTACCTGCACGGCCTGCTGCTCGCCGTGGCCCCCTGACCCCCTCGAATTCGCCGCCCCGATCGCTGTAGAATGCCCGCGGGGGTGCCATGACGATGCGGCCGCTGCTGTGTACGGTGCTGCTTGGTGCACTCGCGCAGGCGCAGGACGCGGAGCGGGCGCTTCGCGACGGGCGCGCCTCGACCGTGCTCGTGAATGCGGGCAAGCGGGCGCTCGGCGCGGGCTTCCTGATCGACGCGGCGCGCGGCTACGTGCTGACGCTGCACGACGTGGTCGCGGGCGAGCAGGATGTGGATGTCGCCTTCGCCGACGGCCTGCGGCGCAAGGTGCGGCTCGCTGCGAGCGACGCGCGGCTCCATCTCGCGCTGCTGGAGATCGGGCCGATGGACAGCCGCAAGCACCCCGGGCTCGGCTTGGCGCCCCCGCACACGGATGCCGCGGCGCTGCTGGGCGGCCGCATCGGGGCCGTCGGCGCCCCGACGGATGTCAACGGCACGCTCTCGTGGAGCGTCCGCGGGGACGGCATCGTGGCCCGCGTGGGTTCCAGCGATCTGCGCCAGATCCGGGGGCTGCTGACGCTGGAGCACAACATCGCGTTCCAGCCGGTCGACGCCGGGGGGCCGGTGCTCGACGAGGCGGGCCTCGTCACGGGGATCAACTTCTGGTGCGGCGGCCCGTCCTCCACGCTGGAGGGCGTCCGGCTCTATCCGGCGCTGAGCGTCAACGTGATGCGCGCGTTCCTCTCCGTGGCGAAGATCCCGGGTGTGGAGCCGCTGCCGGCGGAGGCGCTCGCGCCGGCGGCCCGCGAGGCGGAGGGCGAGACGGCCGACGGGGCGCGGGAGCGGCCGCTGCGCTTTGGGCCCTATGAGGGCTATCTCGACGCGAAGGTGCAGAAGGCGCTCGGGCTCCGCACCAAGAGACTCGTCGGCGGGCTCTTGCGCCTTGTCGACAAGTGCGCCACCTGCCGCGGCCTCAAGACGGTGCTGCTCCCCGGGGTCGACCGCGTGGCCTGCCCCACCTGCAACGGGCTCGGCCGGGAGTTCGACGCGCACGGTGCGGAAAAGCTGATCCGGGAGCTCTCGCCTCCGGCGAAGCGGGTTTCGGAGGGCGATTCGCGCGGGCGGGCGCAGCGGGCGGACGAGTGGGGCCGGGCGCTTCTGGGAGCGCAGCTGCCGAGGCGGTACGAGCAGGAGCGGAAGGGCCGGCTGGCGCTCGTGCAAGGCATGCCGCCGCACGCGATCTACCCGATCCACCTCGTGCTGCTCCCGCACCCGTCCGGCAAGGGGTACGACTGGTTCCTGCACGAGCCCGGCAGGGACGGGCCCTACGCGCCGGAGCGGGAGTTCGAGAACCTGCCGCCGGAGGCCCTCGTGGAGCGCGTGCTCGGGGGCGACATGATCCGGCTGGAGGGTGGCCGGGTCATCCGGCTCTGCGGCCTCTGCATCCCGGACGAGAAGGGCTCGATTCCCGATGCCGGGCGCGGGGTGGCCGTGGCCGCGCCGCGCGCGCGACTCGAAGCGCTTGTGGCCGGAAAGCGCGTCCGCCTCTCCGCCGACCGCCATGCCGCGTTCACGATGGACGGGCACGCGATCGCCTATGTCGAGGTGGAAGGGGCCGACGTCGCGCCCCTGCTGCTGCGCGAGGGCCTCGCCCGACGCCACCCGAGCCACATGCCCGAGCGCGGGCCCGAATACCTCAAGGCGGAGGGAGAAGCGCGCGCGGCCGGCGTCGGCTGCTGGGCCCGGTAGCCCGGACGCCCGGCCGCGCAGGGTGCACCATGAGAGGACGCCTCGCCGTCTACGGCCTGCTGCGCCGCGGGGAGCGGCTCGCACACCTGCTCGACGGGGCGCGCTTTGTCGCGACGGCATCGCTTCCGGGCTACGACCTGTGCGACCTGGGCGCCTACCCCGGCGCGGTCCCCGGCGAGGGCGTGCTCGTCGCCGAGATCTACGAGCTCGCCTCCGACGCGCAACTCGCGCTGCTCGACGAGGCCGAAGGCGTGCACGAGGATCCGCCCCTCTACCGCCGCGTCGCCCTCGACGACCGGACCTGGATCTACCTCTACGCGCGCCCGACCCTGTCCGCGACACGGATCGCGTCCGGCGACTGGAGGGACGCGCGCCCGCCGAACGCGCCCCCCTCCTGACCCAAGGTTCCTCCGCGAGCTTCCGTCGGTCGAGGATCGTCGCACCGTCGGCAGGCGTCCGCCCGACGGAAGCTAGCGGAGGAACCCGTGCAGGAAGATCCCCTGCACGGCGTCCGCGAGACGATCGGGGCTGCCGTCGCGCTCGGGGTCGTACCAGGTGTAGAGCCAGTTCATCATGCCGAAGAGCAGGAAGACCGCGACCGGCACCGGCACGTCGCGCAGCGGGTGGTCGGCGGCGATCTCGTCGAGGATGCCTCGCACGAGCCGCACGTAGCGGCGGCGCTGCTCGCCCACCTTCTCGGCGTACTTGCCGGTGAGCTGGCCGCTCTCCCGGGCCATCACCTTCATCTCGGCGATGTTGCCCGCGAAGAAGGCGAGGTGGGCGTGGATCACCCGCTTGAGCTTGGCCTCGGGATCCTTCACGCCCGCGAGCGCCTCCGCGTGCTGCTCGAGCAGCGTGCGGAAGCTCTCGTGCTGGATGTCGAAGAGGATCTCGTCCTTGCCCTTGTAGTAGTAGTAGAGCCCGGCGAGGCTCAGCTCGGCGGCCTTCGCGACGTCGCGGATGCTGGCGGCGTCGTAGCCATGCTCGGCGAAGACCTCCGCCGCGCGCTTCCGGATGTCGGCCTTCCGTTCGGGACCCGCCATGCCGCGGATTGTAAGGAACGCGGGTTACACTCCGCGCGTGCTCCTGGGCGCCCACGTCTCGACCAGCGGCGGCATGCCGACCGCGATCCGCGAGGGGGTCGAACTCGGCTGCGAGGCGATCCAGGTCTTCACGCGCAACCAGCGCCAGTGGGTGGGCAGGCCCCTCGACCCGGAGGACGTCGCCACGTTCCGCAGCGAAGGCAGGAAGGCGGGCCTGCTCTCCACCGCGGTCAGCCACGCCTCCTACCTGATCAACCTCTGCGCGACCGACCCGGAGATCCTCGCCAAGTCGCGCGCCGCGTTCGCCGACGAGATCCGCCGCTGCGGGCAGCTCGGCATCCCCTACCTCTGCATCCATCCCGGTTCGCACCTCGGCGCCGGCGAGGAGGCGGGCCTCGCGCTGGCCGCCGAGAGCGTGCACTGGGCGCTCGTCGAGACCGCCGACGTCAAGGTGACGGTGCTGCTCGAGAACACCGCCGGGCAGGGGACCAACCTCGGCCACCGGCTCGAGCACCTCGACACGGTGCGCAAGGCCGTCGGCGGCAGGCGCGTCGGCTTCTGCATCGACACCTGCCACCTCTTCGCCGCGGGCTACGACCTGCGCACGGAGGAGGCATACGCCGCGACGATGGCGGAGGTCGTCAGGCGCCTCGGCCTCTCCCGCATCAAGGCGTTCCATCTCAACGACAGCAAGTTCCCGTTCGCGTCGCGCCGCGACCGCCACGAGCACATCGGCGAGGGCGAGATCGGCGAGGCGGGGTTCCGGGAACTGGTCAGGGACGAGCGGTTCGCGAAGCTGCCGGGGCTGCTCGAAACCCCCGACGGACCCGATGCCTACAGCATGAATCTGGCACGGCTGCGGAAACTGAGGGGCGCATGAGCGAACGCGACGTCCTCGAACTCGACTGCGTCGTCGTCGGCGCGGGCCCCGCGGGCCTCGCCGCCGCGCTGCGATTCCAGGAGCTCTCCGGCGGCGCGCACGCGCTCGCGGTGCTGGAGAAGGCCTCGACGCCCGGGCTGCACTCGCTCAGCGGCGCCGTCGTCGATCCGCGCGCGCTCGACGAACTGCTCCCCGACTGGCGAAAGCTCGATCCGCCGGTCGAGTCGCCCGTCACGAAGGAGGCGATGTACGCGCTCTCCGAGAGACGCGCCTACCGCATCCCGGTGCCGCCGCCGATGCACAACAGGGGCAACTTCGTCTGCAGCCTGAACCGGCTCGTCGAGTGGCTCGCGAAGACCGCCGAGTCCCGCGGCGTCGAGATCTTCGCCGAGTTCCCCGCGCGCGACCTGCTCTTCGACCGCCCCGACGGCGACCGCGTCACCGGCGTGCGCCTCGTCGATTCCGGGGTCGGCAAGGACGGCGCCCGGAAGGCGAGCTACCAGCCCGGGGCCGACGTGCGCGCGAAGGTCACGATCCTCTGCGACGGGGTGCGGGGGAACCTGACGAAGCAGCTCGTGCAGAGGATTCCGGGGGTGCTCGAGGGCCGCAACCCCGCCGACTACGAGACCGGGGTCAAGGAGCTCTGGCGCGTGCGCGACGGCGCCTTCCCGGCGGGCAAGGTCGTGCACACGATGGGCTGGCCGCTCCCTCCCGAGATCTACGGCGGCTCGTGGATCTACGGCATGAGGGACAACCTCGTCAGCCTCGGCCTCGTGATGGGCCTCGACTACGAGGATCCGACGTGGGACCTGCACCGCGAGTTCACGCGGTGGAAGACCCACCCGTGGATCGCGCGGCTCCTCGACGGGGGCGAGATCGTCCGGTACGGCGCGAAGGCGATCCCCGGCGGCGGGCTCTACTCGATGCCGCGCCTCTGGGGCGACGGCTGGCTGCTCGCCGGCGACGCCGCGGGCTCGGTCAACATGGCGCGCCTCAAGGGCGTCCATCTCGCGATCAAGACCGGCATGCTCGCCGGCGAGGCCGCCTACCGCGCGCTCACGTCGGGCACCCCCCTCCAGTCCTACGACGACGCCTTCCGCGCCTCGTGGGCCTTCGACGAGCTGCACAAGACCCGCAACTTCCGCACGACCTTCAAGGTCTTCAGGCGCCCCCGCGCCATCTTCGAGGTCGCCGTCCAGACGCTGCTCTCGGGACGCGGCCTCTTCTATGGGCGTCTCGCGGCGGGCGAATCGACGCTGGGCCCGCCGCGTCCCCCCCCCGCGCCCCCCCCGTATGACAACAAGACGACCTTCGAGAAGCTGACGGACGTCTACCACTCCGGCACCAAGCACGAGGAGGACCAGCCCTGCCACCTCGTCGTGCGCGAGCCCGACCTCTGCGTCTCGCGCTGCACGCGCGAGTACGGCAACCCGTGCAACCACTTCTGCCCCGCGGGCGTCTACGAGTTCCGCGGATCGCTGACGATCAATGCCAGCAATTGCGTCCATTGCAAGACCTGTGACATCAAGGATCCCTACGGCATCATCGACTGGGTGACGCCGGAGGGGGGCGGCGGCCCGCACTACACGCTGCTGTGATCTGCTCCTGCCTGCTGCCCGCCGCGAGTTCGCCCGCGCTCGAGGCCCTGGTGCGGGCGGTGGAGCGGGGTGTCGGGAGCGCGGCGTTCCGGCGCGAGAGGGTCGGCGACGGGGACGCGGCGGCGATGACGGAGCGCGTGCTCGGCGGCGACGCGCTCGTGATCGCGGCGCCGGTCCTGCTCTATGGCCTGCCCGGCGACCTGAAGGCCTTCCTGGACTCGTGGCTCGCGCTCCACCCCGAGGGGCGGCTCGTGCCGCGCACCGCCCGCCTGCGCGCGGGGTATGTCGCGACCTACGCGCCCGACGACCCCGAGCCCGGGGAGGTCTTCCACCGGCAGGTGCGCGGGATCTGCTCCTTCCTCGGCATCACCTACATGGGCTGCGCGCGCGGCTTCGTCCCCGCCGGAGGGGAGGCGCCCGGGACGCTGTTGGCGATCGCCGAGCGGCTCGGGGTCGTGCTCGAGGAGGGGGAGGGGTTCGCGGGCTTCCCCGAGGAGTACCTCGCCGGGATCGCGCGTTTCAACGCGGGGGAGTTCTGGGAGGCGCACGAGGCGTGGGAGGAGATCTGGATCGCCGAGGGGGGCGACCTGCGGCCCTTCTACCAGGGGCTCATCCAGGTGGCCGCGGCGTTCCACCACTATGGCAACCAGAACTGGCAGGGCATGCACAAGCTGATGCGCGACGGCACCGAGAAGCTGGCCCGCTTCCTGCCGCAGGCGGTGGGGCTCGACCTCGAGAGGTTCCTGGGCGCGCTCGCGCCCTGGCGCGAACTCGCGGAGGCGCGCTGCGGGCGGCCGGGCGTCGTCACGCGGAGGCCGGGCGAGCCGCCGAGGATCGTCCTCGACGCGGCCGATCCCGGGTAGACTCCCCCGCGTGAAGCACGACCTCGCCGCGATCGCCCGGACCTTCCCCCGCGAGGTGCCCGTCTTCCCGCTCGCGGAGTCCGTGCTCTTTCCCGGCGCGGTGCTGCCGCTGCACATCTTCGAGCCTCGCTACCGGACGATGGTGGGCGACCTCGTCGCGGGGGAGGGGCTCGTCGCGATGGCGCTCCTGCAGCAGTGCTCCCGCGACGAGTACCGCACGCTGCCGCCCTTCCACGCGACGGTGTGCGTCGGCCGCCTCATCACGCACCAGCCGCTCGCGGGCGGGCGCAGCAACATCAGCCTCCTCGGCGTCTCCGCCGGGCGCGCCACCCCGGTCGAGAGCGAGGCGCCCTACCGCGTCGCCGAGGTCGCGCTGCTCGCCGACGCGGAGGATGCCGAGGCGGGCTGGTATGGTCCGCGCGTCGAGCGGGCGCTCGGCAAGTCGCTCTCCGACCCCGACGCGCTGCCCATGTTGCTGCGCCAGCTGCAGGAGCTGCTCGACGAGGCGCGCATTCCCGCGGCGCTGATCAACACCTGCGCCTTCACCGCGCCGATCCTCCCGCGCCACAAGCTGGAACTGCTCGAGGAGCGGAGCCTCCGGCGCCGCCTCGAGCGGCTGCTCGACCTGCTCGACAGGAGCTGGCAATGGAACTGACCGGCCGGCTGGCGCCCGTCGCCGCGCTCGCGCTGCTGCTCGCGGCGTGCGCGAGCACCCTTCCCGAGGGCGCCACCGCCGGCGCGCTGCCCGGCGCGATCGCCGCGCCGGAACCCCACGCCGCCCGCGAGGGGGCCAAGGTGCTGCGCGACGGGGGCAACGCGTTCGACGCGGCCGTGACGATCGGCTTCGTGCTCGCGGTGACGCACCCGGAGGCGGGCAACCTCGGCGGCGGCGGCTTCCTGCTCGCGCACCGGCCCGGGGAGGAGTTCGTCATCGACGCGCGCGAGGTCGCGCCGCTCGCCGCCACGCGCGACATGTACCTCGACGCCCAGGGCGTGCTGCGGCCCGACGCCTCCCTCGTCGGGCCGCTCGCCTCCGGCGTGCCCGGCAGCGTCGCGGGCTACCTGCGCCTGCACGAACGGTGCGGCTCCCTGCCGCGCGGGCGCCTGCTCGCGCCCGCGATCCGCCTCGCCGAGGAGGGGTTCCTCGTCGACCAGGGGCTCGCCGCCTCGCTGGAGCGCAGCCGCCACCTGCTGTCGAGGTTCGAGGCGACGCGGCGCGTCTTCTTCCGCGACGGCCGGCCCCTCCGCCAGGGCGAGAGGCTCGCGCAGCCCGAACTCGCCACCGTGCTGAGGGCGATCTCCGGCCAGGGCGCCGACGGCTTCTACCGCGGTCCCGTCGCGCAGGCGATCGTCGAGGGGTGCACCGCCCACGGGGGCAGGATCACGCTCGAGGATCTCGCCACCTACCGGCCGAGGGAGCGCGAGGTGCTCAAGGGGCGGTTCGCGGGCCACGAGGTGCTCACGATGCCGCCCCCGTCGAGCGGCGGCGTGCTGCTCCTGCAGATCCTCTCGATGCTGGAGCAGGGGGGGTACGGCGGCATGCGCCCGGTGCAGCGCCACCACCTCTTCGCCGAGGCCTCCCGCCGCGCCTTCGCCGACCGCGCCACGCACTTCGGCGATCCGGACTTCGTCGAGGTGCCCGTCGACGCGCTGCTCGACCCGGACTACCTGAAGGCGCGCCTCGAGTCCATCGACCTCACCCGCGCGACGCCCAGCTCGGCCATCGAGGCGCGGCCGCTGCCCGCCGAGAGCGGCGAGACCTGCCACTTCTCCGTCGTCGACCGGGCAGGCAACGCCCTCTCCTGCACGACGACGCTCAACGGCGCGTACGGCTGCGGCCTTGTCGTGCACGGCCTCCTGCTGAACAACGAGATGGACGACTTCGCGGCGAAGCCCGGCGTGCCGAACCAGTTCGGTCTCGTGCAGGGCGGGAAGAACGCGATCGAGCCGGGCAAGCGGCCGCTCTCGTCGATGGCGCCGACGATCCTCCTGCGCGACGGGCAGCCGGTGCTCGTGCTCGGCAGCCCCGGCGGTCCGACGATCATCTCGGTCGTCGCGCAGGTCATCGCGAACCGGCTCCTGCTCGGCATGGACCTCGCCGCGGCGGTCCGGGCCCCCCGGCTGCACAACCAGTGGCTGCCCGACGAACTGATGCACGAAAACCTCCCTCCCGACGAGGCGCGCGCGCTCGAGCGCCTCGGCCACCGGCTGCGCCGGAAGGCGGGCCCGATGGGCGACGTGCAGGCGGTCGGCCTCGGCGAGGGCGCGGTGAGCGACCTGCGCGGCAGGGGTGCCGCGTTGCCGGACCCGGAAAAGCGTGAATAATCGGGGGGTGCCCCCCCTCGAAAACACCTTCTCCTGGAGCTTCAGCCGCCATCGCACCTTCGAGGACTGTCCCCGGAAGTACTGGTTCCACTACTACGGATCGTGGGGGGGCTGGGGGGCCGACGGCAGCGACGAGGCGCGCGAGCTCTACCTGCTCAAGAACATCACCGGTCTCCACCTGATCGCGGGCGACACCGTGCACCGCGCGATCGAGCGGGCGCTGCACGACTGGGCGCGCGGCACGAGTCCCGACGCCGAGAAGATCGTCGCGTGGTGCAAGGGCGAGATGCAGCGCGGCTTCCGGGAGTCGCAGCAGGAGGCCTGGCGCGAGAACCCGAAGCGCTACACGCGCCTCTTCGAGCACCACTACGGGCCGACGCCCGACCGCGCGACGCTGGAGCGCATCGCGCAGAAGGTGGGCACGTCGGTGCGCACCTTCGTCGCGTCGCGCGCGTTCGCGGTCATCCGCGAGACCGACCCCGACCACTGGCTGCCGATGGAGACGCTCGACAGCTTCGAGTTCGAGGGGACGAAGGTCTACGCGGTGCCCGACTTCGCCTGCCGCCACGACGGCGAGGTGCTGCTCTTCGACTGGAAGACCGGCAAGGTGGACCGGAAGAACAACGACCAGGTCGTCCTCTACGGCCTCTTCGCCGCGGCGAAGTGGGGAGCCGACCCCGACAAGGTGCGCGCGGCGCCCGTCTACCTGCTCGACGGCGGCGAGTTCGCGCCGCTGCCCGTCACGGCGGCGGACCGCGCCAGGGTCGCAGGGCTCATCCGCGCGTCGATCGGCTCGATGCGGCAGCGCCTCGCCGATCCCGCCGGCAACGACGCGCGCAAGGAGAGGTTCGAGCCGACGCCCGGCAACGTCTGCCGCTCCTGCAACTTCCGCGGCGTCTGCCCCGAGGCGCGATGAGCCGACCGGCCCGCGCGGCAGGCCTGCTCGCCCTCCTGACGCTCGGCGCGCTGCTGTCGGCGCAGGAACTCGCGCCGGGCACCTACCGAAAGCTCGCTACCGAGAAGACGATCGCCCGCTGGCTCGCGGACCACGCGTCGAAGCGGGCCCTGGTGCCCGCCCCTCCCCCCGCCGGATTGTTCGGGGGGGACTCCGCCCCCCCCGGCTCCGGATCGCCCGCCGACGACTTCCGCGGGACGTTCCGGTTCGGCCCCTACGACTACGACCTCGTCCTCGAGCAGCAGGGCGACATGGTCGTCTTCCGCAGCGGCGGCGTCGACCGGCAGGACATCGGCGGCGCCTTCGAGACGGTCGGCATGGGCCATGTGCGCGACGGTCGCGTCCACGCGCGCTGGTGGTGCCTCGACCTCTCGCGCAACTACGCCAACAACGGCGGCGCGGAGTTCTGGTTCCACGAGGGCGCGCGGGACCGCCTCTACGTGCGCTACTACCACGACGCCGACGAGAAGATCGAGGAGGGGTACGGCGTGCGCGTGGGCACCCACGAGGGGGAGTTGCAGCACTATCGGATCCGCGTTCCGCATCCCGTGAAGGAGTATCCCGGGGGGCTCGTGCTGCGCGGCACGGTCCGGGGGCGCGGCGGCGAGGCCATCGACGGGGCGGTCGTGATGCTGCGCCACGACGAGCCGACGGCCGTGCGCACCGACGCAGGCGGACGCTTCGAGTTGCCCGTGACGAAGCTGCCGACGGTGCAGATGGTGAGCGCCGCCGCGCCGGGCTACCGGACCGGCGTGGAGGCGATCCTCAAGCACGAGGTGCGCGAGTTGGACTTCGTGCTCGAGCCGTCCCCGTGGACCGACGACCCGCGCTACGAGTTCCTGTCGCCGCGCCCCGACAAGGGCAACGAGGTCTTCCGCTGCGGCAACTGCCACCGCAACAGCTTCACGGAGTGGAGCGCCTCGCGCCACGCGGTCGCCGCGGCGAACGAGATCACGAAGGCGGTCTACCTGCGCGACTTCCTGCCCGCGCTCGCCTCCGGCAAGGCGCGCGGCGACGAGGGGCTCTGCGCGGCCTGCCACGCGCCGCAGGCGGCGCTCGACGGCGCCGTCGCCCGGCTCGACGCCGTGCGCGGCGTGGCGCTCGAGGGCAACCACTGCGACCTCTGCCACAAGGTCCACCACACCGAGCGCATCGACGCCCCCGGCGTGCGCGGTTCGCTCGTGCTCGGACGCCCCGACCCCACCGACCCGAGCGTGCCCGGGCCGATCAAGCGCGTCTACGGCGCGCTCGCGGACAGCGACTACCTGCTCATGGGGCCGACGTACAACCCCTACTTCGGCACGAGCGCGCTCTGCGCGGGCTGCCACCAGTACACGACGCCGGAGGGGCTCCCGGCGCTCGACACCTACGCGGAGTGGAGCGCCTGGGCGGCGGACCGGCCGGACCACGAGAGCTGCCAGCACTGCCACATGCCCACCGGCACCTCGAAGGAGGGCAAGGATCCCGCGCGGCGCATCGCGATCAACGCGCTGCGCCGCCCGGCGGGGCAGATCCACGACCACAGCTTCCTCGGGCGCGAGCTCGCGCCGGGCGCGGTGCGGCTCGGCGTGGAGGCCTCGATGGACGGCGGCGTGCTGCGCGTGCGCACGACGGTCGCGCCGCGCGACGTCGGCCACCGCCTCCCGACGGGGAGCGCCGACAAGCACCTGCTGCTCGTCGTGCTCGCGGTGGATGACGCGGGCCGGTGCGCGCCGCTGCTCGACGGGCCGCTCGTGCCGGAGCACGCCGGCCAGGGGTCGCTCGCCAATCCGGGGAAGGGGGGGGAGTTCGGGGGGTTGCCCGGCCGCGAGTTCGCGCAGGTCTTCGCCGACCGCGACGGCGCGACGCACGTGCCCTTCTGGCGCGCCGAGCGGCTGGTCGAGGACACCCGCCTTCTCCCCGGCGAAACGGTGGAGGTGAGGCACGCGTTCGAGGCGAAGGGTGCCGTCGTGCCGCGGCGCGTCCGGGTCGAGCTCTGGCACCGGCTCCGCTTCAAGAGTCACGATGTCGCGGCGGAAGTGACGGGCGCGGGGGTGAGGCCGCTCGACCTGCTCCTCGCGCAGGAGATCGTGGAGGTGTCGCCATGAGGCATGCGGGCTTGCTACTCCTCGCGGCCGCTCTCGCGCTCGGCCAGGACGAGGGCGGGCGCGACACCGGCACCGGCCCCCGGCCGGTCGTCTTCGTGCGCGCGCGCCGTACCGCCGAGAGCGGCGAGATCTACAACGCCGCCTGGCGCGGGCTCGAGGCGCACTTCGGGGTGATGAGCCGCCGCCGGCTCGCCGACTTCGACGGCGACCCCAAGCGCGCGGCGGCCTTCTTTTCCGAGAACGGCGATGCGGTCCTGATCGTCGCCTTCGGGCCGGAGGTGCTGCGCTTCCTGCCGCCGGGCAAGCCCGTGCTGCGCGTCGGCGAGGAGAAGGAGGCGCACGTGATCGCCCGCACCGACCGCGCGCGCCTCGCCCAGGCGATCCGGGCCTTCCGGCCCAAGGCCCGCAGGGTGGCGCTCTTCTCGGATGCGGACGAGGCGCTGCCCGGCATGGAGGTCGTCCGGTGCGACCGGCCCGAGGCGGCGGTCGGCTGCGACCTCGCGTGGCTGCCCGAGGGGTCGAGCCGGGACGCGCGCGAACTGCGCAAGGCCCTCGACCCCCTCGCGCTCCCCCTCGTTTCGACCCGCGCCGACGTGGATGCGGGCATCGCGGCGCTCACCGTACGCCCCGATCCCCACGGGCTCGGGCTCAAGCTCGCCGCCGCGATGCTCCTCTGGGCGCGCGGGGAGGAGGGCGCCTTCGCGCCGAAGACGGTCGGCCGCCACCGGACCGTCATCGACCTGGTCGCCGCGCGGGCCGCCGGGCACGAGGTGCCCCTCGGCGCGCTGGCGAAGGCCGATGTCGTGCGGAGGGCGCCGTGAGCCTGATCGCGCGCATCGCGCTCACCGCGGCGGCGCTGCTCGGCGTGGCCGCGGCCCTCGCGCTGCTCCTCTGGAAGCCGCGCAGCGAGCGGTCGTTCGCCGCGCGCACGGACGAGATCCTCAAGAGCGCCGAGCGCGACTTCGGCACGGTCGCGACGTCGCTCGTCGACGAGGCGATGGAGTTCTCCGCGAGCGCGGCGCTCGCCTCCGACGAGCAGCGGGCGCTCGCGGTGCTCGACCTTCCGCTCGAGCTCTACACCGACGCGGAGGGGCGCCTCGTGCCCGAGAGGCTGCGCGAGGCGATGCGCGCGGCGGTCGCCGACCCCGACGCCTCCGGTGCGCGCAAACACGCGGCGGTGCGCGCGGAGATCCTCGAGCATACGCGGACCGACGTCGAGCGCAGGCTCGAGGCGCTGCGGATGGTGCAGATGCGCGAGGCGGCGCGCCATGGCGAGGAGGCCGCGTGGCGCACGATGGCGGCGTGGGGGGGGCTGCTGCTGCTGCTGCTCGCGGGCTGGGCGGTGATCCTCGACCGTGTCGTGTTGCGCCCGCTGCGGGAGGCGACCAGCGCGATGGGCCGCTTCGGCGACGGGGAGAGGGGGCTTCGCCTCGCGCCGAGCGGCGCCGCGGAACTCGCGACATTCGGGCGCGTCTTCAACGGCACCGCCGCCGCCGTGGAGCGCACGGAGGCGGAGAACGCCGAGCTGCGCGCCGGCCTCGAGGAGAAGGTGCGCGAGCGGACCTCCGCGCTCGTGCGCGCGGCGCGGGCGTCGACGGCGGGCACGATGGCGGGCGGCATCGCGCACGAGTTCAACAACCTGCTGAGCGGCATCCTCGGATGCACCGAGGCCGCGCTCGGCGAGAGTCCCTCGCCGGAGGTGCGCGAGGCGCTGGAGATGGTCCGGAAGACCGCGCAGCGCGGCGTCGGCGTGACCCGGGCGCTGCTGCGGGCGACGAGCGCGACGCCCGAAGTGAAGGCCTGCGAGCCCTCACGCCTGCTCGAGGAGGCGCTGTCGGAGGTGCGCCCCGGGCCGGGGATCGCCGTCCGGCGCGAGTACGCGCCGGTGCGCCTGATCGCCGACGCGGCGATGCTGCACCAGGTGCTCACGAACCTGATCCGGAACGCCGTCGAGGCGATGGGGGGCAAGGGCACGCTGACGCTCGGGGCCGCGCCGGAGGGGGAGGGCGTCCGCCTCCGGGTGGCCGACACCGGCGGCGGCATCGACCCCGCCGTGCGCGAGGTGCTCTTCGAGCCCTTCGTGACGACCCGCCGCGGCGGGCGCGAGGGGGCGGGCCTCGGCCTCTTCCTCGCCGACAGCCTCGTGCGCGCCCATCGCGGCCGCCTCGAGGTCGAAAGCGAGCCCGGCGAGGGGAGCACCTTCACGATCCACTTGCCCGGCACGACGGCCGCCGCCGCGGCGCCATGAGCGCCCACGTGCCCGCGCCGGGTCCACGGGGGCCCCGCACTCCCGGATGTGCTGGGGATTGACGCAACCGGTCCGGCGTGACGAGAATCGTTCCGGTGCGCCTCACCCGACGGCTGCGCGCGCTGTGGAACGAGATCCGCTACGGGCTCGCCTCGACGCGTGTCGACGGCGAGGTCGTCATGCCTCTGCTCGACTACGACCACGGGCCAGTCGTCGCGATCTCCCTCGACGGCGAAGCCGAGCTGCCGTTCCTCGTCGACACGGGCGCGGAGTGCAGCTGCCTGCTCGCGACCCACCCGGCGGCGAGGAACCGGCGTCCGCTCCGCCGCCACCACACGCGCGTGTTCACGGGCGCCAGGGAGAGGCGGAGCGCCGTGGCGGGGTACGTGCCGGTCCGATCGCTCCGGCTGGGAGAGGCCGAAGCGAGCCACCTCGATCTGCTCGTCGTCGGCGAGGCGGTCACCTCGGAGTACAGCAAGGCGGGCGCCGTGCCCGGCATCCTCGGGCAGGACGTGCTCCGGAACTGGGGGGTACTCTTCGACCCGGAGCGCCGGGAGATTCGAATCCTCCATGCGGGGCGCGGTCTGCCCGCCGACCTGCGCAGGCACGCGGCACCAGACGATGCATGGCACGAGTACGAGGTCGACTTCGCGTCTCGCATCCCGGCCATCGCCCTCCGCGTGCAGGGGCGGGGCCCCTACCCCTTCATCGTCGATTCCGGCAACGAGGGCACGTCCGTGAGCGGCGTGATCGCGTCGGAACTCGGGTTGCAGCCCTCGGGGAGTTCCGAGCAGTGGACGATCGGCGGCACTACTCTCTCGCCTACGCACGAGTTGCCCGCGCTGGGGTTCGGGGGCGTCGAGATCACCGCCACGGGCGTCGACTTGCACACGCAGGACCTGGGTCTGCTGGGCTGGGCGATCCTGCGCCGCTTCGCGATCGTGCTCGACGGGCCGGGCTGTCGCCTCTTCGCGGCCTACCGGGAGGGATCCGACCCGCAGAGGCCCCCGCCCGGCACGCCATTCGTTGGTGGAGAGGCGTGAGCGACGAGGCCCCGACCCGAATCCTGATCGTCGACGACGAGGAGAGCCTGCGCTTCTCCCTCTCCCGGGCCCTCACCAAATCCGGCTATGCCGTCGAGACCGCCGCCGACGCGAAGGGGGCGATCGACCGCCTCGCCCACGTGCCCTTCGACGTCGTGCTGACCGACCTCGTGATGCCCGGAGGCTCCGGCCTCGACGTGCTCGCGGCGGTGCATGAACTCGACCGCGACTGCGTCGTGCTGCTGATGACCGCCCACGCGTCGGTGCCCAACGCGATCGACGCGCTGCGCAAGGGGGCCTTCGACTACCTGACCAAGCCCTTCGAGACGCCCGATCTGCTCGTCCGGATCGAGCGCGGGCTCGAGCGGCGCACCCTCGACCGCGAGAACCGGAAGCTGCGCTTCCTCGTCAACAAGAGGATGGTGGAGGGGGCCGGGGAGGAGGCGGAGGGGGGCATCGGCGGAGCGCGGAAGGAGTGGGAGAAGAAGTACCTCTCCGACCTGCTGCGCGAGACCAGGGGCAATGTCACCAAGGCGGCCGGCCTCGCGAAGATCAGCCGCCCCAACTTCCACAAGAAGCTCAAGCAGCTTGGGATCAACGCGGCCGACTTCAAGCGCAGGAGTGTATCGTAGATGATACGGAGTGGTACGAATGCGTAACGTGATCGTAGCGGTTTTCACCCTTCTCGCGCCGCTCTGGGCCCAGGAGGTGCACGTCTATGTGAGCCTCGACGAGGAGCATTCGGCAAAGGTGCTGAAGGACTTCGAGGCGGAGACCGGCGTGAAGGTGGTGGCGACCTTCGACACCGAGGCGACGAAGACCGTCGGGCTCGTGCAGCGTCTCATCCGGGAGAAGAGCGATCCGCAGGCGGACGTCTACTGGAACAACGAACTCGCGACGACGATCAAGCTGAAGGAGCACGGCGTGCTCGCGCCCTACCGCTCGCCCGCGGCCGAGGGGATCCCCGCCGAGTTCAAGGACGCGGAGGGCTACTGGACCGGATTCGCCGCGCGCGGGCGCGTGCTGATCGTCAATACCGATCTCGTGAAGCCCGCCGAGTTCCCGACGTCGATGTGGGATCTCTGCGATCCGAAGTGGAGCGGCAAGACCTGCATGGCGCGTCCGGCCACCGGCACGACGGCGGCGCACGCCGCGGTGCTCTATGTGCGCGACGAGGCGAAGGCGGACGAGTACTTCGGCAAGCTCGCGGCGAACCGCGTCACCTGGCTCACCGGCAACGCGCACTGCATGCGCGAGGTCGCCGCGGGGCGCTTCCACTTCGGGTGGACCGACACCGACGACTTCTTCGTCGCGAAGCTGCAGGACAGCCCGGTCGCCCAGGTCTTCCCCGACGCGGCGGAGGGCGAGGCGGGCGTGCTCTACATCCCGAACAGCCTCGTGCTGATCCGGGGCGCGAAGCGGGCCGAGGAGGGGAAGCGGCTGATCGACTGGCTGCTGCGGCCCGAGATCGAGGAACGTCTCGCGAAGTCGGCGACGGCGCAGATCCCCGTGCGGCCCGGCGTCGCGGTGCCCGACCACGTGAAGCGCCCCGACCAGATTGGCGCCGTGATGCAGGTGGACTGGGATCGCGTCGGCAAGGAATACGACCGGTGGGTCGGTCGCGCCAACGAGCAGCTCGCGGTCGCCCAGGAGTCGGGCGCGACGCTCATCTGGATCGCCGCGGTCGTCTTCCTGCTGCTCGCCGCGATCTTCCTCCTGCTGAGGCGCACGACGCGCGACCCGGTGTAGGCGTGCCGCGGCCGGACGGGCCGGCGCGCACGAATCCGCAGGCGGTCGGATAAGCTCTAGGGGTCGCTTCCCGACGACCCCATCGTCTAGAGGCCTAGGACTCGGCCCTTTCAAGGCCGCAACACGGGTTCGAATCCCGTTGGGGTCGCCACGCGCAGCGCGGCTTCGCGCGGCGACCGGGGGGGGGCGGCCGCGGAAGGCCGGGCTGCGCGCGCCGACTCACGGGGTGCCCCGGGAAACCGATGATAACTGCCGTGATCGGCGAGATGCTCGGGACCCGTCGTCTGCTGTCGGAGCTGGGCACCGGCGGCATGGGGACGGTCTATCTGGCCGAGGACGGCGAGGGCGCGCGGGTGGCGCTCAAGGTCGTGCACCCGCACCTGCTGCTGACGCCGCGCCACCGGGAGCGGTTCCTGCGCGAGGCGGAACTCGGCCTGCGCATCCGCCACCCGAACGTCGTCGCGACGTTCGGCGTCGAGTCGATGTCCGCGCAGGGCCGGGAGACGCTCGCGATCTCGATGGAATACGTCGAGGGGCAGACGCTGCGCTCGCTGCTCGACGAACTGGGCCGCGTGCCGGAGGAGCTCTGCCGCCACATCGCCATCGAGGTCGCGAAGGCGCTCGAGGCGATGCACGCCGACGGCGTCGTCCACCGGGACCTGAAACCGGAGAACGTCCTCGTGACGCGGGACCACGTCGTGAAGGTGATGGACCTCGGCGTCGCGAGCCTGCTCGGAGAGCGGTCCGGCCTCTCGCAGACCGGCTCGTTCGTCGGGTCGGTGCTCTACGCGGCGCCGGAGCTGTTCCGCGCCGAGCAGCCCGACGGGCGGTCGGACCTCTACGCCCTCGGGCTCGTGCTCTACGAACTCTCGACGGGCCGCCACCCGTTCCCGGGCGACGACATCGCGACCGTCATCCAGCGCCACCTCGGCGAGGAGCCGCGTGCCCCCGCGCTGCTGAACCCCCAGCTCTCCCCGCTCTTCGAGGAGTGCGTGAAGGCGCTGCTGGCGAAGGAGCGCGAGGGGCGCTTCGCGTCGGCGCGGCTGCTGCGGGACGTGCTCGAAGAGGGCGAACGCTCGCTCTGGTGGCAGCAGAGGGCGCGGGCGATCCGCACCGGCACGCGACAGCCGCTGCGTCGCATCCGGATCCCCCGGGAGACGGCGCTCCACGGGCGCGACGACGAGCTGGCCACGCTCCGCAGGCTCTGGGCGCAGGCGAAGGCGGGGCAGGCGCAGGTCGTCCTGATCGAGGGCGAGGCGGGCATCGGGAAGACGCGCCTCGTCGACGAGTTCGTCGCGAAACTCCGCGACGAGGGCGAGGAGGTGAACTTCCTCTTCGGGAGCTACCCTCCCGGCGGCGCCGCGACCGCCGCGAGCGCCTTCGTGACGGCCTGCCTTGAGCAGTTCGGGGCCGACGGTCTCGAGGCGACGCTCGGCCGCTACCTCGCGGTCACCCCGGGCCTGATCCCGGCCTTCGCGGCCTTGCTGGGCGGCGAGGCGACGCCGAAGGGCGAGCAGCCCCTGACGCAGGATTCGCTGCAGGCGGTCTTCGTCCACGCCCTGCGCGCGCTTGCCGCGGAGCGTCCGACGGTGCTGCTCGTCGAGGACCTGCACTTCGCGCCGCAGGGGGGACGCGCGCTCTTCGCGGCGCTGGCCCTCGGGCTCCCCCAGCATCGCGTCCTGCTCGTGGGCACGACCCGGCCGGGACTGCCCGGCGACTGGGTCGCCGAGATGGACTACCTGCCCCATGTCTCGCGCCTTCCGCTCGCGCGCCTCGGCCCGAAGGATCTCGCGCGCCTGCTGATGGATGCGTTCGGATCCGAGCGGCTCGCGCGCGAACTCGCCTACGCGATCGGCGCGAAGTCCGACGGCAACCCCTTCTTCACCTTCGAGATCATCCGCGGCCTGCGCGAGGGGAAGTTCATCACGCAGAAGCGGGACGGCACGTGGGTCAAGACGCAGATGATCGAGCAGATCGAGCTGCCGGACACCGTGAAGGAGCTGATCCAGGCGCGCATGGCCGACCTCGACCCGGAGGAGCAGAACCTGCTCGACGTCGCCGCCTGCTGCGGCTACGAGTTCGACCCGCGCCTCGTCGGGCGCGTGCTGGGCCTCGGCGGCATCCCCGCGCTGCAACGGCTCGCCCGCATCGAGCGCAGCCACAGGCTCGTGCGCTCGGCCGGCGCGAAGTACGTCTTCGACCACCACCAGGTGCAGGAGTCGCTCTACGAGGCGCTCGCGGAGCCCCTGCGCGAGGAGTACCACCAGGCGCTCGCCGAGGCGCTGGAAGGCGGCGCGCACCGGGACGAGGACGAGGGGGCCGCCGCGGTGGAACTCTGCCGCCACTTCCTGCGCTCCGCGTGCGCGAGGCGGGCCGCCCCCTACCTGACGGGCGCGCTCGACCATCTCGAGAGGGCCTACGCGAACGAGGCGGTCGTCGATCTCGCGGAGCGCGCGCTCGCGGTCCCGGGCCTGCTGGAGGGGCGCCCGCGGCTCGAGACCCTGCTGAGGGCGCGCGCGCGGCTCGACCTCCTCGGGCATCGCGGTCGCGAGCGGGCCATGCTCGACGAGGCGGTCGCAATCGCGGACGCGCTCGGCGACGCCGCGCTCCGCTCCCGCGTGCACTTCGAGATGGGCTGCCACCTCTTCCGCGGCGCCCTCTACGAGGAGGCGGGCCGCCGCTTCGCCGACGCCCTCGAGCTCGCCGGGCAGGCGGGCGACCGGCCGCTCTACGCCCGCGTCGTCGGCTGCCTCGGCGGCATCGCGTTCGACCGCGGCGACTACGAGCAGGCGCGCCTGCACCACGAGCGCCACCGCGCGCTCGCCGCCGAGATCGGCGACCTGCGCGGGGAGGCGAGCGCGAGCGGCAACCTCGGCATCGCGCTCAAGAACCTCGGGCGGCTCGCGGAGGCGCGGTCGAACCTCGAGCGCCACCTCGCCCTCTCGCGGCAGACGGGCGACCGGCGAGGCGAGGTCATCGCGATGGGCAATCTCGGGCTCGTCTGCACGACGCTCGGCCTCTGGGAGGAGGCGCGCGGCCACCTGACTCACTGTCTCGGACTCGCGCGCGAGATGGGGTTCCGCCACGCCGAGGCGTGCGTCATGGGCAATCTGGGCAGCGTGCTTCTCTGCTTCGGCCATGCCTCGGAGGCGCTGGAGCAGCACGAGAACCACCGCGCGCTCAGCCGCGAGATCGGCGATCGCCGCGGCGAGGCGAACGCGACGGGCAACCTCGGGATCGCGGCGATGGCGCTGGGCCGCTACGCCGAGGCCCTCGAGCACATCCACGCGTTCATGGATCTGTCGCGCCAGATCGGCGACCGCCGCGGCGACGCGATCGCGCTGGAGACGATGGGGCGGCTCCAGCTTGCGCTGGGCGACCCGGCGGCGGCCCACGGGGCGTTCACGAAGTCGCTCGAGCTGGCGAGGCTGCTCGGCGCGCGCGGTCCCGAAGGGAGCGCGCTGCACGGCCTCGGCATGGCGGCCGAGCAGGTGGGCGACCTCGGCGGCGCGGCGCGGCTCTACGGCGAGGCCCTCGCGCTCCGCCGCGGGATCGGGGAGAGGAGCGGAGCCGCGGCGACGCTGCTGGCCCTCGGGCGTGTCGAGGGGGCGCGCGGGCGCGGCGACGAGGCGGCGGCGCGGATCGGGGAGGCGGAGGAACTCGGCAGGGAACTGGGGGCCCCGGCGACGCTGCTGCTCGGCGCCGCGCTCGCGGGCCGGACGGACGCGGCGCTCGCCCTGCTCGCCGCCCACGCGGACCGCGTGCCGCTTCCCGAACGCATGGAGGTGTCCTTCCTGCTCTGGAAAGCCACCGGCGACGCGCGCCATCGCGCGGAGGCGGAGCGCCTCCTCGGCCACCTGCGCGACCACGCCCCCGAGGCTTCCCGCGCGTCGCTGCTGCGCAACGTCCCGCTGCACCGCGAGATCGCGAGGACGGAATCTCCGCGTGGGGCTTGCTTGGCCAGACCACAGGAATGGGGCCCCGGCCGGGGGCTCGACGCGCCGTGCGGGCCAGCGTGAGCGCAGAGGCCGCGCTCACGCTCGCGCGCGGCTACCCCGCGAGGCCACCTGGATGGGCCGGCCCCTCGGAAGGGCCCTGCGTTGTCGCGCCCGGTCTAGGGCATGGGTGGGCACTGGACCGGGCCGCGGCAGCACTCGTTGCCATCCTCGTCGTAGCAGACCTCCTGGAAGCACCCCTGCCCGACATCCGGCCGGGGCATGTAGATGCAGTAGTAGGGGTGTTTCGAGCGCGGCTCGTCGCCGACACTGATGCCCACGAGTCTCTCCCGCAGTTTCGCCAACCACCAGTCGATGTGGGCCACGGCTAGACGCGCCCTCCCGTGCCGTAGGACGCCTCTCGGGAAGAACGAGACCCGCAGCGCAGCGAGCACGCTGACCTCCGGTTTCGCCTTCGCGCGCGATCGCGCCTTCGGTGTGCGCTTGGGTCCGGCCTTGCGTCTCGTTGCCATCGTCTCCTCCTGTTCGCTATTCGCGATGGATCACCTGTGGGCGGCTGCTGCGCGCACCGCGCGCGCCCAGCCGCTGGTTCATCCTCCCGGGCATGCGGAAGTAAGAGGCCTCGAAGTGGTGCGTCGCGGGATCGCGCACGCCTGATCGGGCTCCGTACGACCCGCCGCGCAGGACGCGCTGGTTGAAGTCGAAAATGGGAAACTCGAACTTCGGCCTTGCGTCCCACTCGAAGGTCGTGCCCGGATAGGGCAGGTACCGGTCTGCCGTCCACTCGGCGATGTTTCCCACCATGTCGTAGAGGCCATGGGCGTAACCAGGTCCGCCGTGCGTGCCGGTCGGGAGCAGCGTGCCCGTCCGTACGTTCGCCTTGGAATCGTCCCACTCGTCGCCCCACGGGTACTTCCGCCCCTCCGGTCCACGCGCCGCTGCCTCCCACTCGGTCTCGGTCGGCAGGCGCTTGCCCAGGAATGCCAAGAACTGGCCGGCCTCGAGCCAGGAGCTGAAGTGCATCGGCAGGCCCGCGGCCTCCGGCTCGAACGCCCCCGTCTTCCACGCGACGGGCAGGTAGGGGAGCGGCTGTCCAGTGCGGCGCAGGAACGCGAGGTAGCGGTCGAAGTCCTCCTGCGTGGCCTCGGTGCGGTCGATGTAGTAGGCGTCCAGGGGAACGTCGGCGCGCGGCGCCGAGCCGGTGTCGACGCTCGCGTCGACGCCGATGGGGTAGACCCCAGCCGGCACGAGCGCCATGCGGGCGACGACCTCCTCGGTCGCGTGGAGAATCATCCACGCGCGATCGAGGCGCTGGAGCGGATCGATCGACAGCCAGGTCTCGGTGAATCGGCCGTCCGCAGCAATCGCCGTAACCAGATAGTCGCCGGTGACAAGGGTGATGGCGCAGCGTCCGTACGCGTCCGTGGATCCGAGGTACTCGGCCGGGGCGAACAGGCGCTTGGCCTGGATGTACTCCGCTGCGTAGAGGCGCGCAGCCCCTCCCTCGACGGTGACGGTGACCGTTCCGATCCCCGCGGCCTGGCGGTAGAGAAGATCCAGCCCCGGGTCGTCGGGGTCCATGCGTCGCGCCTCTTCGAGGACGACACGCGCGCGCTCGTGACGCTGCTCGAGCACGAGCCGCTCGGCCAGCTCCTTGAGCTCCGCCGCCCTGTGGCGCCGCAGGTCCGCGAGCGCGGCGAGCTCCGCTTCGGCTTCGCGGTGGGAGGGCGCCACGTGGAGCAGCAGGTCGTGCAGGACCGCCGCGGCCCGATCGTAGGCGCCGGCCTCCCGGAACGCCCTCGTCCTCTCCAGCATCGCGGCGATGTTGCTACGCTGCTCGACCTGCGCGCGGAGGAGGACGATGCCGCCGCCCAGCAGCGCGAGCGCGAGTGCCACACTGACGAAGGTCAACGGCTTGTTCCGCGACGCGCGCCGCAGGAGGTGGCCGATGACTCCGACCGGCCGGGCGAGGATGTCCTCGCGGTCGAGGAAGCGCTGCAGGTCGTCCGCGAACGCCTCCGCGGAGGCATATCGGCGGTCGGGGTCCTTCTCCAGCGACTTGAGGACCACCGTCTCGAGATCGCGCGAGACGCGCGGGTTGAGAATCCGCGGACGCGCGGGCTCTTTGTGCAGGATCCGCCGGAACACGGTCGTGATGTCCTCGCCCGGGAAGGGGCGCTCCAGCGTCAGCAACTCGTAGAGGGTCACACCCGTGGAGAAGACATCCGTGCGTCCGTCCACGGTGACCATGCCGACGGCGACCTGCTCGGGGCTCATGTACCAGGGCGTGCCGCGCGGTTGGCCAGCCTGGCTGAACGCGGGCTCCTCGAGCAGCCGCGCGAGTCCGAAGTCGGCGATGAGCACGCGCCCCGTCTCGCTCAGAAGCAGGTTCTGAGGTTTGATGTCACGGTGGATCACGCCATGCGCGTGGGCGTGCTGGAGTCCGCGGAGGACCTCGATGGCGATCTTCACGGCCCACTCGATGTAGGCGCGATCGGTGGCTTCCGTCGTGGCCTGCATGCGACGGCGGCCCTCGTTCTCGGACGGCCCTTGTCGCGCCGCGAACGCCGCGCGGCGCTCCTGGGCGTCGACGATCGCCTTGGCGAGCGACCCTCCGCGCACATACTCCGTGGCGATGAACTCCGTCTCCCCCACGCGGCCGCGCTCGTGGACCTGAACGATGTTCGGGTGCTGCAGGCGTGCGCCCGCCTCCGCTTCGCGATGGAACCGCGTCACCGCCTCCGCGGAGGCGGCGTGAAACGCGGGAAGCACCTTGAGGGCTACCGAGCGGTGCAGCCGCGTCTGCTCCGCCTCGTAGACCACCGCCATGCCCCCGCGCCCGATCTCGCGGATGATCCGGTAGCCCGCAAACTCGGTCCCGGCCTGGAGGTCCATCGCGTCACGCTCCCGTGGCGCGTTCGCACATCGCCCGCGCCATCGGGTCCACGCGGCCATTGTCGCGAACCAGGTCCTGAACGCAAGAGCACCCGGATAGCCAGGGGGGGCGTCGCCCCCGCTCCTCAATTGCCGAGGCGTGCTTGACGCGCGCCCCCGCCCGAAGCAATACTGGCGCTGGACCGGATGTCAAGGGAGGCTTGGACATGCCCGCGCAGTGGACCGTGGCCGGGGAAGTGCACCTGGTCCCTGGTCGGCATGCCGCCTCGGGGCTCCTCGTTCACGTCGTGGATCTCGACGGCGTGTGCTCGAAACCGCTGGGAAGCGCGGTCACCGACTCCGAGGGGCGCTACGAAGTCAGGTACGACGAGGCTGCGTTCCGCCACGAAAGGGAGACGCCCCCCGACATCTGCGTGCAGGTGCGCGACGCCGACGGACGGCTGCTGACGGACTCGGTGCGCGCGGCGACGAGGCACGCCGGCGCGCGGCAGGTGGTGGACCTGGGTGTCCGGGATCTGGTGCGCTCCGTGATTTGCATCGCAGGACTCGACGTCGACCTCGAGCACTTCGAACGGCTCGAACCGGAGGGGTTTCTCGAACTCGCGCGATCCCTGCTCGGCTGCCCCTGCGATCCGGATCGCCTGTCGGGCCTTTGGAGCCTGTGCCCCGATCTCTCGGCGGACCTCTTGCACTCGGGGAGCCTGACGCGGGCCGTGCGGCTGCTCCAGCGTCTGCCGCAGCTCAAGGAATGGTCCGAGGCCGTCGCCGAGGGCCTCCGCGGCCTGCTCGCTGGCCGCCCGGGGCCGGACGCGACGCTTCTGTGCGGCCCCTTCAGGATCGAGTATGCCACCTCCGGCACGGACGCGCCTCCCGCCGAAGACACGGGCCGCGCGATCCTCTTGCCTGGCACGCCGACCGTGGTCGGGACGACGGTCGCGCGCAACGGCGTGCCGGACTACATCGAGCGTCTGTGCTTCTGGCTCCGCCGCGCGCTGGCCGCCTACACGGACCCTCCGTTCAGCCTGCGGGATCCTGCCCAGGGGCTCGGCACGATCCGCGTCGTCGTGAAGAGCATCGCGATGTTCAACGCCTACACCGACGAGGATCTCACGCTCCACTTCGGGAACGGGATGAACGACGCCATGCTCGCGTTCCGTGCCGCGCACGAGTTGATGCACGTCGTCCAGGGGTACGGGTACGGCGGCGAGGACTACGAGATGGATGGGGAGTGGGCGCCGGCGCTGCGGGAGGGGGGCGCCGTGCTCGCCGAGGACGCGGTTTTCGACCGGGTCAACCGCTACGCGGTGATCGCCAGCACCCCGGGCGGTCCGATCGCCACTCCGTACGTCAGGATGAACATCGGCCAAGGCTACGGCGCGTGCCTCCTGCTGAAGTACATCTGCGAGCAGCAGTCCGGTCGTGTCGGGCCGTCGGACGAACCCATGATCGGTGTCGAGACGTACCGCTCGCTGCTCGAGCAGTGCCATGCGAGAGGGTACGGGACCGGCACGGTTGCCGACGTGGTGGAGGGCCTGCCGTACTTCCAGTCCTTCTACGCCTTCAAGTACGTTGACGCCGCGAAGCTGGACGAGTCGGCTTCCGAGACGCTCCTCGGCAACTTCTGGCTCGCCCTCTATCTCAAGGATCTCGGAACCGCCAATCCGGATCGCCGTTTCGGGTTCATGGAAAACAATGAGAGGGTTCGGTTCGAGGAACTCGAGTCCCCTTCCGACGTGACCACGGTCGCGTCTCTCGGCAAGGTGGCGGTGGCCGACCGCTCGTTCGACGGCGCTCCGCTGGTCCTTGCGAGCGGCCAGAGCGAGATCCAGCCGTTCGCCGCTGCGTTCTACCGCGTGTCCATCGCCCCCGCCGTCGACACCTGCCGTGTCGTCTTCAATTCCTACGGCGCGTTCGACCGCCCGCTCGTCCAGATCGTGCTCGTCGAAGGGAACAGCAGGGTGCGAGACATCCTCCGCTCGGATCGGACGGAGTGGAGGCGCACGATCGCCAGCGTCCGCAACGGGATCGCCCTCGACCACATGCTCATCGTCGTGGCCGGGACCGACGTCGGCGGCCCGTTCGGGCTGAAGGTCGAGCCTGCGTCCCCCGCCCCGGACGTCATGGTGTCGCGCTGGCACCACGCCGCCGGCACGCACTACGAGATCGACTCAAGGGGCTGGGCATGGACGTGGGTCTCACCCGACATCTGGGTCGACAATGACGACGACGGTCTCGCCGACGACCTCGTCCTGCTGGGGGAGGACAACCGGCTCCGGATTCGCATGCGCAACCAGGGCCGCGCCGCCGCGCACGGGATCAGCGTCAGGTTCTGGTACCAGGAGGCCTCGGCCGGGCTGAGCGACGCGGCTTGGCAGCCCGTGTGCGACGCTCACGGCGTCGTGCAGGTGCTCACCGGGCTCGCGCTGGCCGCCGGCGCTACCGGGACCTTCTCCGTCAATTGGGCGCCGCGACACCGCGGGGAGAGTGCGCACTTCTGCGTTCGCGCGGTCCTTTCCGTGCCCGGGGACCCGAACGTCGATAACAAGCGTTGCCTTTCGAACTTCGCCAACGTGCGTGCACGGGAGAGGGTGTTCCGGGTCACTTTGGCCTGCCACGAGCCTCCGAGAATTCCGATCCCCCCCGAGACCGGCTTCCACTCGATCCCCCGGGCCTTTCACCGGTGGGCAGTGAATGCCGGCGATCTTGCCCGTGCGCGGAGCGGCTCGCCGAGTGCCCGGAGGCTTGTACGCTTCGGGTTTCGCATCGAGCGTCAGCCGATCACGCGCCTCGTGCTACCCGTTCCGGCGAAAACACCGAGCCGGGTGGAGCGCATTCCCGATCCCCTCGGCCACTACCCGACCGACGCCCGGGCGCTCCCGCCGGGCTTAGACGACGTGCCGATGATGACGCTGATCCAGCGCCGTGGCGCCGAGGTCGTCGGCGGATTCACGTGGGCGATCCGGGAGGACTAGGACGACGATGATGCGCCATTGGCCCCGTCGGAACGCTCTTGCCGGAGCGCAACCGCGCAGAATGCGCCGGGGGACGGTCCATGGCGGAGGGCGGCATCCCGCCGTGCGCCCGCCGTGCGTCCGTGCCGAGCCGCGTGCGTTCCTGCCGCGGCGTCCCGACTCCAGGCGCGATCAAGAGGGGTGCATGCGGGGCCGCCTGCCTGCGTCACAAGGCGGGGAGGATCGATCGGGAGGATACGCATGAGCAGAGTGCCGCCCACGGCCCGTTCCGTCGTCGTCATGGTCCTGCTGGGGGGGCTAGGCTGTGCCCGCGTACCCACGCTCCGCGAGGATCAGCGCGACATCAGGACCGCGTTGATCGATCTCTACACGGACCAGATCCTCGACAACCTGACGCGCGCGAAGAAGCTCCTCCCGATGCTCCACGTCGACTACTCGAAGATGACCGGGACCGTCGATACGACGATCCGCGGGAAGGCCACCGCATCGGCGGATTGGAACGACAAGGACTTCGGCCTCCGTCCCGCCGGGGCAACCCCTCCCGCGACCGGCTCGGTGCCCGAGGTCGCGTCGAGCAGGCGCACTCTCGCCTTGGAGGGGGAAGGGAGCAGGAAGGCGACCCTGAATGTCACGGGCGATCCGGTGATCAGCAACCGCAGCCTCTATCGCGCGTATCTCGATTTCGTGCGGAGGCCGGAGCGTTTCGTCGAAAGCAATTCGGACGGGGTGGAGGAGGCGCACGTCGGTCGCTGGTCGGATGGTGTGTATTACTACGTCCCGAGGAGGTTCGCTGCGGAGTTCATGAATCTCTACCTCGACACGACCGTGGCCCGCGTCACGACGGGGCCGTCGAGAGCTGTGGAGTACTACGAAGTGATGATCCGTGTGGTCAAGCCCCGCGACGGACCTGCGGAGGTTGTGCCGGGAAACAGGACGCTGCTGGAGATGGAGCTTGATCGCGGAATCCCGAATGCCTCGGGATGGATGAGCGCGGTCGTGAACGGCACCGTGAGGGAATTCTCGGTGCAGCCACTCGTCGGCGCGCCGGCCGGCGCGCCGACCAGCAAGCTGCTGCTTCTCGTGAACGCCCCGCCGGGATCCCAAGCCGTCTTGGATCTCACGCGTTCCATCCCGCAGGAGCGCGTGAGGATCTACCTCGATGGTTATTTGCCGCCGCCCGACCCCACATCCCAGGTCCTTGAGGACATTCGCCACGAACTGGAGCTTCAGCGGATCGCGGCGGGAGCCGCCCGCTGACGGGCAGCTGGACGCCCGAGCCTAGCGACCACCAAACTGCACGCCCAGCCGCCCCGGATCGACGTCGACTTCGATCCGCTCCGCGCCGCGGTAGACGACGACGCGCACCCTGGCCCGCTTCGCGTCGAGCGCGCCCGCGATCGCGGCGCGCAGGTCCTCGACGGAGTCGAGCCGCTTGCCGTCGTAGCTCGCGAGATAGTCCCCCTGCCGGATGCCCGCCTTCGCGGCGCTGCTGTCGTTGGCAACCCCCGTCACGAAGAGCACGGGCGCGGCCATGGGCGCCCGCGGCTCCCGATAGAGGATCAGGTAGGCGCGCACGTTGTGGCTCGCGGCGTTCACCTCGTTCGGCGGCGGGGCCTGCGCGGGGTCGGGGAACTCGTACGGCGAGGGCTCGTAGCGCAACTCCGCCGTCGCGCCCGGCCGCAGGTGCCCCGTCAGGTCGATCCACCAGGGCCGGACGAGGTCGCCCGGCGCCCAGCCGGCGCGCGCGAACTTCCACGTGCCGAACTGCGGGCGGTTCGGGTTCAGGTAGCAGTCCGCCTTCCAGAGGAGGTTCTCGAAGCGCTGCTCGGCCGCCTCGGGTGCCGCGCGGAAGATGAGCGCCCTCCTCGCCGGCGTGAACTCGCCCACCTGCGAGTGGCCGGTCGTCGTCACGAAGAGGCGCGCGGCCTTCGTCTCCGCATCGATCGCGACCGTCCGCGGCCCGAAGAAGTCGCGGAAGTGGTTCTCGGCCGAGCGGTAGTGGGCCGTGCCGTGCCAGAGCGGGACGGCGCGGAAGGGCTCGAGGCGCGGCGTCCCGTGGTGGAAGTCGAGGGAGACGCTCATCATGTAGCCGCGGTTCATGTAGAAGTTCGTGCCCGCCGCGACCTCGAAGCGCGTCTTGCCCGCGAGCAGCGGCCGGAAGTGCGTCACGTCCACCTGCCAGCGGCACGGCGTGCGGTAGGAGGTGATGAACGGCACGATGCCGCGCCGGTTGCCCTCCGCGTCGAACACCGAGACCTCCCCGCAGCGGTCCCACTCGTCCCAGTCCTTGCCCGCGTCGTGGATCTCGAGCGTCAGGATCACGCGCCCGAAAGCCCAGTCCGCGGGCGGCAGCGGGGCCTCCGCCTCGTAGGCGGTCTTCGCGTTGTTCGTCAGCACGTGGTTGAAGACCTCGACATGGACGGGCGGCCTGGGCGTCGCCGCCGCGGCGCCCGCCTCGAACCTCAACTCGTCGATGTCGAACCGCGTCGTCGCGTCGGCCCGGGTTCCGGCGCCGAGCGCGAGGCGCGCCTCGTACGGCAGCAGGCCCGGCACGAAGAAGCGGTCGTAGACCGTCTCGCCGGCGACGCGCACGGTCACCTCCGCGCCGCCGCACACGTGTTCCAGCGAGACCTCGCATGCGACCGACGCCCCCCGGAACTCGGCGGGCGCGACGCGCTTGACGATCTCGCGCCCGTCCCAGTGCAGCGACACCTCGCGCTCCGGCAGGCCCTGGTAGTTGCCCCACGGCCCAAACATCTCCTCGCTCGGCGGGTTGTGCACGTCGAATCCCACCGCGAAGGTGCCCCGCAGGTTGGGCTCGACCCAACTCCTGACGAAGGGCGCCGGCCCGCGCGCGCCATACTCGCCCGTGCTCAGGAAGAGGATCGCGCCGCCGTCGCCGCCCGCCTCCACGCGCAGCCTGCAGCGCAACGAGAGCGACTCCCGCGCGCCCGCGTGCGCCACATCGAACGCGATCGCATTCGACTGCCCGGCGGTCCGTGCCTCATCGAGCAACCGGTACTGCCCGTCCGCGCATCGCGGCCCCTCCCCCGCGCCGAACCGCGAGGGGTGCGCGGCGGGCTCGCCGGCGACCACGGGCAGCGACAGCAGGACGATCGCGAGCCATCTCATCGGCCCCAACCCTACCCGATATCATCGAGGGACCGTGAATCCGCGAAGCTTGCTCGTGGCGTTCGTGCTGGTCACTGCCGTGCTCGTCGCGTGGTGGCTCCTCGGGGACGAGGTCGCGCGCGGTTCGAAGCCGCGACCGTCGTTGCAGGCCGCTCCGGGGCGGGAGGCACCGCCTCCCCCGCAGCCGATCGAGAGGGGGCCCGGGGGAGAGGTGCCCGCACCCCCCGCGCCCCCCGAACATGCCACGATCGAAGGGACGGTCACCGGGCCGAACGGCCCCCTCTGGGCCGTCTCCGTGGTCGCCGAGAGCACCGACGAGGTCGCCCCGTGGGTCTCGGGCGGCACGAACACGGAGGGGCGCTTTCGCCTGCAGGTGGAGGCCCCGGGGAACTACAGGATCGTCGTCGCGCCGGACCCCGCGACCGGGGTCCGGCGGCGAATCCGCGTCGTACGCGCGCTGGAACCGGGGGAGCGGCGCATGATCGATGTCGATCTCGTGCGAGGACTTCGCGCGGCGGGCGTGATCGAGGGCGCGCGCGAGGTGCTCGTGAGCGCCGTCGGCGCGGAGCGCTACCGGGACATTGGCGCGGTGGCCACGACGGACTGGAGCGTGCTTGAGCCCCACGTGACGGCTACCGTGAAGACGGACGAGCAGGGAGGCTTCGCCTTCTCCAGCCTCGAAGATCTCGACTACGTGCTCGTCGTGCGCAAGCCGGGGGTCGAACTCGTGGCGCCGGTCCTCTTCCGCGCGGGTGACCTCGACGTGCGCGGCGTGGTCGCGGCGGTCTTCGACCCCCCGACCGTGCGCGACCTCGGGACCGGCGAGGCGGTCGCCGAGTTCCGCGCGACGGCGCTGGACGAGTCGGGGCGGGTCCTCGAAGTGTTCGAGGGGCGCGAGGGGCGGCTGATGGCACCGCTTCGATTCGCGCCGGCGCCCTACCGCGTCGATCTGGTTGTCGAGAGCCGCGGCTACTTCGCGACGAGGGTGTGGCTCCGCCACGCGCCCGCCCTGTGGCTCAATCCGGTCCTCGATGCGAGTGTCGCGATCACCGTCGCGTATGGCGACGGCGCGCCCGCGCGGGGCCCGCTGGCGGTCGCGATCACCGCCCGCCACGGGCAGAATGCGACGGAGATCGTCGTAGAGGAGAGCGGGCCTGGCCTCTACCGCACCGCGATTCCGCCGGGGGAGTGGCTCGTGGCGGTCCGGAGCCGGCACGAGCTTGCGGCATGGTCGCGGCAGGCGAGTACGACGGTTGCCGCGGGTGAGGCGCCGCCTCTCGCGATCAGGCTCTCCCGCGGCGGAGCGCTGGTCGTGCGAAGTCCGGCTGCCGGGGTCCTGTTGTGCGATGGTCCCGCGGCGGGGAGGCATTGGCCGCTCCGGGCGGGGGAAAACCGCTTCGAGGACGCGGCGGTGGGCATGTATCGGCTCGCCGCCGCCCACAAGCGCGCGGCGTCGCTCTGGGCAGAGGTGAAGGCCGGCGAGACGACGGAGGTGGATCTGCCGCCGCCGTAAAGTCCCCCGGCGCGCGCGTCGATGAGGGGACCGTGACTGGGGGATCGAACGGGGGCGCCGTCGCGGCGGACCCGCGACTGCTGCACACCGTCCGGCTGCTGCTCGCGCTGGGGTGGTTGGCGGCCGCGGGCGCCGGTCTCTTCGTGCTGGAGCGCCACGCCGCCACGCCGGCCGCGGAGGCGAGTGTGCAGGGGCTCTGGCCCCCGGACTCGAGGCTCGCGCCGCCGCGCGGGCGGCCGCTGCTGCTGCTCTTCCTCCACCCGGAGTGCCCGTGCAGCAGGGCGACCCTCACCGAGTTGGCGCGACTCGTCGCGCGCGCGGGGGGGAGCGTGGACGTCGTGGCGCTGCTCTGCGCGGAGGGGGAGAGGCTCGTTTCGAGCGTGGAGGCGATCCCGGGCGTCCGCGTGTGCGCCGACCGGGACGGCGAGGAGGCGCGCCGCTTTGGAGCGGCGGCCTCGGGCCACTGCCTGCTCTATGGAGGCGGCGGAGCACTTCTCTACAGCGGCGGCATCACGGGGGCGCGGGGGCACGAGGGGGACAACGCGGGGGCCGACGCGATCGTGGCGCACCTCGCGGGGAGCGGCGGTGCCGCGCGGGGGCCGGTCTACGGTTGCCCGCTCGTTCGGAGCGGGATGGGGGAGGCGACGGATGGATAGCCGCAGCAACGAACTCTTCGCCGCCAGGTGGCGCGAGAACGCCGTCCGCATCGACCGCGTCTTCGCGGTCCTGATGCTCCTCCAGTGGCTGGCCGGCATCCTGTTCGCGCTGCTGATCAGCCCGCTGACGTGGATCGGCAACGAGAGCGGGACGCACCTCCATGTCTGGGGCGCGTTCTTCATCGGCGGGATCGTCGCGGCGCTTCCGGTCACGCTCGCGCTCACGCGCCCGGGCGAACGATCCACCCGGCATGTGATCGCCGCCGCGCAGATGCTCTTCTCGGCGCTGCTGATCCACTTCACGGGGGGGCGCATCGAGACGCACTTCCACGTCTTCGGTTCGCTCGCCTTCCTCGCGTTCTACGGAGAGGTCTCGGTGCTCGCGACGGCGACGGTCGTCGTCGCGGCGGACCACATGCTGCGGGGCCTCTTCTGGCCGCAGTCGGTCTTCGGCGTGGCCACGCGCGAGACATGGCGCTGGCTGGAGCATGCGGGCTGGGTCGTCTTCGAGGACATCTTCCTCGTCTGGTCCTGCCGCCGCGGCGCCGCGGACCTGCGCGCCGACTGCGCGCGGCAGGCCGAGATGGAGGCGAGCAATCGCATCATCGAGGCGAGGGTGCAGGAGCGCACCGCGGAACTGGCCCGCGCGCGCGACTTCGCGGAGGCGGCCAACCGCGCGAAGAGCGAGTTCCTCGCGAACATGAGCCACGAGATCCGCACGCCGCTCAACGCCGTGCTCGGCTTCCTCGAGCTCACGCTCGAGAGCGATCTCGCCCCCGACCAGCGCCAGTGCCTCGGCACCGCGCGCTCCGCCGCCGACTCGCTGCTCGCGGTGCTCAACGACATCCTCGACTACAGCAAGATCGAGGCGGGCGAGGTCGAGCTCGACCCCGTGGACTTCGACCTGCCCCAGGCGATGGAGGAGTGCGCCCGCATCCTCGCGCTGCGCGCCCACGAGCGCGGGATCGAGATCGCCGTGCGCGTCGCGCCGGGCGTGCCCGCCTTCGTCACCGGGGACGCGCTCCGGCTCCGCCAGGTGCTGATCAACCTGCTCGGGAACGCGGTCAAGTTCACCCATGTCGGCGAGGTCGTGCTGACGGTCGAGCCGGGCGCGGAGAGGGACGGGGCCCGCCTGCTCCGCTTCGCGGTGCGCGACACGGGCATCGGCATCACGAAGGAGAAGATCGCCCATCTCTTCCAGCCCTTCCGCCAGGCGGATGGTTCGACGACGCGCCGGTACGGAGGCACCGGGCTCGGACTCGCGATCTCGGCGCGCCTCGCGCGGCTGCTCGGCGGGAAGCTCGAGGTGACGAGCGAGCCGGGCCAGGGGAGCTGCTTCCACTTCGAGATCCCGCTGACCCCGTGCGCGGCCGCGCCGGCCCCCCGCGCCGCGCCCCCCGCGTCGCTGGAGGGCCTGCGCGTGCTCGTGGTCGACGACAACGCCACGAACAGGTTCATCCTCCTCGAGCGCCTGCGCGCGTGGGGCATGCTGCCAACGGAGGCCGACGGCGCGGAGGCGGCCCTCGCGGCGCTGGAGGCCGCGCGCACCTCCGGGAGGCCCTACGCGTTCGTGCTGACCGATGCCCAGATGCCCGGCACCGACGGCTTCGAGCTGGTCGAGGAGATCCGGCGGCGGTCCGACCTCGAGGGGCTCGCGCTGCTGATGCTCAGCTCGCAGTGCCTGAAGGAGGACCTGCGCCGCTGCCGCGAGCTGGGGATCGCCTTCCACCTGACCAAGCCCGTCGCCGCGGCGGAACTCCGCGACGCGATGGGCCGCGCGATCGTCTCGGCGCCGCAGGAGAGCCCGGGCGTCGCTCCCGCGCGCGCGCCCGGCCGGTCCGGCGCCATCCTCCTCGCCGAGGACAACCGCGTGAACCAGGTCGTCACGGTCCGCATGCTGGAGAGCCTCGGCCACCGCGTGACGGTGGCGAACGACGGGGCCGAGGCGATCACCGCCTGGATGCGCGGGAGCTTCGACCTGGTCCTGATGGACCTGCACATGCCCCATGTGGACGGTCTCGAGGCGGTGCGGACGATCCGCGCCGAGGAGGCGGGCCGCGCGACGCGCACGCCGATCCTCGCGCTGACGGCGAACGCCCTCGTCGAGGCGCAGGCCGAGGTCCGCGAGGCGGGCATGGACGGGCTCCTGACGAAGCCGATCCGCAAGGCGGCGCTGGAGGCCGCCGTGGAGGCGGCGCTGCGCGGCGAGACCGCGGCGCCGACGCGCTAGGAGTTTGTCCGACTTTTCGTCGGACAAACTCTTAAGTGAAAGGGGGTTCGCTGTCGGTGACCGGCCGCCAGGCGCCGGACTACCGCACGATCAGCGACTTCCGGAAGCGGCCATCGGACCGCGACGACGAGCCTCCCGGCCCGGGCCGTCCGCAGGGCCTGCAAGACGATGCGGGCCCGGGGCGATGCGGACCCGCCTGAGACGCGGCGGCTATCAGAGCCGGTACCGCCTGCGGAAGCAGACCGCGGAACCTGTGTTCGCAACGTGAAGGGGCGAGGACTACGCGAGTTCCCGCTACGAGGCTTGGCGAAGGTCGCCGGCCTTCAGCCTGGCGCGCAAGGGACACAACCTCCTCAAGCTGGCAGCCGCAGGGGCGTGAGGCGGAGCGCCGCCCCTTGCGCAGGAGCCCCCCTCGATCGCGGCGATGGCTCATGGAGACCCACGACTTGCGTCGCGTCGAATTTGGAGCTTGTCCGGGTCCGGTTGGCCCCGAAGCGTGGCTGAGGGCCATGACCCGGACAAGCTCCTAGGCGACCGGCGTCGAGGCGGCGGGGGCGACGCTCTGCGTCGCGCCGAGGCCGTCGAGGATCTCGCGCGCGCCGTCCACGTCGTTCTCGGCGAGGCACCGCGCCAGGTCGCCCACCGCGGCGCGCTCCGCGACGATCTCGGCGCGCAGCAGCGCGATCTCCGCGGCGAGCGACTTGAGATAGTCGTGGCGGCGAAGCGAGAGCCGGTGGCTGTAGTCGCGGCTGCGCATCCCGCGCACCGCCCGCTCCATGACCCGGACGGGGCCCGCGATGCGGTGGGTGAGCAGCAGGCTCAGCACGGAGAGGATCGAGGCGGCGAGGGCGAAGTAGATCAGGTTCGCCTTCAGGAGAAGGCTCCGGGTCTCGGCGGCGTCGAGGGCTTCCAGCGCGCCGGGCCCGGGGATCAGCAGCACCGCGAGCACGTAGAGCAGCCCCATCCCGGCGAGCACGGAGAGCAGTTGCAGCGTGATCCGGCCCTGGAAGCGGCCGTCCACGAGATAGGTGCGGCGGCTGTGGCTCGCGTCGTCGGGCTTGGAGTGTCTCGGTGCCATCGTCGTCCTCTCTCGTCGCCTCATCGACGTTGCGCGACTCCCACTTGAGTTCGCGGCTCAAGTCCGGAGGCGCGCCGGTCGATGGGACTAGGGCAGACCGCATGCGCTCCCACCGCGGATTCACGCTCATCGAGCTCCTGACGATCCTCGTGATCATCGCGATCATCGTGACGATCGCGATCCCGAACCTGCTCGGCTCGCGGGTCGAGGCGAACGAGACGGCGGCGATGGCGACGGTGCGCACCGTCGTGCAGGCGCAACTCGCGTTCGTCGCCCGGCAGGATGCCGACCTCAACGGGAACGGGGCGGGGGAGTACGGGACGTTCGGCGAGATGAGCGGCAACATCGCGGTGCGCGCCGCCAGCGGCGGCACGAAGATGCTGGAGCCGGGCACGATCAACCCCAGCTTCCGCGCCATCTCGCCCATCGGCGAGATGTTCCGCAGCGGCTACTACTACCGCATCTACCTGCCCGGCAGCGGCGGCAGCGGCATGATCGAGCTGCCCGGGGGCGGCGCCGACGCGACCGTCGACGCCGATCTCGCCGAGAGCACCTGGTGCGTCTACGCGTGGCCGCAGAAGTTCGGCACGACCGGCCGCAAGACCTTCTTCGCGAGCCAGAACGGCGACATCCTCTACACCGAGGACGCGAGCTACAGCGGCGCCGGTGCCGCGATCGTCCCGGGCGCCGCCTACTCGGAGCCCGGCCTCGCGACCTCGATTCTCGGCAACATCGCCGCCAACCAGACGGGCCGCGACGGCAACGCCTGGAAGGCCGCCGGAAGGTAGGGAACACCGCCCCGCGTCGCGGGCAGGCCGACGGTGGCGCCGGTCCGCCGCTTGGTGTATCCCATGGCTGCGCGATGCGCGGCTACTTGGGCGTCACCGACCTCGACTGGTACCGCTTCCTCCACCGGCAGCCGGGGCTCGACGAGGTCAATTTCTGGCAACCGTCCGGGGGCCGCGCGTTCCGCGTCCTCCAGCCGGGGGAGCCCTTCCTCTTCAAGCTGCACGCCCCGCACAACGCGATCGCGGGGTTCGGCCTCTTCGCAAGGCACTCCGTCCTACCGGACTGGCTCGCTTGGGACGCCTTCGCGATCGGCAACGGCGCCCCCGACCTCGACACGATGCGCCGCCGCATTGTGCAGTACCGCGCGACGCGTCCAGAGCCGCGCGCGGGGGGCAGCCAGATCGGTTGCATCATCGTCGTGGAGCCGGTGTTCTTCGCACGCGACGACTGGATCCCGCAGCCGCGGGACTGGCCCCAGCCCACCGTGCAGGGCAAGACTTACGATCTGGAGGCGGGGGAGGGTCGCCGGGTCTGGGACGCGTGCCTCGAACGCGCGCAGCGACAGCGTCCCGCGTTGCTCGTCGGCGAGGGGGGCCCGCGCTTCGGCGCCCCGGGGATCGTCCGTCCAAGGCTCGGTCAGGGCGGCTTCCGCGTGGCCGTCACCGAGGCGTACGGGCGGGCGTGCGCCGTCACGTCCGAGCACTCCCTGCCGGTGCTTGAGGCCGCCCACATCCAGAGCTACTCGAAGGGCGGGGCGCATTCCGTCGCCAACGGTCTGCTGCTGCGCACCGACATCCATCGGCTCTTCGACCAGGGTTATGTCACGGTGACTCCCGAGCACCGGTTCAGGGTCAGCAAGGACCTGCGCGAGGAGTGGCAGAACGGCCGCACCTACTACGAACTGGACGGCAAGGAGGTCTCCGTGCCCCCCGGTCGCGGGGAGCGACCGGAACCCGGGCTCCTGGCCTGGCACAACGAGCACTGCTTCCGCGGCTAGGAGCTTGTCCGGGTCCGGTTGGCCCCGAAGCGTGGCGGAAGGCCATGACCCGGACAAGCTCCTAGGAGAGCCACTTCAGGAGCCGGATGATGCCCATGCGCGCGGGGCGGCGGTGGGCGCTGCCGTCGCGGCGCGCGGCGATCTCGGCGCGGTGGCGCGCGAAGTGGTCGTAGGCGCGCCAGAGCATCTCCTCGTTCGACAGCGTCGGCTGCCAGCCGAGCGTCGTCCGCGCCTTGGCGGTGTCGAAGACGAAGTTGCTCGCGATCATCCGGATCTGGTAGGGGCCGAGGGGGGAGAGTCCCATCCCGTGCGCGAGGCGCATCGCGAGGAGGGTGGGGGCGCGGGGGAGGGAGGCGACCCTCGCCCCGGTCGCGGCGCGGTCGCAGACGGAGGAGAAGACCTCGCGCAGCGTGCGCACGCCGTGCGACCCGACATGCAGCACGCCGCCTGCCGCCGAGTCCATCGCGCGCAGGCATGCGTCGGCGAGGTCCTGGGCATAGAGGAACTGGTAGCGGTGGTCGCCGCGCCCCACGACCCAGACCCTCCGGCCCTCGGCGATGAACTCGAAGAGCATCGCGAGCAGGCCGAGCCGTCCCTCGTCGAGGATCGTCGGCGTGCGCAGCGAGACGGTCCGCACGCCGGCGGCGGCGAGGATGCGCTCGCCTTCGAGCTTGCTCCTCCCGTAGATCTCGGCGGGCTCGGGCGGCACGGATTCGTCGACGGGCCCGTCGAAGTTGCGCGCGTAGACGCAGTTGCTGCTCGTGTAGACGATCCCCCCGACCCCCCCTGATTCCGCGCAGGCGGCGACGTTCGCCGTCCCGTCGACGTTGCTCGTCCAGAGGAAGCGCCGGTCCTTCGCGTCGTGCGCGAGGATCGCGGCGCAGTGGAAGACCCCCTGCGGCCGGTGCTCGTCGAAGAGTCGCGCGAGCGCCCCGCGGTCGCGGATGTCGCCTCGCACCGCGACGAGGTTCGCGTGGCGATCGGTGTCCTCTTCGAGATCGATGCTGACGACCCCGCGGCCGAGTGCGAGCAGGCGCCGCTTCAGGATGCCGCCGAAGAAGCCGGCGCCGCCGGTCACGAGGTAGGTCACCGCGCCGGCTTCCTCGCGGGATCCCAGAGCACGAGCGACACCGCCTCGTGGTAGCGCGACGGCGGCGCCTCCCACCAGTAGGCCGACTCCGCATGGCGATGCAGGAGGCGCATCAGGCGGCGGTGGATCTGGAGCTCCTGCCGCACGAGCGTGGACTGCTCCGAGCCGGAGTTCCGGTCGCTGAGGGCCCAGCGCCGGTGCGTCGGGTAGAGGGCGTCCTGGAACATCCAGACGCGCTTGCCGGCCCGGAGGTGCGCCTCGAGCCGATCGAGTTGCCGCAGCACGAGATCGGCGTCCCGCTCGCGCTCCACGAGGTCGATCCAGTCGACGCAGGTGAGCCTGCCCTCGTACGGGGGGGCGAGCTGGGCGAGTCCGCCCTCGTAGTGGAAGTTCAGCGCCGGCCCGAAGAACGCGGGGCTGATCAGGATCAGGTCGTCGGGGCGCGCGTGCGCCTCGATGCGCGCGCTGAACTCCGCGCTCGGGCTGACCGTGCGGAACCACTTGAGGGGGTCGGTGCGCTGCGTCACCAGCGCGAGCGCGACGAGCACCCACGCGATGCGGCGCCGCACGCGGTCGGCCCGGAAGAGCCCGCTCCAGTGCCACGCGGCGCACGGAAGCAGCAGCACCGACATGCCGATCAGGTAGCGCGGCAGGAAGGGGCCGCGGATGAACTGCGCGATCCACGCGAGGAGGGGGCCGCCGGCGCCCATCCAGAGCAGGGCACGCATCGCGCGCGCCGTGGCCGGATCGGCGGCGGGCTCGCGGATGCGGAAGACGCCGCGCACGATCCCCCAGAGCAGGATGAGGCCGCCCCAGAGACCGAGCGGCAGCGTCCACGCCTGGTAGGCGCCGCGGAGCTGAGGCTTGGTCACATACCAGGGCTGCAGGTCGTGGCGCAGGCCGACGGCGAACTGCGGCAGCCACGGCGCGAAGGCGAGGAGGCAGGCGAGCGCGGCGAGCGCGACGAGGCGCCAGAGGCGAGGCGAGGGATCGCGCGCGAGCGCGAAGAGGCCCGCCGGCGCGATCATGTAGACGCCGTAGTAGTGCGTCGCGAGCAGCAGCGCCGCCGCGACCCCCCACGCGCAGGCCGTCCCAGGACTTGGCCGGGCCAGGAACCGCAGGAAGACCGCGACATGGACCAGCGAGATCACGAGGAAGAGCGCGTAGGCGCGCATCTCGGCGCTGTAGTAGATGAAGAAGGGGCTCGTCGCCATCAGCAGGCCCGCGAGCAGCGCGGCGGGGGCGCCGAAGATCCGGCGCGCCAGCGCCATCAGCAGCGCGACGCCGAGCACGCCCAGCACGACCGTCATGCCTCGCACGGCGCGCGCGCTGCCGCCGAACGCCTTCTGCACGCCGTACTCGAGCACGTAGTGCAGCGGCGGGTGGCCCTCGTGGGCGAGCCGCTTCCAGACGAGGTCGCCGAGCGACGCGCTCCCCGCGACGAGGAAGAAGTCCTGCGCCTCGTCGCGCCAGACGCCCTCGCGCGAGGCGGCGTGCTGCAGCCGCAGCAGGGCGGCGAGCGCGAGCACGAGCAGGGCCGGCAGCGCGACTCTCATCGCGCCGCCAGCGGCCGGGGGAGCGCGCGGCCCGCGCGGTCGGCGCGCCCGTCCCCCTCCTCGTGGTACTCGGCGTCGGTATTGACCTTCCAGGGATCGCGCGCGTCGGTGCCGAGGCGGTTGCGCGCCGCGAGCAGCGCCGCCATCATCGAGTGGTCCTGGTTGTTGTACTTGTGCATGCCGTTGCGCCCGGCCGGCGCGACGTTCGGCACCTCCGCGGCGAGCCACTCCCGGATGCGCGCGACCGCCTCGGTGTAGAAGTCGTCGTAGACCGGATAGGCCTTCGCCATCCGGACGACGGTGCCGTCCTCCACCTCGCCCGGACGCAGGAGCCCGATGCGCACCATCTCCCGCTCGCCCAGCGCGAGCAGGTCCCCGTCCGCCCTCGTCCAGAGGTCGTCGCCCTCGAAGCAGAAGTACTCGAGCCCGAACACCTGCAGGTCCGGATCCGGCGTCATCTCCGGCGACCAGTTGCGGAAGATCTGCACGCGCCCGAGGCGCACCTCGGGGTCGTGGATGTAGATCCAGTTGTCCGGGAAGGCCTCCGGGCGGCGCGCCACGAGGGCGACCGTGAGGAAGTCGCGGTAGCGGAGGCGCTCCGCCGCCTCGCGGACGGGGGGGGGCGCGGGGGGGGAGAGCGCGAGCACGAGGTCGCGCAGCGGCATGCTCGAGATCACATGGTCGCACGGCGTCTGGTGCACGCCGCCTTGGCTGTCCACGGTGCCGATCCCCCGGACCCCCTGCGCATCGCGCTCGATCCGGACGACGCGACGGTCGAGTTGCACCGTCGCGCCGCCCGCCTCCACGCGGCGGCGCATCTCCTCCCACATCTGGCCCGGGCCGAGGCGGGGGTAGCGGAAGCGGTCGATCAGGGACTTCACCGTCGAACCGCCCCGGCGTCCGAAGGCCGAGAGCACCGCGCGGGTCAGCGAGAGGCCCTTGATCCGCTGCGCCGCCCAGTCGGCGGAGATCTTGTCGCACTTCATGCCCCAGACCTTCTCCGTGTAGGACTCGAAGAAGGTCCGGAAGAGGCGGTCGCCGAAGCGGTTCGTGACCCAGTCGCGGAAGGAGCGTTCGGGCCGGACCGGGAAGAGGCGGCGCCACGCGTAGCTGAGCACGCAGGCGAGCGAGCGGAAGAGCCCCAGGTTGCGCAGCGCGTTCAGCGGGCGCAGCGGGTAGTCGAAGAAGCGGCCGCGGTAGAAGATGCGCGACAGGCGCGGCACCTCGAGGAAGTCGTCGGGCAGGATCTCGCGCCAGAGCGCCTCGATCTCGGGGTTCTTGGAGAAGAAGCGGTGGCCCCCGATGTCGAAGCGGAACCGCTTGTAGCGGACGGTGCGGGCGATCCCCCCGACGTAGTCCGGATCGCCCTCGAGCACGACGGCCGCGTGGCCTACCCGCGTGAGTTCATACGCCGCCGTCAGCCCGGCCGGGCCCGCACCGATGATGACCGTCGACTCGCCCATCCGGAGGGGCGGAGTCTAACAGCTAGGGATAGCGGTAGTAGGACTCGAGCATCATCGCGCAGAGCGCGGTGGAGTAGACGCGGCCGCCGACGTTGCCGTAGGTGCCGACCGGATCCCACGAGCCCTTCGCGTGGCCCTCCTTGCGCTGGTGGGGGAGGAGCGCCTTCTTCAGCGAGGCGTTCCACGAGGTCCACGCGTCGCCGCCGAGACGGGCGAGCGCCTCGGTGCCGTGGTGCCAGTAGTAGTGCTGGAGGTAGCCGATCTGCACGTCGCGCATCTCCCCGTTGACCTTCAGGCGCTTGAAGCGGATCGACCACCTCGGGCGCTGCTTCGCCAGCGCGGAGAGGCCGAGGCGGATGCGCTCGTCGGAGGAGGGGATGCGCATCAGGGAGTGGATCAGCAGCGCGCTCGCGGCGTTGGTCGTCGTCGGCGTGTATCCGAGCGCGTCGGCGTCGAGGGTGTAGCGCACCTTGCCGCTCTCGCGGTCGATCAGCGACCGCAGCCACGCCAGCACCGGCTCCCGGTAGCCGGTGTCCACGTCGATGCCCGCGGCGGCGGCGCGTTCGAGCGCGCAGACGACGGCCGTCGTCGTCGGCACGCCGCTCGCCATCGTGTTGCCGACGTGGTAGCGCCACCCGCCCTGGGCCTGGCGCGACCCGACCATGGCCTGGACGCCGGTGCGGATCGCGGGCAGGTAGCCCTCGTCGCCCGTCCGGTCGTAGACCTCCGCCAGCGCCTGCGTCGAGAACGCGATCGCGAAGAGCGTGCCCTGGCCGATGCCGGCGGCGAGCCAGTCGAGGGCGCGCCGGAGGCGCTCCTTGTGCTCCCCCTCGCGATGCGTCTGCCCCGCGCCGAGGAAGGCGAGCGTCGCGAGCGCCGTCACCTCGCGATCGAAGGCGCAGGGGACCGCCTCGCCGTGCCAGCCTCCGCCTTTGCCGTCGCAGTCGCAGCCGGCGCTGCCGTCGAAGCCGTCCGCGTCCCAGCGGCCCTCCGCCTCCTGGTGGGCCGCGAGCCACTCGAGGGCCAGCGCCACGGCCTTCTCGGTCGCCTCGCTCCCGCCGCGCGCCTTCAGCGCCCGCGCCTTCGCGTCGCCTCCGCGCGACGCCGTGAGCGGGCCGCCCGCCGCCACCGGCGCGAACGCGAGCAGCAGGGTCAGCAGCCTCCGCATCCCTCTCTGAACGCGCCTCATCGTGCCCGCGGATGCGCCTTCTCGTAGACGCGCCTGAGGCGTTCCATCGAGACGTGGGTGTAGATCTGCGTCGTCGCGATGTTCTTGTGGCCGAGCAGTTCCTGCACCTCGCGCAGGTCGGCGCCGCGGTCGAGCAGGTGGGTCGCGAAGCTGTGCCGCATCGTGTGCGGCCGCGTGCGCCCGTCCACCCCCGCCCGCGCGGCGCACGCGACGATCACCCGGTGCACGGCCCGCGGCCCCATGCGCGCGCCTCGCGTGCCGAGGAAGACCGGGCGGGGGTCGCCCCGCGCGGGGCGCTGCGCCAGGTGGTCGCGCAGCGCGGCGATCGCGGCGCTGCCGAGCGGGGCGAGACGCTCCTTCCGGCCCTTCCCCCGCACGCGGGCGACGCCGCGGGCGAGATCGAGGTCGTCGCGATCGAGCCCGACCGCCTCCGACACCCGCAGGCCTCCTCCGTAGAGCGTCTCGAGCAGCGCCCGCTCCCGCGGCGTCGCGGCGGCGGCGAGGATTTGCCCGATCTCCTCCTCGCCGAGCTGGAGAGGCAGCGGTCGACGGTGGCGGGGCGCGCGCAGCGCCACCGACGGGTCCTGCCGCAGCACGTTCCGGCGGATCAGGTGGCGCACGAAGGCGCGCACCGCCGCGAGATAGCGCGCGATCGAGGGGCGCTTGAGCGCGCGCCCGTGCAGTTCGGCAAGGAAGGCGCGGAGCAGCCGGCGCGTGAGGTCCCGGGGGTGATGGACGCCGGCCTCCTCGGCGAAGCGCCGGAACACCTCGAGGTTCTGCGCGTAGGCGCGCGACGTGTGCGGCGACGAGGCCGGTTCGAGCACCGCGAGATAGCCGCGGATCGCCTTTCCGAGGGCGCTCACGGCTGCAGCGCGCGGAACATGCCCGCCCCCTTCGCCAGCGTCTCCTGATACTCCGCCCGGGGGTCGGAGTCGGCGACGATCCCGCCGCCGACGGCCACCCGCACGACGCCGCCCGCGAGCGTCGCCGTCCGGATCGCGATGTTGAGGACCATGCCTCCATCATCGGCCAGGAGCCCGATCGAGCCCGTGTAGGCGCCCCTCCGCGCCGCTTCGAGCTCGTCGATGATCTCCATCGCGCGCACCTTGGGCGCGCCGGTGATCGACCCCCCGGGAAAGGTCGCGGCGAGCAGGTCGACCCGGTCGGCGCCCTCCTCGAGCTCCCCCTCGACGGTCGCGACGCGGTGGTGCACGCTCGCGAAGGACTCGATGCGGCCGGGATCGGCGACGCGGATCGTGCCCGGGCGGCAGACGCGGCCGAGATCGTTGCGCTCGAGGTCGATGATCATCGCCAGTTCCGCATGGTCCTTCGGGCTCGCGGCGAGCGCCTCCGCGTGGGCGCGATCCTCTCCCGGCGTCTCCCCCCGCGGACGCGTCCCCTTGATCGGGCAGGTGCGCACCGCCCGCCCCCGCACCTCCAGGAAAAGCTCAGGGCTGGTCGACAGCACGGCGGTGCCGCGCCCGAGATCGAGAAACGCCCCGTAGGGCGCGGGGTTGCTCGCGCGCAACGCGCGATAGAGCGCGAGCGGCTCCCCGGCGAAGGGCGCCGTGAACTCGTGCGCGTAGTTCACCTGGAAGATGTCGCCCGCGCGGATGTACTCGACCGCCCTCGCGACGGCGGCGAGGTAGGCCTCGGTCGAAATGGAGGGGGCGGGGGGGCCGGTGACGCCGCCCCGCGGCGGAGGCGCGGGGCTCTTGAGGCAGGCGCCGAGCGTGCGGGCGGTGTCTTCGGCGCCATCGCGCCAGAGCAGCCACCAGCAGCCGTCCCGCGCGTCATGCACGGCGACGGCGGGGTAGTAGGAGAGGTCGACGTCGGCGATCGCGGTCGCGTCCGGGTGGCGATCGGGGACCTGCTCGAAGGCGGTGCGCAGCCCGTAGCCGAAGAGGCCGACCCACCCGGGACCCAACGGCAGCGGACCGGGTCGGGGCGCCTCCGTCGCGGAGAGACAGGCCCGCAGCAGCGTCCCGAACTCCGCCTCGCGCACGCGGGCGCCGCCGGGGATCGCCACCTCGCCGCCCCCGCGCCCCCAGAGCATCCTCGCCATCGGCGAGGCGGCCACGAGCGTGAAGCGCCCCATCCCCCCCGAGTCGAGAACGGCGAGGTGGGCGACCCCGCGCAGGCGTCCGAAGAGATCGCCGGACGGCGGCGGGAGCACCACCCGCTCCGCCCGGATGGGGCCAAGCTCCGGCAGCGCGATGAACACGGCCCACCCACCCTATCGCGCCGCGCGGCGAACCGATAGTGTGGACGGGGTGAGCGAGGCTCCCTTCACGACGCTGAGGGTCGAGCAGGGCGTGATCTGGTTTGCCGGCGACCACTGGCGGCGGCTGCAGGCAGCCGCCCGCCACTTCGGCCTCCCGCACCCCGAGACGGCCAGCCTCGAGCGGCTCGTGCTGGAGGCGGCGCGGGGCCTTGCCTCCGCGCGGGTCAGGGTGACGCTGGCCGGCGGGGGCGGGGTCGAGGTGGAGGCATCGCCGCCGCGCGCCCCAGGCCCTGCGTGGAGGCTTCTGCCCGTCGAGGTCGAGGCGGATGCGACCGCGGTGCCCCACAAGACGACCGCCCGCGCGCGCTACGAGCGGGCGCGGGAGAGGGCCGCGGGTTGGGACGACGCGCTGCTCGTGACGCGGGACGGCGTGCTGCTCGAGACGACGATCGCGAATCTCTTCCTGCTGTTGGAGGGGGGAAGGCTCTTGACCGCGCGGCGCGACCTGCCGCTGCTGGCAGGGGTCGCGCGGGGGCGCGTCATCGGGGCCGCGCGCCGCCTCGGCCTCGCCGTCGAGGAGGCGCGTCCCACGGCCATGGAGGCGGCCTCCGCACTGGCCTGTTTCGTGACCAATGCCCTCCTTCCGCTACACCCGGTGCGCGAAATCGCCGGGGTGGCCCCCTTTCCCGAGCCGGATCGACCGGCCCGGCGTTTGATAGACTCCTTGCGTAGCGAGTCTCTGAGCCCCGTATAATCCCTGCCGGAGAATCCCATGAGATGGAATCGCGCCTTTTGCGCCCTCGTGCTCTGCGGTGCGGCCGCCGTCGCCCAGGAGGCCAAGGAGGAGGTCGTCGACTACTCCGTGCCCGACATCGAGAAGTACCTCTCGATGTTCAAGTCCGACTTCGGGAAGAAGAAGGTGCCGCAGGAGGACGTGATCGCGACGCTGCAGAACCTCGTCAAGGCGCACAAGTTCCTCGCCTCGAAGGGGGAGGCCGCGACCAAGGATGATGTGAAGCTCGGCAAGAAGATCGTCAAGCAGATCGCCGCGGGGCTCAAGGCCAAGGACCGCGAGATGGTCAGCTACGAGTGCGCGAAGGCGCTCGGCACGCTGGCCGACCCGGAGGGGCAGCGTCCCCTGCTCTCGTGGATGGAGGATGTCGTTCTCGAGGACAAGGCGCCCCCGATGCAGTCGGTGGAGGCGGGGTTCCTCGCCCTCGCCCGCATCGGCGGCACGGACTCCGCCACCCTCGACGTGCTCCGCGCCTACGCGACCGGCAAGCACACCGACGCCGCGGTCGCCAGCGGCGCGCTCAAGGCGGTCATCGAGTGGCGCCAGATCGACGCCAACGACCGCAAGGAGTTCTTCGAGAAGATCCTCGGCTACCTCGCGAGCCTCTACAGCGGCATGAAGGGCGGCGAAGCGAAGACCCGCGGCGTCTTCGAGCAGCGCTACAACACCGTCAAGGAGAGCGGGCTTGCCGCGCTGGCCCAGCTTGCGGGCGACGGGACCACGTTCGCGGAGCCGGCAGCGGCGACGAAGTGGATGAACGACAACAAGAAGAAGAAGTGGGAGGACTACGTCGGCGTGGGCTTCCGGAAGGGGGCGACCAGCGAGGCGGCCCCGGCGGAGGAGGCTCCCGACGAGGAGAAGAAGGGCGAAGGGGACGCCTGAGCCGGGAAGCCCCCGCGTCCTCCCGGCGTCCTAGGTGTCGCACAGAGCGATGTCGAACCGCAGCGACCCGATGGTGCCGATCCTGGGCTCTGCGGTCACGCTCCTCGTGATCGGCGCGAGCCTCTTTGTCTTCTACCCCGCCTACCGCCAGTGGCAGGCGAGGGACTCCGGCGCCGTGGTCGGCCACCCGCCCTCCCCGGCGGAGCCCCTCCCGGTCTGGGTCTGCCGGTCCGAACCGGGGGTGGCCATGCTTCTCGAGGCGCTCGCCGCGGGTGATCCGGCAGGCGCGGCCTACCCGCTCCCCGCCCTCGAGGGCGGTCCCTACCATCTGCTCCGCCTGTCCGTCTTCAACTTCGACGGCCGCGACCCGCTGGCGGTCGCGCTGCCGGAGGAGGGGTTCGCCTCCCCCGAGGGGGGGCCCCCGGCGTTGCCTGCGGTCTCGCGCCTCCGCCCGGACGCTTCCCCGAAGGACCTCGCCGTGCTGCGCGGTCTGGGTGCCGTGGAGGCGCTGGAGGTTCCGCGCGGCCGGCGCGCGCAGGCGCTCCTGGTAATCCGGGGCGACCCGGCGGCTCGCACCGCGTTCGTCAGCGGGGCCCTATCCTTCACCCGGCGCACGGTCGCACGCCAGACGCTGGCGGCGTGGTACGCGGAGCCGGCCCTCAAGACCTTCGAGGACCTGTGATGGACGAGGCGCAGTCGCCTGTTCCCGACCCGCTGCGGGAGGGCACCGACGCGGAGCCCGGCCCCCCGACCCCCTCGCTCATCCGCGGCGGCCCCGAGGGCGCAACCCCCGTGCAGGCGATCGCCGACGCGCTGCGCCTCAACGCCGAAGCGCTGCGCCGCATCGACCAGAACCAGAAGCGGATCGCCGAGTCGGTCGAGAAGGGGGACAAGGCGGCAAATGTCGTCACGAGCACCCGCGCGCTGAACGAGACCTTCCGCGGCCTCTCGGAGATCCAGCGGGGGCTCCTGGACGCGGTGCTGCGGCAGCGCGGGGGCGGGCGGGGCGTCGGCTTTGCGTTTCTCGCCGTCGCGCTGCTGGCCGGCGCGCTCGGGTTTCTCGTCTACGACCGCCTGACCTCCCAGGACCACGTCTCCCGCGAGGTCTACGAGAGCGCGCGGGCGGGGGCGGAGGAGCAGGCGCGGCAGCTCGGCCTGCTGCGGGGCCGGGAGGGGGAGGCGCAGGCGCGCGAGCAGCGCTTCCGCGACGAGGCCGCCGCGGCGGAGCGGACGCGACTCGAGGCGATCCAGGGCAAGGAGACGGTGGAGCGGCGCGTCAGGGAACTCGAAGCGGAACTCGAGGCCAAGGCGTCGCAACTCAAGAACTACCTCGCGGTGAAGGATCTTGCCGACAGCGCGGGGAGCATCCAGCTCCTGAACATGCAGCTCCAGCGCGAGATCGACGACCTGCGCCAGCGCCTCGCCGCCTCGGAGCGCGAGCGCGAGAGCGTCTACGAGATGTTCCTGAAGCAGCGCATCGAAGAGAAGCA
>CAZMXP010000022.1:0-6034 GCA_964570285.1 uncultured Planctomycetaceae bacterium
GCCCGCCGCGCCCGCGCGCGCCGCCGCGGGGCGCCCGAAGACCTCGCCGCGCAGATGCCGCGCGAGCCGGATGGAGAGCGCCACCAGCGTGAGCGTCGGATTGGCGCAGCCGCTCGTGGGCAGCACCGAGGCGCCCGCGCACCACAGGTTCTCGACGGAGTGGACGCGCAGCTGACCGTCCACGACCGAACGGCGCGGGTCGTCGCCCATGCGCGTCGTCCCCATGTGGTGGCTGGCATCCTGGTCGATGGGCCAGGGTTCGCAGCTCGCCAGCGCGCCGCGCAGCCGCCCCCAGCCGCTGCGCTGCAGCGCCTCGTCGAGAGCCTCGTGCACGGCCACCATCGAGCGCCGGTCGAGCGCCGTCGGCGCGTGGCTCACGAGCGTGACGGGCTGCCCGAAGACGTCGAGCGCCTCGCCGAGGCGCACGCGGTTGTCGGGGTGCGGCTCCATCTCCATGAAGTTGCGCAGCCGGATGCGCGCGATCGGCGGCGCGCGGCCGTCGCGCAGGCGCGAGACGACGTAGCGCAGCACGGTCGGGAACTGCGTCACGATCGGGCCGAGCAGCGCCAGCCGGCCCCACGCCGAGCGCCGCTCGTTCTGCAGTGCCGAGTCGTCGCCGGTCTCGGAGTAGTCGCGCAGGCTGACCAGCCGGCCGGCGCGCGCCTTGCGGAAGGCGCCGGAGAGGCCGCGGCTGCGCTTGGCGAGCAGCACGAGCGCCTCCACGCCGCGGCTGTCCGACCAGGGGAACAGCGGCTCGAAGCGGACGTAGCTGTTGAGCACCCGCCGGCGGACCTGCTCGGCCTCGGACAGGCGCAGTCCGGCGTAGCCGGCCCAGCCGCGCCACAGGCAGCCGAACAGCCAGGGCAGTTCGCGCACCGGCCGCGCCAGCTCGATGATGCCGAAGTAGTTCTTCGGGTGGTTCATCAGGTAGCGGCCCACCTGGTCGTGCTCGTTGCCCAGGGCCGGCGCCGCGCCGTCGCGCGAGAGCAGCAGCAGGCGCGCGTTCTGCAGGCCGCCCGTGGCGAGCACGAAGGCGCGCGCCCGCAGCTGCAGTTCCCGGCCCGCGCTCGTGCGCAGCACGGCGGAGCGGACGACGCGGCGCGTCTCGCCGCCGGCCGGCGGCGCGTCGGCCTGCAGGCGCAGCACGGTGGCGTCCAGCAGCAGGTCGCACCCGTCGTGCTCGCAGGCCGCGCTCCATTCGCGGCCCCAGTCCTGGGGCTCGGACGCGGCGAGGAACACCTTCTCTTCGAGCGCGCCCCACGCGGGAACGGACTCGCCGCGGTGCCGCACGTCGAAGAACCCGTCGGGCCCGAACAGCTCGAGCGGGGCAAAGCGGTAGCGCGCCGCGGCCTCCGCGTGCAACGCCAGCAGTTCCGCGCGCGGCAGCGGCCAAGGCGTCGCGTGCTCCACCCAGGGCCGGTGCGCGAAATCGATCTCGTCGAAGGGCGCCGAGAGGCCGGCCCAGGTCGTGCTCGCGCCGCCGAGCACCCGTTCGCGCGAGTAGTCCTTGATCGCGATGCCGCGGCTCTCGACCTTGCGCAGCGCGTCGCCGAGCGGGCCGGGGCGCCGGCGTCCGCTCTCGAGCACGACGATCTTCAGGCCGGAACCGGCCAGTTCGTTGGCGACGGTGAGTCCCGCCGGGCCCGAGCCGACGATGCACACGTCGCAGTCGGGCAGCGCTGCGGGCGCCGCCTCCGCCAGGTCGATGATCATCGCCGGCTCGCGCCGCGGGCCGCCACGCGGCGAGCGGGGTCGTCCGCACCGGACGCTGCGCGTGCGGAGCCCTCACTCTGCGGCATGGGCGCACGATAGCAGGTGCGCTCTCCGGCCCGCAGCGCGCGGGTGCGAGCGTTACCCCGGTCGTTCATGCGATAACCGTCGCCCCGATGTCCGCCGACCGCCCGCTCCGACCGTTCCCGCCGCTCGTGCCGGCCGCCCTGGCCGTGCTGACGGCGCTCGGAGCGTGCACGACGCGCGCCGACGAGGGCGCCGTCCGGGTCGCGGCGGCCATCGCGCCTCCGCTCGCGATCGCGGGCAGCGCCTTCGAAGCGGCCGCGCTCACGACGCTGCCGGCCACGCCGCCCGACGAACTGCCCGGCCTGCACAACGTCTACCGCCTGAGCGCGACGATCGTCTCGGGCAGCGAGCCCGCCGGCGACGCCGCCTTTGCCCAGCTCGCCGCCATGGGCGTCAAGACGATCCTCTCGGTCGATGGCAAGGTGCCCGACGCGGACGCGGCGGCCGCGCACGGACTGCGCACGGTGCACGTCCCGATCGGCTACGACGGCTTCAAGCCCGGCGAACTGCTCGACATCGTCAAGACCTTCCGCGAGCTGCCCGGCCCCTTCTACCTCCATTGCTTCCACGGCAAGCATCGCGGACCGGCCGCGGCGGCCGTCGGACGCGTCGTGCTCGACGGAGCGCCGCGCGAGCTGGCGCTGGCCGAGATGCGGCAGTGGTGCGGCACTTCGCCCGACTACGAAGGCCTGTACCAGGCGATCGCGACGCTGCCCTTCCCCGACGAGGCGAGCACCGCGGCGCACGCGTTCGACTTCGCCCCGGCGCGCTCCAGCGGCGGATTGCGCGAGGTCATGGTCGCGGCGCCGCGCGTGCATGACGTGCTGATCGAGATGGGTCGGCGGGGCTGGACGGTCGATCCCCTGCACCCCGACCTCGACCCCGTGAACGAAGCCGAGATCCTGGCGCAGTTGATGCTGGGGCTCGAGGGGCACCCGGAGACCCTCGCGCAGACCGAGGATTTCCGCGCCCGCATGACGGAGGCCCGCGAGCTGAGCGCGAGCTTCGTGGTCACGCTGCGTGCCGCGCGCGCGGGCCTCGCGCCCGAGCAGCCGCTGGCGGGAGACGCGGCCGAACGGGCGCAGGACGCCTTCGAGCGCCTCGGCGCCTCGTGCAAGTCCTGCCACCGGGCCTACCGGGACAACTGAGCTTCCTGCGAGCTGCGGGCGCCTTTCCGAGGCGTTCCAGAACGGCGGCTCCGGTCCCGTGAAAAATTTTCCGGGCGCCGGACGGCTCAAGAAATCTCCAGTAGACTCTCGATCCTTTGCTGTTCTGTGCGACCTCCGACGGGTCGCAACCGGGTTCCAGAGAGGCAGGATCATGTCCAGCACCGCATCAGGTTTCGCACCGCTCCGCTCCGTGCACGCGCTGCTCGTCGCGTGCGCCGCGCTGAATCTCTCCTTCGCGCCGGCCGAAACGCCCGTCGTGGGTTTCGTCACGTCCGGCCAGTGGACGACGGAGGGGGCGCGCGGCGCGCGCGTCATCGTCGAACTCAGCGAGGTCTCGGCCACCGAAGTCGTGGTGCCGTTCACGATCTCCGGCAGCGCGACGGCGGGCCGGGACTACGTCGCGCCGGCGGGCCCCATCGTGATCGCGCCGGGCCTCAAGCGCGGCAACCTGTTCGTCGACATCCTCGAGGACACCGAGACCGAGCCCGTCGAGACCCTGTTCATCGAGCTCGGCCAGCCCACGGGCGCCGTGCTCGGCGGCCGCACGGCGCACACGCTCGGCATCGGCGTCACGGTGCTCGGCGGCCCGGCCGACGGACTGACGCAGGGCGAACTCGACGCCTTCAACCGCGGCAAGGTGCTGTTCGAGAAGCGCTTCACGCCGCGCGAAGGTCTCGGCCCCTTCTACAACGCCGTCTCGTGCGTGTCGTGCCACAGCAAGCCGGTCACGGGCGGCACGGCCGAGCTGTACCGCAACTTCTACCTGGCCGTCTACCAGTTCGGCGCGACGCCCAACAGCCAGAGCACGTCGATCCCGCCCTTCCTGAGCCAGGTCGTGCCGGCCTACGGCTCGGGCGACCTGCACGCCGACGCGCAGTTCACGCTCGAGGGCGGGCGCCCGCTGCTGCCCTCCGAGGTGCTCGGCTTCCCGGTCATCGCGGCCCAGCGCAACAGCATTCCGATCTTCGGCGTGGGCCAGTTCGAGTTCATCAGCAACGCGACGATCTCCGCCAACGCCGACCCCAACGACCTCAACGCCGACGGCATCTCCGGTCGCGTGAACACGGCGCTGGGCGGCACGGCCATGGGCCGTTTCGGCGTGAAGTCGCAGTCGAACAACGTCGAGCTGTTCACGCGTGCTCCGCTGCAGAACCAGATGGGCATCACGACCAACCCCTTCCTCGGAGCGGGCAGCATCGTGAGCATGGCGCGCGCGCCGCTGCAGGCCTCGGGCAATCCCAACGACCCGAACATCGACGGTGACGGCGTGCCCGACCCCGAGTTGAGCCACGACGACCTCGGCGACCTGATCGCGTTCACGCGCTTCCTGGCCCCGCCGGAGCCGCTGCCCTTCAGCCCCGACGCGGTCGCGGGCGAGGCGCTCTTCGCGCAGGCCCGCTGCACCGACTGCCACATCCCGTCGCTGCCGTCGAGCAAGGGACCGGTGAACGCCTACACCGACCTGCTGCTGCACTTCATGGGGCCCGACCTCGTCGACAACATGAAGTTCGGCGAATCGTCGACGGCCATCACCGACTTCCGCACGGCGCCGCTGTGGGGCATCTCGATGGCGGCCCCGTACCTGCACGACGGCCGCGCGCCGACGCTGCGCGACGCGATCCTCGCGCACGACGGCGAGGGCGCCATCAGCAAGAACCTGTTCCTGGCCCTGAGTGCGGCCGAGCAAGACCAAGTGATCGTGTTCCTGGAGCACCTGTGATGAAGCGCTTCCTCCGGATTCCCCTCTCCCCCGCTCAGCTGCGCCTGGCCGCCGGCCTGGTGTTCGGCACCCTCTGCGCGGCGGCCGCGCCGCTTCCCGGCGACGAAGTCCCCGGCCCGGGCGAGCCCGGCGGACCGACGGTGCCGCTCAACCCCAACCAGATGGCGCTCTGGCTGGCGGGTCGAGACCTGTACGACAAGCCCTTCACCGCGGCCGAGGGCCTCGGCACGCCCGAGCTGAATGCCGACAGCTGCCGCGGCTGCCATCAGGACCCGGTCCTGGGCGGAGCGGGCGGCCTCGAGCTCAACGTCTCGCGCTTCGGCTTCAACGGCGGCGGCACGCAACCCTTTGCCAACCTGCCGGGCGGCCAAGGGCTGAGCAAGCTGCGCCCGACGCCGATCGTCACGCGCGAGAACTATCCCGTCGGACATCCCAACCCGGCGGACAACGCCGACGTGTTCGAGCAGCGCCAGACGCCGACGAACCTCGGCATCGGCCTGATCGACCAGATCCCCGACTGGGTGATCCTCGCCAATCAGGATCCGAGCGACCTCAACGGCGACGGCATCTTCGGCGTGGCGCGCATCCTGACGATCCAGGGCCAACCCGAGGTCGGACGCTTCGGCTGGAAGGCGCAGGTCCCGCACATCAAGGACTTCGTGCGCGACGCCATGGGCGGCGAGCTGGGCATCACGACTCCCGATGACGGCCGCGGCTTCGCCTTCGTCACCGACGCCGACACGGTCGCCGATCCCGAGCTGAGCCAGGCCGACACCGACGCGATGATCTTCTTCCTGCGCAACCTCGGACCGCCGATCCCGAACGACTCGGGGCTGCCGATCATCAAGCGCGGCAAGCGGCTGTTCCAGGCGATGCGCTGCGACCGCTGCCACATCCCCGAACTCGACGCGGGCCCGGTGCCGGTGGGCGGCAGCGGCATTCCGATCCCGCTCTACTCCGACCTGCTGCTGCACGACATCTCGGAGAACGGTTTCCTCGGCATGGCCGAGCCGGGCGCCGAGTCGGGCATGTTCCGCACGCCGCCGCTGTGGGGCGTGAAGGACACCGCGCCCTACCTGCACGACGGGCGGGCGGAGACGCTGGCCGACGCGATCCTGCTCCACAACCGCGAAGCGCGCTTCTCGGCGGTGGCCTTCGAGAAGCTCACGCCGACGGCGAAGGCTGCGGTCATCGCGTTCCTCGAGAGCCTCTGATCACCCTCGCGGACGACCTGCGCTTCCGGGCGCCGGACTCCGGCCCGCACTTCGTGCGGGCCGGAGTCGTTCTCGGGTTGCTGGCCGCGGGCTGCGCGGCGCAGGCGGTGACGTCGTCGCCTCCCCCGCCGGCC
>CAZMXP010000022.1:6044-71003 GCA_964570285.1 uncultured Planctomycetaceae bacterium
GGTGTAGGTGGTGATGTTGTTGTTTTTTTTGCCGGCCGCCGCCGCGGAGGCCTGGAGCGTGCCCTTCGCGGTGCGCGCCCCCGACGACGGCCGCACCGAACTCAGTTGGGCGCCCGCGGACACCGCCGGCCCCGTCGCGCCCGGGGCCCTCGCCGAGGCCGTCGCCGCGGCCGGCGCCGCCTGGACCGCCGCCGGCGCCCCCCGCCTGAGACGCGCGGCGGCGGACGAGACGCCGCAGCTCACGATCGCGTGGCACGCCGCCGCCGACGATCCCTGCGGCCTGTTCGGCCGCGGCCTGAGCGTCGCGCACGCCGGCCCCTGCGCGCCGCAGACCTTCATCCACCTCGACGCCGAGCGCACCTGGGACGCGGCGCCGGGCGCGCCCCCCGCGCAGTCGCTGCGCCTCGTGCTCGCGCACGAACTCGGCCACGTGCTCGGACTCGACCACAGCCCCGACGAGACCTCGCTGATGTCGGCCGACGCGCAGCGCGACACGCCGGCGCCCGCCGATCTCGCCGGCCTGCACTCGCTGCGCGGCGGCGGACGGGACGCGCCCGGCGACGTGCTCATCGAAGCGGCCGACGGCGCGCCGCGCCGCGCGCCCGCGCTGCGCGCCATCGCACCCGGGGCGCTCACGGCGCTGGCGCTGTTCGACACCGACGGCGACGGCGACGAGGAACTGCTCGTGTGGCGCGTCGACGCGGCCGGGCTCGGCGCGCTCATGATCCACCACTTCGTGCCGGGCGCGGAGGCCGGCACCGGCCCGCGGCTGGCGCGCACGCTGGGTCCGCTGCTCGACGTCGTCCCGCCCGACGCGACGACCTCGCTGCGGCGCACGCCGGACGGTCGCCGCTGGATCGTGACGGACTTCGGCGAGGACCACCGCGTGCGCCACTTCGACGCGCAGGGCGGGCTGGCGCTCCCCCCCGTCGAGACCCTCATCGGACTCGATCTCGCGGCGCTGCTCGCGCTGCCGGCGCCCCCGTGCCTGCCCGCGCGCACCGTCGACGGATCGCCCGCGCCGCCGGGCCTCGACGGCCCGCCCGCCGACACGCTGCTCGGCGACCTCGACGGCGACGGCCGGCCCGAGCGCCTGACGCGCCTCTAGGCGCGGCCCGCCGCGCGGGCGCGCTTCCACTTCCACTCTTCGACGGCGCAGAACGCGGCCGGCACGATGAACAGCGTGATCAGGCTCACGGCCATCCCGCCGATCGACGGGATCGCCATGGGCCGCATCACGTCCGAGCCGCGGCCCGTGGCCCAGAAGATGGGCAGCAGGCCGAACACGGTCGTGGCGATGGTCATCAGGCAGGGGCGGATGCGCTTGAGCCCCGCTTCGATCGTCGCCGCGCGGATCTCGGCGACCGACCCGAACGCGCGCCCCTGGAAGACGCCCTCGAGATAGGTCGCGATGATCACGCCGTCGTCGTCGACCACGCCGAACAGCACCAGGAAGCCGACCCACACGGCCACCGACAAGTTCACGCCCCACAGGCCGAGCAGGATGAAGCCGCCGCAGGCCGAGACGAGCACGCCGAAGAAGATCACCGGCGCCACCCACCAGCGCCGGAAGCCCAGGTGCAGCATCACGCACATGATCAGCAGCGTGACCGGGACCAGCACCTTCATGCGCGCCGTGGCCCGCACCTGATTCTCGAACTGCCCCGACCATTCCCAGTAGTACCCGGGCGGGAGCACGAGCCGCCCGTCGGCGACGGCCCGCTGCAGCAGCGCCTCGGCGTCGTCGACGACCGAGACCTCGTCGCGGTCGCGCGTGTTCATCGTGACGTAGCCCACGAGCAGGCCGCGCTCGCCCTTGATCTCCTGCGGCCCGAGCACGGTCGTGATGTCGGCGAGCTGCGCGAGCGGCACCTGCGCGCCGTCCGAGGTCGGCACGCTGATGCGCTGCAGGGCCTCCATGTCCTCCCGGAAGTCGCGCGCGAGGCGGATGCGGATCGGATAGCGCTCGCGCCCCTCGACCGACTCCTGGAGGTTCATGCCGCCGAGGGCGATCTCGATCACGTCCTGCACGTCGCGGATGTTGACGCCGTAGCGGCCGATGCGGTCGCGGTCGATCTCGACCTGGATGTAGGGCTTGCCGACGATGCGGTCGGCGATGATGTCGGTCGCGCCGGGAACCTCGTGCAGCAACTGCTCGATGCGCAGACCGATGCGCTCGATCTCGCGCAGGTCCGAGCCGAAGATCTTCACGCCCATCATCGCGCGGAAGCCCGTCTGCAGCATGACGAGCCGCGTCTGGATCGGCTGCAGGAAGGTCGGCAGCACGCCGGGAATCGCGGTCTGCGCCTGCAGCTCGGCCAGCAGCTCGGCCTTGTCGAGACGGCGCTCCTCGGGCCAGATCCACGCGAGCGGCTCGCGCAGCGCGGCGGGCCAGCCGGAGAACCAGCGCTCGACCGGGACGCGCCGCCACTCCTCCTCGGGCTTGAGGATGATGATGCTCTCGATCATGCCGATGGGCGCCGGATCGAGGGCCGAGTCGGCGCGGCCGATCTTGCCCACGACCGACTCGACCTCGGGGATCGCGGCGATCAGGCGGTCCTGCATGCTGTTGACCTGCACCGCCTGGCTGAGCGAAGCCTGCGGCAGCAGCGAGGGCATGTACAGGAACGAGCCCTCGTCGAGCGGCGGCATGAACTCCCGGCCGAGGCCCGGCAGCGCCCGGTGCAGCCCGGCCGAGAGGCGCTCGCCGCCGACGCGGTCGAGCACGGCCGTCACCGGCGCGAGCACGACCTTCGCCCCCAACCACACGCTCAGGCCGACGAGCAGGATCGCGCAGGGCGCGACGAAGAAGGTCTTCTTGTGGTCGAGGATCCAGCGCAGCGTCGGGACGTAGGCGCGCGCGACCAGGCGCGAGACGCGGTTCTCCTCGAGCGGCAGGAAGCGCTCGCGCGTCATGCGCACCACGCACAGGCCGACGCCGACGCCCACCGCCGCCGAGAGCAGCCAGCCGCGCCCCCCGGTCGCGCCGAAGCCGGCAGCGAACGCGTAGCGCGTCGCGAACAGCGCGGCCGCCCCGCTGCCCAACGCGAGCAGCGCGACGACGCGCCGCCGCCACGCGACCGGACGGAACAGCAGGAAGCACAGGAAGGGCACGACCGTGACGGCCAGCACGACCGACGCGCCGATGGCGAAGGTCTTGGTGAAGGCCAGCGGCCGGAACAGCTTGCCCTCCTGGTCGGTCAGGAAGAACACGGGCAGGAACGCGACCAGCGTGTTGGAGACGGCGGTGAGGATCGCCCCGCCGACCTCGGTCGCGCCCTCGTGCACGAGGCCGAAGTGGCCCTTGGCGCGCCGCTCCTCGGCCGTTGCCGACGCGACGCGCCGGTAGATGTTCTCCGACATGATGATGCCCATGTCGGCCACGTCGCCGATCGCGATCGCGAGGCCCGCGAGCGACATGATGTTGCTGTCGACGCCGAAGGCGACCATCGCGATGAAGGTCCCGGCGACGGCCAGCGGCAGCGTCACGATCACGGTGAGCGTCGAGCGCAGGTGCAGCATGAACACCACGATCACCAGGCTGGCGAGCAGCGCCTCTTCGGCGAGCGCCTGCCGGAGCGTGTCGAGCGTCTGGTCGACGATCGTCGTGCGGTCGTAGAAAGGCACGAGCCGCACGCGCGACACGCGGCCGTCCGCGAGCGTCTTGCTCGGCAACCCCGGCTCGAGCTGCGCGATCTTGGCCTGCACGCGCTCGATCACGGCGCGCGGGTTCTCGCCGTAGCGCATGGCGACCACGCCGCCCACGGCCTCGACGCCGGCCTTGTCGAGCGCGCCGCGCCGGAAGTCGGGCCCGAGCTGCACCGTCGCGACGTTGGCCAGAGTGATCGGCGTGCCGCCCTCCTGGCGGATCACGACGCGCTCGAGATCCTCGACCGACTTGACGAAGCCGACGCCGCGGATGAAGAACTCGTGGCCGTTGCTCTCGACGACCTTGGCGCCCACGTCGATGTTGCTGCGCGCGACGGCCTCGTGGACGTCGAGCAGCGTGACGCGGTGCGCGCGCAGGCGATCGGGATGCACGTCGATCTGGTACTGCTTGACGAAGCCGCCGACGCTGGCGACCTCGCTCACGCCCTCGACGGCGTTGAGCTGGTAGCGCACGTACCAGTCCTGGATCGAGCGCAGCTCGGCGAGGTCGAAGCCCTCGCCCTCCAGGGTGTACGCGTACACCTGCCCCAGCGCCGTCGCGTCGGGCCCCAGCACGGGCGTGACGCCCGCCGGCAGCCGCTGCTGCGCGACGTTCATGCGTTCGATCACGCGTGAACGCGCCCAGTAGTAATCGACCTCGTCCCTGAAGATGACGAAGACCATCGAGAAGCCGAAGCCCGACATCGACCGGATGGCCTTCACTCCCGGCGTGCCCGTCAGGCTCGTCGTGAGCGGATAGGTGAGCTGGTCGTCGACGTCCTGCGGGCTGCGACCCGGCCAGTCGGCGTAGACGATGACCTGCTGCTCGCCGATGTCGGGGATCGCGTCGACCGGGAGGTTGCGCAGCGCGGCCCAGCCGCCGACGCACAGCGCCACGATGAGCAAGCCCATCATGAACGTGTTCTTCAGGCACCAGCGGATGAGGGCGGCGACCATGGCGATCAGTGCTCGTGGATCTCGGCGCCGGCCCTCAGCCCGCCCGGGTGGAACAGGCTCGACTGGCCGCCGATCTGGAACTGGCTGTCGATCAGGAATCCGCCGCGCGTCACGACGCGCTCACCGTCGGCGAGCCCCTCGAGCACCGGGAAGAAGTCGCCGGCGCGGGGCCCGAGCACGACCTCGCGCGGCTGGAACAGGCCGCGCGAGACCTCGACGTAGACGAGTTGCCGCGTTCCGCTGTCGAGCACGGCGCTCGTCGGGACGACGAGCAGTTCCTTCGCCGAGGCCGGCGCCGGCGCGGCGACGGGCAGCAGCCGCATCCCGCAGACCGGACAGCGGCCGGCCTCCGGATACGTGGTCGTGCCTTCGCAGGCCATCGGGCAGGCGTGGACGACCGGGGCGCGTGCGGCGCTCCCGGCCCCGTGATCGGCGTGCCCGTCGCCCGCCGCGTCGGCCTCCTCCGCGCCGGGGATCTGCTCGAGGTGCATCTCGCAGATCGGGCACGCGCCGGGCGCGTCGAGCAGCACCTGCGGATGCATCGGGCACGACCAGCGGCCCTCGACGCCCGTGGCCGCGGCCCGGCCGTCGGCGCCCAGATCGGCGCGGATCGTCGCGCTCACGAACATGCCCGGCTTGAGGGCGTGGTCGGCGTTCTCCACGTGCACGGGGACGGCGATCGTGCGCGTGTCCTCGCTCACGATCGGCTCCACGAACGTCACCAGACCGGAGAACACGCGGCCCGGCAGCGACTCGGCCACGAGTTCGACGCTCTGGCCGTAACGCACCCAGGGCAGGTCGTACTCGTAGATGTCGAGATACACCCACACGGTGTCGAGATCGGCCACGCGGTAGAGCGCGTCGCCCGCCCGGAACGCGCTCTGCTGCACGATGGACTTCTCGATCACCGTGCCCGCGATCGGCGAGTAGAGCGTGACGCGCTCGGCGATCTCGCCGCTCCCGCGCAGCGCGTCGACCTGCTCCCGCGTGAGGCCCAGGCGCCGCAGCTTGAGCGCGGCCGCCTCGAGGAGGCCCCCGTCGCCGCCGCTGCGCGCGGCGACGAGCAGCTCCTGCTGCGCGACGAGCAGCTCGGGGCTGTAGATCTCGACGAGGTGATCGCCCGCCTTGATCTCCGCGCCCGTGAAGTTCACGAACAGGCGCTCGGCGTAGCCGTCGACGCGCGCCGTGACCGTGGCCAGCGCCGACTCGTTGTAGCGGATCTTGCCGACCGCCCGCAGTTCGCGCGTGAGCGGCCGGCGCTCGACGAGGCTCGTCTCGACGGAGGCCAGCGCGAGCGCGCGCTCCGAGAGCGCGAGGGAGGGCACGGCACCGTCGTCGGCGGCGGCGGTCGCGGCCGGGATCAGCGGCATCTCGCAGATCGGGCAGGAACCGGGGCCCTGCAGGCGCACCTGCGGGTGCATCGAACAGGTCCAGACCGGAGCCGGGACCGGCGCCGCATCCGGGGCGGTCGCGGGCGGCGCGCCCGCGGCCGGCGCGCCGGCGCTCCCCAGGGCGTAGCCGAGCGCGAGGGCGGCCCCCGCGGCGAGCAGTGCGACGACGAGATGACTGCGGGTCATGGTGCGACCTCCTCGAAGAGCTTCGTGCCGTCGGGCGGCAGGCCCGCGATCGTCAGCGACAGCGATGCCTGCGACAGTTCGGCCTGCGTGCGCGCCTCGAACCGCGCGAGGCGCAGCGCGAGCAGGCCGCGCTCGGCGTCGAGCACCGCGCGCAGGTCGCCGCGACCGTTCACCCAGGCGACGCGGGCCAGCTCGAGCTGCGCCTCGGCGCGCGGCAGCAGCGTGCCGTGCAGCAGCGCCGCGTCGCGCGCGGCCTGCCGGTAGAGGGCCAGCGCGCCGGCCAGCTCCGCCGCGACGCGCAGTTCCTCGGCCGTGCGCCGCGCCGCGGCCGCGCGCAGCGCCGCCTGCGCGCCCGCGATCTCGGCCGCCACCTTGTCGCGCCAGATCGGGAGCGTCACGCTGGCCTGCGGACGGAACATCGTCGGGTCGGCGCGCAGGTCCGACTCGAGGCCGATCGAGACGTCGGGCACGTCGGCGGCGCGCGCCCGGTCGAGACCGGCCTCGGCGCGCCGGATGTCCTCTTCGAGAGCGCGCAGTTCGGGGCGGTGACGCAGCGCCGCGGCCAGCAACGCCTCGGGCTCGGGCGCGGGGGTCGACGTCTCCCAGCGGGCCGGCAGCGCCGGGTCGGGATCGCCGGGGCCCAAGCCCAACGCGGCCTTCCAGCGCGCCCGGCGCGCGCGCGCCGCGTCTTCGAGGTTCGCGACGCGGATGGCCGCCAGGTCGAGCGCGTCGCGCGCCGCGATCAGCTCGGAAAGCGTCGCGCCGCCGGCCGAGCTGTCCTGCCGCGCCAGATCCTCGACGGCGGCGAGCAGTTCCGCGTCGCGGCGCGCGAGGCGGACGGACTCCTGCGCGAAGTGCAACTCGTGATAGGCGGACGTGAGGTCGAAGGCCGCGCGCAGCACCTGGCGCTCGAAGGCGCGCCGGGCCATGCGGCTGCGGGCCGTCATCTCAGCCCCGGCCGCGCGCAGCCGCTCGGGCGCGGGCAGCTCGAACATCAGGCCGGGCATGAGCGTCATGACCGAACTCGCGATGTCGCTCTCGAACATGAAGCGCGGGTCGGGCCGCGAGCGCGCCGGCACGATGGCCTCGACCGTCTCGGCCCAGTCGTGCCAGGCCGCGCGCACCTCGGGGTGGGTCAACAGCGCGAAGCGCAGCCACTCCGACAGGCTCGCCGACGCGTCCGGGGGCCCGGCCGCCTCCGCGGCGTCGGCGCCGGCGAACTCGGCGGAGACGCGCGCCAGATCGGCGCGCGCCTCGCGCTCACCCTCGACGGGCGTGCCGACGCAGCCCGCCGCCGCGAGGGCGACGCACAGCGGCACGACGTGACGTGACGACATCTGTTCGGCTCCAGCGAGCCCGCCTTCGAAGGGCGCTCGCGCGGATCGGGGCGCACCGGACCGCACGCGACGGCGGACCGGATGCCGGGGACACCCTCCGGCGCGCTCGGCACGCCGGACGGACCGCTCGCGGGAACGCCGGTCAGATCTGCAGGATGCAGTGCAGCGCGAGCAGCGGCGGCGGCGGCAGATCGCCGCTCGCCGGCACGCGGAGCGCCGGTGCCGCCGCGGCGCGCGGCACGTCGCACGCGGGCGCGACGACGGCCGGCAGCGCGGCGCTTTCGACGAGCCGCGCAAGCGGCGCATCGACGGCCACGAGCTGCAGGTCCGGCGCGGCGCGCAGGCAGCCGCAACCGTCTCCGTCGTCGCTGCAGGGCGCGGGCTGCGGCGGCATCGACGACGTGCCGCCGCAGTGTCCGCCCGGCTCGCAACCCGTCGCCGCCGCCGGCACCTCGACACCATGGCCATGCGCATCGCCGCACAGGCACAGCGGCTGCGCGAAGGCGGCCAGCAGAGCCAGCAGGAAGGCGAGCGGTCTGAAGGCGGCGTGCATCAGGGTTCCCAGTCTAGGGGCCTGATCGGCAGTGCGGCAAGCGGGGTTGAGCGCGGCGCCCCGAAGGCCCGTCCGCGGGCCTCAGGCGGCCTTGCGCGCCGCCTCGGTGCGCGCGCGGGCGATCGCGTCGGTGGGCGTGCGGCGCAGGTCGCGCGTCACGCCGACCTTCTCCATCGTCCAGACGAACCACTTGGTCGGGTCGAACTGGTGCCAGCGCACGCCGTTGCGGTAGTCGGCCTGAAAGCGGTGGTGGAAGTTGTGGTAGCCCTCGCCGAGGCTGATGAGCGCCGTGATCGCGCTGTCGCGCGCCGAGGTTCCCGCGCCGTACGGCTGGTGGCCCAGCCAGTGCGCGAAGGAGTTGATCGAGAAGGTCGCGTGCCACTGCAGCACCAGGCGCAGGAAGCCGGCCACCAGCAGCCCGCCGAGCGCGTCGCCCCACAGGGCCGCGATGCCCGCCGGCAGCAGCGCGCCGAACACGACTGCCAGCGGCACGTAGTGGCGATGCTGGAAGGCCACCAGCGGGTCGGAGGCCAGGTCGCGCACCAGGGCGTCGTGGTCGCGCTTGTCGGACTTCACGAAGATCCAGCCGATGTGCGCCCACCAGAACCCGCGCCGGATGTTGTACGGATCGCGCTCCTCGTCGGTGTGCGCGTGGTGCACGCGATGGTCGGCCGACCACTTGAGCGCCGAGTTCTGCGCCGCGCCGGCGCCGAAGAGCAGGTACACGAGGCGCAGCGGCCAGGCCGCGCGGTAGCTGCCGTGCGCGAAGAGCCGGTGGTAGCCGCCCGTGATCGAGAGCCCGCACAGCGCGAACCACGCCAGGCCCAGCCCGGTCGTCGCCCACGAGGCGCGCTCCGAGAAGAGTCGGACGACGCCGGCCGCCGCGAGCAGGTGCGCCGCGGCGATGAACAGCACGTTGACCCAGTCGAGCCGGGCGGCGGGCGCCGTCGGGCGGCGCGCGGATGCCGGTTCGTCATCGGAGAAGCTGCCGTCCATCGGGACACTCTCGCACATCCCCGCACCCGGCGCACCCGTGCCGCTAGAAGGACGCGACGCGCTCCAGGGTCCAGAAGCTCGCGAGGCCGCCGATCGCGTAGACCGGGACGCGCCGCGACCAGGCCGGCCAGGCGAGGCCCGTGCGGCGCAGGACCGCGAGCAGGCCGAGCACGGCGACGACGAAGCCCAGCTGGCCGAGTTCGACGCCGACGTTGAAACACGCCAGCGCGAAGGGGATGCGCCCCTCCGGCAGCCCCACTTCGGCCAGTGCGCCCGCGAATCCCAACCCGTGCAGCAGGCCGAAGACGAAGCCGACGACCCACGGCGCGCGCGCCGCCAGTCCGGGGCGGCCCGACTCCGCGCGGACGATCTCGACCGCCACCAGCACGATCGAGAGCGCGATGACCGCCTCGACCGGCGGCCCCGGGACGTGCACGAAGCCCAGCACCGCGAGCGCGAGCGTGATGCTGTGCGCGACGGTGAAGGCGGTCACGGTCGCGACCAGGCGCCGCAGGCTCTTGCTGATCAACAGCAGCGCGAGCACGAACAGCAGGTGGTCGACCCCGAACAGGATGTGCTCGACCCCCAGCGCGAGATACTCCGCGGCGAGCCCGAACACCGAGGGCCGCAGCGGCACCAGGGCCTCGGGCCGCTGCGGCGTGAGGCGCGCGACGAAGCTCGTGCCGTCGAGGAAGTCGATGCGCGCCAGCGCGTCCGTCATCGTCGCCGACAGGCCCGCGATGGCGAGCCGCTGGCCGCGCAGCGGCTCGACCGCGCGCACGCGCCAGGTCTGCACGGAGGCGTCGCCGCGCCGACGCTGCGTCACCGGGCCCAGCGGTTCGACCGCGCCCGAGAACTCGGGCGCGAGGCTCAGGCGCAGCTCGCCGCGCATGGGCGTCTTCCAGAGCACGTCGAACTCTCCGGCCCGGGTCTCGGTGAGTTCGAGGTACGCGGGGCGGACCTCGTGGGCGCGCAGTTCGCCGGCGAGCAGGCACGGCGCGAGCAGCGCGAGCAGGCGCGTTCCCAGCCGCCGCAGGCCGTTCACGGCGCCCGCTCGAGCTGCTCGAGGAGCGGATCGACGATCGGGCGCAGGCGCTCGTCCGCGACGACTCGGTACTTGCCGAGCAGTTCCGCCAGCCACGCGTCGCGCCAACCCTGCGCGTGCTCGCGTCGCCACAGCGCGAGCGCCTCGGCCTGCACCGCGTCGAACTCCAGCGGCACGGCCGGGCGCAGGCCGGCGACGCGCACCAGGTGCTGGCCGAGGCCCGACGCGAGCGGGCCCTGCCAGTCGCCCGGCGGCAGAGCGAACACCGCCCGGCCGAACTCCGGGCCGAAGACGCTCGACACCTCGCGCTCGGTGACGTTCTCGAACACGGACTCGCCCAGGAAGCGGTCGCCCGACGCCTGCGCCTCGGCGGTCCCGCGGCGCAACGCGTCCAGCGTGCCCTGCATGCGTGCGTCCTGCGGCGCGGCGCCCGGCTCCTGCCGGAAGTAGACGTGCGTGAAGTCGATGCGCGCCGGCAGCACGAAGTGCTCGCGGCGCGCGGCGTGGAAGGCGGCCAGCTCGTCGAGGCCGGGGTCGGCGGGAGCCGCGCCATCCTCCAGCAGGAACTCCATCTTCTGCGCGAGCCGGCGACGCACGACGAGGTCGCCCTCGTCGAGGCCGAGCGCGCGCGCCTCGCGCGCGAGCAGCTCCTCGCGCAGGAAGTCGGTGAGCAGGCCGGCCAGTTCGTCGTCCGTCGGCGGACGCTGCCACTGGCGCGTCCAGATCTCGACCATCCAGTCGACGTCCGGGCCGGTGACGTGGACGGTGCGCGCGTCCTCCGCTTCGGCCGGCCCCGCGCTGCGGTCGAGCGCGCCGTACGCGACGAAGAGCGCCGCGCCGATGAGCAGGAAGTGCAGCAGCGGCTCCTTGATCCAGGCTCTCATGGCGATGCGCGCGGGCGCCCTCTCGACGGCGGGGAATCGCCGCCGAGCGTATCAGGCGCGGGCGGGCGGGCCGACGGCGGCACGCGCCAGCCCGCGCAGCAGGCCCGCGAACACGACCTGGTGCAGCGGCCAGACGGCGTACCAGTAGACCAGGCCGGCGAGACCCAGCGGATCGAAGGTGGCCGTCTGGACGATCTCGCAGCCGACGCCGCCCGCCGCCCGCCGCACCTCGAACTCCAGCCACGCGCGGCCCGGCAGCTTCATCTCCGCCGCGAGGCGCAGGCGCGCGCCGGGCTCGATCGACTCGACGCGCCAGCAGTCCAGCACGTCGCCCGCACGCAGGCGCCGCGGATCGCGGCGGCCGCGGCGCATACCCACGCCGCCCAGGGCCAGGTCGATCGCCCCGCGCAGGCGCCACAGGCCGTTGGCGCAGTGCCAACCCGTCTCGCCCCCCAGGCTCTCGATCGTCGCGAAGGCCGCTTCGGGCGTCGCGGCGACGGTGCGCGAGCGCGCGTCGACCAGCCGGTTGCCGAAGCGCACGCCGCCCCAGACGCGCGGCGCGCCGCCGGCCGAGAGCGCGTCCGACCAGCGCGTGGCCGCCAGCTCGGCGTCCTCGTGGCGCAGCGCGCGCGCGATGGCCTCCGTCATGCCGACCGGCCGCACGCCGAGCTCGACCAGGCCGCTGCCGTCGCGCACGACCGTGGGGTGGCGGATGCTGTCGAGCAGCTTGCGCCCGACGCGTGCGTAGAGCGGCGTGACCAGCCCCAGCCACAGGCTCGACAGGTGCGGCGTGAGCAGCGGCACGGGAATCAGCAGGCGCCGCAGCCCGCGCTGGCGCGCGTACTCGCGCATCAGCCCGCCGTAGGAGACGACGTCCGCGCCGCCGATCTCGAAGACGCGCCCCGGTCCGGCGGGACGCGCGCTGGCCGCCAGCAGGCAGGCCAGCACGTCGTCGATCGCGATCGGCTGCGCCGGCACGGCGAGCCAGCGCGGCGTGATCATGACCGGCAGGCGCTCGACGAGCGCGCGGATCATCTCGAAGGACAGGCTGCCCGAACCGAGGACGATCGAGGCGCGCAGCTCGAGCACGGACACGCCCGACGCGCGCAGCACTTCGCCCACCTCGTGGCGGCTGGCCAGGTGCGGCGAGAGCTCGTCGTCGCCGTCGCCGAGCCCGCCGAGGTAGACGATCGTCGCCACGCCCGCGGCGCGCGCCGCCGCGCCGAAGTTCTCGGCCGCGAGGCGGTCGGTGGAGGCGAAGTCGCCCGAGTCCCCCATCGAGTGCACGAGGTAGACGGCGACGTCGATGTCGGCCAGCGCCGGGCCCAGGCTGGCCGCGTCGAGCAGGTCGCCGGCGACGACTTCCGCGCCCGGCGGCAGTCGCGCGGCGAGGTGCGCGGGGCGCCGCGCGAGGCAGCGCACGCGGTCGCCGCGCGCCGCGAGCAACGGCAGCAGGCGTCCGCCGACGTAGCCCGTCGCTCCGGTCAGCAGCACGCGACGCGTCACGCCCCCCATTGGAACACAGCCCGCGCGCGGCCCCCGGGGCCAGGGGGCGCCGCTCGGCTATCCTGCGGCCGTGATTCCCTCGGAGCTGCTCGACACGGCGGCCGTCCCCGGCACCGACAAACCCATGACGCTGCACCGGCGCGGCGAGGTCTGGTCGATTCGCGTCGGGGGCGTCGAACTGATGAACAACCGGATCTACGGCCTGGACTGCGGGCTGGCGCGCTTCGGTTGCGAGGCGCTGGCGCGGCGCGACGAGGTCCGGGTGCTGGTCGGCGGGCTCGGCATGGGGTTCACCCTCGCGGCGGTGCTCGCGCGGCTCGGGCCGCGCGCGCGCGTCGTCGTCTCCGAGCTCGTCCCCGCCGTCGTGCGCTGGAACGAGGAGCTGCTCGGCGAGCTCGCCGGCCACCCGCTGCGCGACGCCCGCGTCGAGGTCGCCCCGGGCGACGTCGGCCGGCTCATGCGCCGCGAGCGCGGCGGCTTCGACGCCCTCCTGCTCGACGTCGACAACGGGCCCGAGGGCCTGTCGCGCTCCGGCAACGACCGGCTCTACGGGGCGGCCGGCCTCGCCGCGGCGCGCGCGGCGCTGCGGCCCGGCGGCGTGCTCGCGGTGTGGTCGCTCTCGGACGACCGCGCCTTCCGCGCGCGGCTCGCGGCGGCGGACTTCACCGTCGAGGTGCACGAGATCCGCAAGCGCGGCGGCCGCGCCCGCCAGGCGATCTTCGTGGCCCGGCCGCGGTAGGGGCCGCCGAGCGCGCCGCCCGCATGGCCGCCCGGTGCGCGGGCGGGTTCAGGCCTCGCGCAGCGGCAGGCGCGCGTGCGCCTCCTCGACTTCGACGAGGAACGACACGCGCGGCTTCGTTCCCGTGTGACGGACGATGTGCAGGTCGGTCGAGTCGAACACGAAGCAGCGGCCGTACTCCCACGTCCGGACATCGTCGCCGATGCGCATCGTGCAGGCGGGGTCGCAGCGCATGCCGAGGTGGATGCGGAGCGTGTGCGAGAACTGCTCATCCGTGTGCGGATGGATCACGGTGCCGGGGCCGATCCAGGTGAAGCCTGCGCCCACGAGCCCCGGAATCCGCCTCACGAGGGCGCGGGTCTCGGTGAGCAGTCCGCGGCGTTCGACGTCCTCGAGGTGCCAGCGCACGATGTGCTCCGCGCGATAGTGGTGCACGCCGAGCACGTTCCAGACGCCCCGGTAGGCGTCCGTGTCGAACCACGGGATGAACTCGGCGTCGTCACAGGCGTCGAGTTCGCGCTCGATGAGGGCGAAGTGCGCCTCGAGGACGCGCACCGCCGGAATCGTCGCGGGGTCGAGGAATCCGATCACGGTCGGCCTCTCCGGGGGCGTCGGCCCACGCCGCGAGGAGTCCCCCGCGGCGTGCCACGCCGGGCGACCACGCTACCCGGAAACGCGCGAACGTGGATCGAGCGACTCGTTCGGCGGCCTCAAACGGCCCGTTCGCGGCACGCTTCCACTTGGGGACCGAGGCTGAAGTCCCGTCATCGATGGGCGGATCTGAGCCTTCGGCAGGCTCAGTCCCCACGACGCCGGGCCGATCGTCAGCGCCCCTTGTCGCTCAAGACGCCAGCTTGACCAAGTCGCGCAACGCTTGCGACGGCATGGCCGCCCCAGCGCAGCGCACCGTCACCGTACTTGACCTCCTCATCGAAGAGCAGCTCACCACGCTGGCCTGTCTCGAGCGAGAACACGAGCAATGTGAAGGTGGAATACGGAACAGGGTGCCCGATCGCTGCACCCAGGCGCTCGAGCGGTCCCTTTCCGTGCCGCTCCACGCTCGCAAGCACGGCCAACGAGTTGCAGTCGTCATTCCATGCGATGTCCTCGACCGCGCCGCCCAGCTCGACGGACCACGACAGCGTCATCATCGGAACGTGCAGGACGACCAGTCGGCCAGGCTTGGAACCTCCAGACTCCACGCCTCGCATGGCCAGATGCTCGCCGCACCGGCACCACGCCACGGGACTTGCCGCCTTCACGATCTCGGCGGGCAAGGACAGCGTCTGGCCGCTCTGGAGGTCCACGACGCTCTCGACCCTTGGGTATAGTCCCGTGACGACCGCCGCAGTCAGCTGCGCATTGGGAACCGTCCATAGGTTGCGGCGCGCATTTGAGCCCTTAGGCGATCGACCTCCGGTAATCTCCCGCAGCCGGTCGTGAGCCTGGACACTCAGATTGGCGCACCAATCGCGGTGCGCATCAAACGTCCGGATCTCGTCTCGAGTCGCATCCCGTTCAGCAAGGTTGGCGCCGACGATCTCCACGGCAATGAGATCACGGTCGTCGTCGTACCCCTCCCGCAACTCCACGAAGATCGGCGGTCCACTCTGCTCCGCTGGACCACCTCCCGCTTGCTCCCTGAGCGTCGCGCTGCAGCCAACGCACAGGAGCAGGACACTCAGCAGTCGCAGCATCGGCCTTCCTTCAACGCCCCTCCCCGCGCGCAAGGCCTGGCTGAATCGGAACAGGTCCTCGACGGTCGAGTAGCCGCCGCCCGCGGGGCCGCCGCGCACGACGTGCATGAAGAGATTGTTGCGGTACGTGATGGTCCCGTCCGCGGCGAACTCCATCTCGTACCCGACGGCCAGCCTGCGGTTGGCCTTGTCCGTGTCGAAGCAGTCGGTGTCGGCCATGCCGGCAGGGCCGGTGATGTGGCGCCGGACGTAGTCGAAGTAGTCCGTGCCCGCGGCCTGCTCGACCACGGCGCCCGCGACGAGCATGCCGGAGTTGCTGTACTGCCACTGCGTGCCGGGCTCGAACGCGAGCGTCTCGTCGCGAAGAAGCGGCTTCCAGTCGTCCACGGTGCGGTACAGGAGGCGCGAGGAGCGGTCGAACTCCTCGTTGAAGTAGCTCCCGAGTCCGCTGGTGTGCGTGAGCAGGTGGCGCAGCTCGACCCTGCTCTTGTCCACGCGGGGGAGCCAGTCGTCGCCGAGGTAATTGGAAACCGGGTCGTCGAGGGAGAGCTTGCCCGCCTCCACCACCTGCATGCAGGCCACGCCGGTCAGCATCTTGTTCATCGAGCCGAGGTTGAAGCGCGTGTCGAGCGTGACGGGCACGTCGAAGTCGCGGTTCGCGAGGCCGACGGCCCGGGTCATGAGTACCTTGTCGCCGTTGGCCAGGAGCACGGTGCCACTGAAGGCGTCACGCGCGGCCAGTCCGTCCACGAAGTCGCCAAGGCGCTCCGCGACCTGCTCGGGGCTCAGTCTCTCGGCCATCGGAAGGTCGCTCGGCGGGCGAGCCGGGTTGATCGTGAGGCTCGTGATCCTGTCGTCGCCGTCCACGTCGAGCAGGATCGCGCGCCACGCGTCGGCCCACGCCGACCAGACGATCAACGCGGTCGTGCTCGCCGGGCGCGGCGGGTCGTAGGTGCGCGCGCCGTGGATCTCCAGCGGCCCGTTGTCGTGCCGGAGCCGCCAGAACGCGGTGCGGTGCTCCTCGAGCGGAGTCTCCTCGAGCACCGTGCTCGCGAAGGTGGTCTCGACCCAGGTCGCGAAGGCGTCGACGTCCCCCGCATTGAGCAGCTCGACCACCTCATGGGTGCGCTGGTAGGCCACCGTCTCCGGGATGACCTTCGAGTCCGAGTAGGGAGCCGGCACGCCCTGAGCGTGGGCGAGGATCGGGACGACGAGGACCAGGAACATGCCGGCGCGCATCTCGTGATTCTCCAGAGCCCCTCGGGGGCCAACCGGCTCGCGTTGGTGCGGAGCGGGCAAGGGGCGCCAGTCTCGCTGAACGGCGAAGCGGGTCAACCGGATGCGCGACATGGACGGAACGAGAGCGATCGCAGCTCGGTCACCCGGTGGTTCACCAAAACCCCCTCAGGTGAGAACCGGCTCGCGGTTCGCGCGTTGCGGGGTCCTGGTGCCCACCCGGGATTCGAACCAGGCTCGCAGTTTCGGCGATCCGAGGACTGTGGTAGCAAGACCCTCTCGGGCGCAAGCCCGCTCGCAGTTCGCACCTGGAAGGGATTCTGGCACTGGCGGGGTGCGGGCCGCCCGTCGGCGGGCCGCCCTGATCGTCCCACCCTCCGGCACTTCCCCGGACCGCGGCGCTCCGCCCGCCCGGTCGTACCGTGAAATCTCGACACGTCCTGTCGGATATTCATGGTAGAGTTCGGCCGTGTTTCTGGGACGAAAGAGCGACCTGGCCGCCGTGCGGAGACTGTTCCGCACGTTCCCGGTCGTGGGCATCCTCGGCCCGCGTCAGGTCGGCAAGACGACCTTGGCCCTCGCGCTGGCGCGCTCGCAGCGCGGCCGCAAGACCCACTTCGACCTGGAGCGCCCGGCCGACCTGGCCCGTCTGGCCGATCCTTCGCTGGCGCTCGAGTCCTTGCGCGGACTGGTCATCCTCGACGAGGTGCAACTGCGACCCGACCTGTTCCCCGTCCTGCGGCCACTCGCCGACCGACCAAGGCGTCCGGCGCGCTTCCTGATCCTCGGGAGCGCGAACCCGGCGCTGCTGCGACAGACCTCCGAGACGCTCGCCGGCCGCATCTCGTACTGCGAGCTCCCGGGCTTCGGCCTCGCGGACGTCGGCACGAAGTCGTGGAAGCGACTGTGGCTTCGCGGCGGCTATCCCCGCTCCTTCCTGGCCCGAGATGACGCGGAGAGCACGCTCTGGCGGCAGAGTCTCGTGGCCTCCTACACGCAGCGCGACCTGGCGATGTTCGGCAGCCGCATCGAGCCCTCCGCGATGGATCGCTTCTGGAGGATGATCGCCCACGGCCACGGGCAGGTGCTGAACTCTTCCGAGATCGCGCGCTCGCTGGGAGTGTCGGACGCCACAGTGCGGCGATATCTCGACCTGCTCCAGGGCACGTTCATGGCGCGCGTCCTGCCGCCGTGGAGCGAAAACCTCGGCAAGCGCCTCGTGAAGTCGCCCAAGGTCTACGTCGCGGACACGGGCTTGCTGCACACGCTGCTGGGCCTGCGCACGCAGGAGGACCTGGAGTCGCACCAGAAGGCCGGTGCGTCCTTCGAAGGCTTCGCGCTGGAGCAGGTCGTCCGCAGGCTCGGCGCGGCCTGGGACGAGTGCTACTTCTGGCGCACGCACCAGGGGGCCGAGCTCGACCTGCTGGTCGTGCGGGGGCGCACTCGACTGGGATTCGAGTTCAAGCACACCGATGCTCCGACCGTGACGCCCTCCATGCGCGCCGCCCTCACCGATCTCAAGCTGCAACGCCTGGTCGTCGTGCACCGAGGACGCGAGAGCTTCCCGATGGCCGAGCGGGTCCAGGCGGTTCCCATCGCGAGGATCACGCGGGAACTCAAGCCCTTGGCGTAGGGCAGGCGCTATCCTCCGCGCCCCATGCCCGCCGTGACCGCCGTCCTGGCCCTGCTCCGTGCCGCGCTGATGGACCGCCGGCGCCTGCTCCTCGAGAATGCGGCGCTGCGGCATCAGGTGGCTGTCCTCAAGCGCAGCGTGAGCCGGCCACGGCTGAACGACAGCGACAGAGTGTTCTGGATCGCGATGCGCCGCGCGCTGCGCGAGTGGCGCGACTGCCTGCTGATCGTCAAACCCGAGACGGTCGTGCGCTGGCATCGACGGGGCTGTCGGTACTACTGGGGACGCAAGTCCAAGGGCCGCAAGCCGGGCCGGCCGCCGATCGGATGGAAGCTGGTCTACCTCATCAAGCGGCTCTCCACGGACAACGTGCTCTGGGGTGCGCCCGCAATCGGCCGCGAGCTGCGCCGTCTCGGACACAACGTCGTCGACTCCACCGTCGCCAAGTACATGGTGCGCCACCGCGATCCCGGGCGCGGTCAGCGGTGGACGACCTTCCTGCGCAACCATCTCGGCAGCACGGCGGCCTGCGACTTCTTCGTGGTGCCGACGCTGACCTTCAAGCTGCTCAACGGCTTCGTCGTGCTCAGCCACGACCGTCGGCGCATCGTGCAGGTCGGCGTGACCGCGCACCCCACGGCCGAGTGGACGGCGCGGCAGCTTCGACAGGCGTTCCCCGGCGACGGGTCCGAGCCGCGCATTCTGCTGCGCGACAACGACGCGATCTACGGCGAGACCTTCGAGGCCGAGGTCCGCGCGATGGGCCTGCGGCAACTGCGCACGGCCCACAAGAGCCCCTGGCAGAACCCCTACGTCGAGCGCGTGATCGGTACGATACGCCGCGACTGCCTCGACCACATGATTCCGCTCGGCGAGCGGCACTTGCTGCGCACGCTCAACGCGTACGTCGACTGGTACAACACCGCGCGGACGCACGGCAGCCTCGACGGCGACTCCCCCGTCGCGCGAGGTCGTGAGCCAGAGGCTGTGTTCGAGTTGACCTTCGAGCCCGTGCTCAGTGGCCTACACACTCGATACACACGCGCGGCCTGAGCTTGCCGCGCTGAGATCAGTCGCCTCGAAACGAGGGCGACGGTCTGCGCGGTGTGTGTTTTCAGCAGGCGCGACTCGCAGCGAAGGTGCTCGCACTGCTGTCGCGGCGTCCATTCAATGTGGTACGAAGGAAGATGTTCCATCGTGGACGCTCGGATCTGATTTTTCGGTGGTGGTTCACCAAAACCCCCTCAGGTGCGAACCGGCTCGCGGTTCGCACGTAGAGAGTACATGGTACCGGTCAGGGCTAAGGTGCGAACCTGGATAACTGCTTGCGAACAGGGTCGGGAGGTCGGCACTCGGGGTCCCGTCGCCCGCCCGGGCCACGGCCAGCCGGCTCCCGGACAGCCCCCGGCCTCGGCGGACTGCACCACCGCTACACGCGGGCAGCCTGAGGTCGGGATTCTCCAGTCGGAGTGAAGTCCGGGGCGACGGGCTGTGCGCGGCACGGTTTGACCGCGCAACTCGACCCGGCGGCGCTCACTCGCGGTGATCACCGACCCAACTCACGCTCCGGAAACGGTCACGCAGCCTGCCGGCATGGCGTGTTGCGGGTATTGGTGAAGCACACGGGCGGCCTGAGGGCGGGAGTCTTTAACCGGAGTGAAGCTCGGGGCGGCGGTCTGTGCGCAGCGCGATTTGGCCGCGCAAGTCGGCCCGGCGGCGCTCACTCGCGGTGATCACTGACGCAACTCGCGTTCCGGGACTGGTCACGCAGCCTGCCGGCATGGCCTGTTTCGAGTATTGGTGAAGGACAGGACTGATCCTGCAACCCGTCCTCGGAGGACCTGCCTCCATCCCTCATGCAGCATGGACACTGTCAGTCGGTCATCTCGGACCTCCGTTCAGCGCCTTCGTGGCGCACCTTTCGGTAGCGACAGAACCACACCTACGTCTCCCATACGATCCATGACCAGACAACAGACCAGACAAGGCCATTCTGCTCGAGAAGAAACCATGCTTGCGAACTGCCGAACCCATAGCTCCATGTCGTCACGCACACAAGTGCTACATCACACTCTTCATCATAGGACACCGGGGAAGCCGCGATAACTCTCATTATCGGGGGATTCCATAAGGTCCTGAACCCTATTCCGTAATTCACCGCAACTTCACGTTGGAAATCGGCTCGGGAGATTCGGCCGACCATTGGAACAACATCCGCAGGCCACAACCGAGGCGGGCCGCGTCTGCACTGAGTCTCAAGCTGATGAAATAGCTCTGACAAGAGCACTGCACTGGACTCGCTTGCACCGCCGCTACTCCACTTCGGCACATCAACGCTACGCCCATCAGCTTCGCCAACAAACTCATCACACCCCATTTCGCGTATTAGCAACACATCTGTTCGTGGATCTATCTCCGGGTTTCTTAGCGACCGCTGCATAACGGCCAACAATACGTCGCTATCACATCGGTTGGCAGACGCCGCATCGTGCTTTCCATGAGTAGAGGTCGGCGCGCAGGACACATTGGCACTCACCAACATGACCACAATCGCATAGCCAACACTGCGTACATGGGAGAGCGCGCCGTCACATCCATGATGCTGGCCATGCATTCTTGCGATACTCAAGACTCCGCCTAACCCGAATCCCAAGTCAGCTCTAGTTCGCTTCGCGCGCCTCGAACAGCTCAACATTCGCATGACTACGACACCTCTTACTTGGGAGGAACAATAGGGCCGCCAGCGTTTTCATTCCAATCTGACCCCAGCGCTGCTTTCTGCCCTTCTGTCAACGGAAGAATCCAGTCCACATAGTAGTTGACTTGAGCTTCAGTCTCACCAGTCGCTACGGCATGGCCAACTTCGTGAAGGAATGTCTGCCCAACACTAAAGCCGTAACAGCCACCTGACGAGTTGGCCGCTTCCGCAGACGTCAGTCCTTGCTGAGCCAGGGTTGGGGATGGTGCTGTGGACAACCGGCTCAGACTGAGTTGGATTAGAACTTCATTGTTACCGATATGAGTATTCATGCCACATGGGCTTCCGTCAGGGTATGGAATCACATTTGGGCATGTGATTGTGATCTTGATGTCTTCCGGAAAGGCACTCTTCCCGTCCGCAGTCTTCGCCGCCGCATGAGCTTGCGCGCAGTGGAGTTTGCACGGCGAACAGTCACATGTCACATTTGGGAAGTCTTGCCACTGCCCGCAGCTAGCAAGCATCGCTAGGAATACGAGGTGAGTGCCGCACACCCCTGGAATCTGCCAGTCACTTCCGCCCGAATGCTGTTCGCCCTGCGGCTTGACCACCACCACATTGTTGCCCTGAGCTTGGTCAGAGGAAACACTCTGTGATCCACGCGGGTCGACATGATTCATCGGACGATTGGTTACATAATGGTAGAGGGATGGGCTATCTAGATAGCCAAGCGGATCTCTCTGCACAAACCTCCCCGCATCCGGCCGATACATCCGCGCCCTGTAGAAGTACCAGTCGTCGCCGAAGGTCGCCGGCAGCGCCCGCTCGCGCGCCGTGTACCGGATGAAGTTCCCGATGTCGCTGCCCAGCGTCGTCAGCTTCGCAAACGTCCCGTCCACGACCGTCGTCTGCCCCCAGTCGCTGTACCGGCAGCTCTCCGCGATCGCGCCCGTGTCGTCGACCATGAGCTGCACGCTGCCCAGCATGTCGGTGTGCGCGTAATACACGTCGTCGGGGTCGGCCGAGATGTCCGTGTACTTCCTCACCACCAGCGGCGCACTATTCGCGATGAGGTGAGTGCCTGGCTTCCACGTAATCGGGACCAGCGGAAGGACGCCTGTACCGAAGCGATCGTGCCGCGCCACACCACCTTTCCCGACTGCACGTCCATCGCGACCCTCGCACCCGTCGCGTAGACGGAGCCAACGGGAAGCTCTGGGGAAAAGGGGGAAGAAGGGGAGAGGAGCTTTACGCCCTTGCGGGCGCGCCCTTGGGGGGGGCGCCTAGAGGCGACGTACCGCTGGTCGATGAACAGACGGGGCGAACACGGCGCAAGCGTCTCGATGTCTGGAACCGACGCATTACGACTGCAGCGAAGGAGGTTCACCGAGACTACTGGACGCCCAACGTGAATACCTGCGCAAGCTGATCGTCTCTCAGAAACTGACACCTCCATGACAAGTCGTTCAACGCGACGGCCGAAACAAAGTCCTCGCCGAGCAGCGTCCTCACGCCGTGGACAAGTAATCCACCTTTGATTGATCCTTCGTGAAGCTGACCAGTTCCGCTTGGGATCAGCTGAATGCCTTGGATCGTGCCAAGGCTCCCGGCCGGAAAGGCCGTCGGACTTGAGGTGGCGGTCAGTACCAGAGCAGGCGGAGGATCAATCGAGGGTTCCTCGGGATGCACCCTGCTACCGACTTGAATGTCGCTGACAATAAACGTCGAGTTCACTTCGCCAAAGAGCATGGGCACTGCGACGAACACGGGAACCGAAGGCTGCAACACACTGGGTGTAGCTTCACCGTCGATGATCCTACGGACCGACCGACGGGCGTCATTATCCGGATCGTGACCCTTTGCAGGTTCAATTCGCTCACCCTGGAAGAGTATCGCTCCTGCGAAGAGCATTGCGTTCAGCTGCCCTGCACTTGGATTATCAATGTCCAATGCCGGGTACAGTGACCCCTCAACGGTCCGGAATCCCTGAATCTCTAAATCGCTAAGCGAGAGCTGCCTAAAGGCCTGATCTGGGGCAAAGACCGGCGGCTGAGCAACGAGGTCCACTCGACCTGCGATTCCGACATCGTGGAAAACCGCAAACTGCGTAAATTCCACGTCAGCGTGAGTGCCGAACGCCCCGCCTTCACGCTGCTCGTACCCAAGATAGGGATACCCGACGTGACTATCGTCGGTGGCGTCAAGACTGGCGTGGCAGAACAAGTCTTGTTTCAGGCGCAGGGTCAAAGAGCCGGACATGACAGGTCTGAAGTCCGAGCCGTCAACCTCCGTACTCTCGTCTACCCCAGCCTCAATCCGAACAACGATGGGTCCATTGAATGTAAGTGACAGCTCTCGAACAGACGCATCGAATGTGCGTCCGTCCGGAAGTGCCTCATTCGGCTCGATTCTATCCTCTGCGATGCCGACCATGTGAAGGCGCTGAAACACGAGTCGCTGGGACTTGACGCGGTCTTCGGTATCTTCTTGCACATCAGCCTCGTCTAGATTGTACGACCACGTCAGATGAACCGTGTCACCCAAGTTGGGACGTGCCACGTCCGCTCCGAACGTCCTCACCGTCGGTTCGGTGAATGAGGGTGGACACCCAGTGACAACTAAGAGCAGCGGCAAGCAGACCAATCTGCGCGCAGCACATGATGACATCGACTGTCTCCGCAATGTGGGGCCCATTTAGTAGGACTCATAGTGAGTATCTCCTTCGCAGCGTGTAAGTAGCAAGGGCATGGCTTCACTATCCCCCGCGGTCGGGGGGCCAAGCCGACGACGAAGCGATAGGCGGCGAAGAAGGCCGTGAAGCGAGCCGCGCGGCGGAAGGCGGCGCCGAAGGCGGCCGAGATGGAGGCTCCCAAGGCGGTAACCGGCACGCCGGCGGAAGCTGCGGCCGCGTAGCTATCCGTCGACAGTCGCGCACGCCGCCGCAGAGGCGGGGACGTGCCACCTACCCCTCGTCTCCGGCGCTCCCATCGAACAACACGCGGCCGTCGCTCTTGGCGATCACAACCAAGCGCGACACGCGAAGCAGCCGGCCATCCTCGCCGTCGTACCAAGGCATGGTGACGACCCCCCCTAACGCCGATAGCGCCACCCTGGCCTTGAACGTCGTCATGCTCATTACTGCACGTTCAGCCGAATCCACACGGCCTCACTAGGTACGCCTTCATTATCAATGACAGTCAACATGTGGTAGCCCGGCGCTGCGTAAAAGCCATCGATGGGCAGGAGCACCTTCACCGTACGCCTTCGAGTCGAGACACTTGAGACAGGCTCGGCAAACTTCAGGCCAACGTACGACTGGCCCATGTCTGTGGAGTGCGTTACTGCGCTTGGGCGCAGGAGGGCTACACGCTCTATCGTTGTGCCAGCGTCAGCGACCGTAACATCGAACTCGAGCGTGTCGCCATAGTCGTATGCCGTGGTCGCGGTCGGGTTCACATCCGCGAGAACGATTGCCGGACGCGCCGTCTGGTAGAGGTACGGTGGACGGAATACCTCCAGGGAGTGCTCCGTGTTGAGCGCATAGTCAGTCTTGTCGAATCCCCCTGCCGAGATGACGCTGCCATCAGGAAGCAGGCACGCGATCGAGTGATAGCTCCTCTTGTCCTCCTGCTCCGCCATGTACTCCCATTGCGGATTGGTGCTGTGGAAGACCTCCTCGGGTCTAAGCAACTCAGCAAGGTACCTAGGACTGCAGCTCCCGCCATAGGCCTGAACACCGCCCACAGCGAGGATCGAGCCATCCAGCAGGATGACGGTGTTGTGAAAGGCACGAGCCATATTGAGTTCTGGGGCATCGTTGTCGTGCCCGTTCTCCTCGTTGTCGTCTGCGTCACTCCACTCCGCGTCGACGTCCGGGTCGATCATGCGGACAACTGACAACGGAAAGTTGCTGCCGCTTGCGCTCGTGCAATCGTCTCCTGATACGTCGTCCTTGGCTCCACCGACAAGGTAGACCACCTCGGTAAAGTCCAGATCTGACTGGAATCCATTAATCGTCACGCCGGGACGGACGGCTATCAGATGCACCGACCCACCACCAAGGCGCACATTGGCAGTCGTACCTCCCTCGCGCCATCGCCTCATCTCAGGGTTGGCATCCAAATCCGTGTCGCACGACCAACTCTGCTCCCTAATGTCCAAGAACCGAGAAGGCAGCGAAATTGTATCGGGTGGTTCACCACCCCACCCTCAGGTGCGAACCGGCTCGCAGTTCGTACGTCAAGGGTACTTGGTGCCGGTCAGGGCTGAGGTGCGAACTTGACAAACTCGATGCGAGCCAGGGGGCCGGCCGCCCGTCCGGGCCACGGCCGCCCCCCCCCGCTCGGCGGACCGCACCACCGCTACACACAGGCAGCCCGAGCTGCGGGAGGCCTTGGCCGAAAGGAACGCCCCGTGGCGACGACCCGCTCGCTCGACCGTGCGACCCCCTCGCGTGCCGCGAATCCCCGCCGCTAGACGGGTCGCTGTCATCCGACGACTCACGACGTAGCTCACTGCTCCCACAGCGGCCACGCGAGGGCGCTGACCAACGACAGCAATCACAGACGCCTCCCCCCACCGTCACGTATCTGCCCTGCCCTGTCATCTTGCTTGGGCGCGACGGATGGTGAGTTACTACCTGAACTCTCTTCGACGGGGCATCGGGCTCGTGACGTGCCCCCTCTGGTCCACAGTGTCACGCCTGTACCAGCGAAGTATCCAGCACACAGGACAAATGCAATCACGAATGCCTTTGCGGCTTGAGGCGCCAATGGCGGCCACACTCCGTACCACACCGCAGACACTCCACAGAGGGCACTCGCCGCAAGGTGGATACCGACTGACTGTCGCCACGCCAAGTCGACGCTACGAAGGCGACCACGTGCAGCAATGAGTGACTCGATTCGCCGAGTCACCACATGGTAGATGACGCTGAGTGCAGCACAGCCCAACGCCAACATCGTTGGAACCCACGATGTAAGGAACATGCTCATTCCAGCAAGCAAGGGAACAGCAATCGTGACCCTTGCCCAAGCGCGCTTCATCGCGCGCTGGCGAGCGATTAACGCATCGACATCGGACAATGTGGACTCATGAACCATTTCCTTGCCTCGAGGTGGTTGATGGAATACTGCCTACCGTCTCACATCTATGCTGATGGAGTGCCATCATAGAAGCAATTGATGGCATACGCACCGATGGCGTGGATGCACAGTGAGATTGACAGTGGGTTGTGTGTCCCCAGCAACGCATCGCCACACGCGATGCCCGTCAGGATGTCGAACCACCATGGCATGTCCTTTGCTGGACTGTCTGGAGAATTGAGCCACTCAAGGATCTCCTCGATAGTTGGGCCATCACCATCACCGGCTCCGAAACTCCCGCCGCCAAGTATCTCTTCACCGATGTTCTCGTGGTCACCGGAGAACGAAATCTTCACTCCGTACCCGAGTGACGTAGATCCATCCGGCGCGTACATCGTGAAGTGCAGGTCTTGCGGATCATCCCCAGCCACTAGTGCATAGGCAAGGCCATTTGGTTCGCTAAGTGACACAATGAAGATTGCCCCTCGCATCACCGGCGGAGACGAACCAGTCTCGATCAGCGGTACTAGAAACTGCGTCTCAGACCCAGTCGGCCAACCCTCGGGTTGTGTGTAGGTATCAACCTGTGCGCCATTCAAGTCAGGAAGCAATGTGCTGGACTCGTATAGGGCAAGCGTGGTCACGATATCGTCCACACGATCATCCGCGGCGAGCGCCGCGGCCTCCTGCGTCGTCAGCGACCGACTTGACGAGTACTTCGGAAAGGCGGCCGCCACCTCCGACGATATGGCTTCCCAGGTCGTGACTTCGCTTGACGTTAGGGCCCTCATCTCCACGGCGTTCGAAAGGAGGTTGCCGCCAGCATTCTGGATAATGAACTGCACGTAGAGCTTCGCCGGGGAGGGCAGGCTCGTCGGCCAAGAACTACTGATCGTGATGACCCCGGCTCCGTCGGTCGTAACATCGATGAGTGCGTCTGCGGCGGGGACCAGGATTGCGCCGGAGGCTACGGCCGCATTCGGCCCGCCGGCCGCTGCGCAACAACTCAAGCGCGTCTTGGTGCGCCCACCGGACATACTTAATTCGAAATTCTTCCCCGCTCGTACAGCTCCTTCCCCCAAGTGACACGCAGATGCGAACTCGGGAATCGAGAGGAGGAGCCACGATTTCCCCTGCGACGCGGCCGCCCGTGCCGTTCCCGCCCCCTCGCCGCCCTGCTTGTCGTACTCCGCGCCACGTTCCGGCCCCGCCGCGACCTGGTCCTCGACAACCTCACCCTGCGCCAGCAGCTCATTGTCCTGCGGCGGCAGGTCCGGCAGCCCGCGCTCCGGGACGGCGACCGCCGGTTCTGACTGCTGATGCGCCGACTGTACCCCGGCTGGCGGTCGTGCTTGCACCTTGTCCGCCCGGAGACGGTGGTGGGCTGGCACCGCAACGCCTACCGAGCCTGGTGGCGCTTCAAGTCCCGCAAGGGCGGATGCGTCACGGCCTGAGCAGGATGACAACGCCCGCGAGCACACCGCCAATGACGTAGGGGCGATACCTCGCCGCCAACGGCAGGGTCGCGGGTTCACCCTTCAGCGCTTGACCTTCCGTTCCATCGCTAGCATTCGCAGTGCCTGGCTCCCCCGCGACGAGGCACTGGAGAATGAGCAACGCGGCCTCCAGAACAAACGTCACCAGGAAGATCCCGAGCAGCATGTAGAGCGTTGCCTGCAGCCCCGCGAGCCCGCCGAACGGCATTCCGGCGATGAGGCTCCCGATGAACACCATCAGCAGGGCACTCAGTGTCATGGCAACCGCCATGCCGAAGGCGATGGCGAACGCACCCAGGATGCACTCCAGCAAGGAATCCTCCGTTGGTTGAGGTGTGACTCGAGCGTTCGACACTCGAGCGCCGGCTTGAACTCCTCACCAGGGGCGCCGGCATGGCCTGGTACGAACCCAAGCGCGAGTTGCGCCCTTCACCGGACAAGAAAAATCGTGCAGGCCGACGTTGCCCCCGGGGCATGTACCTGCCCGCGGTTCGTCGCCCTCCGACGCACCGTCTGGCGGGGCGCACACCCCGCAATAGACTGACAGTTCTGTGTCCATTCGTGCTGGCCGTGCGCCGGCTGGCAACCCTGCCAGCGGAGTGTCCGCTCAGAGCCGTGCAGGACAGGCAGCGCCTAGGGGCGCCCGGCCCCCAACAAACTTGAGGCACCGCAGGCACATGCCACCATGCAGCCTCGCTGTCGGGTGGTACATCGCACGACTGGTTCGCCGCTGCTCCCCTGAGCATCCGATTAAGCGCGGACCACGCATCGCGGCCGAGTCCGTGGATTTAGGCCGCCAGATCAGCGCAATGATTTCCGGCTACGGCAGCAGAGTGCACCGGTTAATGTCCGCCTGTTGCGATCGAGATTCACGGGGAGCCACCAGGCGTAACCACTCCTGAGCCACCACCGGACGCGGAGCCCGGGACTGCCGGACCGGTTGGGGTCGGTGGGGCGCCCGTTACGGGGCCAGTCGGCGACATTGGTTTGGGCTGCGGGCGCGGAACTTGCGCGCCAGTAGTCAGAGCAGGTGGGCACTTGGGCCCCTTCTTCCCCGGGACACCCGGTGAGCCGTTGGTCGCAATGCCGGGGGAGCCGTTCGTCCCGTCCTTTCCCTCGTTTATGCCGCATGGGCCTGGCAGTCCGCCCACTACACCGAGCCCGCCTTTTCCCGCAGTTGCCTCACCGCCCGCACCTGCTTTCCCTCCGCTCCCGCTTGGACTCCCCTTCCCGCCATCGCCTCCGTCTCCCCCGTTGCCTCCGGTCGCGTTTCCGCCGTCACCCCCATCACCGCCGTCCCCGCCGTCACCACAGTTCAGCCCGTCACCTCCCGTCCCTCCCGAGCCTCCGTTGCCCCCCACTGCATCGCCACCATCACCCCCCGGCCCTCCTCGGCCTCCGGCCCCAGGACAACCTGCTGCCCCAACCCCACCGTTTCCGCCATCGCCGCCGACCGCATCCACTCCGTCCGCCCCATCGCACCCGTTCCAGCCACCTTCGTGCTCACTCGTCCCCATCGGACCGTCACATCCCTCTAACCCACTGGTTCCGAAGTCATCATCACCATCGGCTCCGCTGGGACCGGGACTGGCAGCCATCACACGCCCCTCGCCGGTCGCATAGGGCCGCTGACGCAATACTCGCCCTCCATTGCCGCCAGAACCTCCCGTTCCTCCAAGCAATCCCGGCACGCCTGCGCCGCCAATCCCTCCCGCACCAGCGCGCACGACAGCCCGACCTAGGCCTGTACCGGAAACGCCGAGACATACACCGCTCAGTACGACGTCACCACCATGGCCACCCGCTCCTGAAGGTCCGGCATGCCCTCCAGGGCCGGCAACGATCGCACCCCCACACCAAATGACCGGAGCAGCCAGCTCGACGTTGCCTCCGCGACCGCCGCTGACGTGAGCAGCCAGCGAACGCTCCAAGGCCTCCCTGCTCGACGCAGTATCGATGAATCCTTCTGATGCTGCTGCGCTCCCACTTCGCACGATCAGGTCCGCGACAGTGAACAGGCCCTCCGCTCCAAAGGTTAAGCCTGCGCCGGCTTGAACGCCGCCACGAATGCTGATCGCCTTCTTGCTTGATAGGCGCACGCTCACCCCGTCTCGACGCAACGGATCAGCAGTCCGCTCCAACGCGACCAGTTCTCCATCTATCCGGATCTCATCTGTGGCATGGATCGTGAGGTCATCCGCAACCCAGACGCGCCTACCGGCTGGCACAACGAGCACCGATAGCCACAGCTCCCCGCGAAGCGTGAGGCCATCACCGGCGATCAAGCCATCCGACGGAACAACCAACTCGGAGCTACCTGGCCGCGCCGAGGGCGCAGCACCCTGCACCCACGGATTCTCGTGAGGTGGAAACGCAGGCACCGCCTGGGCGGCAACCATGGCACCGCCAACCTCCGCGAGAATCACGACCGCCAGAACAATCACCTGAGCACTCAAGCTGCAGCCTCCAATCATGACCTGCCAGAATGGCGCCACTCGCGGCGAACAGCCGCGACTCGTCTCCACTCGGAGGCGGGCCACTCGTCTGAGCCTCGCGTGGCCTGTTTGCAACTTAGAGAAATCTCGAATTGCACCCCCAATGCCGCTGCTCGTGGTATGCCGTCAGGGTCGCACCAACGACGCGGTCGCAAAGCGCCGCAGGGAACGCGACGAAGGCGATTCCGAGGAGAATGTGCCGTGGACCAGGAAGACATCGGCGCGACGCGCCCCGCCAAGACAACCGCCCCCGACGAAGCTGCCAACCACTTGCAGGCATGCAGCGCCCAAGCAGCACCTCAGCAACTGATTACGACGCAGTTCAGTGAGTCCCGCGACGCGCTACTCGAGTATGCCCGCCGCATAGCATGTCGGGCGCACGGAGGCCTTGACCCCGCCGATCTACTCTCAGACCTGTTTCTCACGCTGATGGTGCGGTCTGCCGACGACACGCTGGCCATCAGCAACTTCTTCGCATACTCGCGCACCTGCCTGCAGCGCGCAGCAACACGCCGCCTGCGCCAGCGTGCACGCGAAGAGGACGCCCTAAGAGATTACAGTCGCGGCGCGGTTAGTCCTCACAGCGGGCTAGCACTTAGTGACACTGCTCTGCATGAACAGAGCACTCTCTGGTACCGCCTCACCTCACTCGTTGCACTTCAGCTTGACGCGCTTGCGCTGAAGGAGCAGCAGGCGCTTCGCCTGTTCCACTACGAAGGCTGCTCGTACGCTGAGATTGCGACCGCGCTCAATATCCCACTCCTCCAGACAGGCGTGTTTCTGAGCCGTACCCACGCAAAGATTCGGCGGGGAGTCATCAACGCGATGTCCTTGCACGAGAAGACGACCCGCCTTGCGCGCACTCTGGCATCAGTGACCACAGCTCAGATGGAACTGGCAGCGCCCACACGCCTTCGCACTGAGTCCGGGCATGCCCCTGTCCGGGAACTCAACGCGCAGCTTCGGCAATCATTGCGTGCCCTTAAGCGCAGTCAGACGTCATTTCGGGCTACTCCCGAGGGCCCGGGCGAGGGCGCCAGGTCACTCGCCGTTGCACGAGCCTCCATGAAGCTGCTGGACGAGTTGGAACCAGGCAGCGAGTCGTCCGTGCTCCTGTCGGCCGTAGACAAGGTTGTCTTCGTCGGAGATGCCGCGACAGCTTTGAGAGACCTGACTACTCTCATCAAGAGGCCCGCGGCGCTGACGCACCCGCACCTCGTTGTCTTCAACATCGGCGCATGCTTGTACGCTCTGGGACGCTACAGGGAGGCGCAGACACTGTTCTCGTTGCTTGTTCAACAGCGCCACTCCGCCGCGTTCCATTCTTCTGCGCTGATCAACCTTTCGCTTAGCAGCGTGGGCACGGGTGACTTCGGTTGCTTTGCATCGAGCCTAAGCGCGCTCCAGGATCTGTATGCGATAACACGGGATGCCCACGTCTGGACTCTCTTCGCATCGCGCCTGCCGGCAGCGGCAATACAACGACAGCTTCCGCAGCGCTGGTCCGGCGTCATCACGCGCTTCACGCCACGACTGAGCGCATAGGCAGATCCATCGCCTCGCTGAGTCATCAAGGGGCGCGTTCGCCCCTTACCCTCTGAGGCGACGCGCCAATACCAGAGACCTACGCGCACTGCTCGCGAAGCCGTGCGCGGTCGATGGATCGCGGCCCCTTAGGTACTGGCGAACCACAGGTCGCCGCGATGGGCATCCGGGAGCTGCGCATCCGTCCGCGCCACCCCTGGATGAACTGCTACGCCGAACGCGTCATCGGTTCGATCCGCCGCGAGTGCACCGACCACGTGATCGTGCTCAACGAGCGGCACTTGCTCCGCGTGCTGCGCGAGTACGCCGCGTACTACAACGAGGCGCGCACGCATCTGTCGCTCGACGGCGACGCGCCACTCTCACGGCCGCGAGAGGCGTCACCCGCGACTAGGCTCATAGCCGCGCCCGTCCTCGGCGGACTGCACCACCGCTACGCGCGGGCAGCCTGAGCGACGGGAGTCTTCGGCCGGAGTGAAGCTCAGGGCGACGGTCTGTGCTCAGCGCGGTTTCGCCGCGCAAGTCGGCCCGGCGGCGCTCACTCGCGGTGATCACCGACCCACATCACGCGCCGACAACGGTCACGCAGCCTGCCGGCATGGCGTGTTTCGCGTTTTGGTGAAGGACAGGGTCACATGCGACACGAGCTACGGTTCGTACTCATCCGCGCCGATGTCCGCATTGTTTTCTGCGATACGCCGGGCTCCGTCCATGTCGCCACCAACTATGGACGAATACTTTGCCAGCGGCGCATTCGTACCTGCATTGCGACATTGCGACCCTGACTGAATGTGGTAGTTGTGATTACTTTGATCGACAAAGCCCGGGCTAAAATACGTCCCGTATCCATACCAATCATTGGTCTCCCAGTACGAACCCACATCTCCTGGGTCCCAGTCGCCGGACGAATGCCATGAACCCGAGCCGTTATAGTAGTTGATCGTATTCGCGAAACCGCTTATCTGCCCGTTCTCTTCAATCACCACGCCATAGTCATCATTGTCGGCTATTGTGTCGAACAGGAAATGCAACTGCCCATCGCCACTCGCATTTGCATTGAGGACGACCAAACCGTTGCCGTTCGCGTAGAGAACGTTACTGTTCGTCTGAAACCGCATATATGAACCACTCTCCGCGTAGTCGATGACAATACCATCGCCACCGTTGTCGTGTATCCGATTGCCACTGATCGCCCAGCACTGCAAGTTGAGAGTCGAGTAGTCCCCCTCATTACCCTGAATGAAGAGACCATCGCCGCCACATCCCATGATCTCGTTGTGCAGCATGAAAGTGCTTGCATGGGGCATCGTCACACTTGCGCCCTCCTCTTCGGAGATGCCCTGCGCTGACGCGCCGATTCGAATGCCGGTAGAGAACTTAGAACCCTCGCCGGATGCGCCGCGAGAATCAATTGCGTTATTCGTGATCGCAAACTTGCTCGTCACAGAAGCCTCTTCCGAATCCACTACCAGTAGGTTGTCAATGGCGAAATCTGCGCCGTCATTCCCAGTAAGCTGAAACGTGCAGGCATCCACGACGAGATTCAGTTCGCCGGCCCGAGTCGGACTCGCCAAGTCACTTCCTATGACCATCTGAACACCACCCTTCCGAGTTGGCTCAATGGTGCAGGCGACCAGCGATACCGTTAATGTCCCCCACCCTCCGACGCCAAGCACACTCGGGCGATCCTCTGTGCTAGCGTCGTCCATGAGTGATCGCTCGATGACACACGTATCGAGAAGAATGGAGGCATCATCATTACCATTAGCCTCTATGTATACTGCGCCCGGAGCATCTCGTCCGGAGTAGGATTCGGCAGAAAATGTGACGTGCTTTAGTCTGATGTCACGCAAGGGGCTTCCATTTGCAACGACTTCGACGAGCGCTCGCACACTACTGTCGACCGAATTGACGTCGCCGCCCAGTCATGGGTTGTACGCCGGATCAGTACTGGCTCCCTCGATCCGGATATCTGACCGCTCGATCTCGATGGGATATCCCGCTCCGGAAACAGGCGACGAGCTCTCATATGCCTGCGTGTAGTCGCCTTCGACGACCTTGATGATGTAGGCCGTGGTTGGATTCTGATTGGCGACAAGGACTGCCTTGCTAATTGTCGCGTAAGGATCGGACTGGGTACCGGCTCCGAAGAGGTCATCGCCCGGAAGGTCCTTGTCGACCCAGATCGTCGTCTGCATTGCGCTCGCCGATGCGCCGAGGATCAGGATGAATACCGCGTACTTGAAGATCCCTCTGAACAAGCTTTCCGTCCTCTCTGGCGGCTGCTTCAGCCGCCTATGTGGTTGAGCGTGAAGACAATGAGGCGGCCGGACCCTGCCACGCCCGCGTGATTGCCGAGATCGTTTCCAACGAGCAGTTCGTCAATGCCATCGCCGTCCACGTCCCGAGCGTGTACGCCCCAGCCGAACTCGTCACCGGATTCTGGTATCGCGTCGAACAGCAGATGGAAGTCTGACCAGAAGGGTCCCAGTGCTGCATAGACGCGTTGGACAAACGGTTCGGTGACAATGACGTCGCGGTGGCCATCTCCGTTCACGTCGCCGGTCGTCGCGAAGTAGCCGAACGAGATGCTGATCGCCGTACCCGTGACGGGATCCGGCGGGCGCGTGATGAGCTGGTACTGGTCGAAGCCTGGCGACCAGAAGACGAAGGCATGGTTGCGCTGATCGGTAGCGATGACGTCCGCGATACCGTCGTCGTTCAGATCTTCGCCCACGACCGCGTTGCCGAAGCGTGAGTTCGAGCCGTTGGGGAGAGGGTGGTCGATCGTCATGAAGTGCGAGAGCGTCGGGCCGGTGAAGAGATACACCCGGCCCATCGCGATCGCCCCCCCCAACTTCTTGCGCGGCGTGCCGGCGATGAGGTCGGTGATGCCGTCCCCGTTCACGTCGCCGACGGCGAGACGATCCCCGAGGAAGCCGCTCGCGGCGAGGTCCGGCGCCGTCAGGATGGTCGAGGTCGTGAAGCTCGGCCCCCAGTACATGTCGATCTGCCCAGCCGTCGCGAGTTCCTGTACCTTCGACGTCGGGGCGCCGACCGCGATGTCCGGATGGCCGTCGGCATTGAAGTCCGCGCTCACCATGGCGCGCCCGAAGAGCGTGTAGGCGGATCCCACGCCCGCGCTCGTCACGACGAGATGGGGTGTATCGACGAAGCGGTTGCCGCCCCGGTACACGTAGAGGAATCCCGACGCTTGGGACGGCGGCGGGTCTCCAACGCCTTCTCCGACGATGAGGTCGTCGATCTCGTCGCCGTCGATGTCCGCGACAGCCAGTCCCATCCCGAAGCCGCCCAGGTTCTTCGGTGTCTGCGGCTCGAGCATGGTCGTGCTCGACATCGACGGTCCCCAGAACACGTACACGCGGCCCGACCGATCGACGCCGCCGCTGTCCTCCCACCACGCACCGACGGCGATGTCGATCGCGCCGTCGCCGTTGAAGTCGCCCGTAGTGGCCTTGTCCCCGAACAGGCCGACTTCCGTCGGGTTCGGTGAAGTCAGGATCGTCGCGTTGGCCGGCACGTAGTACGGCTGATCGAGCGGCAGCGTCGCCGGGTTGCTGAGTGCTCCTGGCACGAGCGCCTGCAGCACGATCGGGATGCCCGCGAACACGGGATCGAGCGGCGGCACAAGGACCGGCATGTCGATGCGGCCGAGCGATGGAATCGCACCGAGCGAGAACGCGTTGAACACCGTGCCGATGTGGAAGGGCCCCTTGGTCGTTTGCGCGGGCGGATCGAGCGGGTCGAAGCCGAAGAGCAGCAACGTCGGTTGGCCAGGCGTCCCGATGAGGTGCAACGTCATGACGCCGTTCGAGTACGGCTGTCCTTGGAGTTGCAGCAGCGGCGTGCTCTGGGCGTGCGCCGACGCCGTTGCGAACAGAACGGAAAGCAAGACCGCGGGAGCCAGCACGCGCATGCACTCTCTCCGAGACGAGAGCACGGTAAGGCGGTCGCCTCCCCGTCCCCCCAGACGCTTCCTCATGGCGGCAAGGATACTCGCGAACCTAGCCGATCGCCTACCCCGAAGAGTTGCAGGCCGCGTGGCACTCGGAATTCGTGCCAAAACGGCCGCTCCGGGCTTGTTCCCGCAGGCCCCCCGGGAGGCTGAACGGCATCATCCCAGCGTTGCGCACCGCCCGAGGACTGCGGCCGGCCGAGCGGGTACGTCGACTTTCTCGCGGCAGTCACTTCGCCAGATCATCCCCATCACGACGAACTGCTCGCATGGATCTGTAGTGCATTCGCTCCCAAGGCGTTGTCACTTTGCGACGTGAACAGCGCGCTGGCGTCGCTGCGGTACGCGCGTCGCGCCGCGCACACGCCGTGAGAGTGCGCGCTGTGTAGAGCCTCGCGTCGTCATGCGCATCTTCGGTGCATGTTCGATGTCCGATAATTACCCGCACTTGGGGTGGTCAGAAGTTCCGTGAGTTCCGAAACGTTCCGCTTTTCGCGGAACACACACCCGGAACTTTCGGAAGTCCAACGCCGATCCTGGCCACGAATCGCCAAATCGGCGCAGATCGCAAGTTCCGCAGCCTGTCCACCGCCCCCGTGCCCGGAACTTCCAAACTATAAGGTGTCGCCGCGCGGCCCGAAGTTCCGCCGCGGTCCCCGCCCGGAACGGATCTGGGCCCTGCTCCCCACCTGGCGGCCCGGTTTCGTTCCGGTCCCGTTCCGCGCAGGCTTGAAGCCTGCCATTTGGGCGGAGACACTCTAGTTCACACCTCGCGCGTGTTCAGAGAGAGGCCGCCGCCCTGTCGGGCTGGCGGCCGGGCAGGTTCCGAGCGAATCCGCGCACTACGCGGGCCCCGCCCGCAGCTCGGAACCCCATGGCCACCACGACCCCGCTCGCGATCCGTCGAGTTCCGCTCTCTGCCCTGCACCCTGACCCGGCCAACGCCCGGGCCCACAACGCCGCCAACCTCGACGCCATCAAGGCGAGCCTGACCCGGTTCGGCCAGGCCGAGCCACTGGTCGTTCAGGCCGGCAGCCTTCGGCTGATTGCTGGGCATGGGAGGCTATCCGCGATGCAGGCGCTGGGCTGGACGGAGGCCGACATCGTCGAGCTGCCCGTCGAAAACCTCGACGCCACGGCCCTCGGGATCGCGTTGAACCGGACCGCCGAGTTGGCCGACTGGGACGAGCCGGTGCTGGCCAAGCTGCTCGAGCAGCTGCGGGCCGAGGATGCGCTCGACGGGGTGGGGTTCAGCAGCAAGGACCTCGATGGGCTGCTCGATGAGCTGCTCGCCGCCTCGGGCGGGCCCGAAGGCGACGCCGACGCGGTGCCGCCGCTCCCGGCCGTGGCGACGACGCGCCGTGGCGATCTGTGGGTGCTCGGCAACCACCGCCTGTACTGCGCCGACTCAGCCTCCCCCGCCGACGTGGACCGACTCCTGGCCGGCGCGCCGATCCACCTCGTGAACAGCGACCCGCCCTACAACGTCAAGGTCGAGCCCCGCTCGAACAACGCCATCGCGGCGGGCCTGTCGTCCTTCGAGACCACTCACCACCAGAAGCTCGACCTCGCGCGGCACCCCGCGAAGGCGCAGGCAACCCACCGCCAGATGCGCGCCAAGGACCGGCCGCTCGTGAACGACTTCGTGACCGACGAATCCTTCGACGACCTGCTCGCCGCGTGGTTCGGGAACTTCGCCCGCGTGCTGCTCCCGGGCCGGGCTTTCTACCTGTGGGGCGGCTACTCCAACTGCGGCAACTATCCGCCCGCGTTGAAGGCCGCAGGCCTTTACTTCTCCCAAGCGATCATCTGGGACAAGCAGCACCCGGTGCTCACGCGCAAGGACTACATGGGCGCGCACGAGTGGTGCTTCTACGGCTGGCGCGAGGGCGCGGCGCATCAGTTCTTCGGGCCCAACAACGCGACCGACCTGTGGTCGGTGAAGAAGGTCAACCCCCAGTCCATGGTGCACCTCACGGAGACACGTGACGATCCACGGCCTTCGGCACACGTTTGCCGCCTCCCTGCTCGCGAAGTCCGGCGGCGACTTGCTGCTCGTAAAGGCGGCGCTCCGACACGCCAGCGTGGCATCGACGCTCGCCTACCTCGGCCCTCCCAGCGACCGGCTGGCGGAGGTACTCGACGGGGCTAGGATGTAGGCGCAGCGGGCAGGCCACTGCTGCGAAGCGTCGGCCGATCGCCCTATGATGTCGACATGTCGCGCCCTCTGAACCCGTCGACCAAGAAAGATCTGGCGACCGCGCAAGGCATGCTGCCGGCTGGCAACCCGCACGATGCATCGGGACGACGCGCCTGCGGCGAACGCGGGCGAATGACGGCCTACGAGATCGCGACTGCCTACAACAGCCATTTCACAACGGTGGAGTGGAACGTTGTCACCGTCATGTTGGGAATGTACTCGGCAATCTCGGATGGTGCTCGACGACCTCCGCGGACATCGGCGGAGGGGTGGACACCTCGCGCCGCTGCACGCGCGTATGTACCCGACCTGGCTCCCGACCTCACTCCGATCGGAGACGCGTGCATTGTTCGGGCGCGCATCGTTGGCCATGCCGCGATGGAGCCTAACGAGAGACTTGATTCGCCCCAAGGTCGTTTTGTTTCGGCACATGATCCTCAGGATGTCGTCATCGGAACCGACGAACTCGGTCACGTCGAGTACGCCATGGCTCTGGCGCGACGAGAGCGCGAGGCCTGTCTCTGGATCTGGTCCGGGACGCGCTCCGCGTGGGGACTCTCCATGGAAGAGCACCCCGATCCATATCGCGCCATGATTCAGGCGCTGCTGCGGGACGGCCCCGAGATTGATTGGGGCGACTTCACGCTATGGCAGGGGATCGCCATTCTCGGTGATGCGGTCGGAATGTCCGAGGACTCGTTCGCGGCGGCACGGTCCCTCCTCCGATACTCCAAGGACCGCTGGGACGGCGGCGCCCGCCCCGCCGACGGCCGTCTGCTGGTGTGCCCTGCGCTCGGCTGCACTGCACCCCTCTTCGTCTGGGCCCGGGCACCTCGGACGAAACGTGGGGGCTCGGCGGCACCCACGTACTGCACTTCCTGTGCGACGCGAAGCGGTGACTTTCCGGAGGGAAGGATCGCCAGCCGGTCCGCCAACTGGAAGGCGCGCGACCGCCAGCGGCGACGTCGGCAGCAGAAGAGCGGCTGATTCACCGCTCGCGGGGATGTCCTTCCTGTAAGGAAAACCCCCGCCCTTATGACGCCTCCGTGGGCCTGGGATGTCCCAGCGCCTGCCGTCCCTCCCACGGAGACTCATGGTGTCCGAATCCACGAATGGCCACGCGGCGGCCGGGCCAAGTGCCGCGCCGCGCCGCCTGTACCCCGGCTGGCGATCGTGCGTGCACCTCGTTCGTCCCGAGACGGTGCTGGGCTGGCATCGCAAGGGCTACCGGGCCTGGTGGCGCTTCAAGTCCCGCAAGTGCAAGCCCGGCCGCCCGGACATCGGCTGGGAGGTCGTGCGCCTCATCCGTCGCCTCGCCCGCGAGAACCCGACTTGGGGCGCGCACCGCATCGCGAATGAACTCCGCAAGCTGGGCCACGACATCGGCTCGACGACGGTCGGGCGGTACATGCGCAAGGTCCGTGGCCGCGGCCAGCGGTGGATGACCTTCCTCAAGAACCACCTCGGCGACACGGTCGCCTGCGACTTCTTCATCGTGCCGACGATTGCATTCCAGCGGCTGTACGCGTTCGTGATCCTCTCCCACGATCGCCGGCGCATCGTGCACATCGGAGTCACGGCCCACCCGACTAGTTTCTGGGCCGCGCGGCAGATCGTCGAGGCATTCCCCGAGAGCGAGCCCAAGATCCTGCTCCACGACCGCGACCCGCTGTTCCAGGACGCTTTCGCCCGGCAGGTCGCCGCAATGGGCATCCGGGAGCTGCGCATTCGGCCGCGCCACCCCTGGATGAACTGCTACGCCGAACGCGTGATCGGGTCGATCCGACGCGAATGCACCGACCACGTGATCGTGCTCAACGAGCGGCACCTGCTCCGCGTGCTGCGCGAGTACGCCGCGTACTACAACGAGGCGCGCACGCACCTGTCGCTCGAGGGCGACGCGCCGATCTCGCGAACGCGCGAGGCGTCACCCGCGACGCGGCTCAGAGCCACTCCCGTCCTCGGCGGACTGCACCACCGCTACACGCGGGCAGCCTGAGCGACGGGAGTCCTTCGGTCGGAGTGAACCTCGGGGCGGCGGTCTGTACGCGGCACGGTTTGACCGCGCAGGTCGGCCCGGCGGCCCTCACTTCCGGTAATCAGCAACACGATTCACGCTCAGGGAACGGTCACGCAGCCTGCCGACATGACGTGCTTCGAGTATTGGTGAACCACACTGACGTCTACTCTCCAATGGGCGGATCCGAGGTTGTGGTAACCACAGTTGCGTCCTTAGCTGAGCGCAACAATAGCCACAAGCAGACTGCTGACACTAATATAGAACTACCAGTACTAACCCACACTGCGAACACTGAGGTCGCACTGCCACCGACCAAGTCGACGAACACTTCGAATATTATAAGTCCGTTGAGGAACGCGTGCGCAAAGGCGGCAAGACCAATGCCACCCGTGATAGCTGCAAGGAGCCCAAGCCAAACACCCACGAGAAGCGTTTCTCCAAGGTCTCCCTCAACGTGTGATACCCCAAAACACATAGTTACAATTGGAACAGCGGCAGCAGTCGGCACAATTCGCATCACCACTCCCTGCAATACACCACGAAAGTAGTATTCCTCCGCGATCGGTACGACAAGTACGACAAGTAAGAGCGAACACAGCGCGACGAGTGGGTACGCACTCCACATACTTGACAGTCCTCGTGTAGCCAAGTTCGCCCCATCACCCGCTTTGAGAAATCGCATTAGCTGAATGATGAAATACACCCCCACGGTGCCTGCACCCGCTACAGCAACAGACCGGGCTCGAGCCATCCACGGTCCCGAGGAGAGTGTGGATTCAAACCAGCGTGCTCTCTGCGATCCTCGCCTCGCGCAGAACCCGTCTGCGAACCACGCCACTGCACCCAGAAGTACTGTGCCCGCAAATGACACCGCTAGCCGGGCTGCTAGGAACGGCGCAATTGCTTCCGGGCTATTGTCGGTCGCGGCTGCAACGAGCGCATTGTCCGTGACTTTCGCGCAAATGCGAGCCACGCCGTGCGCCTGAACTACGGCGTATCCCCCTAGGGTGGCGCCTGCTGCAAGTGTGCTCCAGTGCAAACCTGCGGACGAAACCGATCCATCTCCAGCACGACGAGGGCCTCTCCGTATCACGAGTCTGTCACGGCACCCGGCGACTTGGGCGGCGACGCCGAACTGACATCCGTTGACAATGCTCTTACGTCAGTCCCGACAATGCGAATCAATATGTCCAGCCGCCGTGCCCACCGCCTACAACAGGGGGCAAGTCGACGGGACCGGTTGGTGGAGCACCACCGCCCGCCCCAGGCGGTGTGGGGCCCTGACCGGGACTACCAGGCCCATCATCGGGCTGCTCTGGAGGTGGTGGTGGCATGATTGTCGAAGCCGTGACCTCGCAGCACAGCTGGCATCCCATCGTGCGACACGCAACTGTGTATTCACCTTCCATTGCTTTGGCCTTTTGCTTGCACTCGGTCTTTACTGACTCTGGGACAAACAGCGTCGCTGTCGGCAGTGTGGGCATGTTAATCCCAAACACAGCAGGCAGTGCAGGCAGTTTTTTCTTTTGTTCAGCGATCCATTGGCGTTCACATTCGCTTTCGTAGTTAGCTATTAGGACAGACTTGCATTCCGTCACCCCAGCTTCAACAGCTGGAGGTGAATTCAACATGCACCTATTCCAACATCCAGCGTCGTACGGGAACTGGCCTTCAACTGAATTAGTCCAGTTATCACTGTCCGAACTCACATCGCAACCCAAGTCAGTCGAAGCCGTCGACGCCATTCCCGAGTACGCGTTAAGATGAGGACCGGCACCGAGTCGCCATCGCCAATTTCCACTAGTTGAATGAGCGTGCGCCAATTGTTGAGCGACCCGACTCCTCTGCCCAAACCTCCCCGCGTCCGGCCGGTACATCCGCGCCCTGTAGAAGTACCAGTCGTCGCCGACCGTGGCCATGATCGCCCGCTCGCGCCCCGTGTACCGGATGAAGTTCCCGATGTTGCTCCCGAGGCTCCCCAGCTTCGCGAAGCTGCTGTCCACCACCCGCGTCTCGCCCCAGTCGCTGTACCGGTAGATGCGAGGCGTCGCCGTCATGTACAGGCGCTTGCGCCCCTTGAGGAACTTGGCGTCGTGAACCTTGACGAAGTGGCTCTCGTCGTGTCCGCTGAGCGTCACGCCGGTTGTCCGGTGCGCTTCATCGCAGATGATGAGGTCGAAGTCGGGCAGGCCCGTCGCTTGCGCCTTCGACACGGCCTCGATGGAGTGGTACGTCGAGAAGACGACCGTCATTCCTCGTCCCGGCTTCTTGGCCGTGCCGCGCTTGGCCGAGGCTCGCGCATGGCTGGCCTCGTACTGCTCCACGAGCTGCCTGGCCGAGGTCGTTGCAGGGAAGGCCAGGTCATGAATCGTGATATCCGCCGAGTCGTCGCCGCCCTTGGTTCGGCGCGTGCCGATGCTCACGTCCGAACAGACGGCCAAGCAGTGCAAGGGTTCTGCCGCCTCGGCCGACCACTCGCGCAGCGCCTGAGCGAGCAGCGACAGCGATGGCACGAGGAATAGAACGTGCCCACCGGGCGCCAGCGCCTCCGCGAGACGTAGCGACGTGCGAGTCTTGCCCGTGCCGCACGCCATGATGAGCTTCCCGCGGTCGGCCTTCGCCAGACCGTTGACCACATCGGCAATCGCCTTCTGCTGGTGCGGTTTGTTCGGTTGCGTTGCGCGGCGCGTGAGGCGCTCAGGGTGCTTCGTGTCGAACCGAGACCAGTCGATGGGACTGGCATCGAGGTCTTGAATAGAGATGCGCAGCGCGTTCTTGGTTTGCCGGAATGCGTCCTCGGCGTTCTTGCCCCAACGGTCGGTGGTGGAGACCAGCATCCGCGACGTGAACGGCTCCCGCCCGGACGCGGCGAGGAAGGAGTCGATGCTCCCCTTGCTGACGGAGTTCTCGGGCAAGTAGAACTTGCACTGGATCGCGCAGAACTCGCCCGTCGCGCGCTCCTGCGCGACAAGATCGATGCCCACGTCGCCGACGTTGCCCTTGCCGGGCCAGTCGTTCCACATCCAGACCTGCGAGAAGCGGTCGGCCTGGATGGGGTCAAGCTCGAGGTAGCGGAGGATCAGCCGCTCGAAGCGGTCACCGAGATCCCGGTTATTGCGGGCATCCTCGCGGAAGCCGGCCAGAATGCCGTGGATCGACTGGCTCGGTGGCTTCTCGGTCATTCGAAGTTCACCCCTCGGGCCCAAGAGCGCGTTACGATGTGCAGCCGGCCCATCGTGCCACAGGCGAGCGGCACGGACTACTCGTCGGCCCATCCCTTCCGGGCTACTTCCGCGGCGCGGCGGTCTGTGCTTAGTGCGCTACGGCCGCATCGCGCGCCCGAGAGTCACAGACCCGGGTCACTCGCCACGCCCATCAGTCGCCTCACGATGCCGCCCGAGGCCGCCAAGTCGGCAGCGCGCGTGTATTGGGCAACCAAACGTGAAATGCAGGCAATCACGCGTAGCCCCGACTGCGCCCATCTCACTTGATCCGCGCATCCGGTGCGTAGTGTGTCACGTCGGCTCCGAGCCACGACAGCCGCCACTTCGGCAACAGCCTCAGCGCCAAGATCCCACAGCCGGCAAACACCACAAGCGGGAGATAGATCCACACCATATTCTCTAAAGCAAATCTAAGTCCGTCTCCGACTGTGTCAATTCCCGCAAAGATTTGCGGGTCGAGTGCTCTGGCGCAAAGCAACATCGACATGAGAGCGACGATTGGGGTAGCAAGGACCCATCCATGTGGCCGTTCCTCCACGAGTTCCAGTTCAACTAGACGACGCAAGTGATGTGTCGCACGACCGTCGCTTGGGCGGAACCTAGGATGATCGCGAACTGCGAGCAGCACCTTCACATCTGCGCCGTCCAATTCACTGAGAACCCGGAGAACAAGCCGCCTAGGTCGGCCACCCCTTGCGATTTCGCATAGGAGTTCCTGCCACATTGAAGCGATCTCCGCATCACGCGGATCGACATCCTGGGCACCTGCTACCCATTCCTGAAACGCTTCCAGCTGTTCGACGTCTTTGCCGTGCGAAAGTGGCGGGTCATTGCTAATCCGCTGATGGACTGCATCAATATGACCACGCAGATTGCTGGAGCGTCGCTTCTCCTTCCATCCCTCAACGACATCGTGAATGTAGGCACGAAGCTCCTTTCCCAAGTAGTCAGCGGAAGGCTGAAGCAGGCCCGTAAGGAACGGCGTCAGCGTAATGGCCCTTGCCGGAGCAGGGGATTCTTCGGCTTCACGGTCGCTCATCGTTCTTGCGTCCCTGAGGCGCTCCACCGCCACCGGCTGGTTGGGGCACGGCGCACAGTCCCTTGACGTCGCACCGTGAGCGGTCCACGTCGCGCAGCTTCCTTTATCACAGATTGCAAGCTAGTAATCGCCAAAGGGCCTCCAATCCTCGACGCAGAACAGACGCCTCCCTGTTAACGCCCCCCTTGCGCTGAGCATGCTCAACGACCGCGAATACCAACACTGGACTCGTGTACCCTCACGGCACGTCCTCCCAAAGTGTGTTGCTCCCCGCACCCATAGCTGGCCTGGTCCGTGGTGCTCATCCCGTCACCCTCCGATCGCCCGCACCGTACCGCCGGGCGGGCGGGAGGCGCAAGGGGCGGGTGCAGCGGCGTGTAGCTAGCCTACTCTTGCCGCTCCTGACCCTTTTCGTAACCAAGCTTGCGGACCAGGCCCTGGAGCCGATCGAAGGCATCTACAGTTTGCGGCGAAAAGGGGTGCCTACGCCGAAAGCCGCTATCCACGAAGCCCAACGACTTCGTTAAGAAGTCAGTGCTGGTACCGAAAAGGTGCGGAGCCTCCCTTCTGTACGCCTCCACCGCTGGCTCCGCCTTCCATCGAGCTTCGTCGATCGCGCGAAGCGTCCGGTAGCGGTCCCGGTCCAGGTCGATCAGCAGCTTTTCCTGCCAAGTCGCAGAGATCTCCATGCCAGGGAATCTCGATTCCGAATAGGCACGTAGCGTGTCCGCATTCACGCGTTGCGCCAAGAACGCGCTCGGCAGCATCCCCTTCATCTCATCCAGATAGGATGCTCGCTCGTCGAGGACGCGTTCAAGCTCAAGGTCGACCGTCTCGAGGAGCGCAGCCGCGCGATAAATGGTCCGTCTCAAGGTGGCTGGAACGCTGAACGCTGACTTGTACTGAAGCACGTGGGAGGCAGCTGCCCAGATATGTTGCGCAGTCGTGCGAACTTGGATCTCTGCCTGCATGCCGCCGAACTCGCGAAGAGACGGTGTTGCTAGCCACTGCTGCGGTAAGCGAATCATGTAGTGGCACGATTGGTATCCAAACTCTTTCTCACCAAGGCGCCCGGCAGTGTCCTCGGCGCTGACGACTTCCAGAGAATGCGACAGCAGCCTGCCGACGGCCGCGACGTCTCGTCGAAAGAGCAGGATAATCCGGAGGCCAGCGAAGTCGTTGACCTCCAGAACCGACGTGACTCCTCGCTTTTGCCTCCGGATCTTTTCCAGAAGCGAGGGCCATTGCTTCACCCGCCGCTCAATGGCGAAGCCGAGTGATATGGCGTTCTCGCTAAGTATCTGGTCAATCTGCTGCGCAAGGGCCTCGACAAATCTCTCTGCGCGAGTGAGCAGGCTGTCGTACTCACGCTTGAGGCCGCGCTCTTGCTCGGAGTTGATTGTCATCATGTTGGCGCCGTCATGGGTAATGTGCAGACACATGGGTGTCCCTGTTGCGACTGACGAGGCGGATCTTGTAGTGAGCCGGGTATTCGGTCGGCTGTATCCGATCGAGTACCCGACACGCCGAGGGACGATAGAGCGAGGCCGGCGTCCGCTGGCCGATGGCCTCGTGCGGGCGCTGCTCGCTGTAGTCGGTCCCGAAGGCCTTGAAGCATCGCAGCTACGCCGCAAGATCGTACCCGGACCGTACCTCGGCGTAGTGAAACACTTTCATGCAGTCTCCAGGGTGGTAGACCTACGAGGTACACCTAAGCTCATCCCGCCAGTGGGCGCCCGGCCGCGCTATTCATCGCCGCCGTCCTCGTCGGCCACTGACACGGTCCAGATTCGCTTCAGCGGCAACTCCGCACGGATCTCGTCGTCGAGCCGCTCGTACTGCTCGAGCAGTTGCCGGATCAGATCGTCTCGGTCCCAAAGGCGGACGCTGAAGAACTGCGCTGCGGTCTCTTTGTCGATAGACGACTTGAATCCGCCCCACGACACCAGCAGGCCGTGCTCTGCCCGGAAGTTGCGCATCGTGCCCACGAGCTGGTCGAGCGTCGGTCGATCGAGCGGGCTGTCGCCCGACTTCACCTGGATGCAGATGCGAGGCTCGGCGAATCCGAGGTGGCCGTGTGCCGCCAGAATGTCCACTCCCTTGTCCGCGCCCGGCGGGCTCCGGTAGGTCGAATAGCCCTGCGCCTGGAAAATGGCGTCCACGAGGTGGGCGAGCCCGTGCCCCTTGAATCTCGCGATGATGAGCCGCGCGATCTGGTCACGAGCGACCTCCTCGAGGTCGCGCGGAACGGAGTCCTCGGCGCCCGCGTCGTCGTCGTCCTCTCCGGCGTCGCTGCCGGCTCCGCCTTCGGATTCAGCTGCGCCCTTGCGCTTCGTGACGGTCCCGATAATCGATGTCCCGGTGTCTCTCCATTCGTGCTTCGCCATCGCTCGGACGCGGGCCTCGGCGTCGTTTCGATGGATCTCGCAGATCGTCATGATCGCGCCGAAGGAGAACAGCAGGTCCTGGCCGAAGTTGGATCTCGGCACGTCCGTCGCAATCCACTTCACTTCCCGGCTGTGGCGAAGCCAATGCTCCTGGCTCTCGTCATAGTCGCAGTCGCCCGTGATCTCGGCGACATGGACGGCCGGCTTCATCTTGCTGGGCACCACGACCCAGTCGCCCGCCTTCATGCGCCGGACGAACGCCCAGATCTGCCCCGAGTGGTTGGACAGCTTGCCGACACGCCTGTCGGTGTAGGCGCGCTCGAGCATCGCGCGGACCTCGCCACGATCCCGGACGCCGCGGATGTCCCCCGGGAGCTTGTCCCACGTAAGGTAGATGCGCTTGTCGGCCAGAAACCTGGTCTCGAACTCACCGTGCCGGCCGCACCGCATCAGCCAAAGCGCCATGGCGAGCCCCCCCACTCCGCTCCGAGGCGGCTTCGTCGGCCGCCCCGCGCAACGCCTGTATGGATCGAGTCAACCAGCCGCGAACCCGCCCATCCTGGCGGGTCGACGAGTTAACCACCCGCCTCTCCGACCCCGATGGCAGAGAGCAAGAGAGCACGGTAGCGCGTAACAACTCGGTCTTGAAGCCCGGCGCGGTCAACTCGATGCGAGCCACCCGCCGCCCCCTCGCGAAACCACGCGCAGGTGGCGATTCCTGCCCGTTCCTGCGCCCCCGCCCACGCGCCCCTGGCGCCGCGCTCATCCCTCCGCTCGCTCGTGCCGGAGAGGTGGTTCACCATGACCCCCTCAAATGCGAACAGGCTCGCAGTTCGCATTTGGCCGCGGGTGCTACCACTCAGGCCTCAGATGCGAACATGGATAACTCGATGCGAGCAGGGGGCGGCAGGCCGGGTCACGGGGTTCGGTCGCCCGTCCGAGCCACGGCCAGCCGGCTCCCGGACAGCCCGCCTCCGTCCTCGGCGGACTGCACCACCACTACACGCGGGCAGCCTGAGGGTCGGCAACTCGCGCTCCGGGATGGTCACGCAGCCTGTCATCATGGGCGGTTTCCATGATTGGAGAAGGACAATCAGTCCACTGCGACCCATCCAGTAGCGGGGAAAGCGATCGCCACTCCTTCTTGGTCCAAGCTCAGCGAGTTGCCGAGTTCCAATATGCCATCGCCATTGAAGTCAGGAAGCACGAGAAAACGAGTCGCGTAACTCGCCGACCATGCGCGCTCGCTAACCAGGAAGAAGCCATACGCCATGTTCGTATGCGCGCCGAAACGCACATGCTTCATGGCAACTAGATCAGGCAGGAGCGCTATGTCGGCAAGTTCCGCAAGCTCGCCAGCTAAGGTGAGTGAATGAATGTTGGCCTCAGGACCTTCCTCCAGTAGCAAGAGCGTCTCCGAGAGTGGGTGATAGGCCAGCGCCTCTACCGCCGCAATGCCCGCGTCGGAGAGATAGATCACCTCCCGATCGACGACCGGAGGCGAGAATGTACCCGTGTAGACCCCGGTGACTGGATTCAATGTGACCCCAAAAGCACCAAGCCCGAAAGTCCACTTCTCAACAACACAAGACTTCGTTCGTTTGTACCAGCCCGCCACGAAGAGCGTGTTATTGCTATCGCTTGCCTGGCACACCGCAGTCGGCATGAACGACACCGTCTCCGTCTTGTCAACGGGTGGAGCTTCGACGACCTGACCGCCAATGTCCTTCGACGCACTCCACCGCATTCGCACGGAGAACGGGGAAGACGCGTTCACGAAGGTCACGACTACAGATGCATCAACCGATCCCGAAGGCTCCAAGTCCATCACCGCAGCGTGCGTACCGTCAAACGTTGCAACCAGAGCGGGCGGCAGCGACCCATCAGCCGGCATTGCCGATCGCTGTGCGGCGGCTCCTGCAGCGAAGCTAACCACTGCCGCCATTACAACCAATCGTCGGCCGAACGAGCTGAGATTTCCGGATGGCGGCGTCATGTCAGTCCTCCTCGTTCTCGCTGTCGCAAGGGTCGTAGTCAGGATGATGGGTGTAGTTGCAATCACAAGTAAAGCTCTCGGCCGGAGCAGGCGGAGGAGGCTGGAAACTCCCACCCTTGGGCTGCGGCGGCGTCCCAGGAGGGTCAGGCCAGGGACCGCCATACTGCACGGGCGGACTACCCCCAGGGTTGAGTGGCGGCATCGGATAGCCGGGCGGCCCGCCCCCAGTCGGGAGTCCGCAGGCGCCGTGCGACCCGCTGCACGCATTCCACGCGGCGACACCCGCACCCCACTCACGAGCTGCCATGGACATCCGTACACCTGCCTGATCCTCCAGTTTCTTTCGTTCCGCACTACCCTCTGGAAGTTCACAAGCTTTCTTGCACAGACAGAGCGCCGTCGCGAAATTAGCCCGAGACTCCTCGAGCTGGTTTTTGCCCTGTCCCGACGGATCGTTGTCCCTCATGCACTGATCCAGCGCCACGATGCACTGAATACAGTCGCTTGGGTTGGGTTGACCAGCGCACTGGCCAATATACCATTCCCAAGCCCACACATGATGAAGCTCATGCAACAGCAGAGCGCCGAGCGAGACGCAATCCTGGGCGCTCGGATTGCTGGGAAACGTGGCCTTCTTGATCGCCACGTACTTGACTACGCCGCCACCGGTCTTCGTTACGCTACCGCCGTAGGCATCGGCATTAGGAGCCGTCTTGTTCGTCGGATCGATCTCATACACATTGGCCCCACTCAACTTGCCTCCGGAGAAGTTGAGGCCCCCAACGTGGTTTGCCGTGCCACACGCGGCATACGCGTCAACGAGCCCCTTGATGTCATCGCTGGCAGGCATCATCCACGGGTACATGCTCGTGACATCGTCCGCCCGAGCACTAACGGGAAACGCCAGCACGACCAACAGTGCGACGATGGCAGACGCTCTCATTCGAGAATGATCCTTCATCTTGCGAGAATGTGGCCTAGACATGTGACATGATCTGATCATCGGCAGTCCCCTTGGAACGGCCCCAGCGTAGCGCCCCCTTGCCGATTCGTCGAGCCCTCCACTCCTCAATCCCTGGAGGCCCGGCGCAGTCGAATCTCGCATCCGGCAACTGCGGCGCGGCTCGGTCCCCATGTCCGATAATTTCTCGCACTTGGGGTCACCCTGTCCCCAACCTGTCCCCGGAGCGCCACCTTCGACGGGTCCGGGCGCGTGGTGACACAAGGCGCAGGAGGCCCGACTTCCCGCACAGTTGGCCGATCCTCGACGGTTCGACCTGACGATCCGTCCGCCGACCCGAAGCAGCCGGGGACATTCCGCGCCGCGCCCCGTAGCTGCGTCCTCGGCCGACCGTGGCCTCGCGGGGGCGGTTTCGACGCGATCCGGGCTGGGCAGTTCACCAGCGAGCACGCTGTCCCCAACTGTCCCCGCTGTCCCCCTTGGACGGCGTATGTGATGGGATTGATGTCCCCGCCGCGCTACGATTGTGTCCACGTCACCCCCGCTCGGTGATTCGAGAGGCCCCCCGCCAGTCGCGGGCGGCCGATGCCGGTTCCAAGCTACGCACCGGGCGACTTCCCGCCGGGCCCATGGGCTCCGGCTGAGCTTGGAGCCGCATGCCCCCCGCCACCCCGCTCGCGATCCGTCGAGTTCCGCTCTCCGCCCTGCACCCTGACCCGAGCAACGCCCGGGCCCACAACGCCGCCAATCTCGACGCCATCAAGGCGAGCCTGACCCGGTTCGGCCAGGCCGAGCCGCTGGTGGTGCAGGCCGGCAGCCTTCGGCTGATTGCGGGGCATGGAAGGTTGTCCGCGATGCAGGCGCTGGGCTGGACGGAGGCCGACATCGTCGAGGGGCGAGCGGTACTTGGGTCGCTTTCGCAGATGGCGCCGACCCCGCCATTGGGCGTGGTGAGCGTCTCGACACTCGCACAGTTTTTCTGTGATCTATATGCGTGGCTCCAATTGGCGGAGAGTATCGGCACCCGCATCAACGTCCTGCTCTTCGCGATCGGATGCAGCGCCAGCCGGGATGAACCCATTGCGGCATTTGTCTCCACCATCGCCGAGCAGACACGATTCTTTGTGCCGACTCACGTTCCCTGTGTTGTGTTGTTCGGACGACCGAAGTTCACTCTCCGGCATGACACTCCCGAGGGTTGGGTGGCATCGCTCGTCGATGCTCCACTTCACTACAGTTCGTCTTGGAGCGCTCGTGTTGCGGGCCTATCCCGGCATGGCTACCGACCACTAGGCGACCGCAACTTCGACTACCTCGAGGCAGTGGCGTCCGGCGATGTCACCTTGGACGCATTGAGACGAGCTGCCAACGGATGGACCGACGAGGTGGCGTCGGCAATTCAACAGGAGGTCTCACGCGCAGCTATCGCCATCGGTTCAGCTGCAATTGCGCAACTCGCGCAGTTCGCTGTGACCGATTCCACGGGTACCGCGACGGCTTCATCGCACGTAGAAGTTCGGATTCATGGCGAGGCCGGGCACCCACCCAGGCGCGTCGTTCTCGTGATTCGAATGGGGAACTACCACGTCCGCTCGCTTGAGGTTCGAGCACGAAGCTTGGCGCGCCTGCTGGCGCTCGTTGTTGAGTCGAATGGGAAAGATCTGACGTGGGATGATGTGCGCCGCCGATGGATGGAACAGGACCGCAAGTGGAAGGGACCAGTCCTGTCAGTCGATACGCTGCGAGACTACGGGCGCCGTGTTCGGCGGCGACTAACAGATAGCGGCTTCGGGGAATACTGGATGTACAGCCCCGATTCGGTCGGCTGGGCCGGCGCCGTTGACGTAGTTCGAGTGGCGGACTGATGGTCCTCCGAGGCGATCGGACTGTCGAAAACCTGTCGAGCAGGGGGGTGGGTACTCAACCGACGGTGCTCGTCGGCGGCACCCATGAGAGGTCCTTCCCATGCCCCTGCCTGCCTCTACCGGGGAGGTCGCCCAGCTTCTGGGCGTGACCGAACCCCGTCTCAATGACCTGCTCCGGCGTGGCCACATTTGGCCCGCACCCCCCATCGCCGCCGGCCGCCGCCAGTGGCACCGGCAGCACATCCGAAAGGCCGCCGAGCACCTCGGCCTGCTGAACGACGACATCCTCGACCGGATGGGCGAAGCCCGACGGGAGGTGCCCCGTGACGCTTGATGACATCCGGCGATTCATCCCGGCAGAACTCATGGAGCTTGAGCAATGGGTCGCGTGGCGGGCCGAGCCGGGGGACGAAGAGGGGGACAAGCCGCGCAAGATTCCGATCAATCCCAGAACGGGCAATCGGGCCGCTTCGACCAAGGGGGGCACGTGGGGACGAATCGATTCCGCCCTCCAACGCGCGGCGGCTGACGGACTGGCGGGGATCGGGTTCGTGTTCACCGTCGATGACCCCTACGTGGGCATCGACCTGGACAAGTGCCGGGAGCCCAAGACTGGCGAGATCGCGCCTTGGGCGCAGGCGATCGTGGAGCAGCTCGACAGCTACACCGAGGTCTCCCCCAGCGGCACCGGCATTCACGTGATTGTTCGCGGCACGCTGCCTGCCGGCCGGCGCCGGAAGGGCCACGTCGAAATGTACGACCGGGGCCGGTACTTCACGGTTACTGGCGACCGCATGCCTGGCACCCGCGCGACCATCGAGGAGCGTCAGGAACAGATCGACGCTCTGCATGCCCGTGTGTTCGAGACCGATCACTCCCAGCCGACTGAGCCGACCGGACACTTCGAGCCAGCCTCGGCCCCACCATCATCCGGCACTCCTTCCACCAACGATGATGAGGTAATCGAGAAGGCCCTCGCCGCCAAGAATGGCACGCGTTTTCAGCGTCTATGGGAAGGCGACCACAGCGCCTACGTCTCGCAGAGCGAGGCCGACCTCGCGCTGTGCGGACTGCTTGCGTTCTGGACGCGGGGCGATACTGATCAGATCGATCGGCTGTTCCGCCGATCCGGCCTCATGCGCGACAAGTGGGACAAGCTGCGGGGCGGCACGACCTACGGTGCCAATACGATCGAGAAAGCCCTCGCGGGCAAGGCGGAGTTCTACTCGCCTCCGGCATCGCCCAGCGAGCGCGATGGTGGCTCGGGCGGTCGCGAATCTGCCGATGACAACCAAGCAACCCTGCTGATTCGCATAGTGATCAAGAGTGGTGCCGAGCTCTATCACGACGCAAGAGGCGAGTCCTTCGCGACCATTCGTGTCAATCAGCACCACGAGACACACCGCATCGGCTCGCGCACCTTCCAACGCTGGGTCAGTCGCCTGGCCTACCGGCACCTCAAGAAGGCCGTCGGGAGCAGCGTGTTGGCCGACGCCATCATGTGCCTCGAGGGGCGCGCACTGTTCGACGGGCCGGAGCAAGCTGTTCATGTTCGCCTCGCGGGGCACGACCGCACCATCTACCTAGACCTGGGTAGGCCGGAGTGGGACGCCGTAGCGATCGCTCAGACAGGTTGGTCGATCTGTTCCAATCCACCGGTGCGTTTCCGCCGCCCGGCTGGGTTCGGTGCGCTCGCCATGCCCGTTCGCGGAGGTGACATCTCGCGCCTCCGCGCCTTCGTCAATGTCAGCGACAGCGACTGGCCGCTCATCCTCGGTTGGCTCGTGGCCGCCCTTCGGCCACGCGGTCCTTACCCCATCCTCGGACTAACGGGGGAGCACGGATCGGCCAAGAGCACAACTGGGCGCAGTGTGCGCCGCCTCGTCGACCCCAACGCTGCGCCGCTTCGCGCCCAGCCGCGCGACACACGCGACATCATGATCGCAGCGAGCAACAGTTGGGTACTTGGCTTCGACAACCTCTCCTCGTTGCCGCCCGGTCTGTCTGACGCGCTGTGCATGATCTCGACGGGCGGTGGCTTCGCCACACGCACGCTATTCACCGACGACGACGAGACGTTGTTCGACGTACAGCGTCCAATGCTCACGACGAGCATTGAAGACATCCTCGGCAGAGCCGATCTGCTGGATCGGACACTCCTCTGCCAGTTGCCGGGAATCGAGGACAAGGACCGACGCGATGAAGCCGAGCTGTTGCAGAGGTTTGCTGACGAGTGGCCCGGGATGCTCGGCGCGCTACTCGACGCCGTGGTCACCGGCCTTCGCAACTTCAACGGGGTGAAACTCGATCGCCTGCCACGCATGGCGGACTTTGCGAAGTGGGTGACGGCTTGTGAGCCCGGCCTTGGGTTGACGCCTGGCACGTTCATGAAAGCATACGCCGGCAACCGGGAGGCCGCCGTCGAGGTTGCGCTCGAGTCTGACTTGGTCGCGCAGGCGGTGACTGCGCTCATCAATGACGAACCCGATGAGATCGTGACCACTGCGATGGGACTGCTCCACCGGTTGAACGGTCGGCGCGGCGACGGGAAGCCGCCCAAGGGTTGGCCGGGGACACCCAAGGGGCTGGGCACGGCCCTCCGCCGACTTGCTCCAAACTTGCGCGCCGCGGGGTACGAAGTGTCGTTCTGGCGGGAGCCGAAGACCCGCAGGCGGTTGATACGCGTGGCCTTGGCCAAGAGCGGTCCGGATCCCTGCGGTCCCACGGGTCCCAACGTCCCCCCATGCCCGCGGGACGGATCCGGTGATCGGGGGTTGGTGAGCGAGCGCGACATGCCCCCCTCTGACCCCAACGTTCCGCCAGGTTCACCAAGGGGACCGGTAGGGACTGTGGGGACGCATCCGCCGGAACCCTCCCTGCCGGCGGCAGATGGCAACGAGCTGTTGCCCGGAGACCTCTTCGCCCGGAGGCCGCCCGGAGAGGCGTTCGACGACGACGACGGCCCGGGCTGCTCGGCCGCGGGCGGTGCGTGATGCAGTTCGGGCAGGTCCGGTTCACGCCCGCTCCGGCCGAGGCGCAGCACGATGGGCTGCTGGGTTGGGTGGCGTTCGCTGCCGGTGACGCGGTGCGTGTGGACGGCGTGGCGCTCAGGCGATCTCGACGCGGGCACTATGACCTCATCTACCCGTGCCGGGAGGATCGCGCCGGCCGACCGCACCCGATTGCATGGCCGGTCGGGCACCGCGCCCGGATGGCGATCCTCTCGGCAGCGCTCGCCGCCGCGCGGAATCAAGGAGTGTTGTCGTGAGGCGCGCGGAATCTGTCGCGGTGTGTGCGCCTGTGGGCGGCCCGGCGGGCCGGCGCGCACCACTGGCCCCCATGTCCCCGGACGCGACGTGGGCCAACGTGCGCGACCACGGCGCATTCGGCGCGACGTTGGCGGAACTGGCCGCCCTGCTGGCCCGCGCCTACCTCCGCTCTCAACGAACTAGCCGGGATTGCCTTGCGCTCTCGCGGGCAGCTGAGCCCTCGTGTGGCTCGCCGGGCAATTCGACGCAGATCGCGTCGCGGGCCCGGGACGGAGGCGAGAGCCGATGACGAAGTTCTGGTGCTCTGCGAGCGGCCGAGTCGCGTGCAACAAGCACGTGCCGAGGCCTGGCTCGACCGCGTTCTGGGCGCGGCGATGGGTCCCGATGTCCGACGACAACCTCGCGGGCTACGTGAGGTCGCGCGGGAAAGAGCCCGAGTGCGAAGTCTGCGCGGCATGGCGACTGCTGGCCGAGAGCACCGACGGCGCGGGAGGTGAGGCATGACCAGCGCTCCTCTGTGGTGGACTTCGGGCGGCCGGATCGCGTGCCGCGTCCACGTCCCGCGCCCGCCGAGCGAGGCGTTCTGGTCGCTGCGGTGGACGCCGATCAGCGACGCCGAGCGCGCGGGTTTCCGCGAGGCGCGCGGCGAGGACCCGACCTGCGACGGTTGCGTGCTGGCCGACCAGATCGACGCGGCCGACCACGAGTTGTGGGACGGCACGATCGAGATCGGCGGTGTCGGATGACGGACACCGATCTGGTACTGCAGCGCACGCGCCCGAAGTCTCCGCACGCGGTGGTCTGGAAGATGGTCAACCGCGACGGCCGGATCGTCGGGTATCTCTCGCGCCCGTACGACGGCACGCCCGAGGACGCGGTGCAGACGTGGTACGCGCTGCACGACGACAACAAGGTCCTCGCGTGGGCGCACGACGTGTCGGGCATCAACAGCGTGATCGTCGCGACGGGCCCGACGGGCCGACCGCGCTACGAGATCAGTTGGAACGGCCGCGTCGTGACGGACCTGCGCGCGTCATGAGCAACTTCCACGGAGTGACGGTGGAGATGCTGCGGCGGCAGTACGGGCGCTGCGCCGAGTCCCTTGCGGCGCTGGCCGCGACGGCGGGTCGGAGGGGCGGCGTGCATCGAGGTCGGACCGAAGCGCAGTGGCGCGCGCTCGCGGAGGAGTACCGGGCCGTGGCCGCGGGAGGCGCGTTTCCCGAGCGACTTCGCCGCGTGGTTGGCGGTGCGCCGTGACGCCCAAGCACCCCGAGATCGTCGTGCGCCTGACGGGCGAGGACGGAAACGCGTTCGCGATTCTGGGCGCGGTCCTGCGCGCCATGCGCCGGGCGGGAGTCCCGGCTGCCGAGCGCGACGCGTTCACGGCCGAGGCGACCGCCTCCGACTACGACCACCTGCTGGCCACTACCATGCGCTGGGTGACGGTCGAGTGAGCAAGGTCGCGGCCCAACTCGCCGAACTGGACGCCATGGACGCGGCGGCGCTCGCGGCCCGGTACGCCGACCTGTTCGGTCGCCCGCCCCGCCTGAAGAAGGCCGCGTGGCTGCGCCGCAAGGTCGCGTGGAAGCTCCAGGAACGCGCCTACGGCGGGCTGTCTTCCGAGGCCCGCGCCGTCCTCGACCGGCTCATCGCCGAGGTCGGCGGCCCGCTCGGTGCGACGCAGACCACGCCGCTGCCCACGCCGCGCCGGCCCGACCTGCCGCCCGCTGGGAGCACGCTGGTCCGTCGCTGGCACGGCGTCGACTACACGGTCCGCGTCCTGCAGCGCGGCTTCGAGTACGACGGGCGGACGTACCGCTCGCTGAGCGCCGTCGCGCTGGCGATCACCGGCCAGCGGTGGAACCCCAAGCTGTTCTTCGGCCTCGCGCCACGGAAGCGCAAGCCGTGACGACCTCGTCCGCCCACCGCCGGGGAGGTGCGAAGGCCACGAGCAACGGTCGGGCCGTCGTCCGGTGCGCGATCTACACGCGGCAGTCGGTCTTCGACGACGAGGAGGGCGAGTTCGGATCGCTCGCCGCCCAGCGCGAGTCCTGCGCGCACTACATCGCCGCGCGGCGCCCCGATGGCTGGCAGGAGATCCCGACCAGCTACGAGGATGCCGGCTTCTCGGGCGGCACGATGACTCGGCCCGCGCTGACGCGCTTGCTGGCCGACATTGAGGCTGGGCTCATCGACTGCGTGGTCGTCTACAAACTCGACCGCCTCAGTCGCTCGCTGCGGGACTTCGGGAGGGTCCGCGACCTGCTCGAGGCGCACGACTGCGGGCTGGCCTCGGTGACGCAGAGCATCGACAGCAAGACGGCCACCGGCCAGCTCATGCTCAACGTGCTGATGTCCTTCGCCGAGCACGAGCGCAAGACCACGGCCGAGCGTGTGACCGACAAGATCCGGGCCTCGCGCAAGCGCGGCCTGTGGACCGGCGGCCGCCCCCCGCTGGGGTACGACAGCGTCGACGGCAAGCTCGTGGTCAACGAGCCCGAGGCAGAGCGCGTCCGCGAGATGTACCGAGTGCTCAACAGCACGCGTTCCCTCGCCGCCGTCCTGGCCGAGGTCAACGAGCGCGGCTGGCGCGGCAAGACCTGGACGAACAAGCGTGGCGAAGCCACCGGCGGCGGGCGGCTCGATGCCCAGATCCTGCGCACGCTGCTCAAGACTCCGCTCTACGCGGGGTGCATCCGCGCCGGGGACGAGATCGTCGATGCCCAGCACGAGGCGATCGTCGACCGGGCGACGTGGGACGCGGCGCAGGCGATCCTCACCACGCGGCCGCGCAAGCCGCACCGACCGACCGGCGCGCTGCTCGGCGGCCTGCTGCGCTGCGGGGTCTGCGGGGCTGGGATGACCTACCACTACGCGCAGCGGCACGGGAAGCGGTACGGCAGCTACGTCTGCGAGTCGATCATCCGGTTCGGGGCCAAGTCCTGTCCCGGCAGCCGCGTGGCGGCCGGGGACATCGAGGGATTTCTCGTCGGCCAGATCCGCGCGCTGGGCAGCAACCGCGAGGTGCGCGAGGCGACGCTCGCGGCGGCACGGAGTCAGGCGAGCCAGCGACAGGACTCCGGCGACCTGGACCGACGCCGGCAGGCGCTCGCGACGAAACAGGCGCGGCTCGTCGCGGCGATCGAGAAGGGCGGCGACGGCGCGGCGCTGGCGAAGCGACTCGCAGACGTCGAGGCCGAGCTGCGCGACGTGACCGCGCGCGCCGATGCGATGCGCCGCGAGACCACGCCCCCTGTCGATGATGAGCACGCCGTTCGCGCCGCGCTCGCCAGCTTCGCCGGCATCTGGGGCGCCCTCGCGAACCACGAGCAGGCCCGGGCGCTGCAGCTGCTCGTCGAGCAGGTCCGCTACGACGCCGGGCAGGGCAGGGTCGAGATCGACTACGCCGACGCCGCAATCCGGCTGCTCGGCATGGAGGCGGAATGACGAGGACCGTGAAGCTGAAGGTCTCCTTCGCCAAGAACGACGGCGTGACGAAGGTGCAGCGGCCGGCGAGGACGCCCGAGGTGGTACCAGAGCCGGCACCGACGACGCGCCCGCCGGCCGAACCCGGCCGCGTCGCCCGCCTCCTCGCCCTCGCCTACCGCGTCGAGCAGCTCATCGACGACGGCGTGATCGCCGACTACCGCGAGGCCGCCCGCCGGCTCGGGATCAGCGCGGCGCACCTCACGCACTACATCGCGCTGCTGGATCTCGCCGTGCCGATTCAGGAGGACATCCTGCTCGGGAGGCTGGGTGTGCCGGAACGGCGTCTGAGGCACCTGACATCCTCGCCGTCCTGGCCACACCAAGCCGTGCTGCTTCGGCCCTCCGACGTCGCGAAAGTGTGACGTCTCATTGCGCAGTCTCCCTAGTTTGTCTCGCATGAGCCGTCCGCTGTCCTGCAGCGTGTAGCAGTGCGGCCTTGATCGCCCATCGGGCAATCGGAGCGGAGGCCACTCCTTCAGGCCGCACGACTCGTTCGCCAAACTCGGCAGAGAGTCCACACCACAATCGCCTCGCCCCTCGAGGGCGCTTGGACACGGTACGTGACTCGATGGCGAATGACGGCACGGGCGTGCTGACCTGTTGGTTCAAGGGGACTCGCGCATTCATCGCCACCAGCGCCTTAGCAACTCCGCGCAATGTGAGCCCGTCCGCCGTGAGTCCTGCTTCTTGTGCAACCATGAGATTGCAAAGGCGCCATCGAACGGCGGCAGATTCCTGTCGCGTGAGGCAAGCCCCAAGCTTCCAGTAGATGGGATCAAACCAGCGAATGGGATCAGCCGCGAGCCTCTCCGGATCGGGCGCCTCAAGGATAGCCCGGAGCTGAGCATCGATAAGCCTTCGCTTGCTCGGCGGCGTTGCTACCCAGGCGCTTCGTTGCAGCACACCCAGCGACGACGCGAGATGGACAACCAGCAGGCGGCGGATTAGGACGTCCTGCCAGAGCAACCCGCGAAACCGCGTGCTGAACACGGTAGCGAAGAGCCTCCTGCTCGCCTTTACCAGCAACAACAAGTTGGGTTCACTCAGCCGCGTGGCGAACACCCGCTTGCACATGAGCCCACTGATGACTATCAGCTGAGAGTCGTATCTCGACCCGCGCAGCGGGGCATCACCGCTGATCGCGTCGCCGCGCCGAGGCGGCTTTCCATCGGCATCTCGTGCTTCTGACGTGTTCTTCATGATATTCCATCGTTCGTTGGCTGCGCCGCAAGGAACGATGCGGGCGCGCTTTTAGCCAGTGACATCGCCTTGCGTTGTCATCAGTTTGAAGCCTTTCCATGGCATCCACCGTGCGGAGAAGAGTGTTGTGTGATGTGAGTGGCCAGGTGTGCGTCAGCGACACTGCATCACCGACCTGCTGGCCAACTGAAAGAGGAGGCCCTGCCGTATATTTACTCGGCAGGACCTCCTCTTGTGCCACGTAGCGTGGCGTGCCCTGCCGGTCAGACCGCGAAGGACGCGAACTGACGGAACGCGAAGAAGCAGGCGGCGAAGCCGAAGACGAACGCGAAGCAGAAGAAAGCCGCGAAGCGGAACGTGGTGCGTCCGACGAACTTCTCGAACGCGGCGAAGTTCCGGTCACCGAACTGGTGCTTGTCCGTGACAGTGTTCTTGTCGTCCATGATTGGTTGCTCCTAACCAGGGCGGGGGGGGAAGTGGTTTCTGCCTTGCTGCATGTCCCGCGCTTGGTACTTGCTTAGTCGTCGTGGCAGCGGAAGCATTACACCTAGCAAAGAAAAACTTCTTGCCAGCTCGTGCTCTAGAGATGACGACACCTCGCAACAGTCTCGTTTCGCAACTTGCGATCACGCCCGCGCCCACCGTGTCGGCGCGTGGCGACCGAGCATGTTGACTCGGTGCAAGGCTCCGCCTCTACGACACCGCCGCGCCTATTCTAGATCGCTGCCGTCCGCCTCCGCGGCAAGATGGAGATCCATCAGCCGGGCAACCGCGCGGGTGCGCGCTACACTAAGCGTGGGCTTGCTAACTCCGAGAGCCGCCGCCGTAACATCGAGCGATTCCCCGTTCTTCATCGCCCTTACGATGATCCGGTCGCGCTCGGAGAGCCTTTTGATCAGTACCTCCAGGCGCCTAGAATCTGCCAGGAGTTGGCGCAGGCTCTCGTCGGCTACGTCCTGCCCACTAACAATAGCCGCTGCATCTGAGAGGCCGCGGTGGCGCCGCCTGTGCTTTGACCGATCTCTGATCACGTCGACGGCCTTGTTCTTGCCAATGGCCTTGAGACGCGCCGCCTCGTTGGCAACCAACTCGGTCGGAGACACCTTCTTCTGCGCGACCCCTTTGGTGGCTGCTAGGAAGAGGTTTCCGAGGACCTCGTCACAGTCAGCAGAATGGAACCGGTGTTTCCGGGCAAGATCCTTCGCAATGTCCGTGCAGCTCGCGAATACCTCGTCCCAAACTGCGTCGTTCTTCTCGGAATCGCTGAGGCGCAGCTCAGAATGCTGATGCGCACTCGACACTCCGTCTCGGACTGCCGCTGGCGAAACGGAGGGCGATGCAAACGGAGGCTCCGGTGAAGTATTCGAACTACCGGCCCCGGGCGACTTTCTAGACTGCGCTGTCTTGGCCCGTCGGCGCGGCTTTTTCACGAGAGGGGTCTCCTCGGGCGCCTCCGCCATCGGGCTGTCGATGTGCGGAACCACCCCATAGTCGTGCGAGGCGTCCGCGCATTACATGGCCCGATACGGATTGTTCCGACCAATGGTCATCCCGCCGACCTGAGCGTAGCGACAGCCCTCGCCGCCTCCACAGCGGAAAAACCATGCGCGGCGAACGCCGCCGACTGTGCATCCATCAGGTCGATCAGTCGGGCAAACTTGACTCGCTGCTCTGGGGGGCTTAGCAGCCCGTCGACAAACGGCCACTTCTGGGGATCAAAGAACGACACGTCGTGCTTTGCCTTAAACGCGGCAGGATCAGCCTCGAGAACCGGACGCAGCTGGCCGTCGACCGCGGCCTTCTCCTTCGGGCTTGCTCGTTCCCACACCTCCCGAGGATCAAGGCCGCGAACATCGAGGAACCATGAGGCAAGGAACGTTCGCTCGATGAGCACACGCTGCCAGCCCGCTCCCGTCACACGCTCCGTCGCATGCCCCGAAAACTCGGTCGTGAATACAGCTGCGAAGTCGCGGAGCACGCGTGCGTCCCCGTTTATGGGCTGTAGTCTCCCGCGAAGGCGCGCCAGCAACTTCTGGCAGACCGCCGAGACGATGCCGGCTCCCATCGTTTGGGGCTGGCTTGGTCGCCCTTTTGCGGGTGGTGGCGGACCCAAGAGCAGTCGCTTGGGCCGCAGCACGCTGATTCTCTCGGGCCTGAGCGGCAAACCAGACGGAACCGAACGGTCGCGCGGCGGAACAGCGGAACTAGCGCCCTGAGCGTCCATGAGCCCCCCTCAGAATAGAAGCGATGGCGAGTGATGCGGCCTTAACGGCGCGGTAGCCCTCGTCCTCATCACGCGCGCCATCGTGCTCTTGTGGGCTTGGAGGTTCAAGCGACCGTGGACTAGGCTCCGGCGCACGCCTTCCGTGCGCTGGTCTCCGCTGGTTCTCCACAGTCCCACCCCCCCCGAGAGGCCCCGTGCTGACGCCGACCCGACGGCGTTGCCTGACTCTGTATACCACCCCGCAGCGCGCGGCTGCACGCCAGGAGGGGCGCGGCACTCGTCCATCTCTGTTTTAGGACATCCGGATCACTTTTTGCTCAAATTGGATGGGTTCGGGGGGTGGCCGCTGAGCATCCGCCCTGAAGGACAGGCGCCGGGCGCCAAAGGGAATCGGCCACGACAGACTCGTCAGGCGCCGGCCTACTGGCTGCGCGAGACGGCCCCATCGGCGATCTCGGCTTGCAGTTGGTGCCGGCCCTGGGTCAACACCACAAGTCCGAGGGCAAGCAGGAGAACGACGAGCGCCGCCAGCCAAGAGTCTCGCGCCGTGGACGCGCGCTCGAGCTTCGCGACTCGGCGACGCATCCGCCTGCGCACAAAGCTGGGCTCCAGCCGTGAAGATGATTGCATTCTGAAACCTCCAGGACCGTTGGTGCCCCAAGAGAAGGTCCCGACCGGGTCACCATGTGTTCAGTCGCCACCCAAGCATTTGCATTACATGATCATGAAGGGCAGGACCCAGGGCACTGACTGCAGAAGATGGGCGCCGAGAGCACCCACGTTTCATGCACGTCGTCGTGCGATGTCAGCTGCCCACGATTCAGCGCTCATCGGAAGCCGGCTGACTCATCGCCGATGAGACTCCTGCCATTACGCCACACCCATACTGGATGTCGCTGCCCACGCGATCATTCGGCATGTAGCCGTACTGTTTGGCGGCGATTCAGCCTGCTAGGCTCAGTACTTCCTCAACCGAGCCCCACCTTGGAGAAGTCCCATGGCCCTTCGCCGCCTTTCCACCACCGCCCTCCGCGCCGAACTCGCCCGCCGCGAGCGCGGAGCCACGAAGCTCGTCGCGCAGCGGGCCAAGCTCGCCAAGCAGATCGCGGCGCTCGACGCTGAACTAGCTAGCCTCGGTGCCGCAGCGCCTGCCCGCCGTGGCCGCCCGGTCGGCAGCAAGAACAAGCGCCGCAAGGCCGCTCGCCCGGGACGCAAGCTCGTGCGGAACAAGGCCTCCCTCTCCGACACGCTCGCCGCCGCCGTCAAGCCTGGCAGAACCGTCACCGTCCCCGAGGCCACGAAGGCCGTTCTAGCCGCCGGCTACAAGACCGCCGACAGGAACTTCGGGCAGACCATCGCACGCACGCTCGCGGCGCACAAGGGATTCAAGCGGAAGGGTCGCGGAACGTATGTGCGGGTCGGTGGGATCAAGCCGACGACGAGCAAGAAGGCCAAGCGCCCGGCGAAGCGGAAGGCCGCGAAGAAGCCGGTGAAGCGAGCCGTGCGCAAGAAGTCGATTCGCAAGGCTGCCACGAAGCCCACGAAGGCGAAGCGACCGGCGCGACGGAAGCCGGCGCCGAAGGCCACCGCGAAGCCCGCTGCTGCGGTGCAGGCGGTCGCCGCCGCCGCGTAGACGGAGCCAGCGGGGAGCTCTGGGGAAAAAGGGGAAGAAGGAGAAGAGCTTTACGCCCTTGCGGGCGACCCGTTGACTCCGCGGGCGGGATTGTACGTCCGTCTCCGGCCGGACAGTACTGGGGACCGTGTTCGCAGCCCCATGACCGGTTCGCGCCGGTCGTCCCTATTCATCGCGGCGACCCGGTTTTCGGCGACGCCGCCGGATTCTCGATGCCTCGTGGGCCGCGAACTTGTCCGCGACTGCCAACCCCACGGCTGTCCCACGCTCGACCTGCGTACGCGCCCAGACGCCCAGCTTGAGGATCAGCTCGAACTCCTCGGGCAGGTAGTCCCAGCGGTAGTTGTTGCAGGTGCCATGCGCAGGCAAGTAGTTGCCCGGTGCAGCCGCTCCACCCGCGCTGTGTGCGAGCACGTGGTCCGCGTTCCACGATCCATCGATGTCGCCTCCGCAGATGTGGCACTTGCCTGATGTCGTAGCAAGTACGGCAGCGCGCTCGGCGGCGGTCAGTTGCTGTCGGCCTCGTCCTCGATTGGCCACCTTCCGTTCTTCGCGAAGACGGCGCAGTTTGACGATACGTCCACGTAGATCCTCATCCCCCGTCGACATTCCCGTCCTCCAGCTGCTCCATTCAGTCAACACGCGGGATCGGTTCAAAGTGTTCCAATCGCCGTGCCGGATGAGCACGGCCCGTCGCTCAAGCGATCGCAACGCCATCCTCGATGCTCAGTCGGGGGCGGAAGACATCTGCCCTTGACGCCGTGGGGCCTTACATGTGTTCGGCGTCCCTGCTGAAACGGCACTTCTCGTGCGCATCCGCCTCATGCTCCGACGAGTATCACCTCGACTAACTCAGCCACGACCTGAAGCTCCTGCGCATCCGCGCCGTTGAGGACGATCGCCTCGAAGGCAGGATTGACGGGTTTCAGCGTGATGCGCTCGTGGCGCCAGGAGTCGCCTTTCGCGGCCTTCTCGCTCTCGTAGCGCTTGACGGTGTAGCGCTGGCTGGTCTCGGGATCGGTGGCGTCCCGGAGCTGGACAAGGACGGTCTTGCCCTGGCGAGTGCCTTCGACCGGGGCGTGGAAGAGGCACCATGCGCCGTCTGGGATAGCGGGCTCCATGGACTTGCCGACGACCTGGGCGATGAACATTCCGGGGCGCAGACGGTGGCGCGACTCGACCGCGACCCACTCGAAGCCCTCGTCCTCGATGTGCTGCGGGTCGCCGAATGCGCCGGCGGCGGCCTTGAGCGGGACGAGCGGCACGCAAGTGGCGTAGCGCTCCGTTGGCTCGGGCTCGACAATCCGCAACCTCGGCGGCAGGGCTTGAGAAGCTGCCTCCTGGGACGCATCGACCGTATGGCTCCGCAGCCGTCGATACGCCTCCGACGACATCCACGCGGTCACGATCTTCTGGAACGGCACATCGTTCATGTAGCGCACGAAGATCTCTTCGTTCTGATCCATGCGCTCGACGAACAGCGTCTCCAGAAGGTTTTTGAACACCAGCTCGAACTTGTCCCCCGGATTGACGGCGGCCGCCTGCCGCAGTCCGTCATCGGCCATCGCCGCTTGAACGATCTGGTCGAAGAAGAGCTGGTCGGCTTGATTGAAGTCCGCACCAAAGCGCTCGTTCACGACGTCGATGAGCTGCGACAACGGCACCGGTTGAGTCCGGACGAGGCCACTCCCAACCTCGGTGGGGCCATCTAGTCGGCGAGCTTCTCCGTCCTGCAACGAAATCGATCCTTCGCTGATCTTCTGCAAGCGGTAGTAGTCGAGCCTAACCTCGTCGTCGAACTGATAGGCCGGGCCGCTCTTGCGGCGCGGAAGCTTCGAACCCAGGTGGCGCAGGAACACGTACAGGCGCTCGAGGTCGGAGTCCTGATAAGGAATCACCTGGCTCAGGAAGCCGTAGAGGTTCAGAAACGCCTGCACCTTGCCGCGCCAGAGCTCCGCCTCTTCCTCGTTGTCGGACTGGCGCACCGCAAATCGCGAGACCGCCGGATCGAGCGCCGCGTTCATCGCTTGGTGGTCCATGGCGCTCTGCCGCTGCTTTGGCCTGAAGTAGACGGCACAGAAGCGCTCGACCTCCTCGTCCAGGTAGATCCCGGAGCCGTCGAGCTCGCCCTTGATCGCGTACATTCGCGCGGGATCGACCTGCTCGCCCATCTCCGCGCCCTCGTAGTACACCTTGAAGGCCTCGCGGATCTCTTCGCGGTCGTTCACGAAGTCAAGAACGAACGTGTCCTCCTTGAGCGGATGAATGCGGTTCAACCGCGAGAGCGTCTGTACCGCCTGGATGCCCGCAAGCCGCTTGTCCACGAACATAGTGTGCAGCAGCGGCTGAT
>CAZMXP010000023.1:0-69954 GCA_964570285.1 uncultured Planctomycetaceae bacterium
CGACGTCCTCGACGCGCGTCACCTCGTAGCCCTCCATCGCCGCCTGCAGCGCGCAGATGGGGTCGATCTCCGCGATCATCACGCGGCACCCCTGCCCGCGCAGCGCCTGCGCGCACCCCTTGCCGACATCGCCGTACCCGAAGACGAGCGCGACCTTGCCGCCGAGCATGACGTCGGTGGCGCGGTTGAGGCCGTCGAGCAGCGAGTGGCGGCAGCCGTAGATGTTGTCGAACTTGCTCTTCGTGCAGGAGTAGTTGACGTTGATAGCCGCGAACGGCAGCGCGCCGCGCTCCTGCATCGGGTAGAGGCGGTGGAAGCCGGTCGTCGTCTCCTCCGACACCCCGCGGATCGCCGAGGCGACCGCCGTCCAGCGGCGCGGCTCGCGCGCATGGATCTCGCGGAGCTGCGCGAGCAGCGCGGCCCAGTCCTCGGAGTCGTTGGCCTCGTCCGGCTCGGGCACCCTGCCCGCCCGCTCGAACTCCGCGCCCTTCAGCACCATCATCGTCGCGTCGCCGCCGTCATCCAGCAGCAGCGTGGGGCCCGTGCCGTCGGGCCACCGGAGCGCCCGCTCGGTGCACCACCAGTACTCCGCGAGGCTCTCCCCCTTCCACGCATAGACCGCGACGCCGCGCGGGTTCGCCGGCGTGCCTTCGCGTCCCACGACCGCCGCCGCCGCCGCGTGGTCCTGCGTGGAGAAGATGTTGCACGAGACCCAGCGAACCGACGCGCCGAGATCCACCAGCGTCTCGATCAGCACCGCGGTCTGCACCGTCATGTGCAGCGACCCCATGATGCGCGCGCCGGCGAGCGGCTTCCTGCCCCGGTACTCCTCGCGCAGCGCCATGAGGCCGGGCATCTCCTGCTCCGCGAGGCGGATCTCGCTGCGGCCGGATTCGGCGAGGGCGAGGTCCTTCACCTTGTAGTCGAGCGCGGTCTTGGTCGATATCGTCACGAGCTCCTCCTGGATCCGGTTTCCGCGCGGGTCGCGCGGGGTCGTTTGCGTCGCGAAGTGGTGCGCGGCCGCCTGCCGGCGGCCAGAAACAGCTTAAGGGGCCGCCCCGGTGCGGCCAGAAGCCGGTCGCGCACGGGTTCGAGGCGGACGTCGCGAAAGCCCGCCCCCCGCAGAGCCCGGGCGAGGCGGGGCGGGTCGAGGCCGAGGCGCAGGTCGCCCGCGCTCTCGCGCATCGCCTCGAGGTCGTGGGCGGCGAGATCCACGATCACGACCGGGCAGCCCGGGCGCAGCACGCGGAACGCCTCCGCCAGCGCCGCGCCCAGCTTCGGCACGTGGTGGAGCACGAGGCTCAGGAAGCAGGCGTCGGCGCAGCCGTCGCGCAGCGCCAGCGCATCCACCTCCCCCTGGTGGAACTCCACCGTCGAATCGCGGAGACGCTCGCGCGCGCGGAGCAGGCGCTCCGCGGAGTGGTCGATGCCGATGACCCTCCGGTAGCGCGGGGCGAGCACCTCGCAGAGGTGCCCCTCCCCGCAGCCCGCGTCCACGGCGAGTCCGCCTCTCGGGAGAAGCGCGCCCAGCATCTCGTGGTGGAGCGTGCCCCTCTCGAGCGGGATCGCGTCCGCGCCGCCCGTGCCGCGGAAGTGGTCGCGGCTGCGCTGCCGCCGCCGCTCCAGCACGAGCGCCCGGCGCGCGCCGTCGGCCCGCACCTCCTCGTCGGACTCGAGGCCTTCCCGGACCGCACGCCAGAGCGCGCGGCCCGACGCCTCGTCGTCCAGCGCGTTCCTGTAGAAGGTCCACGCTCCCTCGCGGCGCCCCTGCAGCGCGTTCGCGTCGCGCAACAGCCTCAGGTGGTTCGAGATTCGGGGCTGGCTCATGCCGAGCACGTCCGCGATCTCCCCGACGGAGAGCTCCTCCGGCTCCACCGCGGCGAGAATGCGCAGCCTCGTAGGGTCTGCCAGGAGCCGCAGGATGCGCTGCACGCGCGTAGTATATCAGCGCTTCATGATGTCGCAATGTCTTCCATGGAGGGGCGGCATCGGGGGGGTCGGGAGGGGGGGTGCCCGAAAATCCGCGCGAGGCGCGGCTCCCTCTGGCGCTGCCCCCCCGCGCCCCCATAGAATCGCGCCTGACCAATGGGTCTTTTCATGGCTCGGGGCATTCCCTATAATCCCGCGCCACGGTGACCGGCAGCACCGGCATCGCCCGGACGGAAGGAGATCTGTTCAATGGACCGCAAGCAAAAGGGCTTCACCCTGATCGAAATCCTCGTGGTCGTGACCATCATCGGGGTGCTCGCCGGCCTCGTGGTGGTCCTCATCCCCCGCGGCCAGTTCGAGGCCCAGAAGACGGACTGCATGAACAACGTGAAGCAGGTCGTCGGCCTCCTCGAGGTCGGCAGTGCGACCAGCTACCCGAAGTTCCGCGGCCCGAACCTGCTCCTCTACCTGGTCAAGAAGGGGGATCTGGTCGGGGAGGACAGCATCAAGCTGCTCTTCTGCCCGGGCGACACGCACGAGAGCTACCAGCAGGCGGGTGGGGCCGGTGCCTACAAGGACATCGACACCAAGAGGCAGGGTGAGTACGACCATCTCACCTCGTACGCCGGCCGCGACCAGCTCAACGGCTCCTGCGCCGCCAAGAAGGGCGAGGCGCAGGCGAAGGTGCTGATCTGCGACGACAGCGAGGACCACCACGACAAGAAGGGGTTTGTCGTCGGCCTGACCGGTGGCGCCGTGAAGTGGCGGCACAAGGTGGACGACTACGGCCTCAACCACGACGCCCCCGTCGCGATCGGCGAAGGGTCCCCCGTGGAAGAGCTCAACTGCCTGCGCGTGGACTGATCGCTGGATTGACCGAAGTGTGGTCGCGAACCGACCGAGGACTGATCCCCGGGCGACCGGGCGGAGACCCTGCATCATGAACTATCGTTTCCTGGCCTTCGGGCTGCTGCTGCTGCCGGTGCTCGGCGACGGCAGGGTGCTCGCGCAAGAGGGCGAAAGCGCGGCGCCCTGGTCGCTCAAGATGCGGCACGGCCCCCTCGACGTCTTCACGATCAACTACAAGGACGGCAGCGCGCGGTCCGTCTACTACATGACCTTCACGCTCGAGAACGCGGGTTCCGCCGACGCGGAACTCGCGCTGCACTTCCGGGCGGTCGTCGGCACTCACCCGAAGAAGCGCCGCGTGCACATCGCGACGGCGGACGGCGATGTCGAGGAGTCCCTGCGGCGTCTTGCCCGCGAGCCGGAGCTGAAGAACGTGCAGGAGATCAACCGCATGGGCAAGCTCCCGGCGAAGGGCAGCCTCAAGGGCATCGCGGTCTTCGGCACCTTCCACCGCGAATGGGACTCCGCCACGATCACCGTGGCGGGCCTCGAGCCGAGGGCGATCCACTGCCGCGCCCGCCAGTACGGCGATGCGGGCTTCACGCTCGCGCACCGCGCCTACTACCACCACAACGCACGCGTGCGCGAGAAGGCGGGGCCCGACGCGCAGGCGCGTGAGTTCCACGCCATCGTCAAGCACAACGTCGTCTGGCGCATGGAGTTCCATCGCGAGGGGGACGAGTTCGCCCCCCAGCTCGACCCCATCATCCTCGACCGCGAGGAGTGGGATGTCGTCTCCGACCCCGGACCCGAGATCGTCATGGAGAAGAAGCCCCCGTTCAGCAAGTAGACGCCGGAGCGCGGGAAAGCGAGCGGTACGGAAGGGGCCGGCATCCGGGAGGGGGCCGGCCCCGCCTCTTTGACAGGCCGTAGGGCCTGTCTGAAGACCCCACCTGGAGTCGGCCGGCTCCGGCTGCGCCGGGACTGCGTCGCGCCGGCTCGCCGCATTTCTCCGTCAATGCGGGTCGCCGGCGCTCCTTGCCCGGCTTGTCCTCGCTCGGCCTTGGTCCGACGGCGGGGTCTTCAGACAGGCCCTAGTCTGAGGTCGCGCGCGTGTGGGACGCGCGTCGTTCCGCGGAGCGCGGCGGTGAGGGGGCCCGGGGGCGCAACTGCACGCTCCCGGGCCCGCAGAGCGCTTCGACCTCGGCGATGAGGCTGCCGGAGGGCGCGACGCGGAACCTGCTGCCGGCCCGGATGCCCAGGCGCCACGCGGGTTCGGGGGAGAGCGCGAGCAGCAGCGGGCGATCCCCGCGGTGGCGGGCGAGCACGCGCGAGAGCCCGCCCAGGTCCGTCGCCGGCCCGACGTCGATCCGGACGCTCTCGGTGAGCGACTGCGGCGCGTCGCCGGCGGCAAAGACCGTCTGCACGCGGACGGAGACCTCGATGTCCGGCCGGCTCGCGTCCACATCGCCCTCGAAGTAGAGCACCCGGTTCTCGGCGATGAGAGCCCGGCACCGCTCGAACCCCTCGCTGAACAGGACCGCCTCGACCGTGCCCTCGAAGTCCTCGATGCGGAAGCGCGCCATGCGCCGCCCCTCGTTCCGACCGGAACGGACGACCCGCTCCTGGAGGCCGGTCAGCAGGCCGATCATCAGGAAGGGCGTCCGGTCTGCTGCCTCGCGCAGCGTGCGGGTGGAGTGCGTGGAGAAGAGACGTCCGAGCGCCTCGTGCTCGGCCAAGGGGTGGCTGCTCCAGTAGCGTCCGGTGGTCTCCTTCTCCTGGGCGAGAATCTCCGCCTCGCTCCAGCGCGGGGCGTCGGGCAGCGCGACGGTGGCCGGCTCCTCGGCCGAGGGGCCCCCGAGCAGGCTCATCTGGCCCGCGCGCCGGTCGGCCTGGTCGGCCGCTCCGGCGCGGAGCGCCAGATCGAGCGCCTCGACGAGGCTGGCCCGGTGACCGCCGAGGTCGTCGCAGGCGCCCGCGCGGATCAGCGCCTCCAGCGTGCTCTTGTTCGCGAGCCGGTGGTCGGCCCGACCGGCGAGATCGAAGAGCGAGCGGAAGGGGCCGCCCTCGTCCCGGGCGCGCCGGATGGCCTCGGCGGCCGGCGGGCCGACACCTTTCACCGAGGTGAGGCCGAACCGGATCGCCTCCCCTTCGACGGCGAAGTCGGGACGGCTGCGGTTGACGTCGGGCTTCAGCACCGCGATGCCCATCCGGCGGCACTCGGCGAGGGCGTCGGTGACCTTGTCCATGTTGCCGGCCTCGACGGTCAGCAGCGCGGCCATGAACTCCCGCGGGTAGTGCGCCTTGAGCCAGGCGGTCTGGTAGGTGACGACGGAGTAGGCGGCACTGTGGCTCTTGTTGAACCCGTAGCGCGCGAAGGTGGCCATCTTGTCCCAGACCTCGGCGGCGGTCTCGCGGGGCATCCCGCGCTCGGCGCACCCGGAGAGGAAGGGCTCCCGGAAGGGCTCCATCACCTCGGGCTTCTTCTTGCCCATCGCCTTCCGCAGGCTGTCGGCGCGCTTCAGCGAGAAGCCGGCGACATGGTGGGCGATCAGCATCACCTGTTCCTGGTAGACGATCACCCCGTAGGTGCCGCGCAGGATCGGCTCCAGCAGCGGGTGGTCGTAGGCGACGCGTTCGACGCCGTTCTTCCGGTTGCAGTAGACCTCCGTCATCCCCGAGTCGAGGGGGCCCGGCCGGAAGAGCGCGATCAGGACGAGGCTCTCCTCGAAGGTCGCGGGCTTGAGCCTCTTCAGCAGGTCGCGCATCCCGCTCGATTCGAGCTGGAAGAGGCCGAAGCTCTCGCCGCGGGAGAGCAGGTCGTAGGTCGCCGGGTCGTCGTACCGCCGGAACTCCTCCGAGCGGAAGTCGGGGAGGCTCCCGCCCCCCTCGCGGACGAGGCGCACCGCGATGTCGATCAGCGTGAGCGTCTTGAGCCCGAGGAAGTCCATCTTCAGCAGGCCGATCTTCTCGATCATCTCCATCGGGAACTGCGTCGTGACGTCGTCGCCGCTCCGGTAGAGCGGCACGTAGTCCGTCAGCGGCGCGTCCGCGATGACGATGCCCGCCGCATGCGTGCCCGCGTTGCGATGGCACCCCTCGAGCCGCAGCGCGTAGTCGAAGAGCCTGCCGGTGCTGGTCGTGCGGTCCGCCGCCAGGGCGCGCAACTCCTCGTCCTGATCGAGCGACCCCTGGAGCGTGACCCCCGGGCCCCCGGGGATGCGCTTCGCGATCCGGTCCACGTCGCCGAGCGGCAGCCCCAGCGCTCGTCCGACGTCGCGGAGGACCGCCTTGGCCGCCATCGTGCCGAAGGTGATGATCTGCGCGACGCGCTCCTTCCCGCCGTACTTCTGCTGCACGTAGGCGATCACGCGCTCGCGCCCGTCGCGGCAGAAGTCGATGTCGATGTCCGGCATCGAGATGCGCTCCTCGTTGAGGAAGCGCTCGAAGAGCAGGTCGTAGCGGAGAGGATCGACGTCGACGATCTCGAGCGCGTAGGCGAGCACCGAGCCTGCCGCGCTGCCTCGTCCGGGGCCCACGGGGATGCCGTTCTCGCGCGCATACCGGATGAAGTCCCACACGATCAGGAAGTAGGGGACAAATCCCATGCGCTCGATGACGCCGAACTCCCGGTCGAACCGCTCGCGCACGTCGAGGGAGGGGTTCTCGCCGTAGCGGCGGCGCAGGCCGGCCTCCCCGACCTCGCGCAGGAAGAGGCCCGGCTCCTTGCCTCCGGGAACCTCGAATCGGGGAAGGTGCATCCCGTCGTATTCGAGGGTCACCGAGCACTTCTCCGCGATTTCCAGCGTGCTCTTCAGCGATTCCGGCAGGTCGCGGAAGAGGTGCGCCATCTCCTCGGGGCTCTTGAAGTAGAGCTCCTGGCTGCCCATCCGCATCCGGTTCTTGTCCTCGAGAGTCTTGCCGGTGTTGATGCAGACGAGCACCTCCTGCGCGTCCGCGTCCTCCCGCTGCTCGTAGTGGAAGTCGTTGGTCGCGACCAGGGGGCGCCCGAGATGCCGCGCGAGATCGCGGCAGCCCTCGAGGCAGGTGTCCTCCTCCTCGATGCCGTGGCGCTGGATCTCGAGGTAGTAGTGCTCGCCGAACAACTCGTGGTAGAAGCCCGCCGCCTCCCTCGCCCGCGCCATGTCGCCGCGGCGCAGCCAGTGGCTCGTCTCGCTGCTGAGGCATCCGCTCAGCACGATCAGCCCCTCCGCGTGGCGCGCGAGCAGCTCGCGATCGATGCGCGGCACGTAGTAGAACCCTTCGAGGTAGCCCGCGCTGGAGAGGCGGATGAGGTTCTTCCACCCCGCCAGATTCCGCGCGAGGAGCGTCAGGTGCCAGCCGGCCACGGGGTTCTTCTCCCGGTCGTGCCGGCTCCGGGGTGCGACGTACGCCTCGAACCCGAGGATCGGATTCAGCCCCGCCTTCCGGCAGGCGTCGTGGAACTCGAGCGCGCCGAAGAGGTTGCCGTGGTCGGTGAGGGCGATCGCGCTTGCCCCGTGCGCCGCCGCCCGCGCGGCGAGGCGGTCGACGCGGCAGGCCCCGTCGAGGAGGCTGTAGGTGGAGTGCCCGTGCAGATGGACGAACTCGGCCACGGCCGCAGCGTAGCAAAGGGCGCCCCCGCCCCGCGCACGTCCGTTGGCGCGCGCGCCGGCCCGATGCACAATAGGGCGATGCGACCCCACGGCGCACCCCTCCTCCTGCTGCTCGCCCTCTCCTGCGCCTCGACCCCGAGGGAGGAGGAGAAGCGCGAGCCCGCCCCCGCGGCGGCCGGGGGAGGAGTGAAGACGCCCGCCCCCGCCCCGGCCCCCGCCCCCGCTCCTCAGCCGGCGGGGAAGGCGGAGACGGGGGGCACCGCCTCCCCGTTCGGCGACAACCGGCCCGTGCCGCTGCCGAGCGCGGAGGAGCGCGCCGATTTCGAGCGCATCTGGGAGATGTACCGTCGCGCCGATCCGCGCTGGCCCGTCGAGCGCGACCGCTTCCGGCGCCGCAGCGATGCCGCGGGCTACCTGCTGGCCGGCCACCTGATGCGCCACTACATGCAGGTGAACGCGATGCGCGATCGCGCGGGGCGCGAACTCGTGCGCGTGAAGAACGAGGTCGTCGAGACCGGCGAGCCCTGCGCGCCCGCGCTCGTCGACCTGATGGTGCTCGCGGAGATCGAGCGCGCCGACGGGACGCGCTTCGTCGTCGACGACCTGACGAGGCAGGATTGCGTCGACATGCTGGAACGGATCGGCCCGCCGGCCGTGCCGTCGCTGCTGCGCGCGCTCGCGCGCAAGGAGACCGCGGAGAAGGGGCGCCGCCTCTGCGCCCTCGCGCTCGGGGGGACGCGCGACGGGCGCGCCTTCGATCCCCTCGTGAAACTGCTGCGCGGCGACCCGGCGTGGCAGGTGCGGGCCGACGCCGCCACGGGCCTCGGCAAGCTCGGCGATCGCCGCGCGCTGCCCGTGCTGCAGGCGGCGGTGAAGAGCGACCCCGATCCCGCGGTCGTGAAGCGCGCCGGCAAGGCGCGCTACCTGATCCTCGAGCGGGCGGCGGCGGAATGAACGAGTACAAGCTCGCGCGGCGCGCGTCCGCCTGCATGGAGTGCGAGCGTCCCTACGCGGACGAGGAGTGGATCGTCTCCGCGATCTATCCCGAGGGCGAGTCGTTCGCGCGGCGCGATCTCTGCGAGCGCTGCTTCCGCGACGCGGGCGCGGCGCACAGCCACTGGCGCGCGCGCCAACCGGTGGCGCCCGACGAACGCAAGCGCCTCGACTTCGACCTCGCGATGTCCTTCTTCCACCGCCTCGTGCGCGAGGCCGATCCCGCGCGCGATGCAATCACCTATTTGCTTGCCTTGTTGCTTAGCCGAAAGCGGCGCGTGAAGATCCGGCAGAGTCGCCGGCTTCCCGAGGGCGAACTCCTGACCGTGCTCGTCCCCGGCGACGAGGAGGAGCAGACGCTGCTGCTGCGCGCCCCGAGACTCTCCGCGAACGACGTCGAGCCGCTGCAAGCGGAACTCGAACTCCTGCTCGGGCTCGCCGACACTCCCCCCGCGCCCCCCGAACATCCCCACGAGGGCGGTGGGAATCCAGCCCCGCAGGATCACCCCCCGGAGTCGTCCGCCAGGGCCCGGCCAACGCAGCCGTAACCAGTTAGCGGGTATGCCTTTACGAAAAAACAGATTTCCGTTGAACCGTGCGCGGGCGGTGGTAGCTTGTGGGTCCTAGTGGGAGCAAGTGTTCGGATGTGCTCAGGGTGGTCCAGTGGCGCAAGTTTTTACGGGAAAGTTTCGACGGAGCCTCGACGGGAAGAACCGGGTGCTCGTCCCTTCGGAAATCCGGGACGCGCTCGATGCGGTCGACCGGGAGGGGCTCTTTCTGATCCCGAGCAAGAAGTGCGTCTTTCTCTGGACGCGATCGTACCTCGATTCGTACGCCGCGCTGCAAGGGGCCGACCCCTTCAAGAACCTGCAGTTCAACCGGACCTTCTTCCCGCAGATGATCTTTAAGACGTTTGACGGAACGGGGCGCATCGTCCTGCCGGGGGAGCTGGTGGAGAGGTTCCCGGATCGGGAGATCCTGATCTCGGGGAACGGCCGCTACCTGGAATTCTGGCATCCGCCGAGCTTCGAGGCGGAAGTGACGGCGTTCGATCCCGAGTAGCAGCGCGGTGGAGCACCGGCCGGTCCTGCTTGCGGAAGTCCTGAACTTCCTCGAGCCGGCCCGGCGGGGGCTGCTGCTCGACGCGACGGTCGGGCTCGGCGGGCATGCGGCGGCGTTCCTCGGACTGGATGCGGAGGGGCGGGTGTTGGGCATCGATCGGGACGCGGAAATGCTGGAAGTCGCGCGCGGGAACCTGGAGCGGTTCGGCGCGCGGGTGCGGCTGCGGCATGCCGCGTTCGGCGACCTCGCCGAGGCGGTGCAAGGGGAGGGGCTCGGGGAACCCGATGCGGTCCTCTTCGACTTCGGCGCGAGCAGCCCGCAACTGGATGTCGCCGAACGCGGCTTCTCCTTCCGGCACGACGCGCCCCTCGACATGCGCATGGACCGGAGCGGCGGGGAGACCGCCGCCGACCTCGTCGCGCGGCTCCCCGAGCGCGAACTGGGCGACCTCATCTTCCGCCTCGGCGAGGAGCGGGCGTCGCGGAGGGTGGCGGCCGCGATCGTCGCGGAGCGGCGGAGGGCACCGATCGCGACGACCGGGCGGCTCGCCGAGGTGGTGCGGCGCGCGGTGCGGGGGCGCGGGCGCATCGACGCGGCCACGCGCACCTTCCAGGCGCTGCGCATGGCGGTCAACGGCGAACTGGACCAGATCGAGCGCGGTCTCGACGCGGCGGCGGCGACCCTGCGCCCGCAGGGGCGGCTGCTCGCAATCGCCTTCCATAGCGGCGAGGACCGGATCGTGAAGAACTTCCTGCGCAGCGACCCGCGGATGCGGGTGCTCACGAAGAAGGTCGTGCGCGCCGGGCTCGACGAGCGGCGCGCGAATCCGCGCGCGCGGTCCGCGCGCCTGCGCGTCGCCGAGAGGAGAGCCGCCGATGCGTGAGACGTCGCTCTGGGCCACCGCGGTCTGCTTCCTGCTCGCCGCGACCTTCACCGTCAGCGTGCGACGCGAGGTCTACGAGATGGGCCGGCAGAACGGCCTGCTTGAGGAGCAGGTTCTCGAGCTGCGGCGCCGCAACGACAATGCGCAACTCCGGCGCGAGCGACTCGCGTCGCCGGCGGCGCTCCTCGGGCGGGCGCGGGCGGGCAGGCTCTGGACCGGCGAGGCGGAAGGCGGCGCGCGGTGAACGGGCCCGACGAGCGTTTCCCGGCGCGCCTGCGCGTCGTCTTCGGCTTGCTGCTCGCGGGCCTCGTGCTGCTCGTGGCCCGCATCGGGCACATGCAGATCGTGCGCGGCGAGGAGTTCGCCGACCGGGCCCGCCGGCAGCACTTCCGGCGCATCGTCGAGGCCGCGCCGCGCGGGAGCATCCTCGACCGGCATGGACGGCCGATCGTCGCGACCTACCACTCCCGGGTCGTGGCGGCCAACCCGCAGGAGGTGGGCGACATCCACGAGTTCTCCGCGCAGGTGGCGCTCGCGCTGCGCGAGCCGTCGGCGGCGCCGGAGTTCTCGCGCGTGATCGCCGAGGGCCGGAGCGCCGGCCTGCAGTTCGTCTATCTGCGCCGCCACGTCGATCGCGACCTCGCGTTCGCGGCGGAGGCGCTGCGTCTGCCCGGCCTCGACATCCGCGAGGAGCCCCGCCGCGAGTACCCCCACGGATCCGCCGCGGCGGCGCTGGTCGGGATGGTGGGACCCGATGCGAAGGGGCGCAACGCGGGGCTGAGCGGTCTCGAGCGGCGCTACGACGCGCTGCTCCGGGGGCAGGACGGCTGGCGCTCCGTCTTCCGATCGGGCGCGGTCGGGGAGACGCCCTACCACCTCTTCCCCGAGCGGGACGTGCGTGCCCAGCCGGGTGCCGACCTGCACACGACCCTCGACATCGCCATCCAGCAGATCGCCGAGGAGGCGCTGGCGCACCTGCAGGAGAAGCACGCCCCGCGCTCGGCGTGCGCGATCGTGCTCGACCCGAAGAGCGGCGAAGTGCTCGCGATGGCCGGCAGGCCCGACCTCGATCCGGGCGCCTTCCCCGACGTGCGGCCGGAGGCTCTCCGGATCCCGGCGGTCCAACTCGTCTACGAGCCCGGATCGACGATCAAGCCCTTCGTCATGGCGTGGGCGCTGACGCAGGGCGCCGTATTCCCCGCGCAGCGCATCGACTGCGGCCCCGGCGTCAAGAACTTCGGCGCCCGGGCGCTCCGCGACGTCAAGCCCAACGGCGTGCTCGATCTGGAGCAGGTGCTCGTGAAGTCGAGCAACATCGGCATGGCGGAGGTGGGCGTCGCGCTCGGCATCGATCCGATGTGGGACCTCCTGCAGCACCTCGGCTTCTTCCGCCCGACCCGGATCGGGCTCGCCGGGGAGGCGTGCGGGAGCGTCGAGCCGCGCCGGCGCTGGACCGTGAACTACATGCTGACGACCGTGAGCATGGGCCACGCGCTGACCGTCACGCCGCTGCAGCTGGCCGCGGCCTACGCCGCGCTCCTCGACGAGGGCCGGCTGCATGCGCCGACGCTGGTCCGCGGGGCGCTGCCCTCGTCGGGCTCCTCCTCGTTCGGGGCGGACTCCGCGTGGCTCGATCTCGTGCCGGACTCCTCCACGGGAGTCGCGGCCCCGCTCTCCCCCCCCGCCCCCCCCCGCATTCCCTTCTCCCCCGAGTCGCTCCGGTTCGTCCGCGAGGCGATGGTCAAGGTGGTGGAGTCCGGAACGGGTCGACGCGCGCGGATCGAGGGGGTGCGCGTGGGCGGCAAGACCGGCACGAGCGAGCAGTACCCGGAGGGGTGCAACCGCTACCACGCGAGCTTCGTCGGCTTCGCCCCCGCGGACGACCCGCGCCTGCTCGTGCTCGTCGTCGCCGACGATCCCAAGGTGAAGGACGGCATCAACCCCTACGGGGGCGTCGTCGCGGCGCCCGTCGTCGCGGAGATCCTCCGCCGCAGCCTCCCCCTCGTCCCCAGCAATCCTCCCCCGACGCCTTCCGAGTCCGGGGTCCGGCAGAACCATTCATTTGCGGTAAGTGTGCGTAGTGCGGCGGTCCATTGGTCTAGCGTGAATGCCGAGGCCCGTATGACCTCGGCTGAGGGCCGGAACCCGGATTCGGCGGGCGCGGAGGAGTGTCGGAGCGAAACGCGATGATGACGCTCCAAGCACCGGTGCGGAGTCCCGAATGGACAGTGGGCGAGCTCGCGGACGCGGTGGGGGCCTACGTCGCCACCGGCGCGGGCCTCCATGTCCGCGGCGTGCAGGAGGACTCGCGGCGGTGTTCCCCCGGCGACCTGTTCATCGCCGTGGCAGGCGAGCGCGAGGACGGGCTGCGCTACGCCGCCGATGCGGTCGCGCGCGGCGCGGTGGCGGTGGTCGCGGACCGCGACCCTGGGCCCGGCGTCCCCTGGGTCCGCGTCGCCTCGGCGCGGCTGGCGGCGGGCGCGCTCGCCGACCTCGTCTACGGGGACCCGTCGGGGTCGCTGGCGCTGGTGGGGGTGACCGGCACCAACGGGAAGACGACGACCGCGCACCTGATCGCGCAGCTCGTCCCCGGTCCCGCGGGCGTCATCGGGACGACCGGCATCTACTGGCCGGGGGGGGCGGAGTCGAGCCCCAACACGACCCCGGGGCCCACGGCGCTGCGGCGCCACCTGCGCACGATGGTGGAGGCGGGCTGCGGCGTCTGCGCGGCGGAGATCTCCTCCCATGCGCTGGAGCAGAGGCGCGCCGACGGGCTCCGCTTCGCCGTCGCGGTCTACACGAACCTGACCCGTGACCACCTCGACTACCACGGGACGATGGAGCGCTACGCGGCGGCGAAGGCGCGCCTCTTCGCGCTGCTCGACGAGGATGCGACGGCGGTCGTCAACGACGCCGACCCGGTCGCGCGCGCGGTGGAGACGCGCGCGCGCGTCGTCCGCTTCCACGCGGAGCAGGTCGTGGGGGGGCCCGGGGGGACGCGCTTCCGCTGGCGGGGGCGCGAGGCCACCGTGCCGCTCGTGGGCCGCCACAACGCGGCCAACGCCGTCGCGGCGCTGGAGGCCGCCTGCGCGATCGGCGCCGATCCGGACGAGGCGCTGCAGCAGCTCGCGAGGGTGCTGCCGCCGCGCGGGCGGCTCGAGCCGGTGCAGTCGAGCCCCTTCCTCGTGCTTGTGGACTACGCGCACACCGAGGACGCGCTCGAGAAGGCGCTGCACGCGGTGCGCGAGATCACGGCGGGGAAGGTCTCCGTGGTCTTCGGCTGCGGCGGCGACCGCGACCGGGGGAAGCGACCGCGCATGGGCGCGGTCGCGGGACGTCTCGCGGATCGGGTCACCGTCACGAGCGACAACCCGCGCTCGGAGGATCCGTCGCGGATCGCGCAGGAGGTCCTCGCGGGGGTCGGACGCCGCGGCGCGAGGGTCGAACTCGACCGGCGCGCCGCGATCCGCCTCGCGATCGAGGAGGCCGCGTCGGGGGACACGATCCTCATCGCCGGCAAGGGACACGAGGACTATCAGATCGTCGGCGAACGGAGGCATCCCTTCGACGACGTGGCCGTGGCGCGCGAAGCCCTGGGTGGCAAATCACACTAATCGTTGTATGGGAATTGCATTGGTCCACCGGATATCGTATCTGATGGGCCGCTGGAGGACACCCGATGGAACAGCTCTCCATCCGGACGGTCGCCGCGTGGACAGGAGGAAGGTATGACGGGCCCGACCTGCGGGTTTCGGGCGTGTCGACCGACTCGCGCGGGATCGTCAAGGACGACCTCTTCGTCGCGCTGCGCGGCGCCACCCACGACGGTCACGGGTATCTGGGCGAGGCCTTCGCGAGCGGCGCCGCGGCCGCGCTCGTGGACAGCGCCGATGCCGCGCGCGTCCACCATGCGATGGGCAGGGCGGTCGTCGTCGTCGCGGATGCGCGGCGTGCGTTGGGCGACCTCGCCGCCGCCTACCGGAAGAGTCTCGACCTGAAGGTCATCGGGATCACCGGCAGCAACGGGAAGACGACCACGAAGGAGATGCTGCGCCTGCTGCTCGGGTCGCGCGCGGCCGGCTCCCCGAAGTCGTTCAACAACGACATCGGGGTCCCGCTGACGCTGCTCTCCGCCAACCGGAACCACTCGTGGTGCGTCGTGGAGATGGGGACGAGCGGGCCGGGCGAGATCGCGCGCCTCGCGGCGATCGCGGCCCCCGACGTGGGCGTGGTGCTCAACGTCGGCGAGTCGCACCTGGAGCGGCTCGGGGATCTGGACGGCGTCGCCGAGGAGAAGGGGGCGCTGGTCGCCGCGCTGCCGGTCGAAGGCTGCGCGATCCTCAACCACGACGACCCGCGCACGCGGGCGATGGCCGAGCGCGCGCCGGGGTACGCGATGACCTTTGGCACGTGGCCGGAGGCCGACCTCTTCGCGGGCGACGTGCGGGCGCGCGGGAGCACGCTCTCGTTCCTCTTCCTGCACCGCAAGCGCGTCCGGATGTCGCTGATCGGGCTTCACAATGTGCACAACGCGCTCGCGGCGTCGGCCGCGGCGCTCTGGCTGGGCCTGGATCCGTGGGAGGTGGCGGTCCGCCTCGAGGAGTTCCGCGCCGCGCCGATGCGCATGGCGATGGAGGAGGTCGGCCGGGTCCGGCTGATCAACGACGCGTACAACTCCAACCCCCGGTCGGTCGCGTCCGCGATCCTCGAGATGAGCTGGCGCGGCGCCGGTCGCCGCATCGCGGTCCTCGGCGACATGCTGGAACTCGGCCCGCGCGCCGAGGAACTCCATCGCGCGGTGGGCGTACAGGTCGCGCGCTCGCGCATCGACGTCCTCTGGGCGATCGGACCGCTGTCGCAGGGCACCGCCGCGGCGGCGAAGGGGGCCGGGGTGCCGGAAGTCTACTGGTCGCCGGACGTGCCGAAGGCGCTGGCGGAGTCCCCGATCACCCCTAGGGCTCGCGACGTCGTGCTCTTCAAGGCGTCGCGCGGCGTCCGCATGGAGCGCGTCTACGACGCCGTCCGCGAACGGCTGCTGCGCCGCCGGCGTGTCGCGCGGCCGACCGAGGCGAGGGCCTGAGCGCGCGATGCTCTACTGGATCTTCGTCCCGCTGGAGCCCTGGTTCCAGGGATTCAACCTCTTCCGGTACATCACCTTCCGCGCCGCGTTCGCGGCGATCCTCGCGTTCCTCGTCGTGCTCGTCTGCGGCCCCGGCGTGGTCGCCTGGCTGCGCGAGCGCAACGTGCGCGGCTGTGTCGGGCACAGCTCGGAGACGCTCGCGCGCCTGCGGGAGAGCAAGCAGGGCGTGCCCACGATGGGCGGCCTGCTGATCCTCCTCGCCGTCTCGGTCTCGACGCTGATGCTGGGGCGCCTCGACAACCTCTACGTCGTCGTCAGCCTGCTGGCGTTCCTCGCGTTCGGCGTGCTGGGGGCGGTGGACGACTGGTCGAAGCTCCGCGGACCGGGGTCGAAGGGGCTCTCGGAGCGCCGGAAACTCGCGGGGCAGTTGGCCATCGCCGGCGCGGCGCTCTTCGTCTTCTATCTGGCCGCCTCCGAGAGCCGCCCCTTCGCCCGCGCTCCGGCGGTGCTCCCTTCGCCCTACCGCCAGACGATGGAACTCGCCGACCGGGAGGCGACCGTGGCGGCGGTCGGCGCGCGGGTGACCGCCACGCAGGTGCCCCATGTGCAGGCCGACCACCGGACCGACTTGCAGGTGCCCTTCGCGAAACACCTCTGCATCGATCTCGGGCTGCTCTTCCTGCTGTGGGGAGGGCTGGTGGTCGTCGGGGCGAGCAACGCGGTCAATCTCACCGACGGTCTCGACGGCCTCGCCACCGGCTGCGTCGCGATCGCCGCCTTGACCTTCGCCGCCATCGCCTATCTCGCCGGCCGCGCCGACGTCGCCGACTTCCTCTTCCTCTTCCACCTGCCCGGGGTCGGCGAGTTGACCGTGCTCTGCGCGGCGCTGGCCGGGGCGAGCCTCGGCTTCCTCTGGTTCAACGGCTTCCCCGCGACGGTGTTCATGGGCGACACCGGGTCCCTCGCGCTCGGCGGCACCCTCGGGCTCGTCGCGGTGGCCACCCGTCACGAGCTGACGCTGCTGGTCGTCGGCGGGGTCTTCGTCGCGGAGGCGGTCTCCGTGATCGCCCAGCGCCGCTGGTACCGCTGGACCGGCGGGCAGCGCCTCTTCCGCTGCGCGCCGCTGCATCACCACTACCAGTTCCACGGGCTGCACGAGGTCAAGGTGACGATCCGGTTCTGGATCGTCGCGGTCATCCTCGCGCTGCTCGCCCTCGCGCTGCTCAAACTCCGATGATCGAACGCCTCGACCCCTTCCGCCCCCGGACCCCCCACGCGGACGCCATGGGCGTCTTCGTCCCGGCGCTGCTGCTGACGGGGCTAGGACTCGTCTGCGTCTATTCGTTCGGCGCCCCCTTCGCGCTCCGGCAGGCGCTCTGGGCGATCCTCGGCGTCGCGGGCTGCGTCGCGGTCTCGCGGATCCCCCTGGCGCGGCTGCAGAGCGGCGCCCCGCTCTTCGCCCTCGCCACCGGCGCGCTGCTGCTGATCGCGCTGCTCTTCGCGCCCGACATCGCCGGCACCAAGCGCTGGCTCGTCATTCCGCAGGTGGGCTACTTCCAGCCCTCCGAACTGGCCAAGCTCGCGCTGATCCTCCTCTTGGCGGGGCGCCTGGCCCGGCCCGCGTCCGAGCAGCGCGGCCTCTTCCGGATCACATGGCCCGCCCTCGCGCTCTGCGGGCTCGTGCTGCTCGCCCCCGACTTCGGGACGGCGGTCTTCCTCGCCTGCCTCGGCATGGCGCTGCTCGTGCTCGCGGGCGTGCGCGTCGGCAAGGTGCTGGCGGTGATCGCCGGGGCGGTGCCGGTGCTCGCGCTCTTCGTCGGCCAGTACGAGTACATGCAGCGCCGCCTCGACTTCTTCCGGGGCCACCTCAACTACCAGCAGGTGCAGGCGATGCTCGCCTTCGGGAACGGCGGCCTGCTCGGGCAGGGGCTCGGCGCGGGACGCCAGAAGATGCACTACCTCCCGGCGGGCCACACCGACTTCGTGCTCGCCAACATCGGCGAGGAACTCGGCTTCCTCGGGATCGCGTTCATCGGCGTCCTCTTCGCCGCGATCCTCGTGCATGGCGTGCGCGTCTCCGCGGCGGCGTGGCCGCGGGACCGCTTCGCCGCGCTCGTCGCCGCGGGAGCCACCTTCGCGGTCGTGTTCCAGGCGGTTCTCAACATCGCGGTCAGCACGGGCGCGGCGCCCACCAAGGGCATCTCCCTCCCCTTCTTCTCGCAGGGGGGCAGCAATCTTCTCATCTCGCTCCTCGCGATCGGACTGGTCGTCAATGTCGGCCGCTCGCTCCGGAACCAACCATGATCGGTCCCCTACGACGTCCTCGCCTCGTCTTCGCCGGCGGCGGTACCGGCGGCCATCTCTACCCCGGTCTCGCGGTCGCCCGCGCCCTCCGCGGCTTCGAGCCGCTCTTCCTCCTGCCCGCCGGACGGGGCGACGAGGCGCGCCTGCGCGGCGAGTTCGAGTCGCGCACGGTCGAGGCGCCGCGCCCCGACCGCGGTCGCCTGCTCTACCCCGCGCGCCTGCTGAAAGCGGTCAAGGAGGCGCGCCGGTTGCTCCGCGATCTCGGCGCGGAGGGGGTCGTCGGGCTTGGCGGGTACGCGAGCGTCCCCGCCGCGCTCGCGGCGCGCACGCTCGGCCTCCCGCTCTACCTCGTGGAGTGCAACGCGGTGCCCGGCAAGGCGACGCGCCTGCTCTCGCGCCTCGCCCACGGCATCGGCCTCGGCAGCGAAGGCGCGCGCGAACGGCTTCCCGCGCGCGCCTGCCGGGTCACGGGAACGCCGCTTCGGCAGGAGTTGCGCCAGCCGGCGCGCGCCGAGGAGTTCGGCCTCGCGAGCGGGGTCGGAACACTGCTCGTGCTCGGGGGCAGCCAGGGCGCCCGGACGCTGAACACCCGCGTGCTCGACGCGCTCCCCTCGTGCGCGGGGCTCCCCTTCCAGGTGCTGCATTGCGCCGGCGAAGGTGACGCGGAGCGCGTGCGCGACGCCTACCGCAGGCTCCCGGTGCGCGCGACGGTGGTCGATTTCCTTCCGGAGATCGGGCGCGCCTACTGCGTCGCCGACCTCGTGCTCAGCCGCGGCGGCGCGTCGACCGTGGCGGAGTGCCTCGCGCTCGGTCGCCCGGCGGCGATCGTGCCCTACCCCTGGCACAAGGACGGCCAGCAGCGGCTCAACGCGGAGTCCGCCGTCCGCGCGGGGGCGGCGCGACTCATCGAGGAGGAGGCCCTCACGCCGGACCGCCTCCGCGACCTGATCACCGGAGTGCTGCTCGACCCGGGCACGTTGCTCCCGATGGCGACCTCCGCGCTCGCGCTCGGGCGGCCCGAGGCCGCGCTCGCGATGGCCGAGCACCTGATCGAGTCGATGGAGGGAAGGGCGGGCGGCCCGGGCGCCATCGCGGAGCTGGGCGGATGATTGCCCAGAAGGCCCTCGACTTCGCGCGCCCCCGCAGGCTGCACCTGCTCGGCATCGGGGGAAGCGGCATGGCACCGCTCGCGCAACTGCTGCGGGCGGAGGGCCACGCGGTCACCGGCGCCGACGCCAAGCCGGGGGAGGCCGTGGCGCGCCTGAGGCAGGCGGGGATTCCCGTGATGACCGGCCTCGAGGCGGACCTGCTTCCGTCGGGAACGGAGGCTGTGATCCATACCGCGGCCCTCGCCGCCGACGCCCCGGCGCTCGTGCGCGCCCGGGCCCTCGAACTCCCCCTCCTCAAGTATGCGAAGGCGGTCGCCCTCTACGCCCGCGACAAGCGCACCCTCGCCGTGGCCGGCACCCACGGCAAGACGACGACCACCGCGCTGCTCGCCCACGCGATGCGCCGCGCCGGGTGCGACCCGAGCTACCTGCTGGGCGGCACCGCGGCGCAACTGCCGCAGCCGGGGCGCGGGAGTTCGCGCTACCTCGTGCTCGAGGCGTGCGAGTTCGACCGCAGCTTCCTGCACTTCCAGCCCGAGGTCGCGATCGTCACGAACATCGAGGCCGACCATCTCGACTACTACCGCGACATCGTCGAGATCTGCGCCGCCTTCCGCACCTTCGCCTCCCAGGTCTCGGGGCTTCTCGTGCTGCACGAGGGGCTGCGGGAGACGATCGCCCGCGCCGGAGGGATCCGGGCCAGGGTCCGCACCTTCGGGGTCTCCTGCGACGCCGACGTGAGGGTCCTCGACGCGGGGGCGGTGCACGGGGTGCGGCGGTTCGCCTGCGGCGGGCGCGAGTACCGCCTGCGGCTGCCCGGCGCGCACAACCTGCTGAATGCCGCCGCCGTGCTCGCCGTCACCGCCGAACTCGGCCTCGACGCCGAGGCGGTCGGCGCCGCGCTCGAGAGCTTCGAGGGCGTGGGGCGACGGCTGCAGGTCCTCGGCAGCCCGCGCGGCGTGGCGGTCGTGGACGACTACGCGCACCATCCCACGGAGGTGCTTGCGGGCCTCCGGGCGCTGCGCGACGCTTACCAGCCGCGGCGGCTCTGGTGCGTCTTCCAGCCCCACCAGTACTCGCGCCTCCGCCGCTTCCTCGGTGACTTCGCCGCGGCGCTCGCCCTCGCCGACTGCGTCGTCGTTCCCGAGATCTACTCCGCGCGCGACGGCGAGGAGGACCGGCGGGCCGTCACCGCCGGCGATCTCGTGCGCGAGGTCATCGCGAACGGGGGGCAGGCGGAGTTCATCCCGAGTTTCGAGTCGATCGTCGACTTCGTGCGGTCCCAGGCGCGCGCGGGCGACGTCGTGGTCACGATGGGAGCGGGGGACGTCGGCGATGTTGCCGGTCGACTGGCTGCGGCCCTTTGACGGCGTCTGGGAGAGGGAGCGCCCTCTCGCGCCCTCCACGACGTGGCGGATCGGCGGTCCGGCGGAGCTCTGGTTCGAACCGCGAACCGTGGAGGAGCTCTCCGCGATCGTCGCCGCGCTCTGGCGGCAGGGCATCCCGTGGCGCGTGCTCGGCGGCGGGAGCAACCTCCTCGTGCCCGACCGGGGCGTGCGCGGCGGCGTGCTCTCGCTCCGCCGCATGCAGCGCATCGAGGTCGCGGGCGAGCGTCTCGTCGCGGAGGCCGGCGCGCCGCTCCACAGCGTCGTGCACCGCGCCCAGCAGGCAGGCCTCCTCGGCGCGGAGGCGCTCGCGGGCATTCCCGGCCACGTCGGCGGCGCGATCTTCGGGAACGCGGGGGGGCGCTACGGCGACATCGGGAGCCGCGTCGAGCAGATCGATTTCGTGGGGGCGCAGGGGGAGCCGGGCGAGGTCCGGCCCGGCGAAGGCAGCGGCTTTTTCGCCTACCGCTCCTCGCTGGTCGGGGATCGCATCGTCGTGCGCACCCATCTGAAACTCTCGCCGGGCGAACCGGGCGCGGTCCGCGAGGAGACAAGGCGCATCATCCGCGAGCGGCGCGCGTCGCAGCCCGGCTGGGTCGGCAATGCCGGCTGCGTCTTCAAGAACCCGCCCGGCCACTCGGCGGGACGCCTCATCGACCTCGCCCGCCTGAAAGGGACGAGGGTCGGCGGGATCTGCGTCTCGCCGATCCACGCCAACTTCTTCGAGAACGACGGCCGCGGCAGCGCGGACGACGTCGCGCGCCTGGTCGACGTGGTGCAGGAGCGCGTCTCGCGCGAGCACGGCGTCGCGCTGGAGGTGGAGGTGCGCCGATGGGTCTGATCCGGCGTCTGCTCGCCGCGCGCGGAAGCTGGCTCCTGTTGGGCGTGTTGCTGCTCGCGAGCCTCAGCCGTATCGCCGTACGGGGCCTCGCCCGCGACCCGCGCTTCGACGCCACGCCCGAGATCGCCGGCGTGCGCGGCCCCGCGTGGGGGGGGGAGGCGCTCGTCGAGCCGGTCGTCGCGCGGCTGAAGGCGCTCGGTCCGGTCAACCTCTTCGACGAGCGGTTCGAGGAGCGCATCGTCCACGCCTTGCGCGAAGTGCCCGGCATCGCCTCCGTGGACCGGTTGCGCAAGCTGTGGCCCCGACGCTACGCGGTGGAGTTCACCTTCCACCGTCCGGTGGCCGTCGTCGAGCGCGGGGAGTCGCGGCACCCGGTGACGCGCGAGGGCGTCCTCCTCCCGTTCGAAGCCTACGAGCACGCCAGCCGCGGGCTGCTGCGCCTGATCGGGGTTACGGGGGCCGCTCCCGCGACGGGGTCGCGTTGGGAGAGCGCCGCGCTCTCCGACGGACTTGCGACGGTGGAGCAACTCACCCCCCACCTCGCGACCCTCGCGCCGCTGGGACTCGTCAGCATCGATGTCTCGCGCAGCGCCGACCCGCGGCAGGGGGTGACCCTTGGCGGCAGCGACGGCACGACGGTGCGCTGGGGCCGTCCGCGCGCCTCCGTCGCGGAGAACCCGATCGACCGCAAGATCCGCTACCTCGCCATCGCGGCAAGACACCTCGCCCAGGTGCGCGGGCGCGAGATCGATGTCCGGTACGGCGACCTGTATCTGCGAGAAACAGGCAGCCAGCCATAGTGGCCGATTTTGCTTGCAATCTGGTCCCTGTTGGTCCCAAATGGTCCCGAGTGTCGAGAAGAGACTGGGGCAGCCTGCAGCGTCGCGGCAACCGCTGGACGATCAGGTACGTCGATCCGACGACGGGCAGGCGCACGCGCAAGACGCTGCCGGCTTCCGTCCCGGCCCGCCTCACCGACTCCGAGTCCGATGCGATCCTCGCCGCCTTCCGGCGCCGCCTCGAGCGCACCGGTGGACGCACGCTCGCCTCGTTCATCGACCACCACGAGCCCGTCTACCGCTCGCGCGTGAGGCCCGGCACCGCCGCCTGCGTGCTCTACTCCGCCCGCAAGCTCGCAACCGAGCTCGGCGACTTGCCCATGCGCGCCGTCGACGCCTCCTTCGCCGCGACGTTCCTGGCGGGCCTGAAGCGCACCGGCCTCGGCCGCGGTGCCGCGGTGAGCGACTTCACCCTGCGGCAGTACCGCAACGTGCTGCGCTCCTTCTGGAACGCGGCGGTCGAGGCGGGATGGGCCGACGCGAATCCCTGGGTCGCAGTGAAGATCGCCAGGCCGCAGGAACGCCCCGTCCCGGTTCTCGTTGCCGACGAGTGTGCTCGCCTCCTCGCGGCCCTGCCGCCTCGCTACCGCGCGATCGCCGGACTCATGCTGGAGACGGGCCTCCGGAAGAGCGAGGCCTTCGCGCTCGTCTGGGAGGACGTGGCGGGCAACGGCGTGACCGTCCGGGCGAGCAAGACCGGCAAGCCGCGCACGGTCCCGCTCACCACTGCGGCCCGTGCGATCCTCGAAGGTGTGCCCAGGCGCCGCGGCGTCGGTCGCACGAACCGCGTATTCCCCTCGCGCCTGCGTCCCGACGTCCTCCACGCCGCCTGCGCGAAGGCGGGGCTCCCGCGTCTGAGGATCCACGACCTGCGGCACATCTTCGCCGTGCGGTGCGCCCGCGCCGGCGTGCCGCTGCTCCACCTGTCGAAGATCCTCGGGCACTCCACCGTGGCGATGACGCAGCGGTACGCCGACCACTGCCCCGACTCGATGGCGGCGGAGGGGATCGGCCGGCTTGAATCTCACGAGCGCAGCGCCTCCTCGGCGATGGCCTCGGGGTCGACCGGCTGACGCGCGCCCCAGATCGCCCAGAACGCGGAGTCGAGCAGGCGGCCGCGCTTGACGGTGACGCCGTTCGACGCGAGCCAGCGCCTGGCGGAGCGGACGTGCTTGAGCCCGAGCTGCCGGCGCGCCCACTCGACGGTGCGCAGCGTCTCCGTTGACACTGGGGCACCTAGCTTTTCCTGCCAGCGCTGGAGATGTCGCGCAACGTGCAGCCGCACGCCTTCGCGACGCCGAGCGCGGCTTCCAGTGACAGGCGCCCTGCGCCGCTCTCGATCCTCTCGACGGTGCGTTCCCGGACGCCGATCGCGCTGGCGAGGTCAGTCTGAGTCAGACCGGCGGCCTCGCGTGCGCGGCGCACGTTGGCCCCGATGATCTTTCGCCGGTTGTCCACTCGATCCCCCCTTGACGAGCACCTGGTCGATGCTCTCGAAGCCGTAGAAGTCGACGAGCCTGTCGAGTACGTCTAGTTGGGGGTTCGTTGCCCTGCCAGCCTCAAGGTTGCGCACGGTGGACGCGCTGAGCCCGGTCCGATCCTCCACCTCGCGGATCGTAAGACCGAGTTTCCGGCGCGCCTCGCGCAAAGCCTTTCCGTTGGGCCTTCGGGACATTGGGATGCTTAGCGACAACTGCCGCAAGCCTACCACTTGAACCGCCATTTCAGAAACGTTATCTGCGTGTCGCCACGGACGCAAGGGAAAAGCGTTAGCAGAATAACACTTTTTTCTTGACGACAGGATTGATGGGATCTAGCGTGTCCGGCATGGGACCGGAGGCACTCGGTACGCGTGCGGCGGACACCGCGGAGAGTCCGATCAGCGTGGCGGGCTTGGATCGGCGGACGGCTTCGCGAACAGGACGTCGCGGCGCCGCCACCGACGGGGGAGTCGCCTTTTCCGGGGCATGTGCGGCAACGCTAGCCCCGGCCGGGGACACGATTCGGCGAATCGGCGAGGTATACGCCAGCGACGTGGCGAATCGCTCAATGACCACAACGGGTTGGGGGGAGCGGGTTCGGGCTTGCCGGAGTTCATCGGGGCGCGATCGGCCGCAAGCGGCGGACCGGTCCCGGGCGACGCCGATCCGGGCCGTTGCGCGTGCGGAAACCGCCCGATCGCGCCAGCGCGCCAGGAGGACCGCATGACCTTCCGCGAATGCGCGACGGAGCTCCTGGCGTGCAAGGGGCCCGGTACGCCGCACGCCTACTGGTCGATCCTCGACCGCGCCACGGCCGCGCGCGGCGGGTGGACGGCTGAGGAGTGCCACGCGTGGACCGCGCTGGTGCTCGCCCTGAGGGCACAACCCGAGCGGACTAAGGACGGACCCGTATGACCTTCCGGACCCTCGCCTCCGACCTCCTCGACGCGTGGCACTCGGGCCTCCCCGAGGCGCGCCTGGAGGCGCTGTGCGACCGCGCCGCCGTCGCCGGCGAGGGGTGGACGCAGGCGCAGCGTGTCGCTTGGGAGGCGCTCGTCGCCGCCGCGCGGGAGGGACGCTGATGCGCTTCCGCGCGATCTACGTCGGCGACTATGTCGGTGAGCGCCACGACGTGTTCCTTGCGTGCGACTTCCAGCACGCCGCGAAGACGGCCGAGTCGACGCGTCGGATCGACGAGCGGCTTCTCGCGGTCGAGGTCGTCGCCGAGGCGGCACAGCCCATGGCGATCATCTTCGTGCCGACCGGGGGGAAGCCGAGGGAGGGCGAGTGGTGCTTCACGAATGGGGATGTTACCACCGCGGTGCAGGCCCGAAGGGACCACGTCGGCGACTGTTGCATCGGTTATCGCCGCGTGGACCTCGACCTGTCGCCGACGGTCAGCGACTTGGCCGACCGCATCGTCCGCGCGCTGGGGGGCAGGTAGATGGGCGCCGTCAACCGCTTCCTGAACCAGCGCGAGCAGATCAACGGTTTCCTCGCGCACATGCGGCGCACCGAGGGCCGCCTCGACCTCGCGGAAAAGGCGGCGCTCGACCTGCTCGGCACGGACCAGGAGCAGCAGGTGGAACTCGACCGGCTGCTGCACGCGCAGATCCGGCACGCGCAGATCCTCGTCGGCCTCTACGTGCTGGCGAGTTCGTGGCACCCGGTCCGCCGCTGGCGCGCGAGGCGCGAATTGCGGCGGCTCTTTTCGGGAGGGAAGGCATGAGACGCTTCTTGCAGGCATACGAGCGCCGGACCGAGGACGACCCGCGCGAGGGCATGGGCGCGGCGACCTGGATCGTCGCCCTCTGGGTGGTCGCGCTCTATGCGTTGGCGTGGGTGCTCGCATGATCGAAGTCCACGAGGAAACCCTGGGCGGCGAGCACGGCCTCGAACTCACGCTCATCGTCCACGCCGAAGTAGACGACGACGGCGCGCGCGCGCTCAGGACCATCCTCGAGTACCCGCGCGACCCCAACGCCATCCTCGATGCCCGCCTCGAACCGCTCCGCGACGGCTTCGTGAGGCAGGAGATCGCGCTCGAAGTCCCCGAGGCCCTGCTGGAGCGCATCGCCGCCGAGGCGAAGGAGCGCGCCGGGCACATGCGCGCGGCCAGCCTGAGGGACGCGGGATGAGCCCCGCCGCCTTCACCGTCGTCTGCGGCACCGCCGACCGCGCCGCATGGCTCGAGGCCCGGAAGTCCGGCGTCGGCTCCTCCGAGTCGCCGGCGCTCGTCCTCGGGAAGCACTTCGGCAGGACGCCGATGGCGCTCTTCCTGGACAAGGTCGGCATGAGGGAGGCCGACGACGGCGAGCACGAGGGGCTGACCCTTGGCACCGAGCTCGAGCCCTTCGTGCGCGAGCGCTGGATGCGCGAGACGGGCCGCTACTGCGAGCCGTCGGGGCGGCTGGTCCGGTCGGTGCGCTGGCCGTTCATGCTCGCCTCGCCCGACGCGCACGAGCTCGACGAGGCCGGGATGCTCGTGGGCCCGGTCGAGCTCAAGACCGCGGGGAGCCTCGGCGACTGGACCGACGGCGTGCCGGAGAAGTACCGCATCCAGTGCCAGCACCAGATGGCGGTGACGGGCGAGCCGACCTGCTCGATCGCGGTCCTCGCGGGCGGGTTCGGCGGGCTGGCGTTCCGCTGGGCGGACATCGCGCGCGACGACAGCTTCATCGAGGAGGAGCTCGTCCCTGCCTGCGAGCGGTTCTGGCGCTGCGTGGAGGCGCGCACGCCGCCCGGCGTGGACGGCACCGAGGCGACGGCGCGGGCGCTGGCGAAGCTCTACGCGACTCCCACCGAGGAGACGGTCGCGCTCGGCGGCGACATGATCGACCTCTTCGACCGGCACGCCGCCATCGTGGAGACGTGCAAGGCCGCGGAGCAGGAGAAGCACGAGATCGAGAACACGATCAAGGCGCGGCTCGGCAACGCGAGCGTGGGCGTCCTCCCGAACGGCAACTGCTGGACGTGGAAGGCGCAGACGCGGACGGACCCGCCGCGCGAGGCGAAGACGCACACGTTCCGCGTTCTGCGGAGGAAGGAAGCGAAGCGGTGAGCCAGTTGACGACGATGAAGGACAAGAGCGCGCTCGTGAGCGCCCTCTTCGCCAAGCACAAGCACCAGATGGCGCTTGCGCTGCCCAAGCACATCAACCCGGAGCGGATGCTGCGGCTCGCCCTGACGGCCTGCGCGCGGAACCCCGACCTGCTGGAGTGCACGCAGGCGAGCCTCGTGGGCTCCCTGATGATGGCGGCGCAGGTCGGCCTCGAGCCGGACGGGACGCACGGCGCGCTCGTGCCCTACCGGAACAAGGGCGTCCTCGAGTCGCAGTTCCAGCCGATGTATCGCGGGCTCCTCAAGCTCGCCTGGAACAGCAAGCAGATCGCCGGCGTGCAGGTCGACGTCGTGCGCGAGAAGGACCACTTCGTCTACCAGAAGGGGCTGTCGCCCGCGCTGGAGCACCGCCCGTACTCCGGCGACGACGAGGCGGGCGCGCTGACGCACGCCTACGCGATCATCACGACGACGGGCGGCGGGACGGTCTGGGAGGTGCTGCCGCGCCGCGAGGTGGAGTCGGTCAAGGCGTCGAGCCGGGCCGCCGGGAAGCAGCACAGCCCGTGGCAGACGCACGAGGCGGAGATGTGGAAGAAGACGGCGCTCCGCCGCGTGCTGAAGCTGGCCCCCACGAGCGCGGAGGTGCAGATGCTCGTCTCCGAGGACGAGAAGGCCGACTCCGGCATCCCGCAGGACCTGCCGACCGTGGATCTCGGTGTCGCGAAGGCCGCGGACGCGGAGCAGGAGCCCGTGGCCGCCGGCGCGTCGCAGGGCCGTGAGCCCGGACAGGAAGGATAGGACCCCCCGCGCGCCCCGACGCGCGGCACTCCGCACACGGATTTCCCTTCGTCAGGGGCCCTTCGGGGAGGGCCCCGCTTGGAGAGGTCCCATGGCACGCCAGAACGCCTACCGCTCGCTGACGCCCGTCGACCACGAGCGCGTCCGCGCGGAACTGCACAAGCACGAACGCCTCGTAGGCACGCACGAGGCGGAGAAGGAGCGCCTCCGCGAGGAGCTGAAGGAGGCCGAGGAGGCGCGCGGGAAGTCGATGGAGCAGCTGCTGACGCTGATCCGGGCGGACGCGAACCGGACGCCGGTCTACGAGTTGAAGGTCGGGACGTTGACGATCGAGCCGCCGGACGCGCAGGGCGAACTGCTCGGCGAATGAGGCCCGTGCTGCCGTGGTAACGACGACTGCCCACTTGAATCTGCATGGGGCCGCCGTCCGCGCGAGTGCGACGGGGCGGCCGGCAAGTGTAGCGGCGGGGGTCCAGGGAGGCTCCCGCCGCGTTATTGCCGTCCGGGGCGCGCGATGAGGCTGCTCGCGCTCGACCTCGGCACCATCGCGGCCTGCGTGATCCGCGAGGACCGGAAGCCGCTGATCGTCGCGGAGTGGGACTGCTCTGTGCAGCGCGGCGAGAGCAACGGGATGCGCATCCTGCGGTTCCGCAAGCACTTGGCCGAGGCGATTGCCACGCGCACGGACTTCGTCTTCTACGAGGACCCGGGGGGGACGATCCGGAATGCGGTCGCGGCGCGCGTGCTGCTCGCGCTCGTGGGGGAGATCGAGGCCGCATGCGCGGAGCGCGACATCCAATACAAGGGGTTCAACCCCTCGACGATCAAGCGGGCCGCGACGGGCAAGGGCGGGGGCAAGGGGACCGACAAGCCCGCGATGCTCGCGGCGACGCGCGCGCGGTGGCCGGAGCTCGAGGTGTCGAGCGAGCATGTGGCCGACGCGCTGTGGGTGATGGAAGTGGCGCTGAGGGAGATCGGGGCTTGAGCGACCGCGAACGGCGCCTGTGGGGGATCGTCGGCACGGCACTGCTGATCTACGTCACGATCGCGCTGACGCGCTATCGCTTCGCGCACCCCGACCTCACGGAGACCGAACTATTCCTGCGCTTCTTCGATGCGCTGTTGTGGAGGTAACGCATGACGCTGGACCCGCAGGTACAGGCGACGCTCCACTGGCTGGAAGACCCGAAGCGGCGCCCGTTCCCCGAGTGGAGTGGCCCGATGATCGTGGCCCTCGTTCGCGCGTACGCGGCGCAGCGGGAGGCGCTTGGGTCCGCTCGCCACTCCGAGCAATGCGACGATGCTCGCGGCGAGTGGGCCGGGTCTCACATCGGGGGCGATCCGGGTCCGTTTGTGTGCTTGTGCGGAATCGACGCCGCCCTCGCGCTCGGGCGGCAGGAGGTGGGAGCATGACGGACAACGAACCCGCGGTGCTGCTTGGGTATTGCCCGAGGTGCCAGAAGCCTGTCGTGCGCGACCCCGCAGCGCCGTACGGCACGGACGGTGCCGCGCGCCTATGGATGGGCATCGGGCCGGGGCGAGTCCCGGTGCATATCCGATGCGCGTTGGGCCGCGGACCTGCGGGGGGCCACTACTCTCCGGAAGAGGTGGCCGATGCGCTCAAGCGCATGATGGGGGACAGGTTCCCGACGACGAAGCGGGAAGTCGCCGCGTCCGAACGCGCGGAGATGCTGTGTCACTCGATGGATATCGAGATCCAGAAATACCCCGGAGGGCACAAGGATGGCATGTGGGAGGTGTGGATCGAGGTGACAACGAGGCGCGAGGCCCGTCAGGTGGCGCGGCACTTGGCGGGGATGATTCGTGACGGCAATGTTGTCGTTGTGGGGAGGAAGGTCGGCCTGTCGATGTCTGCGGGTGGCCGATGAGCGGGGCGAAGGCGCGCGAGAGCCGCCGGAGGAACCGATGAGCGCGCAACAGGCCCGATGCGAAGTGTGCGGCAAGCGGTCGGATGCGGTGACGCAGATCGGCTCGGGCTCGCGCATGAGCCAGAAGATGTGCGGTGCGTGCTTCAGCAAGGCGGTGAACCGCATCTGCGGCAAGGCGGACGGCAAGCGCGGGAAGGAGCCCCGATGAGCGGGTGGAGCCGAGAGCTTCCGACGGTGCCGGGGTACTACATGCACAAGCGGGACGGCGGGGCGACGACGCTGGGCCGCGTGGTCGGCTACTCAGCCGACAGATTCGCGTTCCACGCGCACGGCCAGCGCGCTGCCTACCCCATCCAACAGTGGGGCGGCGAGTGGTTCCGCCTGCCCTCGCCGGAGGAGTGGTCGTCGCTCGTCGCTGAGCGCGACCGCCTCCGCGCGCTGCTCGACGCGGAGGGGGACGCGGCGGCGCTGCTGTCGTCGGTGCGCGAGCATCAGTGGGCCACCGATCTCTTTGAGTTGACAGACAGCGAGGCGCTTGAGCGCATCCGCTCCGCCCTCGCCGCCGCGAGGAGGGAGGGGCGCAAAGAGACGGCAGCAACCTTCTACTCGCTGCTGCTATCGGCCCTGACCGTTCCTTCCGATCGCAGGGCCAACCCGAGGCCGGGCGATACCGTCATCGAGACGACGCGCTTCGTCCCCGACCCCTCGATGATCGGGGTACTCGTGGCGCAACCGGCCCACAACGAGTGGATCGTCGATCCGATGGACGGCGGCCAGCGCCAACGCTGGCGGAACGCTGATGCCAAGACGATCCGCGCCGCGGCGGGGGATCAACCGCGATGATCAACAGTGATACCCCGCACCTTTTCCGCAACTACTGCGTGCAGACCGGTTGGATCTCGACCCGCGTCAGCAGCGAGTTCGAGGCTCGCGTGGCGGACCTTCTCAAGGCGGCGCACGACGCAGGGCGGCGGATCGGCATGGAAGAGGCGGCGAAGGTGTGCGACGGGATCGCGGAGCAGCACGACATGCGGGCGAACACACCCGACGAGTCGGCGCATCACGCGCACAGCGGGCAGTCCTACGGTGCGAGCGAGTGCGCCGACGCGATCCGCGCCGCGGCGGGGGAGGGGTAGGTGGGCGGCAGCGGACGCATTACCACGGAGTTCACCGCTTGGTGCTCTAGGTGCTGCGTGTGGGTGCAAACGTCGGACTTCAGGACCAAGCGCGCGTTCGCCAAACGGTTGCGCTCGGAAGGGTGGCGGCTCGTCGCGCGCCAGTGGGTATGCGACAAGCACGATAAGGAGCCGCCTCGCGGGGCGGGGGAGGAGTGACGATGGACGATCTGAGAGAGGCGCTACGCGAGGTTGCGGATGCCGCTGTCCACGCCGGCCACGGCACTGCCGGCGAGTTCGCCAGCAAGGCTTACGCGGATGCACTGGCCGACGCGGAGACTATCATCACCGCGACGCTTGACGAGATCGCCGCCCTCCGCGCCCGCGTTGCGGAGCTTGAGCGGGAGCGCGACGCCGCCCTCGCGGACGCGGGGAGGCTCGCGGCGCTGCTTGCAAAGGCCGATGCCAGCGTCTACGCGGACCTATGGGTAGCGCAGAGATCGCGGGAGCCGCTGCCGCTAACGGTGGAGCATCTGACGAATCTTCGGGCCGAGATCGCCGCCGCGCTGGCGGGGAGGCCGTCGTGAGCTTCTACCACGCGGATTGCATCGCCAACGGCTGCGCGAAGGCGCGCGAGGCCATCGACCGGAGCGGGATGCACGAGACGCTGCCGGACCATCCCGAGATCGCCCGCCTCCGCGACGAGGTCGCCGCGCTGCGCGTCCGTATCGAGAAGGGGATGGAGGCGTGGTCCGCCGGTGCTGACCTGCGCCTCCACGCGACACGCGACGCCGCTGAGCGGTATAGCGCTGAGTGGGAGTACCCGAGGCCCTCTGTCCGCCGCGTTCTCGTGATCGACGCGGAGGGAGCATGAACCGAGAGCAGTTCGAATCAGCCCTGCGGCACGCGAAGTACAGGTCGCACGCATTCCTGCCCGAAGCCTGCGACGGCTGCGCCAGCCTCGACGCCGCGATCCGTGCCGTCGAGGCGGCAGGGTACGTGTGGGAAGTCGAGCGCGGGGCGCGGAAGCTCTACGCGAGCGAGCACGCGGCGCGCCGTGCGGCGGAGCGGGAGGGCTGCGGGTCCAGTCGCCGTCTGTCGATCCATGGCGAGGACGCCAAGGAGGGAGCATGACGAAGAAGAAGCAGGAGCCGAAGCCGTGCAGGGCGTGGGCGTTCTACACCTGCTACGGCGACCTGATGCCGAACACCATCACGAAGCGCAACCGGCGGCACTGCATCGAGATGTTCATTCGCACGGCTGGCGACATGTTCTACGCGATGCAGTGGGAGTATCGCGGCTACCGCTGCGAGCGCGTGGACATCGTGCCGCGCCTGCGGAAGTCGAAGCCCGCGCCGAAGCCGAAGAGGCGGAAGGCGAGGAGAGCATGAAGCACAAGCGCTACTGGGTCGGCATCGTCGATGGGAAGCCCTACGTCGAGGGCTGCTACGACATCTACGGCGACGCCCCCGCGAAGAGGGTCGAGGCGTTCACGTCACGGAAGGATGCCGCGTTGCGGTTCGATGTGATCCGCGAAGTCCAGCTTGTCGAAGTCGCGCCGAAGAAAGCGAGGAAGCGGTGAGAAGCAGGGAAGAACGCGAACGCGAGCGCCGGGAATACGAAGCCGACGTGGCCTACGCCGTGTGGCGATCAGGCGGCAATCCCGACCGCGTGGACCACGACAGGGTGCTCGACCATTACTACGACGGACGCTACAGCGATGAAGCCGCGCGGAGTGAGTTGCGCCGGATGCGTCCGCCCGAGCCGGAGCCGGAGCCCGAGCCGGAGCAGCAGGAGGAGGCCTAGCCGTGAGAGTCCCCGAGATCGTCGCGGAGATCGACAAGGCCGAGCAGGAGTGGCTGCAAGCGAGCCCGATGGACAAGGCCGACGCCTACGAGGACTTCGCGGGTGCTGTCATGGATCGCTACCCTCTCCTTCGCGCGGCGCTGGAGTTCGCGGAGGCGTCGTCGGCGTTCTTGGCCGCGTTCCTCAGCCCCAACGCCGATCTTGACGCCGTGGACGTTCTGCGGCATGTGCGGGACGAGGCGCTGGCCCGGTACCGCGCCGAGGCGGAGAAGGAGGGGGCGTGAGCGACACTGAAGTCACGCGCGACATCTTCGCGCGGCTCCGCGCCCGCTACGCCGACGACCGCAACGGCTACGTCCTGCTCGAAGACGTTGGCGATGGCGCAGGATTCGGCAACTCCGGCTGGTCCGACGCAATCGCCATGCAGACATGGCCGTCGAAGGGGCTGGCGTTCATCGGCTTCGAGGTCAAGGCGTCACGATCCGACTGGAAGCGCGAACTCGACAGGCCGGGCAAGAACGCCGGATGGCTGGCGTGCTGCCACGAGTGGTACGTCGCCGCTCCGGATGGCGTCGTGCAACTGGCGGAACTCCCCGCCGGATGGGGGCTCATGCTCCCGAGCGGTGCCACCAATCTCCGCATCGCCAAGCGATCCGACCGACCTGCGCCGGAGCCGGTGACGATGGACATGATCGCCGCGATCTTCCGCGCGTCGGCGAACTCGCGCAAGCACGTCCTACGGCAGTTGATATCCGATCAGCGCGCCGAGATCCGGGCGAAGGAGTGCGCGGACCACGAAGAGCTTAAGAGGCGGCTTGCGGCGGCAGAGCGCAACTACGAGGAGCTTCAGGATGCGCTTGGCGAGCGGTGGAGCAGCGTAGAGGACGTGAAGGCCGCGGCTTACAAGCTCGCGTCTGCTGGCGACGACATTGACGACCAGGTCCGAGCGGCGATTGAACTCTACCGAACGAGGGCGGATCGGCTTGCCGCCGTCCTGCTCGACGACAAGGAGGCTCCGTGACCGAGTACGCGAGCTTTCTGGACCTGAAGCGCGCGCTCTGCCCCGAGTGCGAGGGCGCGGGGCTCGTGGACGATTCGGTTTTCTGCGACCCGTCCTCGCCGCTCTCGCGCGACGACGTGAGGGAGTGCCCCGCCTGCAAGGGATCGGGGCGGAAGGAGCAGGGAGCATGAGCCTCCCCGACCGCGCCTACCGAGTGGCGCTCGTCCACGCAAGCGGCGTCCCGCCCTACGTGTACGTCGTGATCGCCCCGGACGCCGAGACGGCCATCCGCCTGTGCATCGACACGCGCGGCGAGCCGGGCCGTTGGCGTCTTGAGTCGTGCAACCCGATCCGCGCCGATGGCGTGGTCGTGCGTGGTGATGTGAAGTAATGGGGCTCCCCGACCGCGCCGTCGTCTCCCGCTGCTGGCGGTGTAGGTTCCCCTTCCACAAGTCGGAGACGCCCATTCGCATCGTCGTGACCATCGGCGGCAGGGCGGTGGAGGATGGGGGCGCACTTCGTTGGTTCCTCCTGCGCTCCGGCGCTTACTGTCAGCCGCTCCGGCGAAGCCAGACGCCGGGGCGGCATCTTTCACTACACTCGCGGGCAGGACGGAAGGCGAGACGTGCCCCTCGGGGTTGCTTCCTTCGGGATAGCGCCGTCCACCCGATCTTTACGACGACAACGCGGCTAGGCCGCAGGAGGCGTACACATGGACTACAGGGATGAATACCGCAGGCACGCGCCGATGGCGCGATTCGCGGCATGGAAGCTCGCGCTATGGGTCGTAGGGGTCGGTGCGCTGTTCGGCGTCGTCGGGATCGGCTTCGGTTGGTTCGGAGAAGCCGCAACCGTGACGCGCGAGCAGATGGGGCCGCGCGCCGCGATCAGGAAGTACGAGTGGTTCAAGGATGCAGCCGCTCAACTCGACAGGAAGCGGGCCGACATCGACGTATACCGAGCCCGCGTCGCGGCGGCAGAGAAGCGCGCCCTTAACGGGGACCGCACCGACCGCGAGAGGCTGTCCGTCATGGAGGCGGAGCTTGCGGGCGTCCTCGCGTCGTACAACGCACTCGCGGCGGAATACAACGCCGCTTCCAGCAAGTTCAACTGGGCTCCGCTCAAGGGCGACGTGCCCGAGACCGTGGCCCCCTACACGGAAGGCCGGTAACCATGAGAACAGCCCTTGTGATGGCGCTCCTGTTCGCGGGGTGCATCGACAACAAGGCCCCGCAGAGCACGAGCGGGGTGTCCAAGACCGCCACGACAGTCCCCACTGGCAGCGACGGGCTGACCATCGAGCAGCGCAACGTGCGCGACCGACTGCTTGTTGACAACGATCCCGGAGCGATCAAGCACCTGTACGTCCTGTCCGCCTACAGCGGCCAAGCCCTCATCTACTCCACGGTGCGCGGCAAGGTCACAAGCAGCGGGAAGCGCCTGTCGCCAACGAGCGTAGTCGTCGGATCGTCCGGCGACATGAAGCGCGGCGGGTTCGCTACGGGGCTCGGCGACACGGTGACCGCCGAGGTTCTTCAGGACGACGGCACCTACGGCAGCAGCATCGAGTACCTGTTCTGGTGGGACAGCAAGGGCGCGTATCACCAGCACTACGTCGGCGGCGGGCAGATCGTCCACGTCAGCGATCAGCCGCTTTCGGTTGGCTCCGTGACGATCAACGTGGAGTCTAGGGCGGAGGTCGAGCCACGTTAGCCCGTCCTGCTCCCCGGCGAGTCGGTCGGATGCGGTAGGATGTTGCCGGAGTTGCGAGTCAGGCGCTTTGCCCGCCGTGGCCCCGAGGCGCATTCGGGGCACCTTGAAATCACGATGCCGGGGTAGAGCAGCGGTAGCTCGTCAGCCTCATAAGCTGAAGGTCGCAGGTTCGATTCCTGCCCCCTGCACCATGCAACCCGGAGTCCTTCGGGAGTCCGGCGCGGGGAGGGGGTGACGGTAAGCGCCCCTTCCCCTGCTTAATCCTTCCCTCCGAGGTGCCACCAGACCGCCGCGAGCACCAGAGCGGCGGCGCCGGCGAACAGGAGGAGAAGGTCGCCGCCGGTCAACGCCTGCGACCCGTCACGAGCCCGAGGAGCCACCCCGCGACGATGCAGACGGCCCCGATGAACCAGACCTGCGGCGTGCGCCAAACTTGAACCCCGTGAAGTACCGGAGCACCGACAGCACCAGCGCCGCCAGACCCGCGTAGATCGCTACCGCCTTCGCGTGGAGCCACGCGATGAACTCCGTCAGCGCGTCCGCCGTCTTCGACCCCGACTCCGCCGCCGACTGGATCGCCGGGACCGCCGTCTCCAACTGCTTGAGCAGCGTCGGCTTCTCCCCCGCGATCCACTTGCAGCCCGTCGTCGCGCTCAAGGCGAACAGCAGCACTACCGCCGTTGCTCTGGACTTCCACATGCGCGCTCCCTTCCACCCCGTGCAGCCACTCGACCGACCCCTTGCCGTCCGCGCGGAGCGTCGCGCCGCCGCGCAACTCGGCCTTCACGACGCGCCAGGGCGTCGCCTGCTTCGCCGTGCCGCAGGCGGCCAGGAGGGCCACGAGTAGCCAAGCAGTTCGCGCTGCAGCCGCGGCACGACCTCGCGCGATCGCGGGCACTGCACGCAGCAGTACAGGTCCGGCCTCCCCGCCACGCGCAAGAGATAGTGCGGGGTGGTTGCCCTGCAGCCGTCGCACCAACGCGAGGGCGTCGCCACGCGGCCTCATGGCGCGAGGTGCGGCATCGAGACGCGCGCCTGCTCCCACGTCGCGGGTACCAGCGACACGGGCTTGCTCCGGTCGGCGCTGAACTGGATCGCCCAGACGCGCCGCTCCGTCGTCGCCTCGAACTGGAAGGTCTTCAGCACGACGATCGGCCCGCCGTAGACCTCGGGCCCGCGCACGACGATCGCGCCGGCGCCGCCCGCCTCGATCGCGATGAAGCGCGCGTTGCCGTGGACGTGCGGGCCGCTGACCTCGAGCGAGTAGGGCTCGAAGGCGGCCTGCGCGACGTCGGCGGCGATCTTCGCCGTGCGGCAGCCGGGGAGCGCGAACGCCGCGCAGAGCACGGCAACCAGCAAGAGTCGCATGGTCAGTCCTCCTTCTTGTTGCGTCCCGAATAGGCGCGCTCCACGGCGTCGAGTGCACTCCTCATCTGCGCCGCGTGCGCCTCCAACGTGATCTTCAGCCGCTCCATCGCCAGCGCGTTCTCCGCCGCCCGCGCCGCGAGCTCCTTCTCCTGCGCGACCGCACGCGCCTCGCGATCAGCGTTCGCCGATTTCCAACTCATCCACATGAAGACGAGCAGCAACCCCAGCGCCCCGCCCTGGATCACCGGCGTGAAGATCGAATCCCCCGCGCTGTTCGCGATGATCCCCGTACCGAGCACGGCGCTGAACTTCATCTGCCAGTCCATCGCACGCCTCCCTCCGCAACTGTTGCAGAACCGCGCATTAGTCCCAATTGGTCGCATTCCGATTGGTCGCATTTGCCCGCGTTTATTCCCAAACTGTTCGCGGTCCGCCCAAGGGGAAGCGTGATCGCTCTCAGCACGGGACACGGACCCCCGTGGTCATGGCGGCACTACAGCGCGAGCTCCGCAATCGCGTCGATCCACGCCGCGTACTCGAACCCGGCCGTGCCGCCGCCGACCTCGACCTTGAAGTCGAAGCTCTCGTTGGCATCGAGCGGCACCCATACCTGGGCCTCGAAGTACCGGTTCGCGACCTGCGCGTAGACGTTGTTCTGGCTGCTCGCTCCCGCTCCGGTCGGTCGGACGCCAAAGTAGGCGTCATCTGTCGTCGGCACCGTCTCGCTCGCACCGGTGCGCACGCGGATGCGCAGCAGCACGGCGACCACGAGGTGCGTCACCTGCGTCGAGTCCTGGAGCGTGTCGAGCAACGTCGTCAGGTCGACCGCGGTGAAGGCGACGTCGCCCGTCGCCGGCGACGCCGGCGAGAAGGTGATCGCGCGCGAGGCAAGCGCGGTCGCCGTGAGCCACTTGATCTTCGGCACGCGCATCGTGCGCCACCCGTAGGTGGGGGTCGCGTCGAGGCGGCACCACATCTTCGCGACCGGATTCTGGGGGTCGGTCGTGTCGATCCAGATCGTTCCAAGTTCGGCCGCCCCCCACGCCGGCGACGCGCCCGCGCTGGGGTCCGAGGGGCCCCAGTAGTGCGTGAGGGCCGACTCCACGCCGTTGCGGTTGTCGACCATGTAGTCGTCGTGGTCGCTCGAGGTCGTCGTGCGGGCGCCGCTCGATCCGCTGTGGTAGTCCTGGCTCATCCCCGGGCCAGCGTGGGCCCTGCAGACCCCTACTCAATAGCCGCGGACGTGCCAGTAGACGTTGCCGCCGCCCGTGTAGGCGACACCCGCGGCGTCCTGAAGCTGCACCGTGAACTGCCCTGCGGCGAGGTTGATCGCGGTCACCCGCGGCCACCAAGCCCCCAGCGCCTTGGCCGTGACGACAGGGATCAGCGCCAGCCCGAAGAGGTCGGAGGCGCCGGTCGCCGGGTTCACCCTCGTCGTCACCGTGGCCGACGACGCCGGCGCCACGACCTGCACCTCGCCCTGGTCCGAGTGATAGGGGTAGAGCGCTTCGGCCTTGAGGTTCGTGACCTGGACCTGGTGCAGCCCCGCCGGGTCGCGCAGGAGCCGCCGCACCCGGATGTAGCGCGCCTTGATCTGCTCGCCGTGGATCGCGGGACGGTAGTCCATCGAGATCGGCGACGAGTCCCCGAACTTCACGTCCCAGCGGCACTCCTCGAGCGCGCGCCGGGGCTTGCCGTCCTGGCGGTAGCGACGGCCCCACCACGCGGGCCCATCGGCCGAACCCTGGAGCACCGGATGCGTGTTGGGGTCGACGGGGAACTTCAGGGCCCGGACGGGCCGCGCGATCGCGGTCGCCGAGGCGCGTTCGACGTCATCCCAGAACTCGAGGAAGAAGCACCGGGACGCGCCGAGGTCCTTCTCGGCGCTCTCGACGTAGCCCTGCGTCAGGTACTTGGCCGCCGCGGGCGAGGATGCGAGAAGCCCGGAAGCGACGGTGCCCCACCCGTTCGCTGTCGTGGCGTTCGCTACCGTCGGCTTCCTGCGCAGCCTGATCTTGCCACCGGAGAGCTCCCACGGGTCGGTGGCGGCCGCCGCAGAGATCTGGTCGAGCGTCCCGCCGGCGAGACCGCAGATCGCCACCCGGTAGGTGTCGGGCCGGTCGAAGTACCTCACCGTCCTGCTCGACGGAGACGCCTCCGGCACCCCGAGCACGCTCACCGCGCGCATCCAGAGCGTGCGGGACGCGTCGCGGCCGCTCCCGTCCAGCGGAACCGGTCGGCCAAGGAGGTCCGCGGGCATCGTCGGCTCGTCGGCCGCCTTGCGGTGCTGTGGGCCCCTGTAGATGAGCCGGCCCTGCTCGACGCTCGCCCCCTCGATGACCTCGATCAGCGCCTCGGGGTCATCCTGTGGGGCATGGTCGGCCCGCAGGAGCGCGGCGCCGCCGCCGGCCACGTGCGCCACGACGCCGTTCGCGATCGCGCTCGGGGCGTCCGAGCGTCCCGCCGACACGACCCGCTCGACCCGGAGCGCGGAGCCGATGCCCTCCTCGCCCCAGTGGAAGATGCGCGAGATCGTGAAGGTGTACTGCCCCTCCTCGATGGGGAACCCAGCCGACGTCTCCTCGGGGCGGCAGGTGTGCGCGATGCACCTGCCGCGCCACCCTGGCATCCCGGGCGGGCCCGCATAGATGCGCCAGCCGAGGATGTCGCGGTCGATGCGCGGGGCCAACCAGGAGAGTTCGTAGAAGACGATCATTTCGAGGTGAAGGAGCCGAGGAGCGTACCCACGGCGGACTTGACCGCTCCCGCCGTCGACGTCGGCGCCGAACTCCCGCTCGCCGGAGGGGGCGCCGAGGACGACGACTTCCCGCCTGCCTTGCCGGCGCTCGACGAGCCCTGCGACACCGTCACGGTGTCCGTGTTGTCGGAGTAGACGGCGGCCTCGTACTCGCGGCCGCGGATCGAGGTCACGCCGTCCACGCCCCAGCCCGTGCCCATCAGGCGCCAGACCTTGCCGGAGGGGTAGCGGTAGTCGTCGTAGACGGTGAACTTGTCCTCGGGCACGAGGTCGGCGTCGCCGAACGCTCCCTGCAGGTCGATCAGCAGTGTCGAGTGGAGCGCTTCGTTCAGCCGGTAGCGGGCCTCGCGCGTCGCCTGCGAGCGGTAGGCGATGCCGAAGAGCTGCAGGTCGAGCACCCGTTCCGACACAGTCACGCCCACCGACGCGCTCGCCGGAAGGTCGACCGTCCGCTTCTGGTAGCCGTCTTCCGAATCGACGTACAGGATGCGCACGCGGTTGTACCGCTCCGACTCCGGCACCTGGCGCTCGATGATCGACGTCCGGTCATCCGCGCCGAGGAGGACGTTCCGGCGGCCCGACGTCGAGAGCCTCGCGTCGAAGTCTCGCGTCGACGCACCGGCGGCATCCCACGCGATCCGGATCTTGCCCTGCACCTCGTAGAGCGTGGCCCTGCACGTCGCCAGCATCGCGCCGAGGTGCTCGTCGGAGGAGGACCGCGTGCCGAGCACGTAGTTGAGGCGGAAGGCCGCCTCGGCGGCCGTCAGGCCGTTCGACTTCGACGGGGTGACCTGCGCATCGCAGAAGTCCATGAACGACCGGAACGTGCTTCCGCTCCCGTCGTCGAGGATCCCTGCCGGGAGATCAAGCCCCATCCCCCACGCCGTGTTCGAGAGGACCTCGCGGATTAGGACTCCGGGATTCTCGCTCTGGGCCGTCACCCCCGTGCGCGGGTCGGTCACCAGGAGGCCCGTGCAGTCGAGCTCGACGTCGGGGACGCCGCCTTGCACCTCTTCGGACGCGATCCCCTCGAGGTACATCAGCGCGTAGCCGGCGTAGGTGTTGCTGTGTGGACGGACCTCGATCACGGTGTGCCAGGTCGTCTCGCGCACGTCGTCGGCCTCGTTCGCGACGACGCCCCTCACGCGGATCTTCGTGTGGCGCCCCGGCGCGATGAGGGCCGGGTCCGGGAAGTGCAGGTTGAGCTGGAGGTTCACCGCGGAGCGGGTGTTGTTGATCGCGAAGAGCCGCCCGGCGATGGGCCCCCCCTTGCCGCTTTCCTCGGTCCTGGTCCACTCGGTGTTCTCGTTCTTGATGTCGCACCAGACGAAGTACCCGCTCTTGTACTTCTTCTGGTTCGCCTCGCTGGTCTGGGGGTCGATGATGAACGGCGGATGCCACTTGCGCTCCTGCGAATCGTAGTACTCGACCTCGATCCCGGCGGCGCTGTCGAGCTGCCGGCCCTTCCTGTCCTGCTTGAAGATCCCGCCGCCGGCGACGAACGAGAGCTGGAACGTCTCCGCGGCCGTGCTGCGGATCTCGTACTCCTTCGCGGCCGTCCCGAGGCGCAGGGTCGCGTTGCCGACGTCGTACGCGGTGCCGACCTGCTCCGACCCGGGGATCGCGGTCTGCGTTGCCGTGCCGTACCGGAAGGTCGCCGTGACCCCCGCGAGGGACTTCACCGACTGCCCGTTCACGCGCAGGCGGTCGCGCCAGTCGGACTCCATGCTGGCGATCTCGCCTCGGCCGAGCAGGTAGAGGCCGCGGAACGCCTGCACGCCCTTCGTGGTCCCGAGCGTCGTGGAGACGAGCTGCGGGGTGATGCGGTTCTTCTTCCCCAGGATGACGGGGGGCGGGCCGCCCTCGCCGCGGTTGTTGCCCAGGCGCGTGAAGCTGTAGGTCGGGTCGCTCTCGTAGCCGCGGTTGCCCGGGCGTGTCGCCATCCCGTGCACGATGCCGCCAAGCGCGAGGATGATCCCGATGATGCCGAAGACGCCCAGTGCCAACAGCACGTCAATCCTCCGGCGGGAGACCCGGGAAGAGATCCCGCGACACGATGCCCGTCGGGATCTGGATGCGGGAGAAGAGCGCCGGAAGGCTCGCGAGGCGGAACACCACCTCATGGTCGGCGTTCTCGTAGGCCTCGACGACGCAGGTGTTCTTGAGCAGCTTCGTGGAACTGTCGCGCTGGCCGTACTCGATGCGGACGAGGTGGCAGAGCTGGCGGTCGGCCCACGCGCCGGCGTCGATGTGGGTCCGCAGCAGCGAGTCCCCGTCGGGGATGCGGAGATCGGTGTTGCCGTCGTCGCCGCTCCCGTCGATCCACACAGCGCCGAGGTCGAGCGCCGCGCCCGTGTCGGCGAAACGGCTGTAGAACGTCGACCCGCCCGAAGAGGGGAAGTCGATGTCCTGGTCCCAGTCCGTGAACCTCACGACATCGTTGGGAGAAACCCGCCCCGTCTGGATCTCGACGAGGTGGATCGCCGTCAGCGTGCCCGTCTGGAACGCCGTCAGCAGCGCCGCGGGAAGCCCACGGCTCACGCGGGGACCTCTTCGAGCGCGATCTCCGTCTCGTACCAGCCGGCACCGGCCGCGATGTTGCGCCACTCGAAGGGGCCCTCGAGGGCAAAGAGCCTGTAGTACTCGTAGTCCGCGTCGACCACGGAAGCGTCGGAGACGCCCGAGGCCAGGATGAACTCGCGGAGGTCGACGTCGACCGAGGTGACCGTGACCGGGGAGCCGGCAACACGTACCACATAGCTCGCGGTGTCGATGGGGTAGTCGCCGGCGTAGTCGCCGGTGGTGGGGATGCGCCAGCGGGTGACGCTGCCGCCGCTCGTGACCGGCGAGAGCGTGATCGCCGTGCGCGCGTAGTCGTTCCAGTCCTTGTGCAGGAAGGCCGTCTTGCCGAAGTCGCGCGCCCGGAAGAAGGTGTCGATCGTGCGCCGCCCCGTCGTGTTGCGCCGGAAGGGCAGGACGATGCGCCGGTACTCCCTGGCCTGCCCGAGCGACCGCTGCGCGCCGCCGCCGGCGAAGGCGAGCCGCACAACCTTCTGGTCGTCGCGGTAGGAGTGGCCGAGGCGCGGGATCTCGGAAAAGACTGCGAGCGGCACGCGCGCGAGCCTGACACGCGCGGCGCGCTACTGGAGGCTCGCGCGGCGCGCCGTCGCCACCGCGCGCTTGCCCGAGGGGTTGCGCCTCATGTAGCTCGACCACGCCCGGCCGATGATGCGCTCCTGCGCCGCCTCGGGAAGCGAGAGGAAGTCGGCGCCTACGCTGACGCCGTTGAAGTTGATGACCGTGCCGCCGGAGCCGCCCGAGGCCTCGACCCCGAGCCGGCCGTCCCTCGTCCTGCGGAGCGGGACGATCGCCTCGGGGCCGGCCTCGCCCATGAGCCCCGTCGCCCCGCGCATCGGGAAGAGGGTGGGGCGGTCGACGACGCCGCCCCGGGCGAAGGGCACGATCTGGCCGCCGGCAAGCACGTTGCCCTGCGCGCTCGGGAAGAGCACCGGGAATGCGCTGCGCAACCCGGCCGTGATGAGCAGGTTCAGGAGTTGGGACAAGAGCGACCGGAAGAAGCTGCGGGCGATGTCCTCGGCGTTGTCGAACCCGCTCTCGAACCCGTCGATGATCGCGTCCGACAATGCCGACGAGATTTGCGGTCCCACGCCCTCCCGGAACCTCTTCACCTCGGCGTCGAAGTCGTAGCCGACCTCGCGCTTCTGGAGTTCCTTCCGCTCGCCGAGGATGATCCGGACGCGCTTCGCTTCCTCTTCGGTGCGGATCTGGCCGAGTTCGACGAGGCGCCGGTAGATCTCCTCGACTTCCCGGTCGATCGCCAGCTCGGCGCGCTTCACCGGGTCGCGCTCGCGGAGCAGCTCGTTCTGCCGCTCGACGTCGCGGAGGATGTTCGCGGACTCGCGGCGCCGCTCGAGTTCCTCGACCTGCCGGAGCGCGGAGACGTAGGCGTCGACGTCCTCCTTGCTGGCGCCCTGCGCGAGCAGCTTCGCCGCGGCGGCATCGACCTCCTCGACGAAGCGCGTGAACGAGCTGCCGGCTTCCGCGAGGCGGACCATCTGCTCGGCCTCCTCGCGGATGGACTCGCCCAGCCTCTGCGCCGCGATCTCGCCGGACTGCGTGCGGAACCGGATCGCATCCTCGAAGCGGAAGGCCGCGTCCGCGGCCTGGTTAAGCGCCGCACGCGTCTTGTCAATGGCCGTCTCGACCTGTCCGCCGGTAAGCGTACCGAGGCCCTCGACGTTGATGCGAGACTCGAAGGGGCCGCCTAGACGATCGAGTTTGGTCTTCGCGTCGAGCAGCGCGTTAAGCTGCTTGCCGAGATCGGCAGCCTCGGCGCGCGAGCGCTCGGCGCCGGCAGCGAGCGCATCAAACCCCGACTTCTCCTTCACTTCGTCGGTGAAGTGCCTCGCCGCCGCAGTCGCCTCGTCCAGCAGTGTCCTCGACCGCGCGAAAACGGAAGTTTGTGCCTCGTCCAGTTCCCTCGTGCGGTGGGTAACGATGCCGACCCCGGCAGCGAGCAGCGCAACCCCGCCGGCGACAGGCCCACCGGCCGCGAACGCTGCGAGCACGGCCGTCCCGAGGGAAATCCACGAGCGCTCCTGTGCCGCAACTCCAGCCGTTACCGCGCCGATGGCCGACGACGCGACGGTGCCGAAGCGCTGCATGTGCTGCGCCGTACCGCGCACTGCCCTGTCGATGCCCGCGTGTGACTGCGCCCAGCGGCGCTCCACCTGCTCGGCGGTCGCCAGAGACTGCGACGCGTCGATCTCGTGGATCAGCCTGACGCGGTTGTCGGCGGGCACGCCCCGAGGATGCCCGCTGGGGCCGCCTACGCTACTCCCGCTCGGCTCGCCACGTCAGCGTGTAGGACGCGGCGCCTGAAACGCTCTCTACACAGAAGACGAGGCGGCCCGTATGGATCACGCTCAAGGCGCCCGCGTACGCCTCAATGGTTGCCGTGTTGCCCGCGAACAGGGTCGGCTCCACGTAGAAGTCGACCGGTCCCGCCGTGGCGTCCCCGAGGTCGACGCCGTCGAAGAAAACCCTCAGGCTCGCCTCGCTGAGATCCTCCACCACGTAGACGAGCGTCATCGCAACGCCGATGCCCACACCCTCGTCGTCGATCGCGTCGAAAGCGAACCAGTCCGCGAAGTCGACGCCATCCCCGACACGACCCGACAACACGCCAGACCGGTCGTAGGTCAGCACCCCCATGTGGTTCGCGAGCGCGTCGGTGTCGTTCGGCTCGGTTTCGGGGTTCGCGCCCCCACCCGACCCGCAGGAAGCAAGCATCAGGCACACGGCAATCACGTATCTCATGGCGAGAACACTACCCGAACTGCCCGAAGGCTGTTCGCATCGCCCGCTCGGCCGCCGCGCGCTCGCCGCGCGCCTCCACGTCGGCCACCTGGACCGCCAGCCGCCAGAGCAGATCCTCCTCCAGCGGGGGCAGGTCGGGGGCGAGCATCCGCGCCGCCTCGAAACCCGCCGTCCTCAGCACCGCGGCGACGTCGAGCACGCGAGAGACTTCGGGCAGCGGCGCGACGTACCCCGAGGCCGCCAGCGCCTCCATCTCCGCGTCGAGGTCGAACTCCTCCTCGCGCTCCTCGTGGCCCGGCGGGAGCGACGCCCGCCTCCGGATCTCCTCGAGCGGATCCGGCCCCCCGGCGGCACGCTGCCGGAGGACCTCGATCAGTTTCCCGCGACGGCCTCCGCCTGCACCTGAAACCGCAGGGCCGCGCCCTTCAGGGCCCCTGCCACCGTCGCGGGAAGCGCCATGCCGACCTCGGCGACGCGCGCCGCGTCGAACGCCACCTCGCTGCCGGAGGAACCGCACAGGCCCTCCCATCCGACGAGGATGAAGCGCCACTCCTCCGCCTCGTACTTCGCCTCGTCGAGGCGTCCTCCGGCTGTGCAGCGGCGCCGGAGCTCGACATGGTCGCCGTAGGAGAACACGCGCACCCGGAACTTCGTGTCGCCGAACGCGACCTCCTCGAAGACGGGGGAGTCGACCAGCTTGAGCCGCGTCACGCGAGGATGTCCGCGCTCAGCTCGTTCTGCACCTCGACCGTGAGCGCCTCGTCGTAGCCGGTCGGGAAGCCGGTCGGGACCGCCGACGCCTTGTGGAGCGTGAACTCGACCCGGAACGGCGTGCGCCCCGGGCCGTTGATCGGAAGCGGCGCGTCGGCGATCACCATCGCCGGCGCGTAGAGGTTGAAGAGGTAGTTGTTCGTCGAGCTGCCCGTGACCTTCACCCCGCTGTCGAAGAGGTAGTCCGCCTTGAGGAGCGTCCGGGCGTCCTTCGCGGCGCGGAGGAGGTCGTACAGCGCCTCCGTCGCCCCGTAGAAGTCGAGCGCAAGCGTCAGCTCGGCGAATCCCGACGGCGCGGGCTCGATGCTGGAGAGGTTGGCACCGAAGTCCAGTTCGAGGTTGCGGTTGATGTTCAGCTCGAAGCCCCGGCAGAGCGACATCGCGTCGGAGCTCCCGAGCGCCCCCCCGGCGCTCGCGTTGATCCGCAGCGTGCCCGTGCGATGCAGGACGTGCCGCGCTCCCCCGCCCACGGGGTCGGTCGTGTAGGCCCAGCCCGAGGGATCGTCCGCGCGCGTCACGACCGCACCGAACAGGCCCCACGTCTCCTCGAGGCGACCGCCGACCGCGCCCGCGAGCCGCAGCGTGTTGACCTTCGCGCTGGCGACCTTCAGCGCCTTGGCGCTGCCCACGTCGGCGTGCCGCCCGAAGGTGAAGAACTTCCCCTGCACGTCGGGCGTCCACGGCAGGACGTGCTTGAAGGCAACCGAGGCCTCGACCGTCGTCGGGGTCCCGGCCGTGCCCATCAGCATCGCCCACAGCAGCAGCCGCTGCCGGTAGTCGGTGTAGGCCGCGAGTTCGCCCGCGGCGCGCACCTCGACGATGTCGGACGGGTTTCGCTCCGCGGTCGCGACGATCGTCTCGTCCGGGAGCACCCCGGGCTGCCCGTCGAACGTCGAGGACCGGAACGGCACCCGGTGCCCCGACGTCAGGGTCACGGCGGTGCCCCAGGTCGACCCCTTCCGGATCGCGACCTTGCTGTTCGTGCCGAGTGCGACTGCCATGACGATCTCCTACGTGTGCACGGTGTCGAGCAGGTGGAACCGCATCACCGACCGGTACACGCTGTACCCCGGCTCCGCCGCTACGGGATCCCCGGGCGACTCGAGGACCTCGATCGCCTGCTCGTCGATCTGCTTCAGCGCGCCCAGCAGGGCGAGCTGCACCGCCGCCAGCCGCGAAGCGAAGTGCGCGAAGGTGTCTTCGTCCTCGCGGTAGCTCCAGACCGCCACCACCTGCACGTCGAGCTCGGGGTGCCCGCCCGACAGCTCCGCGTAGGTGGCGACCGGCGAGTAGTGCACCGTCCAGCGCTGGAGCACGTCGTCCGCGAGCAGGCTGTCCTCGGCGAGGTCGCGGTCGGTCGGCACGCCCGGACGGGCCCGCACGTTCTCGATGCCGGCCACCCCCTCGATCGCCGCGAGCACCGCGGCCACCGTCGTCTCGAGGCTCATCGCGCCGCCTCCCTCGCGAAGTGCGCCGCGACGATGCGGGCCGACCGGCCCGCGCGGAACTCGCGCGCCGTCCGGTCCATGAAGTGCAGGCCGGGGATGCCCTTCCGGGCGATCGACCGCGCGAGCGTGCGCGCCAGCGCCTCCAGCGCAGCCTTGCGCTTCAGGCCGCTCTGCTCCATGAAGAGCGCCAGGAGGCGACGCCCCTTGTCGGTACGGGCGATCCACGCGCGCAGGGGCGCGAGCGGCGGCGGGCGCTTCCCGGCCCGGCGGCCGTCCTCGTGCACGAGCGCATAGTCGGCGGCCGGCGGCTGGCTCACCGTCGACTGCTCCGCCCTCGTCGCGGTGACGACGGGAGGCAGCGCCGTGATGCTGTTCACGAGCAGGCCGCGATCGTGGCGCCCGCGGTACCCGCGCCGGTCGGTGTCGCGCCGGATGCGCTGCCGGATCGCCGACTGCGCCTCGCGGCCGATCTGGAGCAGCGCGGAGGTCGCCGCGCGACGGAAGGCCGCGGCCGTCCCGCGCAGCGTCATCGCCGCCGGCGTGGCGACCACACGGAGCCTAGACGCCATAGCCGCGCCCGAAGACCGTGCCCCGCCCCGTGCGCACCTGGGCCGATGTGAGCCCACGGGAGTTGCCGCGCAGGGCCCGTGCGTAGAGTGCGCGGAAGTCCTTGGCCCGCTGCGCCCAGGCGTCGGCCGCCGACAGCCCGTTGAAGAGTTCGGTCGCCTCGGTGCGCGTGTTCGCGTACGCGGCCGCCAGCGCCTCGCATTTGAGCGCGGCGGCGAGGTAGACGACGCTCATCTGGAAGCCGAGCCGCACCTCGTTGGTCGCGGCACCGACCGTCCAGCGGCGGCGGAAGTGCACGCGGTACTGCGACGGCGAGGCCGGGGGGGCCTCGTCGAGCACGAGGTAGACCTTCTGCGTGCCCGAGACCGTCCGCTCCTCGATCCGGTGCTGCTGCTGCCGCAGCCACTCCTGGGGATTCTGTGGCGCGGATGCCGCGAGCCGCTCCACCCGCACCGAGCGCGTCTCCGAGAACCCGAGCGACCACGCCCCGAACGGCGACGCGCCGAGTTCCCACTCCCTCGCCGACCCGTCGCCGACGTCGGCCGTCGCGTTGACGGGAACGTCGTCGGCGAAGAGCTCGAGCGCGTCGCTGACGAGGTCGACATCCTCGCGCGAGGCGCGGCGGTCCTTCACGAGCGAACCGAGGGCGTCGGCGTAGCCGGTGAGGCCCGCGAAGGGGGGGGTATACCGGTTCGGCACGCTCTCTCTCAAAGGCGGGGGCGGGCGCGTGGCCCGCCCCCAAGGGCCGCAGGGGCGAAGAAGGGCTAGTTGAGCGGGACGACGTAGACGTGGACCAGCAGGCCGTCACCCGTCGGCGAGGAGCCGCCGGTGATGTCGATCTTGACCTGCAGGCGGTCGTTGGCCGCGAGGATCAGCGAGGCCTCGGTCGTGGCCAGGGAGCCGACGGCCCCGCCCGCGACGATCGCGGAGGAGTCGACCAGCGCCAGCGCCGCCGAGGTGAGGTTCGTGCCGGTCGTGCCGTCGTACTTGCGCACCGTCACGTCGACGTCGGTGAAGACCGTCGAGCCGCCGATGGCGCGCACGGTGCCGGCGATCGCGACGACGCGGCACTTGAAGGGGACCTTGATGTCGAGGCCGCCCGCCGCGCCGAAGTCGATGTCGGCCGTGAACTGCGCCTCGTGGACCAGCGGGATGCAGAGCATCCCGGCGCCGGGGGCGGGGAGGTTGGTGTTGATCGCCATTGGGTTCTCCGTGGAGTCCTCGAAGCGTGTCCTTTCGTCCGGTCCCCGCCGCTACGAGGCGGCGTCGTTGCCGAAGATGCCCGCGTAGTCCATCGCCGCCGCCTTGTAGACGTGGCGGATCTTGAGCTGGATGCTGTCCTGCGTGAACAGCGAGCCGAACCGCTGGTCGTCGGCGACGAAGATCTCGGGGTCCTCGCGGCCGTTGAGGAAGGCCATGCGGATGACCTCCGCCTCCATCGGGTCGGCCAGCAGGTACCAGTCGGTGCTGTTCGACGTGCCCCAGTCGATGATGGCCTCGGGCAGGGCGATCGCGAGGATGCGCCGCACCGCGTCGGGCACGTCCGTGCCCGTCACGCCGCCGGAGAGCTCCTTCGTGATGTAGGCGAACTGCTCCACCTTCCCGAAGGGGATCACGCAGTACTTCGGCCGGATGTTCTTCGCCTGGCCGCTGCCGCCCTTCAGCTGCATCATCAGCTTGATCGTGTTGATGTAGTTGGTCTTCCCGGTGGCGTCCGCCGACATCGCCAGCGTGCCCTCGTTCACGTCGCCGGTGCGGCTCTGGGACGTGAGCGACAGGCCGTCGGAGAGGTTCGGCTGCGTCGCGTCGCGGACGATCGCGAAGACGTGGTCGTAGATCGTCTCCGCGGCGGCCCGCGAGAGCCGCGAGATCATCGTCTGGATCAGGCCGATGTCGTCGTTCAGCTGGTCCTCCCAGCTCCACGACTCGAGGCCGCCGCGCTTCGACAGCGCGATCGTCTCCTCGGTGTCGCCGGGGGTGGTCAGCGTCAGGTAGGGCGACTTCGCGGCGACGTCGGGCAGGAACCCGTACCAGCCGGGCTTGATGACGTGGTGCGTGCGGAAGTCGCCCAGCGGGACGACGCGCACGACCTTGCGCCAGTCCGCGACGAGCGGGTTCGCCTTGTAGTCCGCGAGCAGCGCGCGGGAGAGCGCGTCGGCGTAGACCTGGTTGAACGAGGTCGCGTCGATCGACTCGCGCAGCTTCCGGCGCGCGTCCATGCCCGTGACGCGAGTGTCGAGGCCGAAGAACGCCTCGTTGAAGCGGTGCATCGAGAAGCCGATGTTGTCGGCGCCGCCCTTCGGGGCCTGGATGCGGCCGGGCGCGAACATGTGCGCCAGCACGTCCTTCGCGTTGTCGAGCGGCTCGCGGCCCGCCGTGATGCGCACGGGCGCGGCGCCCGCCACGATGCGGTCGACGTAGTCCTGCTCGCCCTTCGCGATCTCGTCCGCCCTCGCGTCGTCGATGTCGTCGCGGCCCTTGTGCGCCGCGAGGACCCGCGCGACCGAGTCCTGGGGGAGTTTCCGGGCCGCGCACGCGTCCTTCAGCACGCGGGCCGACTCCCGGACGCGGGACTCGCGCAGCTGCTTCTCGAGCTCGCCGACCCGGGGATCGGCCGCCGCCGGCGCGACGGACTCCTTCACCGGCTCCTTCGCCGGCGCGGGGTCCGCCGTCGGCTCCGGGTCGCCGCCGCCGATCCCGAGCATCTTCTTCACGAACTCCATCGCGCTCTCGAGCATCGCGACGAGCTTCGCGCCGTCGGTGTTCTGCAGCTGCGCGACGTCCTGGAGGATCAGCGAGCCCAGGCCGGCCGCATCCGCCGCGCCCATGTCGCCGCCCATCTCCTTGATGCGCTTGGCGATGTGCTTCGCGATCACCTTCTCGCCGTCGCTCGGCGAGAGGCCCTCGCACAGGCGCGGCATCTTCGCCTTGAGGAAGTCCAACACGGTCTTCACTGGTCCGGTCCTCCGTTCGGGTGGGGTGGAGCGCGAAGCGGCGATGCGGTGGCCGATCCGGCCGCCGGCCGCGGGGTGGCTCACGACGTCGATCGAGTGCACGTGCTCGAAGGCCACCGGCACGTTCGAGCCGCCGGGCATCACGCCTAGCGCGTCGATCGACAGGCCGACCGAGTCGAGACGGCCGCCGGCCTCGAGCGCCTCGAGGTGGCGCTGCAGCCGGTCCGCCCACTCGTTGCCCTCGGGCAGCAGCACGAGGTTGGCGGCAAGCGCGTTCAGCGACTCGCTGAAGTGGACGTCCTCGTACCAGCCGACCTGGTTGAACAGCGCCGCTTCGACGAGCTGGTCGGCCTTCAGGTGGTCGTAGCCGGCGGGCTTGCCGTCGGCACCGACGAGCGTGAAGGCCTTCGCCGGGGCACGCTCGAACTGCGCGACGGAGGCACGGAGGAGCTGCGGCGTGTAGTAGTAGCCGTTGAGGCTCTTCCCGGCCTCGATGAGCACGACCGGCCACTTGCGGCCGGTACGCCCGCTCGCGAGGATGCGTCCGACGTGATGCACTCACGCGCGAAGCTCGCGGGATGGGGGAGCTACGCAAGAGCGCCGCGATTCACGCAGCCGACAGCGCCGCCCGTTTGGCTGCCCGCGCCCGCTCCCGGTCCCGCTCGATGTAGGGCTGCCGCGCCTTCTCCCGGGGCACGTACAGCACCGTGCAGCGGCAGTTCACGGCCTGGGCCGCCCCGAGCGAAGGGTCCAGCGGGGCGTTCGCGGGCTCCCCGGCGCCCCCGGGGGGCGTCGACGCGGTAGCGCCGCCGCCCACGTCGAAGTTCTGCCAGAGCTCGCGCTCCTGCCCGTCGATCGCGGCGTGGTCCTCGCGGGTGCGCGAGTCGTCGGTAGCGCTCCAGACCTTGATGATGTCCAGGTCGACGTCGAGCTCGACGAGCTGCTCGTCGGCGGCCGCCTGCGCCTGGGTGTACGCCTGCGCCGTCTCGGTACGGAGAATGCGCTCGATCCGGCCCTCCGTGACGTCGCCCTCGAACGCCTTGGCGATCTCGCGCTGGAACCCGCGGACGTCCAGCGCGCCGGCGACGGCACGCTGTGCCGCCGAGGCGATCTTCGTCCGCACCTCCTGCACGACGCCGGCGACCTGCACCGCGGCGAAGTCCTGGACGAACTGGAGCGCGCGCGCATCGACCCCGATCGCGGGGAACCGCGCCACGAGCTTCTGCACCTTGGCGGCCGTGTCGGCGACGCCCTTCCGCGCCGAGGCCTCCGCCGCGCCGTCGACGAGCCCGCCGAGGTCCGAATCGAGCCGCTTCAGCGCCGCGTCGATGGCCGCGGCCTTCTCGCGCGCGAGGAAACGGTCGTAGTCGCTCGGCGCAACGCCCGGCGGCGGTTCCGCAAGCAGCAGTTCCAGCAGTTCGGACTTCGTTCGCGCGAGCAGGGCCTTCGTCGCCGCGATCGACGAGCGCGCGAGTCCCTTCGGGTAGGGCATCAGCTCGCCGCGCTCGGCTTGGGCCGCACGTCGAGGCGACCGACGAGGACCAGCTTCGCGTCGGCGACCGTGGGCGCGGTGTCCTGGTACTCGACCTCGAAGTCCAGCAGGCCGGCCGCCCATCCCGACGTCGTCGCCGAGGCAACGTAGAACTCGAACGCGTCCTTCGCGAGGCTCTCCGCGGAACCCTGCGTCGTCAGCGCCTTCGCGCCCTCCCCGGAGACGGAGGTGTCGCGCGTGACGTCGGTCGTCCCATCGGCCTTGTTGACGCGCAGGATGCCCTTGATCGTCGAGGCGTTCACCTCGACGCCGGCGCCGTACGGCTTCGCCGCCGTCCGCACCCCGTCGCGCACCTCGGCGCGCAGCTTGAAGCTCTCGCCCTTGTGGACGACGATGGGCTCCTCGAGGATGCGCGGGCAGGTCAGTCGTGCCGGCATCAGAGCACCCCTTCGGCCGTGTGTGTGGAGAAGACGGCGGCCTCCTCGTGCCGCACGGCCACGATCGCCTCGCGCGAGTCGATGGTCGTCAGCACCGCGGCGACCGGGCGCGTCAACCCGCCCACGAAGGCCTGCTCGCCGAACTTGAAGAAGAAGAACAGCGGCGGGCCCATTACTTGTACCCGCAGCTCACCACGATCTCGTTCGCGGCCACCGCGCCGGTGTCGCTGTCGGCGGCCCCGGTCGTCAGCGCGAAGGCGATGCCAGTCGTGAACTCAGCCCCCGCGCCGAAGTTGATCGTCAGGCCCGCGCCCGCGGTGTTGCCGGGGATCGGGAACACCTGCACCGGCGTGTCGGTGCCGACGGTGGGGGCGCTCGCCTTGTTGTAGAACTTCAGGTAGCGCACGGCGGCGTTGGTGTTGATGACCGTGACGTAGCCGAGCTGGCCCGCGCCGCCCTTGAGGCTCGTGGCGTTGGTGCTCGCGGCGGAGTTGAGCTTGTAGGGCGTCCAGCCGCCGCTCGCCTTGACGCCGCTGGCGGTCCACAGCAGGCCGCCGTCGACCTGCAGCGGTTCGTAGTCGCCGTCGGTGCCGCTGAGGTTCGCGGGCGTCGCCTTGCGGACGGCGAGCGCCTGGACTCCGGGGTCCGTGCCCTGGTGCGCGGAGTCCTCGGCCAGCACGAGGTTGTCGATGAGTTGCAGCGCGGTCAGCGCCGCGCCATCGACCTGCACGGCGAAGGTGCCCGCGTTGGTGACCGCGTGCGAGGGAATCGACGCGACCGAGATCGGGATCGCCGTCCCGCTCGCCACGCCTTCGACCTTGAGCGCGCCCTGCGCCCCGAGCGCGGCGGGGAGCCCGCCCGCCAGCAACGTGATGATGGTCGACTGGTTGGCAGCGGTGGCGGCGCCCGACGGCAGCGGGAGGCTGGCCGCGCTGACCGCCACCGTGCCCGTGATCGGGATTCCTGTCGACGCGATGAACCGCAGCTTCGCGCTGATGCTCCCGGTCGCGCTCGCCGCGTCGGCATTGGCCCCGAAGGGGTCCGCCGGGACGCTCGTCACGTCCACGTCGCCGATGTCCACGCCCGAGTTCGCGGCCAGCTTGCCGATCGCGTTCGTGCCCGCGGGCAGCGCCCCGACGATATCGACCTGCAGCTCCGTTCCGCCGACCGTGTTGTCGAGCAGTTCCACCGCGGTCTTGATCGCGTCGAGCGCGGTCTGCGCCGTGTCCTGCTTCGCGCTCGTCGCGGCACCGGAGGGAAGCGGCAGCGAGGCCGCCGACACCGGCACCGCGACGCCCGAGGCCACTCCCTCGATCTTCAGCCCGCCGTTCGCCGCGAGCGCCGCAGGGAGGCCGCCGGCGAGCAGCGTGATGAGCGAGTCCTGTTTCGCGCTCGTCGCCGCGCCGCCCGGAAGGGGCAACGACGCCGCGCTCACCGGCAGCGTCGTGATCGCCGCCGTCCCGTCGCTCAGCCGCACGAACACCGGCGTGCCGACCGGGGCGTCGACCGTCAGCGTCCCGCCCGCGTCCCCGACGGGCAGCGGGTTCGACGCGCTCACGTCGACGAACGAGTTCTCCGCGCCCCACCCGCACTTCATCCGCGCGAACGAGGTGCCGCCGATCGTGTCGATGCCCCACGCGATTCCGCCGCTGCCAACATCGCTTACGCCGGTCGCGTAGCTCACGCCTTGGACTCCTGCCCGAGCATGAGGTTGATCTCGCCGACCGCGGCCGAGCGCGCCGCGCGCATCTGCCGAAGCGACTCGCGCTCGCGCCGCAGCGCGCGGATCTGCGACTCGACCACGGCAAGGCGCTCGCCCTCGGCGCGATTCGCCTCGATATGCTCGGACCGGCGCGCGAGAAGCGCCGACGACCGCGCGGACGCCTGCGCGCCGTTGGCTTCGGAGACACGGTTCTTTTCCGACATGAGACTCCTAACCCGCCCCGAGCATGGCGAGGCGCGACTGCGCCGTCGCCGCGCCGGCGGACTGCGCGATGTTGATGTGCGTGATGTGCGAGTTCCCGCCGCCGCCGGCGCCGCGCCCGATGTAGATCCTCAGGTCCGTCCCCGAGGTCGTGTGCGTCTTCGCGTTGTTCGACGCGATCCACTGGCTCTCCGTCAGCGCGTTCTCGCCGCCGGTGCCCATGTCCCAGTACTTCGCCGCGTCGATGTCCGTCTCGGTGCTGAACGTGTGGAACGCCGTCGAGCCCTCCCGCAGCGAGTGCTCGTGCGCCACGTCGGAGTAGTCCGTATCCCCGAACGCCCCGCGGAAGACGTGCTCGCCCGCGGCCTCCAGCGTCACGCGGAAGATCGCCTCGCCGCTGCCGTTGCCCCAGTAGTGCTGGCCCCGGAAGCGAGGGTCCGTGCCGCCGCGGTCGCGCGTGCCGCTCGGGTGCTTCCCCACAGCGTACCCGCACTCGAGCGTCACCCCGCCGACCGTGAGGTTCGTCGGGAACTCGATGTCGCCGACGAACGCCTGGTTCGTGCCGTCGGTCGCATGGCCGACCGTCTCGCGGAAGTTGAGCCCGACCGCGTTGGCCCACGCCATCAGGTCGGCTCCCCGTCGAAGAGAGGCAGCCGCGTCCGCTCGTCGGCGCGGATCTCGTTCATGCGCGCATGGATCTTCGAGGTCGCCAGCGGCGACGCCGCCGCCGCGAGAAGCGCCGCGCGGCACTGCGCGACCGTCGCCTTCGGCGCGTTCGCAAGCCCGTCGAGGATCGTCTTGAACTCCGATACGTCGTCGGCGATGTCCTGCGCCGCGAGCCCGCCCTCCTGCGCCGCTCGCGCGAGAAGCGCGCGCTTCGCCGGGTCGCGCATCGGCTCGCCGACGTAGCCGACCGTCTTCCGCCGGACGTTCACGCACGACGCGATCGCCGACTGCCACTTCGACAGGCCCCAGCCCTCGGAGTCGCCGGTGACGACGAGCTTCGCGCACCCCTCGCGCAGCGAGTCGCGCTGCTGGCCGAGCACGGCGAGGACCTCGCGGAAGAGGGCGCGGTCGGCGTGGACTCCCATCAGCGCCTCCTGTGGCCGGGCAACACCTTCCGCACGGCCTCGCGCAGGTCCGACGGCATCCGGTTCAGGACGTCCTCGATCCTGCCGACCCCGCCCGGCGCCGGAGGCTCGTCCTCGAGCGAGGCCTCGAACATCGTCTGCCCCGCGACCGCCTGCCGGAACATCGCCTGCGCCTCCGCCTCATGCAGCAGCCCCGACTGCACCGAGGAAACGAGCAGCGACTGGAGCTGCTGGAGCGTACCGATCTCGCGCTGCGTGTCCCGCGTGGCGATCGACGCCATCACGACCGAGAACCCCTCCGGGGCGCCCGCGCGGATCCGCCCCGAGGCCTTCCCGAGCCACACCAGGTACGAGACGAGGTCGGTCACGAGCCCCTGGAGCCTCGCCTGCAGGCCCACGAGCATCCGGTGGATCGGCGAGCCCTGCTCGATCGCGCTCGCGCGGTTCGTCTCGCCCGACGACGCGAACCACATCCGCGGGAACCCCTCCGACCCGAGCACGAACTCGAGCGTCATGTCGAAGAGCGCCTTCTGGTCGAGGATCTTGAGGTCGGGGGCGAAGACGTCGAGCTTGAACGCCCGCTCCTTGCTCGCGAGGAAGAACGACCCGGGCTCCGCCTCCGTCGCGAACGTCTTCGCGCTCTCCTCGAACTCCTCGTCGCGCTCGTCGTCGCCCGTCGCCTGGTACTCGCCCGTCAGCCAGAAGCGGTTCAGATAGTCGGCCTTGCGCGCGTTCGCGTCGACGACGTCGTCGACGAGTTCCGCCTTCTCGACGATGCGCTTCAGCCGCGGCGTCCCGCGCCCCGCGAGGCGCGCCACCGACCAGTAGCAGATCGCCGTCATCATCCCCGTCGCGACCGCCTCGCCGTCGCGCATCTCGACGTCCTGCGCCGGGAGCACGCCGGGGCGCGCCACGGGGAACCACTGCCGCAGGCCGGGCGAGATCTCGATCTCGATCTCGACGAGGTCGTCGGGGTCCGCGCGCGCGAACCGCAGCCTGCGGATCTGGTCGACCTCGAACCGGCCGAGGCGCACGAGGCCCGTCGGCACCGGGATCTCGCCGATCGTCCCGCGGCGCTGCGTCTCGACCGCGAGCAGGTACTCGCCCTCGTTCAGCGTGTCGCGCCAGCGGTCCTCGAGACCCTCGTCCCAGCGGTTGCGCCGGTCCCCGAGCACGCCGCGCACGTAGGCCTCGACCTCGGCGTCCTCGAACCCCGTCAGCTCGACGCCGTCGCCGAGGGTGTGGTCGACGAGCTTGTCGAGGATCGACCCGTAGACCCCGTTGCGCTTGTTGTTCCGCCGGGCGAACGACAGCGCCCTGCGGCGCTCCCCGTCGGTCAGGCCGCGTTCCGAGGAGCCGGAGGCCGCGGGGTCGAAGTCCCCGGAGTCGCGCAGCCAGTCCTGGTGGCGCGAGTCCACCGAGGCCGCGTGGCGCGCCAGCGCCGCCTTGCGGGGGCGGCGGGGCGCCCGGGAAAGTCCGAAGTCGAGCTGTCGCGCGCGCCGGCGGGCCATGCACGCGAGGATGCGCACCCCCGCGCGCTACTCAACGCCTCCGCGCGCGCTCCCACCAGCGCGGCCGCACGGATGCCGCGCCCGTCGGGGCGCGCCGGGGCTTCGGCATGGCCGAGGCGTGCCGCGCGGGCCCGGCAAGCAGCGCCAGCTCGACCGCGCCGGCGAGCGCGTCCACGAGGTCGTCGTGGGCCCCCGTCGGGAACATCAGCGCCTCGGCCGCGAGCTCCCGGTGCGAGCGCCCGTCGATGCGGACCTGCCCGAGGCGCAGCCGCGGCTCGACGCCCTCCTGGATGCGCACCTCCTTGCGCGTGCGCGGCTGGACCCGCCGCTGCGAAAGCTGCCAGTCGATCTTCCGCAGCTCGTCCTGCACGAGCTGCGGCATCGCACCGTCGCCGACCGCCTCGACCGCGAGCGAATGCACGCCCACCTCGCGGCAGCGCGCCGCGCACCACTCCGCCTGCCGCTGCGGCGCCGCCCGGAGGCGGCCGCTGAAGACCAGGTCCCAGCATCCGTCCGACGGGTGGCGCCCGAGGACGCACAGCGCCGCCCAGTCGGGATCGCCGCGCCGCGCCATCCGCGGGTCGCCGCTCGGGTCGAAGTACCCGACCTTGCGGCCGTACTCCTCCCACGGCAGCGGCGCCGGGCCCCGGAACAGTTCCGGCGAGAAGCAGTGCGCGGTGTCGGAGGCGAAGCGGTTGCCGAGGGCGCGCGACGCATTGATGGGCCCGAGCCCCCCCGCGCGCGCCGCGAGGTAGTCGGGAGCGTAGACGTTGGCGATGTCGCCCGTCGCCACGACATCGCCGCCGACGAGGATCTCCCAGCGCATCACGTCGTAGGGATCCTCCGCGCGCACCACGAGCCACGCCCACCCGCTCGACGGGTCCGCGATCGTCTTCGCCGCGGCGTCCTCGACGTGGTAGGCGGTCTGGATCCACACGACGAGCGGCTTCCGGTCCCCGATCGCCATCGTGCGCGACATCCAGATCCCGCGCAAAGCCTCGTACACGCGCACCCGCTCGCCGGGGTTCAGGATCGAGTTCTTCTGGTCGACGATGTCGTCGAGGAAGAGCACGTTCACGCGCGCGCCCGTGCCCGTCGTCACGCCCGAGCACCCGAGCGTCGGGTCCTTGGAGATGCCCGGGCGCACGAGCGTGAACTCGCTCTCGCCCTCCTCGCCCTTCAGGAACCGCACGTGCGGGAACACGCGCCGGTACGCGGGCAGCCCCATGAAGGCGCGGATCGCGCCGGCCCGCTCGAGCGCGCCCGACTCCGCCGACGTCACCACGCGCACCAGCGCGTTCGGGTCGCGCCCGATCTCCCACGCCGCGCGCAGCTCGACCTGCGTCGTCTTCCCGTGCCCCGCCGGGCACATGATCCCGGCGTACCAGCCGCGCTCGTGCGCCCACGCGACGAACCGCCAGAGGAACCGGTGCAGCGCCCGCTGCTCGAGCGGCCGACCCTCGTTGTCGACGCCCACGTACTCGCAGAACGCGTCGAAGTCGTCCCGGGCGGCACCGATCGCGAGGCCGTGCGCGTCGCGGTACTCGTCCTCCGCCATCGCGCGCGAGTCTTGCATCGCGCGCGCGCTACCCTAGCCTCGGGAGAGCGCGGCCGCCGGGATCCCGTGACAAGGTCCCCCCGGCGGCCGGCGTGCGCGGGCAAAGGAAAGTGTCCCATGCTCGCGCACGCACTCCTAGCCAAATCCGCCGCGCCCAAGCGCCGGCACCGGGCCGACTACGCCTCCCCGGTCCCCCCGCACCTCCGCCTCCTCCGCGATCCCCTCGGCGATCCCGACACCGAGCACGCGCGCTGGATCTCCGCGCTCGTCGCGCGCTTCGGCGACGACATCGAGCACTGGGGACACATCACCGTCGTCCGCCTCGGCCGCGACCTTGCCCGTATCGAGGTCAACGCGCGCGTGAAGGCCTTTCCCGCCTCCAAACTCGTCCTGCACGCCGCCCGCACGCGATGGGGCGTGCAGAAACACGAGCACTTCTGGACCGTCTACCGCGACGCCTCGAGGTGCGCCCGCTGGATCCGCGGCGGCACCCGCATCGCCTGCGTCCCCACCCTCGCCGAGGTCGAGATCGTCGCCGGCGAGACCGCCCCCGTCCTCCCCCCCCCGGGCTCCGGATGGACACTCGCCGAGTGGCGCGCCGCAAGAACCTCCGGACGACCCGGCCCCACCTGACCTTGCGCACCTTGCGCGCCGATGGCGCAAAATCCCCCCGCACCGCTACGACGCGCGCCGCCCAGCCGTCCCCAGCATCCTGAACACGCCCTCCCGACGCCACGCCCGCCCCGTCCGCGCGCTCGCCCCCAGCACCCTAGCCACGTACCCGTAGCTCCTCCCCTCGCCCACAAGCCGCCGCGCCTCCCGCAGCTGCGCCTGCTCCGCCTCCACCTCGACAAGCCGCCCCCCCTCGAACGCGAAACCGAACGGCGGCACGCCGCTGATCCGCTCCCCGCGGCACCGTTTCACGTGAAGCGCCGCCCGAGTCCTCATCGCGATCTGCGCGCGCTCGAACTCCGAGACCGCGTCCAGCACCCGCCGCAACAGCACGTCCGCCGCACCGTCCCCGTTGCCGTTCCCGTCCGCACACAACACCCTGGCCCCGCGCCTCTCCGCGTCGCGCTCCACCAGCAGGGCCACCAGCGGATCCCGCGCGATCCTGTCCCGCTTCGCCACCACCAGCGCACCCCCGCGCCTCAACGCCGCCAACGCCCCAAGAAGGCCCGGACGACGGTCCAAGGGCGCCGCCCCGGACACCCCGTCGTCCACATGCTCCCCCACGAGCTCGACCCCCTCGCGCGCACAGTACCCGCGCACCGCCTCCCGCTGCGCCTCGACCCCAAGCGCCTGGTCGTCCGTCGACACGCGCAGGTAGGCAACACCGCTGACGGTCACTTGATCCCCCTCCTGTCGGCGTCCTGCTTCAGCAGCGCCCGGACGTAGGCGCTCACCGGCTGCCCGATGGTCGCCCCCGTCTGGTCCGCGATCTCGTCGGCCCACGCCTGCGCGCACCGCTTGAGGAGCTTGTGCTGCGCCTCGCTGTCGAGCGTGACGATCACCTGCTTGTACCGGGAACCGCCCGACTTCCGCATCGCGGCAATATTACTGCAATCACCCATCACCCGCCCCCCGTATCGATGGTCACCCGCGCGCTCCCATTCCCGCCGGACTCGACGCCGATCGTGATCCGGCTGTCCGCACGCAGGGCCCCAACACGCGCGCGACCGACGGCCAGCAGACCCTCCAGCCCGCGGGCGACGATCCGCGCCCTGGCCTCCGGGAAGTCGGCGGCCACGGACCCGCCGCGGGCAGCCTCGAGGAGAGCAAGGGCGTCTTCGATGGGGGGGCGGCCCAGGTCGCAGACCTGGACCAGGCGGGGAGGGCTCGGTGGGGCGGCCATGAGGTTCACACCATTAGAGACGCGGGAGGGTGTCAGGCCCTACCCCTGCCGGGCCTTCAGGGCCTCCCGAAACCTCCGGATCCGCTGCTTGACCGCGTTCTCGGTGAGCCCGAACAACCCGGCGACCTCCGCTTGGGACATCCCGCCGACGTAGTGCATCATCACGATGTCCCGGATTTCGTCCCGCAGGGCCGGCTTGAACGCCTCAAGGGCGCTCTCGATCTCCTTCGAGGCCGCAAGCGCCCCCGCCTCACTCCCTTCCGTCGCCTGCTGGGCGGCGGGCTCCACCGTCAACCCGATGTGCTTGGCCGCCCCGCGCCCGCGGATGACGTCGAACGCGGCCATCCTGACCGCGACCACGAGATAGGTCCTGCCCTCGGCCACGTCCAAGGGCGCCTCGCGGGAGAGCAGCTTGAGCGCAACCTGCTGCACCAGATCCTCGCCGCCTCCCTTGACCATGCGATCCGCGAAGCGGATCAGTTCGGCACCCATCGTTCCGAGCAGTTCAACCAGTTCCCTTGCGTTCATGCTATTAGTCTACGATTAAAGCACGATTACACAAGGGGATTCGGCGGGCGCCTCCGATTTTTTTTCGCGAAGGGAAGGGGGTTGTGTGGAGGTCCCGACCCCGCCCCAGAACCGACCCCCCCTACCCCTCGCGCGCCCCTGGCTGCCCGCCCTGTTGCGCGTCCCTTCGGTCGCCTAACGCGTTGGCAAGCTCCGGGAGCGCCGGGACAACATCGATCACCAGCGCCGGTCCCTCGAGGAACCCTGCGCGCTCCGAATTCGGGAGCTTCGCTATAAGCACGCGAATCGCCCGTTTGATGGCTTCTACGCCATCCGCGGTTGTCGGCTGCGGCAGCGGGGCGGTTGCGTGTATATGCAAGTGTCGGTGCTCCGAGCGCGTCATCGCGAGCTTCCCGCGGATGCGCGCATCGAGCTGCGCGGCCTTGATCCGCGCGTGCCCGTCGTTCGCGTCGGTCATCACCTCGCGAATCGCGTCCTCGCTGATGTCGTCCAGTGGTCGGGTCCAGCGCTCGACGACTTCGAGCACCTTGACGTTCTTGAGAAGTCGCGATCCGGTCTGTGCGAGGGTGACGTCGTTGCCGGTGTATCCGGCCTCCTGGGCGGCCCTGGTGGCGTTGCCTCCGTTCTTGACGTAGGCGACGGCGAACTTCCACTGCTTGAGGTTGGCGCGGTGTGCGGCGCCGGTCTTGCTGATCTTCTTCTTGCAGTGGGGGCACTTCACTGTGGTCTCCGTTGTTGCCGTCGTTCGAGGTCGATGATGTCACGGGCTTCGAGGTAGCCGTTCCTGACGGCGGCCTTGATGAGCAGGTAGGCGATCACGAGGGAGATTCCGTAGCCGATGAGGCTGGCGATGACGACGAGGGCGAGTTGGTTCTTGGTGTCCATCCTTGGATCGTATGGCGCGGTCGAATTGGCCACCATCCCTATTGGCCAATGCGGGGGGCGCACGCTGTTCGAATTGGCCAAAGGGGGGAGGGGGTATCCCTTTAGGGATACCCCCCCCTTGGCCAATTCGATGTGCGGTGGGGGTGGCCAATGAGCTTTGGCCAGTAGTCGGCCAATTCGTGGCCAATTCAACCATAGGTTTCATGTGGAACCGAGGTCCGTTCTGCTGAAGGCCGTGGCGTGGCCCTTCCGGTTGCGTACGGCGACCGAGATCTCCCCGTTGGAGGCGCGCTCCTCCAGTGCGACGATCAGGCGGCGGACCGTGCGTGGGGAGACCCCTACCGCGGTGGCGATCTCCTCCCTCGTGATGAGGCCGGGCGCGGTGAGGATGGCTTCGACGGCCTCGTCGACGGTATCGGGTGCGCAGGTCCATCCGCGCTTCCCCTTCTCGGCGACGTGGACGGCGGTGAGGGTGTCGCCGTCGATCGCGACGATGCTGGCGGGGGAGGGTTTGGCGCCTCGGATTTTGACGACGGTGACCTCGCGGCGCCCGTTCTCGCGGTCCTCGCCCTCGAAGCCGATGTGGACGGCGGAGTCGGCCATGGAGATCCACTCGTGGGCGCCGTAGAGGCGGTCGGCGACGCTGGCCTCGTCGCCCTTGGAGCCCTCCTTGCGGGTGTGGGCGAGGACGATCCAGCTGGTGCCGAGCTCCTTGCTGATGCGCTTGAGGCCCTCCATGACGGACGTGGCGCATTCGGAGTCCTTGAGGTCGCCGCCGGCGAGGGACATGAGGTTGTCGAGGATGGCGACCTGCGATCCCGTCGAGGCGATGGCTTCGCGGTACCAGGCGAGTCCTTGGCTCGTGCCGAGGTGGTGTCGTCCGGGCTGGGCGAAGACGTCGCAGTAGCGGAAGGTCGGCGGCGGGGAGCCGTCGGCGATCTGGGCCTCGACGGTGGCGCGGAGTTCGAGTTCGTCGTTCTCGCCCATGAAGAGCAGCACCTTGCGGGCGGCACCGCGCACCTTGTGGCCGAGGACGTCGCCCTCGCCGCGGGCGATCGCGAGGGCCATTTGCGTGGCGAGGAGGCTCTTGCCGGTGTAGCTCGTGCCGTAGAGGAGCATCGTCTTCGCCTCCTGCAGCCAGCCCTCGAGGATCCACTGGCGCGGGGCGAGGTCCTTGGCGAGCAGGTCGGCGACGCTCGGGCAGTCGGGGGATTTCGCGGCGCCGTCCGTGCCGCGCTCCCGGACCTCGTGCACGAGCTCCTCGAGCGCGTCGCCGGGATCCCCCTCGTAGGCGCGTTCGGCGATCTCGGCGGCGGCGTGGATGGCGTGCCGGCGTTTGGCGTAGCCGGAGACGATGCGCGCGTACTCGGGGAGGTGGGCGGCGCTCGGTACGTGCATGACGAGCCGCTCGAGGTAGTCGTCGCCGCCGACCCTGTCGAGCTCGCCGCGCTGGAGGAGGTCCTCGCGGACGATGGTGGCGTCCCAGGGGTCGCCCTTGTCGTCGAGCCTGCGGATGCTGGCCCAGATGCGTGCGTGTGCGGTGGAGTAGAGGTCGTGGGGGGAGACGTCGCGGGCGCCCTCGATGTCGGCGTCGAGCAGGGCGGCGCCGAGGAGGGACTTCTCGGCGTCCTCGGAGTGGGGGGGCGTCCTCGGCCGGGAGCCGTTGCCGTTCATGCGCGTCGTACCCTCGCGAGGATGGCCGCGGCGGGGACGACCCAGTGCTCGACGCCATCGACCCTGACCTGCACGTGCCCCGAGTTGATCGCGACGAGCACGATGTCGCCGCGGGAGAAGCTCGCGACCGTGCGGGGCGCCTTCCACTCCTCCCCGTCGTTGTCGGGCACGAGCGAGGTCGCGCGGGCGAGGACGGGGCTGCTGGCGACGGTGGAGGGGGGCACGACGACCTCGGCGATGGTGGCGGCCTCGGCGTGGCGTGGCGCGATGGCGACGTGCGGGATCCCTGCGGCGCCGTCGGGGAGCGGGCGCACGAGCAGGAGCCCGTCGAAGGTCTCGAGGATCACGGCCGGGCCTCCCTTCTCGCCTGCTCCATCTCGCGCGCCGCCTCTTCCTGCGCGATCTCGGCGCAGCGGCACCAGCCGCGCAGGCTGGCGCAGCCGGCGCACGTGTCGAACTGCCCGTCGTGGCAGATGACGCACCACTGCCCGGTGGGGGAGCGGTAGGTCATGGAGGGGCAGTCGCCGTTGCGGCAGGGGCGCTTGCCGGGGCGGGTGCGGCAGATCCCGGCGAGGGTCACGAGGCCCTCCGTCGCGCATCCCAAGCGCGCCAGTAGGCACGGAGCCGCCCGCGGTTCTTCGCGTAGTACTCGCGGTGGTAGCCGGGGCGATGGCCCGTGCCGCGACCCGGGTTGCGGGCGCGCCAGCGTGCGGAGGCCTCGGCGCGGGTGCGGCGGTGCCGCACGGACTCCGCGCGGCGCTTGCAGCGTGCCGAGCAGTAGAGCCTCGCCTGCCCCCGGACGGGGGGCGCGTCGGCCCCGCAGGTCGCGCAGGCGGGGGCGTCGACGGGGCCGACGTAGACGGCGCTACGCATCCAGCGCGACCTCGGCGCCCTTCTCGGTGCAGCGCCAGAAGCCGTCGTTCTGCGTCACGAGCCCGCGCCGCTCGATCGCGGGGAGGATCTTCCCGCCGAGCGGCCCGGCCATCGCGGGCTTCTTCAGCGCGTCCTGCGCGATCTTCGAGGACGTCGAGGCGCCGTGCTTCTCGAGGTAGCGCAGCACCTTCATCTGTGTGTCGCTGAGCGCGGGGGCGTCGGGCCCGGCGGCCGCCGGTTTGGCGACCCAGACCTCCTTCGCCTTCGCGCGCTTCGGCTTGCGGGGCTGTTTGTCTGCGGGTTTGTTTCCGGGCGCCGCCGTGACGACGATCGGCGTGAACGTCACCGCTCCCGAGCCGGAGGCGGTGTCGGTGGTGAGTTCGGGCATCGCGCCGGAGTTGCCGTCCGCGATCGCGGCGAGCTCCTCGGCGAGGTCAGCCAGCGCCTCGATCGCCCAGGGGGTCCTCTTGCCCTTCAGCCACGCGATCGCCCACTTCACGTTCCCGAGCTGCGTCTTCTGCATCGCCTATCTCCCTGTCGAGCCTGCGCCAGCGCGCGCGGCATGTCGTGAGCCTCTCCTCGATGACGGCGAGGTCCTCCGGGACGTCGCCTCCCTGCGCGCGGAGCACCTCGCGGCCGGTGAGGGCGCGCTGGATGCCCGCCGCGATCGCCGCCAGCGCCCACGCGGGGTCGCGCGGATAGCTGTTACCCACACGCCGCGACCTCCACCCAGAGCACCGCCACCTCGCCGCGCTCGTGCAGCACCGACCGGTACCGCACGCCTGCCTCGCCGGCGAACCGCGCGGCCCGCGAGTCCAGCTCGCGCTTTGCGGCCCTCATCTCGAGCAGGTCGCCGGCCATGCTCGCGCGCCGCGGGCTGCCCGGCGTGCGGTCGAGCAGCTCGGCGAGCCGGAGGGCGGCGTCGGTGCCGTTCATCGCGTGCCCCCGCGCTGCCCGTCCACCTGGACGCCGGGACCACTGCACGGCCACTGTTGTCCGCCACAGTCACTCGCGGTGTAGTTGTGGTCCTTGGCGGTGGGACCTGAGCCGCGACAAACAGCGACGTAAGCGCCTGTGTCGCAGCGCCTTGTGTTGACCGGCCTTGTGGTTCTGCGAGAATCGGGCGGAGATGCGCGCACCGTCCGTTCCGCTCCGTGAGGCGATCGCGGCCGCGCTGCTCGTCGCGCTGCTCGCGGGCGCTCTCGCCGTCACCCCGGCCCGGCCGGGCCCCGGACCCCTCCCCTTCCTGCTCCAGATCGCCGTGATCCACGCCGCGCTCCTCGGCCCCTCCATCGGCCACGGCAGGGGCGCGTGGGCCGCCCTCGGAGTTCCCCTCGCGCTTCCTGCGCTGTGCGCGGCCTCCTACGGGCACGACCGCCTGCTCCCTGCCGCGGCGCTGCTGCTTCTCGCTTCTCTCGCGGGCGGCGCCGGGCGAGCCCTGCGCGGCAGGACGGCCGGGGCGATCTACCTCCCGACGCTGCTGCTCGCCTTCTTCGCCCCGTACGGCCTGCACTATCTGGTTGCCGAGTTCGGTCGGGCGGCATCGGCCGAGGCGTGGCTGCGCCTGTCGCCCCTCGCGGCGGCGGGCGGCCTCGCGCTCTCGCCGGCGCCCGCCCTCGCCCTGCTGTTCTGGCCCGTGGTCGCGGTGGCGATGGCGCGGACGTCCTCATGACGCCTGCGGCCGTCGTGCTCTGGGTGGGGCTGCTCGTCGGGGCGCCGGAATGGCCCTTGGGGCCGTACGCGCGACCGGGCATACCGCTCCCGGTGTTCACGACGGAGCCGACGGAACTGGACCTGAACGGGTGGCCTCTTGAAGTCGACGGCCTCGGCTGGCTCCATCCGATGGACCTGCCGTCCGAAGGGCCCGGGCCCCGCGCGGTGCCGGAGGGCCGGAGATTGGTGGGGGTCTGGGGGGATCTCCCTGCGGAAGTGGAGGCGGAACTGGCCGCAGGCGCTCTCGTCGTGCGGGTCGATCTCGGCAGGATTCCCCCCGAAGCCTGGCGCGCGCTGGATCTCTTCGATCGCCTCTACGCGACCCGGCGGACGCCGGCGGGCGACGCGCTGCTCCTCGCGTGGGCGAAGGCGGGAGGATCGGTCGCGATCGTGGGGGAACTCGCCGGCGCGGCAGGCGTCGCCGGCGTTCTCGCCGTGCCCGATGCGACGCAACTCGTCCGCGGGGGGCGCGACCTCGCCATCCCCCGGCCTGCGGCGGCCCGACCTTGGCTCTACGAACTCCTCGGGGCGTCCAAGGGCGGGATGGGCGCGCTGGGCAGTGCCCGACGGGTCGTGGGGGCGTTCGCCGCCGTCCTTCTCACGCAACTCCTGCTCGCGGTCGCCGGCCGGATCTCCGTGCGCGGCCTGCTCGCGGGGGTCGCTCTCGTCAGCGCCGTCGCGTGCGTGATCGCGCTGCTCGCTACCCGCTCCGACTTCAGGCCTCTGGCGCGCGGACGCATCGAGATCGATTTCGTGCTGGACGGGTCGTCGGGGGTCCGCCGTCGCACCTACGAGATCTTCGCGGCGGCGGTTCCCGGGGCCGAGGTTGTTCGCGAAAACCTCTGGACCCCGGTCCCCTATCGCCCATTCGCCGAGGCCTGGTGGCGGCGTCGGGATGGCCGCGAATTGCTCGCGGAGGGGGTGACGCGTCTCTACCTGCGGGAGGAGTGGATCGAGGCCCCCGAGGCGGTGCCGGAGGACCGCGCGCCGCTCGCTCTCGCCCGGGGGGAGTGCGGCGCGGGATGGGAGCTGACCGGAGCGATTCTCGACCCTTCGCCGGTGGCCGACCCGGGCCCCGTGCCGCTGCTCGGCCGGTTCCGCGCCACTCCGGTACGTTGACACTGGGCCCTGCTGCGCGTAACTTTTTCCGTTTCCGCCCGTGTTTCCGTGGCATCCGTTTGGTACCGATTCCGAGCGAAGACGAGTGAGAACCGAGTGAGACAGTCATGAAGACTCCGATGGCCAATCCCGGCGAGGTCAAGCCCCGCTGGTACGTGATCGACGCGGAGAAGGAGGTGCTCGGACGCGCCGCGACCCGCATCGCCCAGATCCTCATGGGCAAGCACCGCGCGACCTACACTCCCCACGTCGACACCGGGGACTTCGTCATCGTGCTCAACGCGGGCAAGATCGGGGCCACGGGAAACAAGGAGGCGGGCAAGATGTACCAGTGGTACACGCTCTACCCCGGCGGCCAGCGCGAGCGCAGCCTCGCCGAGATGCGCGTGCGCAAGCCGGCGGAGATCCTCCGCCTCGCGGTGCGACGCATGCTGCCGAAGAGCACCCTCGGACGCAACATGCTGAAGAAGCTCAAGCTCTACCCCGGCACGGAACACCCTCACGAGGCGCAGAAGCCCGAACCGCTGGCGCTCGGAACCGGCAGGAGCCGCTGATGTCAGACGCGACCTACACCTGGGGCACGGGCCGACGCAAGAGCGCGGTCGCGCGCGTACGCATCCGGCCCGGCACGGGCGACATCCAGGTCAACGACCGTGACCTCAACACCTTCTTCCCGACCGTCGACATGCGCACGCTCGTGCTCGCCCCGCTGCAGGCGACCGGAAACTCCGGCAAGTACGACATCCGCGCGCGCGTGGATGGCGGGGGACCGCTGGGTCAGGCGGGTGCCATCCTTCTCGGGCTCGCCCGTGCGCTGAAGACCGTGGATCCGGGAACCGAGCCCGCTCTCCGCGAAGGCGGCTTCCTCACGCGCGACTCGCGCATGAAGGAGCGCAAGAAATACGGCCAGCGCGGCGCGCGCCGCAAGTTCCAGTTCAGCAAGCGATAAGATCCTCCGGGCGGGGCTTGGGGGCGTGGTTCGGGTGCCGCCGCCGCGGTCGGTGGCGGGGACCTTAGAATCGAGTGGGATGGCCGCGCTTGTTTGGGAGACGCCGCAGGGTCGTCAGGTGCGCCAACTCGACCGGGCGCTGCTGATCCTCGGGCGCGATCCGGGGAGCGACCTCTGCATCGAGGAGGCCTCGATCTCGCGCCGTCACCTGCTGCTGCAGGTCGAGGGCGCGGGCGTGAAGGTCACCGACCTCGGTTCGACGACGGGCACGAGGATCAATGGCGCGGTGCTGACCCCGGACCTGCCGAGCACGCTGGTGGGGGGTGACCTGATCCATGTCGGGCGGGTGATGCTCACATTCCTGGCGGAGCCTGTCCCGGTGCCCCCGACCAAGGTGAAGGCGGCCGCGGCCCCCGCCGCCCCCCCCGTTCCCCTCCCGCCCGCGCCGCCCCTCCGCCAGGCCAAACCCAGACCGCGGGCCAGCGCAGCGACGGGGCAGCCCCACGCGGCTTGGCGCAAGCTCGCCCTCGGGCTCGCCGTTCTCGTGGTGGCGCTCCTCGGTGCTGTCGGCGCGCTGCTGACGGCGGACCCTTCGCCGACGCGGGCGATCGTCGAGGTCATCGAGCGCCAGGACCCCCCCGCGGCCCCCCCCCCTCAGCCGATCGAGCCTGCGCCCGTCGAGGCACCGCCGCCTCCCCCCGAGCCCTCAGGGCCCCGCAAGGCGGCGGCCGGAGCCCTCCCGCCGGCCATCGACGCGCCGCTCGAGGAGTTTCCCGATCTGGTCGAGATCGACGGCGCGCGCCACGCACCGTTCGCCCTCTCGTCATGGGACGAGGTCGCGGTCGAAGGAACCGGGGCCGACGGCCTCGTCTATTCGATCGCGCGCGGTCGCGTGACGAAGATCGAGTCGCGGGCCGACTTGCAGCGCCGGGCACGCAGCGCCGCCGCGCGTCTCCCGCCCGAGGAGGTCGAAGGCCGCGTCGCCCTCGCGGCCTGGTGCGCCCGCCGACTGCTGGTCGCCGATGCGATGCGGCTCGCGAGGGAGGCGCTGCGGCTGCGCCCGGGGCATCCGGCCGCGCGGGAACTTCTCGCGGGGCTGGGGGAGCGCTAGTGCGCGTCGTCGTGACGCGGGCGCCGGAACGCGGCGCGGAGTTCCGGCGGCGCCTCGAGGAGGCGGGGCACGAGGTCGAGTCGGTGGCGCTGACCGAAATCCGCGATGGCGCGCCCTTCCCGTCGCCCGCGGGCTACGACGGCGTGCTCTTCACCAGCGTGGCCGCCGTCGAGCGCGCCCCCCGCGGCGTCGTCTGGCCGAGGGTCGGGGCGGTAGGTCCGGCGACCGCGGCTGCGCTGCGGGAGAGCGGCATCCGCGTGGATGTGTGGGGGGCCGCGGGGGGGGAGGCTCTCGCGACTGCGTGGGGAGATCCTCGCGGCACGCGTCTGCTGCTCCCCCAGGCGGCGGAGGCGCACCCCGCGCTGGCCGCGCGGTTGCGGGAACGGGGGGCGCAGGTCGACGCCGTCGCCGTCTATCGCACGCTTCCACGCACCGATCTCGCGCCCGCGGAGCGTGCCGCCCTCGCCGACGCCGACCTGCTCTGCTTCTTTGCGCCGTCGGCCGTGCGCGCCTACCTCTCCCTCGGACTGACCCGGCGCGGCCGCTGCTGGGGGGTCGGCCCGACGACGCGGCAGGCGATCCTAGAGGGGAACCTCGATCCCTTCGACGAGATCCTCTAGCAGCCGCTCGCGATCCCGGAAGGCCGTATCCCCCGGTGCCGTCCCCTCGGGAACGACGCGGTGCGCGAGGACCGGCCCGATCAGGCGCTTGAGGTCGTCGGGCAACACGAACTCCCGGCCGTCGAGGAAGGCGTGCGCCTGCGCGGCCCTCTGGAGCGCGCCGCTCGCGCGGGGCGAGGCGCCGAGGCGCAGCCGGCGCGACTCGCGCGTCGCCGCGATGATCGACAGCAGGTAGTCGCGCACGGACTCCTCGATCCGGACGCGGCGCACCCGCGCTTGCAGCGCGAGGATCTCCGCCGCGGAGACGACGGGGCGGACCGCGTCGAGGGGATCGACCTCCTGCTGCTGCTGCAACATGCGCCGTTCGTCGTCGCGGGAGGGGTACCCGATGTCGATGCGCATCAGGAAGCGGTCGAGTTGCGATTCGGGGAGCGGGTAGGTGCCCTCGAACTCGAAGGGGTTCTGCGTCGCCAGCACGAGGAAAGGGCGGGGCAGCGCGTGCGTGACGCCGTCGAGGCTGACCGTGGCCGTGTTCATCGCCTCGAGCAGCGCCGACTGCGTGCGCGGCGTCGTGCGGTTGATCTCGTCGGCGAGGACGACGTTGGCGAAGATCGGCCCGGGGCGGAACTCGAACCGGTGGTGCTCCTGGTCGAACACCGACACGCCGACGATGTCCG
>CAZMXP010000024.1:0-157 GCA_964570285.1 uncultured Planctomycetaceae bacterium
CTGGTCCTCCCACTTCGTCGGGTAGCCGGTGCCGGGCTTGGTCTCGACGTTGTTCCACCACATGTATTCGGTGCCCTTGCGGTCGGTCCAGACGTTCTTGCAAGCAATGCTGCACGTGTGACAGCCGATGCATTTGTCGAGGTGGAACACCATCGCG
>CAZMXP010000024.1:167-69689 GCA_964570285.1 uncultured Planctomycetaceae bacterium
GCTGCGTACGTCCATGGGTCTCCTCACCAGACGAGCCGGGTCAGCTTGCGCACGTAGACGTGCGTGTCGCGGTTGCACCCGGTCGGGCCCCAGTAGTTGAAGTGGTAGGTGAACTGGCCGTAGCCGCCCACCATCAGGTTGGGCTTGAGCCGCGTGCGCGTGAGGCTGTTGTGGCCGCCGGCGCGGCGGTTGCCCCGCAGCGGCGACTTCGGCACGCCGTAGGTGCGCTCCGGCGAGTGGTAGATGATGCAGATGCCGCGCGGGATCCGTGCGGAGACCGCGGCGCGGGTCACGACGACGCCGTGGTCGTTGTGCACCTCGACGTAGTCGTTGTCGTCGATGCCGAGCTCGGCGGCGTCCTTCTCGCTCATCCAGAAGGGTTCGCACCCGCGCGACAGCGTCGTCATGCGCTCGTTGTCGCCGTAGGTGCTGTGGATGTGCCACTTGCCGTGCGGGGTCAGGAAGTTGAGCATCAGCGTCGGGCCGACCGCCTCGCTGACCCGGAGGTCGGCGTACTGCGTCGGCAGCGGCTTCGGCTTGTAGGTCGGGAGGTGCTCGCCGAACTGCAGGTAGCCGGGGTGGTCGAGATAGAGGTGCTGGCGGCCGGTCAGCGTCCGCCACGGCACGAGCGCCTCGCGCTGCATCGTGAAGGGGGCGTAGGGGCGCCCGTCGTCGATCAGCGCCGACCACATCGGGCTGTTGATGAAGCGCCGCGGCTTGGCCTGCAGGTCCTCGAAGCTGCAGCGGACCGAGCGCGCCTTCTCCGCGAGGTGCGCGAGCGGAAGGCCGACCTTCCTCTCCAGGTCGAGAAAGGAGCGGTGCGCCAGTTCGCCGTTCGTGACCGTGGCGAGGTTCAGGATCGTGTTGCAGACCTGCTCGTCCTCGCGCAGCGACGGATAGGTGCCCTCGCCCCAGTGCTCCACCGGCCAGGTCGCGACCATCGCGTCGTAGAAGTCGGCGCAGTCGTAGTGCGTGCCGTGGGCGCCGAGCCCGTGGCGGCGGACCAGCGGCCCGAGGGAGACGAACTGCCGGTGCAGGTTCGCGTAGTCGCGCCGGACGACCTTCAGGCCCGGCATCGTCTTGCCGGGGATCGCCTCGACCTCGCCCCGGATCCAGTCGCGCATCCGGGGCTGGGCGACCTCGGCCGGCGAATCGTGCGCGAGCGGCGTCGCCACGAGATCCTCGACCGGCTCGGGGAAGTGCTTCGCCGCCAGCTCCGAGAACTTCTCCGCGATGAGCCGGAAGATCTCCCAGTCGCTCTTGCTCTCCCAGCAGGGCGGCACCGCCGGCGCCAGCGGGTGGATGAAGCTGTGCATGTCGGTCGAGTTGAGGTCGGCCTTCTCGTACCAGGTCGCCGCCGGGAGCACGATGTCGGAGTAGAGCGCCGACGTGTCCATGCGGAAGTTGAGGTCGACGACGAGGTCGAGCTTGCCCTGCGGCGCCTGCTCGTGCCACTTCACCTCGTGGACGGACTCCCGGGCGAAGTCGGTCGCGATGTCGTTGTGGTGCGTGCCGAGGTAGTGCTTGAGGAAGTACTCGTGCCCCTTGCTCGACGACATCAGGGCGTTGCCGCGCCAGATGTACCAGACCCGCGGCCACGCCTCCGGCGCGTCGGGGTCCTCGACGGCGAAGGCCAGTTCGCGCTGGCGCAGCCGCTCGACGACGTGGCGGACGATGCCCGCCTCGTCGGCGGCGCCCGCCGCGCGCGCCTCCCGCACGAGCGCGAGCGGGTTCTGCGGGAACTGCGGGTAGAACGGAAGCCATCCGTTGCGCACCGCGCGCACCTGCGTGTCCATCGCGTGGCCCCTGGCGAGGCTCCCCTCGGGCTGGCCCGGCGGCACCGTGTGGTAGTCGGTGAAGTCGCGCTCGTAGCGCCACTGGTCGGTGTGCACGTAGTGCCACGAGGGGGCGTTCTGGAGCCGCGACGCGGGGACCCAGTCCTTCGCGAAGGCGATCGCGCCCCAGGGCTCGGCCGGCGCGAGCTTCTCCTGCCCGACGTAGTGCGCGAGGCCGCCGCCGTTGACGCCGACGCAGCCGCAGAAGAGCAGCGCGTGGATGCCCGCGCGGTACATCAGGTTCGCGTGGTACCAGTGGTTGATGCCCGCGCCGATGATGATCGTGCACCTGCCGCCGGTCTTCTCCGCGGTGGTCCCCCACTCGCGCGCGAAGCGGATCAGGTCGGCCCTGCCGATGCCGGTGAAGCGCTCCGACCACGCGGGCGTGTAGGGCGCGTCCGCGTCGTCGTAGCTCGCGGGATAGGCGCCGGGCAGCCCCCGCGGCACGCCGTACTGCGCCATCAGCAGGTCGTAGACCGTCGTGACCGTGATGCCGCCGACGCGCCGCACCGGCACGCCGCGCTGCAGGCTGCGCCCCTCCGCGAAGTCGTCGAGGCGCACGAGCACGCTCCCGTCGTTCTTCGCGAGGAAGGTCAGCACCGGGTCGATCGCGCTCCCGTCCTTGCCGTCCTTGAGCGCGAGGTTCCACTGCCCCTTGCCCGACTGCCAGCGGTGGCCCGAGCTGCCCATCGGCATCTTGGGCCCGTCCGTGGCCGCGTCCCACATGAGGAACTTCCAGTCGCCCAGCTCCTCCTTCGCGTAGGCCGGCAGGCGATCCGCGCGCAGCAGCTGGCCCGCCTCCCAGGCGCCGTCGCGCTCCGTCAGCTCGACGAGGAAGGGCGAGTCGGTGAACCGCTTGCCGTAGTCGAGGAAGGAGGGGACGGCCCGCTCGTGGTGGAACTCCTTCAGCAGCACGTGGTTGACCGCCATCCACCACGCGCCGTCCTGCCCGGCGTTGATCGCGATCCACTGGTCGGCGTACTTCGAGACCTGGCTGAAGTCCGGCGAGAAGACGACCATCTTCGTGCCGTTGTGCCTCGCCTCGCACGCGAAGTGGACGTCCGGCGTGCGGGTCATGTTGAGGTTGGCCCCCATGACCGCGAGGAACTTCGCGTTGTACCAGTCGGCACTCTCGTTGACGTCGGTCTGCTCGCCCCACGTCTCGGGCGACGCGTTCGGCAGGTCGCAGTACCAGTCGTAGAACGACAGCGAGACGCCCCCCATCAGCTGCAGCATGCGCGCGCCGGCGGCGTAGCTGATCATCGACATGGCCGGGATCGGCGAGAAGCCCGCGATGCGGTCGGGCCCGTGCGCGCGGATCGTGTGCACGTTGGCCGCGGCCATCATCTCGAGCACGAGAGCCCACGTCGTGCGGCGGAATCCGCCCTTGCCGCGCGCCCGCTGCCAGCGCGCGCGCTTCGCAGGGTCGCGGACGAGCGACGCCCACGCCTCGACCGGGTCCTCGTGGGCGCCGCGCGCCTGCTTCCACAGGTCGAGCAGCGCGCCGCGGATGTAGGGGTACTTCACGCGCAGCGGGCTGTAGAGGTACCAGGAGTAGGAGATGCCGCGCTGGCAGCCGCGCGGCTCGTACGGCGGGATGCCCGCCTCGAGCGCCGGGTAGTCGAGCCCCTGCATCTCCCACGTGACGATCCCGTCCTTGACGTGGATCTGCCACGTGCAGCCGCCGGTGCAGTTCACGCCGTGCGTGCTGCGCACGACCTTGTCGTACTGCCAGCGGTTCCGGTAGAACTCCTCCCATCCGCGCGAGCGCGCGTCCACCTCGTCCTTGATCCAACGGAGGTTGCCCTTCTCGCTCATGCCGGTTTCTCCCGGCCGCCCGAGGGGAGCGCGGCCCGTTCGACCAGAGGTCGCCTGACGCCGAGGAAGCGCCCGCTCCACAGGCGCTGGAAGAGCACCAAGCAGCCCGCGGTGCCCCCGAGGCCGAGCAGCGCGAAGACGAGCGCCCGCGGCGCGCGGTCCTCCTCCTCGCGCCGGGCCGCATCCTCGAAGTAGGCGAGAAGCGGGAGGATCTCCTCCGCGTCCAGCGGCCGCACCCGGAAGGTCGGCCCCATCGTGGGGGTCGCGGGGGCCGAGAGCCACGCGCCGAGCTTGCGCCGGTCCTCGTAGCGCTCGAAGACCTTCGTCAGGTCGGGCCCGAGCCGGCCGCCCCCGAGCCCCCCGATGCCGCCGATCGCATGGCAGCCGAGGCAGGAGGGTCCCCCCGCCTTCAGCGGCGAGGCTCCGCGGAAAATCGCGCGCCCGCGCTCGATGTCGGCGGGCGTGAAGGGGCGGTCGGGGATCTGGACGCCCGCGAACTGCGACTTCTCGAGCTTGCCCTCGGCGTCGATCAGGTCGAGCAGCGCCTCCGCGCGCGCCTTGCTCATGCCCGCGACGTTCGGCATGCGCACGCCCCGCGACTCCTCGAGCAGCCTCGCCGCGTAGGCGTCGCCGCTGTCGAGAACCGCGGCGGGATCGAGGACGAACCGCGAGAGCCACGCGCGGTCGCGGCGTTCGAGCACGCCCTTCAGGTCGGGGCCGGTCAGCCGGCCGCCGCCGATCGTGTGGCAACTCGCGCAGTTCTGCTTGAAGTCGAGCGCCGCCTCCTGCGCCGCGGCGAACCCGGCGGCCAGCAGCAGGGCGGCGAGAGGTCGGGCGGCGTGCAGTCGCATCGCCCTCCTCCCACGGAAACGGCGTGCCAAGCCCGGAACGCGCCCTTTCCGCGGGCCGAACGCATACGCGCGTATGCACCCCCCCGCGGCCCCCCCCCGTCGCGGGGGCCGGGGGTGGGCCAGTCCCGGGGCCCCACCCCACCCGCGCGCCCCCCCCCCCCCGCGCCCCCCCCCCGGCGCGCCGCGGCGCCGCCGCCCGCGCGCGGCGCCGCGCCCGCTATGCACCCGCGCACGCGCGCGAGGCAGGCGCTACCGACCGAGCGAGCGCAGGATGCGTTGCAGCGCGGCGCGCGTGAGGCCGCAGGTGCGCGCGGCCTCGCTGATGTTGCCGCCGCTCGCCGCGAGCGCGCGATCGATGTAGCGGCGCTGGAACTCGCGGACCGCGCGCTGCTTCTCCTCCTCGTAGGAGAGCGGCGCGGGCTCGTCGCCCGGCAGGCCGAGATGCTCGGGCAGGATCTCCGGGCCGCGGCAGAGCACAAGCGCGCGCTGCATGCAGTTCTCCAGCTCGCGCACGTTGCCGGGCCAGCCGTGGCGCATCAGCGCCGCGAGGGCCGCCGCCGAGAGCGGCGGACGGTCCGGGCGCAGCGCCTCGATCGCGCGCGCGTACTTCGACAGGAAGTGCGCGGCGAGCGCGGGCAGGTCCTCGAGGCGCTCGCGCAGCGGCGGCACCGCGACCGTGACGACCCGGAGCCGGTAGTAGAGGTCCTCGCGGAACTGCCCCTCGCGGATGCGATCCTCGAGGCTGCGGCTCGTCGCGGCCAGGAGCCGGAAGTCCACCGGTACGGGCCTTGTCTTGCCGAGGGGAACGACGGCGCGCTCCTGCAGCGCGCGCAGCAGCTTGCCCTGGAACGGGAGCGACATCAGGCCCACCTCGTCGAGCAGCACGGTGCCCCCCTGCGCCTGCTCGAAGAGCCCCTTCCGCTCGCGGTCGGCCCCGGTGAAGGCGCCCTTCGCATGGCCGAAGAGCTCCGACTCGAGGAGCGCGTCGGGCAGCGCCGCGGTATTCACGGCGAGGAAGGGACGGTCCCGCCGAGCGCCGCCGGCGTGCAGCGCCCGCGCGACGAGTTCCTTGCCGGTGCCGCTCTCGCCCTCGATCAGCACGCTCATCGGCGTGGGCGCGACCTGCTCCACGAGGTCGAGCACCCGCCGCATCGCGGACGACCGGCCGACGAGCGGCCCCTCGCCTCCCGCCTCGCTCGCGGCGCGCATCCGCTCCGCCGCGAGCCCCTCGCGGCCGCACTGCCGGATGACCGCGAGGATCTCCTCGTTGTCGAAGGGCTTCGTGATGAAGTGGGAGGCGCCGCGCCGCATCGCCTCGACGGCGAGCTCGATCGTGCCGAAGCCGGTGATCAGCGCGACGCGCACGAGGGGCCAGCGGCGCCTCGTCTCGTCGAGCAGGTCCATCCCGCTCATCCGCCCCATCGTGATGTCGCTGAGAAGCACGTGCGGGCGCCAGTCCGCGAGGACCGCGACCGCGGCCTCGGCGCTCGCCGCCTCGCGCGCCGTGGCCCCGGCCGACTCGGCGAGCATCCGGAGGCCGAGGCGCACGTCCGGCTCGTCGTCGACGATCAGCACGCGCGGGGCTTCATCCACCGGCCCTCTCCTTCCTCGCGATCTCGTGCGCGACGCGCGTGCGCGCCTCCCACGGGATGCCGCGGCCGTCGCGCGGCAGCACGACGCGGAAGACGCTGCCTTGAGGGCCCGTGGAGACGAGATCCAGCGTCCCGCCGTGCGCCTCGACGATGCGCCGCGACGTCGGCAGGCCGAGCCCCGTCCCGACGCCGGCGCGCTTGGTCGTGAAGAAGGGCTCGAAGATGTGCGGCCTCGCCGGCTCCGGGATGCCCGGGCCGTCGTCCTCGATGCGGATCTCGAGCCCGTCGGGGCGGGAGGAGGCCGAGAGCGTGACGACGCCGCCCTTCGGCTCGAGCGCCTGGATCGCGTTCATCACGAGGTTGATCAGCACCTGCCGGAGCTGCAGTTCGTCCCCGACGACCGTGGCGCCCTCCCCGCACGTCCGGAGCCTCAGCTCGACGCCGGCCCTCTCGTGCACCGGCCGCAGCAGCCGTGCGACCTCGTGCAGCAGGTCGTCGGCGTCGAACGGGGCCACCTCGGGGGTCGCCCGGGCCGCCATGTCGAGCAGCCCGCGGATCGTGCGCTTGCAGGTCTCGGTGTTGCGCCGGATCACCTCGGCCCGCTCCCGCTGCGGCGAACCGGCCGCGAGCTCCCCCTCGAGCATCTGGCTGAACATCGAGATGGCGGCGAGCGGGTTGTTCAGCTCGTGGGCCATCACGGCGGCGACCTCGCCGAGCACCGCCATGCGCTCCTGGTGCGACTGGCGTTCCCCCTCGGCGATGCGCGCCGTGATGTCGCGGCTGACGCAGAGGTGGCCGCCGCCCGCTCCGGCTGCCGACGGCAGCGGCGTCGCGTGGACTTCGTAGACGCGACCCTCGTGCTCCAGCGTGCAGGCCCTCGCCGGCCGGCCGGGCTCGATCAGGCAGCGGAGGCAGTGCAGCGGCGACCGTTCCGGGGCGAGGCAGTCGATGCGATGGGGTGCGCGCCCCTCCGGCCCGAAGGCGCGCACGATCGGCGCCGCCGCCGCGTTCGAGAGGCTGACGCGCCCCTCCCGGTCCAGCAGGAAGAGGCCCTCCTCCATCGAGCGGAAGACGACGGCGAGGCGGTCGCGCTCCTCGCGGATCTCGCCCTCGCGCCGCTCCAGCGTCCGCGTCCGCTCCTCGACCGCCTGCGCCATGATGTTGAACGCGCGCGCGAGGTCGCCGATCTCGTCCTGCGACTCCTCCCGGACCCTCGTCGCGAAGTCCCCCGCCGCGATGCGCCGCGCCGCCTCGCGGATCGCGCCGAGCGGCCTGAGCAGGAAGCGGAACGGGAAGAAGAGCACGCAGGCGGTCAGCAGCAGCAGCACGCCCCCGATGGCGAGGTAGCGGTCGCGCAGTTCGGCGAGCGGCCGCATCGCCTCGTCGCGATCCATCTCGAGCTCGAGCCGCCACCCGTTGCGCGGCACGGGCCGGCCATAGGCGATGCCCCCCCCCGCGCCCCCCCCCGTCCGCAACGGGAGGCGCGCGCCCGCCCCGTCGACGAGTTCGATCCGCCTCACGCCCGCCTCCGGCAGCGCCGCGAGTTCGCTCATCCCCTCGATCCAGCGGTCGGCGCGCACGAGGATGCGCAGCCAGCCGATGCGGCGGTTCTCGTCGAGGTGACGCAGCGGCGTCGTGATCAGGAAGCCCGGAAAGGGATGTTCGGGGGTGCGGGGGCGCAGCGCGCCGAAGCGCGTCGAGGCGGGATCGGGCGGCGCCGCGTCGGCGAGGCTGCCGAGCAGCAGCGACCCGTCGGCGCCGAGCACCGCGGCGGCCGCGAAGCCCGGGACGAGCGGCAGCTTGTTCTCGCGCAGATGGCGCGCGAGGGCGCCGGTCGGCGCGCCCGCGGCGGCCTCGGCGCGGATGAAGCCGTCCGACGCGAAGTCCTCGACGCGGCGGCCGAGCAGGTCGAGGTGGCGGTCGAGGACGAGCGACACCGAGGCGGCGTGCTCGTCGAGGCGCAGGCGGATCTGCCGTTCGAGCGCCTCGCGCGCCGTGGACGTGACGACGACGCCGCCGACGCCGAACGCGACGAGGCCGATGCTGACGAAGGTGAGCGGCAGCTTGTACTTGACCGGCACCCAGCCCAGCGGATCGCGCATCGCGAGGCGATTCTACTCGCCCCCGCGGCTGCCAGCTTCGGGACGCTGTGTGCGGTGCTCGAGACGTGCGCAGCCACGATCACGCGGCTTGCGGCGTCGACCGCCACTTGGCCGTTGTACGGCTGCACGACGCCGTCGGGTCCCCTCATGATCCGGCTCTCCGGGTCCGTGAGGTTGCGCGGCGCCTCGTCGCGGTCCGATGGCCGCTTCCGGAAGTCGCTGATCGTGCGGTGGTCCGGCGCCTGTCGGCCGGTCACCGACAGCGAACCCCCTTTCATATTGAGAGTTTGTCCGACGAATGGTCGGACAAACTCCTAGAACGGGAAGAAGACCGGCACGAGCAGCACCATGAGGATCAGCAACACGACCGTCAGCGGCGTGCCGACCCTCAGGTAGTCGCGCGACCGGTAGCCGCCGGCGCCCATGACCAGGAGGTTTGCCTTGTGGCTGAACGGCGTCATGAAGGCGGCGGAAGCCGCGAGCCCGACACCCATCATCATCGGGTAGGGGCTGATCCCCAGCTCCTCGGCCGCGCCCAGCACCACCGGCGCGAGGAGCACGACCGCCGGTGCCCCGTCGAGCCCCTGGCTCAGGAGGCTCGCGAGCACAAGCAGCGCGGCGAGCGTGGCGTAGCTGCCGAGCGGGCCGGCCACGGTCGTGACCACCTGCGCGAGGAGCAGCGCCGCGCCCGTGCGCTCCATCGCCATGCCCACCGGCAACACCGCGGCGACGAGGAAGATCGCCCGCCACTCGATCGCACGGTAGGCCTCCTGCATCGTCAGGGTGCCGAACAGGACGACGAGCGCGGCGGCGGTGAACGCGGCCACTTGGATCGGCTGGAAGCCGCCCACGACGAGCGCGACCATCAGAACGAGACAGCCGAAGGCGAGCGGCGCCTTGCTCGTCCGTCGCGGGGCCTGCGCGGCCGCGGAGAGGACGACGAAGTCCGGCTCGCGCGCCAGGCGCCGGATCCTTTCCCGCGGGCCGTGGAAGAGGAGCGCGTCCCCGAACCGGAGCGGCACGTGGTTGAAGTCCACGTGCAAGGGCCTGCCTTCGCGCCACAGCGCGAGCGCGAGGAGCCCGTGCCGCTCGCGGAAGTCCAGCTCGAGCAGCATGCGCCCGACGACGTTCGAGCGCGGCGCGACCGCGGCCTCGACCATGCCGACCTCCTCGGACTCGAGCGGTGCCGTCGACCTGGGCTCGAGCTGGACCTCGCCGAGGTGCACGAGCGTCACGATGCGCGACGGCTCGGCCGTGATCAGGAGCCGGTCGCCCGCGAGCAGGGTCTCGTCGGGCCCGGGTGCGAGGCGGGTCTCGTCGCCGCGGAGGAGGCCGGCGACCGTCAAGCCGACCAGCTCCCCGAGCCGGCTCCCCCGGATCGTGGAGCCAGCGAGCGAGGAGCCCTCGGGGATGCGGATCAGGAAGAGCTGGTCCTGCAGGTCGCCGATCGCCTCCAGCCCGCGATCGAGAAGCTCGAAGCCGTGCTGGCGGGGCAGGGCATCGAGATCCTCGGGCTTTCCCAGCGCGAGGATCTCGTCGCCCTCCGCGAGCACCTCGTCCGCGAGGTGGATGCGGCGCAGGAGCCCCGCCCGCCGGATGCCGATGACGACGAGCCCCAGGCGCTCGCGGAAGTGCAAGCCCCGCAGCGTGTGGCCCAGGAGGGGCGAGCCCGCGGCGAGCCGCGCGCGCACACCCTCCACGCCCTGCGCCGGCGCGGGCAGCCGGGCGAGCTCCGCCCTCTCGACCTCGAGGCTCTGCAGCCGGAGCAGCTCCTTCAGGTCGGAGACGAGCCCGTCGACGAAGAGCACGTCGCCGCCGCAGAGCACGGCGTCGCCCTCGGGCGCCAGCCGCTGCTTCCCGTCGCGCAGGATGGCGAGCACCTTGATCCCCAGCGTGTTGCCGAGCCTCGTCTCGGAGAGCGTCAGTCCGTCGAGCGGCGAGACGGCGGGGATGCGGATCGAGAAGAGGCGCTCCTGCAAGCGGTAGACCTGCGTCAGGTCCCGCGACTCCGCCGCCGCGGGGCCGCGATCCTCGTGCGCGGGCAGGAGCCGACGGCCGACCGTGACCATGAAGAGGCACCCCACGCCGAGGATCGGCAGGCCGACCGGCGCGAAGTCGAAGAGCGAGAAGGGCTCGAGCCCGCGCTCCGCGAGCATCTGCGCCGCGAGGATGTTGGGAGGCGTGCCGATGAGAGTCGTCGTGCCCCCGAGGATCGCCCCGAACGCGAGCGGCATGAAGAGCCGCGACGGCGCGATCCCCGCGCGGTGCGCGATGGACGACACCGCCGGCATCAGCACCGCGGTGGCCGCGATGTTGTTCATGAACGCGGACATCACGCCAGCGACGAGCATCAGCACGAGGATCAGGCGCGCCTCGCTGTTGCCGACGAGGGCGTGAATGCGCGCGCCGATCATGTCCGCCACGCCCGTCTCGAGGAGCGCCGCGCCGACGATGAAGACCGAGAGCATCGTGATGACGGCAGGCGACGCGAATCCCGTGAACGCCTCCTCCGGGGTCAGGTAGCGCCCGAACACGAGGACGACGAGACCGAGGAACGCGGTCAGGTCCACCGGCAGCTTCTCGGTCAGGAACAGGTAGACCATCGCCACCAGCAGCGCGAACAGGAAGGCGAGCTCCAGGGTCATCGGCCGGATTCTAGCCTCACCCGGGGCGGCTCCCTTGGCGAGGCGGCCGCGAAGACTCCCCGGATCCCCGCCATCGAGGGGAACGGCGGCGCGTAGGACCGCATGTTCTCACGTCAGTCCGGAGATCCGATTCGACGGCTCGACCTGAGCGGGCAGGATGTCGTCGCCAGAGGCACGACTCCCTGCCGCGGCCGGCCCGGCAGGGGGAGCGACTCACGCATCCCCGCCGCGATCCCGGCGCAGGTACCGCGGAAGGCGGTCGAGGAAGCCGAGCGCGTCGTGCAGCGTCTTCTCGAGCGCGGGAGGCTTGAGCACGCCGCCGCGGCGCGCGAGCAGGAAGCCCGCGGCGGTCGTCAGGCGGAGGTCCCCCAGCGGGAGCAGGTACTCGATCATCGGCGGGTGGAAGATGTCGTAGGCGAGCTTCCTGTCGCTGGCCTTGACGTGGAAGCGCGAGCTGAACTCGCTCGACTCGAAGTCGATGTCGTCGAAGCCGAAGGCGGCCTTGAGCTTGTCGAACAGCCCCTCCGGGCGCAGGTCGACCTGGCCGAGATCGACGTCGTGCCTCAGCGCGACGAAGCTCCGGTGGTGGTGGTGCGTCTGCCGGTGGCCCTTCGAGTTCGTGCTGTAGGTCTCGTAGTGGTGGTCGAACAGGTAGGCGTCGCGTTCGCCGAGGCGTCCGGAAAGGACATTGTAGGCGTAGCGGTTGTTCCCGGTGCGCAGGTCGTCGAACCACGCCTCCAACCGCGACGCGACGCCGACGCTGTCCTTCTCCGACCAGCGGAGCCCGAGGCGGGCGGCCAGCGCGGCGAGGTCCTTCTTGCGCTGCTGCTGCGCGCGCCAGCCCGCGTAGGCGAGGAGCGCGAAGACCGCGACGACGAGCACGACGAGAAGGACCTGCGGGGCTTCCATCACCGCAGCCTACGCGACGGGTCGGGACGGTATTCGCGCAGATACTGCTCGAGCGCGGAGCGGTCGCGGCCTCCGAGGCGGAAGCCCTGCCGCCGCAGCTCGGCAAGCGCCCGCTCCGCGCTCCACTGCTGGTACTGCATCCGGTAGACCGCGACGAGCATGCCGGTGCGGTGGATGCCCGACTCGCAATGGACGAGCACGGGCCGCGCCCCCGGATCCTCGATCAGGTCGAGGAAGGCCGCGACGGTCTCCGGCGGCGGCCGCTCGCGCCCGCCCGTCGGCCACTGCACCCACTCCGCGCCGATCGCCGCGACGCCTCGCCGCTCCTCCTCCCACCACGCCTTCCCCGGATGCTCGCCGCGCAGGTTCACGACGGTGCGGATCCCATGCTGCGCGCGGAGCCGCTCCAGGGTTTGCGCCGTCGGCTGCCCGGAGCGGACGAGGATCGCGCGGCCGTCGCGATCGCGGTCGACGACGGCGACGGAGCCGCATGCGCCGGGCAGGACGACGAGGATCAGGACTTGCGCGGCGCGGATCACCGCGTCGTCCGCTGGCGCACGACACGCAGGCGGAGGCGGTCGCCGTCCAGCGCGCGGCCCTTGAATCCGTAGCCGCGCGAGGAACTCTCCTCGCACGGCCTGACCGGCCGGAGCGTGCGGTCGTCCACGAGGCGGTAGACGACCGTGTGGGTGTCGTACGGGGGGCGGTCCCCGAGCCACGCTTCGCGGGCCTGCGCGATCGCGGGGTGCTCGAAGTGGCGCGCGCCGTCGAGCAACCCGTCGAGGTCGTCTGGATCCACGAGGCCAAGCAGCCCATCGCCGACCAGCGTGAAGCCATCGGCGTCGCGCCGCATCAGCGCCTGGACCGTGCCCCCAAAGCCCCCCAGCAGTCGCATCACGGAGGCCCCTCGCCAAGGGGAGCGGGCCTGCGGTGCAAGAGGGATCAGGACGGCCGGCGTGTTCTCCGGCGTCGCGTCGGGCCAGCCGATGTCTGGCGAGGAGCCTGTGATCGTGAACTCGCCCGGCCTCTCGCCCGCGGTGCCCTGCTCCCGGCGGGGAGCCGCCGGCGGCGGCGCGCGGGGCGGATGAGGCTTCAGCCGCAGCACCTCCTTGCGCCAGGCCGCGAGCGCCTCCTGCGGCGTCTCCCCCCACGCGAGCGCCGAGCCGTCGAAGGCGTCGGCCACCGCGCAGCGCGCGGCCCCGGGGATCCTCCCCTCGAAGAGCGCGTCGCGGATCGCGAAGAGGCCGCAGTTTCGTGCGCCCTCGATCGAGGGCACCGGCGCGGGGAGCAGCAGGCGGCAGGGGCCGTGGCGGGCGATGTCGAGGCCGGCCATGTAGCGGGCGAGCAGTTCGACCGGTTGCGCCGTGCCGTCGGCGAGCGCCGCGAGCGCGCCGACGAGCGCGTCGGGGCTCTCGCTGCGCGTCTTCTCGAACCAGCGGCCATCGTCGCCGTAGGTGACGGTGATGCTGTGCGGTCCATCGTGGAGGAGGATCTCCCCCGGTCCGAGGCCGTGCAGGCGGGGGGCCTTGCCCGGGCGGGGCGGCGCCTCCCCCTCCGGCCCGAAGAGCGGGATCACGATCGACGAGCGCCCCACCGTGTCGAGTTTCAGCAGCGGCCACGGGATCACGGACGCAGACCCGGGGGCTTCGCGGCAAAAGAGCAGTCGCCTCGTGCGTCCCGCGACCGTCTCCACCGCCGCACGCTCCCCGAGGGCCTCCACCACCATCTCGAAGAGGAGGATCGCGTGGCGGTTCGTCGGGAGCGCGGCGCCGATGGCGTCGGTCACTTCGTGTTCCGGTCGAGGCCGCTCCTTCGGCATGGGGGCATCGTCGCATGGGAGGCGCAGGTCGGGGAAGGGGCGGCCCGCGCGTCCTTTTCGGTTCTGCAGGACGATCCTGTACCCTGCCGCGATGGATTACAGGTTCGAGGTCGTCGATTTCGTGGAGACGCCGATCGGCGTGGTCGATCTGCGGCAACGCTCGCTGCCGGATGCGGACGGCCGCGCCGTGATGCAGGTCCACGTGGACGGCTACCTGCTGATGAGCAGCGCGAACACGGTCTCGGAGCGGGCGCTCGCGACCCGCGCGCTCGCCGCGCATCCGTCCGCCGCGGGGCCCTTCGACGTGCTCGTCGGGGGACTCGGGCTCGGCTACACCGCGCACGCCGCGCTGCACGATGCCCGCGTCTCTCGCGTGCTCGTGCTCGACCTGCTGCCGGCGGTTGCCCGCTGGATGAGGGACGGCCAGCTTCCGCTCTCCTCCGAACTCAACGCCGATCCGCGCCTCGAGATCGCCGAGGGCGATGTCTACGCGCGTCTGCTCGGGCCGCCGACGGAGCGGCATGACCTGCTGCTCATCGACGTCGACCACGCGCCGAAGGACCCCCTCCACGCGGCGAGCGCTCCCTTCTACACCGTCGAGGGGCAGCGGCGCGTCATGCAACACCTCGTCCCGGGCGGCGTGCTCGGCGTCTGGTCCGCCGAGGACGACGACGACTTCGCCCGCGTGCTCGACGTGGTCTACCCCTGGTCACGGCGCGAACGCATCCGCTGGTCGGACGCCTCGCTCGGCGCGAAGGAGGACGTGCTGTTCCTGGCCCGGGCGCCCCGCGCGCCCGGCTGAGCCGCTTCACTTGGAAGCCCGGGCGAGCGATCCGCCTCTCGCCCGTTCGAGGGCGAGGCGGGCCGCCTCGGCGACGGGCTCGCGGACCGACTTCGACAGCGTCTCGAGAGTGCCCATCGCAAAAGTCAGATCCGGCGGGCAACCCCGCCCGGCCAGCGTCCCCCGCTCATAGCGGACTTCGCCGAGCAGCGCGAGGATCGCCATCGCGGTCGCGTAGGCGCGGCCGCCCTCGCGGCTCCACGCGTCGCAGGGCGGCCATGATCCCGCCTCGGGTCCCGTCGCGATGCGCATCTCGCCGAGCAGCACGCGCTCCAGCATGCCGCGCCAGACCGAGTGGGCGCGCGCGTCGGACTGCGCGAGCACGGCGCTGCTCCATGCCCACTCGTGATAGTCGGCGCGCTCGGCCATCGGCCAAGCCGAAGCGAGGCGACTCCACCCCTTCGCGCGGAGGTCGGGGCTGAGCGTCACCACCGGCATCAGCAGGTCCGCGAGCTGGAGCGCGGCGCTCGACTCCCTGAGGAACTCGGGCGAGAGGACGCTTTCGGGAAGCGAGCGCGGTGCGTAGGTGCCACGGTAGCTGCCGTGCCCCGTCTTCGGGTCGACGGCGCGGGTCAGCCAGCTTCGCGCCCCCTCATAGGCATCCGGATCGACGACGACGCCGCCCAGGTCGCAGGTGCGCAGCGCCGAGAGCACCCAGGCGGTCACGTGGGTATCGTTCTCCCCGTCCCGCGGCGTATAGCGCCAGGCTAGATAGGGGTTCCGCATGAGGCAGAGGTCGATCGCAGCCCCCCGGAGGCCGCGGTCGTCCTCCGGCCTCCCGCGCACGGCCCACGCCTCGGCGAGCGCCGCGACGCCGACGGCGTACTCGAGGACCGGCTTCGACCACGGTTCCTCGGCTCGCTGCCGCACCTCGGGGATCTGGTGGCGCAAGAAGGCGAGTCCGCGCGCGATCACGGCTTCATGCGGGTCGCCGCCTCCGGTTTCCGCGGGCCCCCGCGCCAGGAAGGCGAGCAGCACGAGCCCGGTCCTGCCGACGCGATAGCGGGAGCCTTCGGGCCCGTCGCCGTCCCACCATCCGATCGCGCTGCCCGCCCCGTCGCAGGACTGCGACTGGGCGAGGTAGGCGAGGCCGGCCTCGACCGCCTCGCGGAGTTCGGGCTTTTGCGCCTGCCACCGCCTCGGGCGACCACGGAGCGCGCCGCCGGACGAGGCGAGCAGGTTCCCGATGGCTTCGATGGTCGGGAGTCGTACCGCCTCGGGTTGATCCTCCGCCTGCGCGATCTGGCCGAGTTCGAGCAGGAAGGCGCTCCCCCGCGGCCCGCACTGCCCGAGCAGCCGCGCGGCCGCCGCTCTCACCCCCTCGGGCACCCCCGCACTCTTCAGAACCGGGAGGATCGTGAGCAGGCTCGCCTCCTCGGGAAGGCCGTATCTCCACGCGGCGAACGCCGCGAGCAGTCGCTCCAGAGCATCACTCGAGCCGAGGGGTGCGGCCAAGGCGCTGCGCATCGGAAGGGGCTCAAGCTCGAGCGAGGCGATGCTCTCCAGCGCCGCGAGGCGGACCTCGCGGGCTTCGTCCGCGAGTGCGGCCGCGAGCGCGGGCCCGTGGCGCCGCGCGAGGGAAGGCTCCGCGCGTCGCAGCGACAACAGCGCGGTCCGGCGCACCTCCGGGGATGCGTCCCGCAGCAGTCCGGCCAGCGCGTCCGTGTGCGACGCCTCGAAGATCGAGAAGCGCACATCGGCGAGAACCTGCGCGATCAGGCGACGGGCCTCCGCCGAGGCGCCCGACAGGCCGGCGAGCAGCCCGGCGGAGACGCGGTCCCGCATCGCGAGGAGGGCCGCCCGCACCGCCTCGCGGCGGACGCGCTCGGGGCTCTTCAACTCCTCCTCCAGCACGGGGAAGCTCGCCTTGCCGAAGTTCGCGACGGCTCCCGCCGCGGCCTCTCGAACCTCGACGGAGGGGTCGCCGAAGAGACGCGCCATCTCCGCCAGCGCCTCGACCGGGATCGTGCAACGGCCGAGAGCCTCCGCGGACCAGCGACGCACGGGAGCTTCCGGATCCTCGAGTGCGAGGCGGAGCAGCGGCACCGCCCCGCCCGGGGCCGCCCCGCTGCGGGCGAGCGCCCGGGCGGCGATCGTGCGCTCGAGCGCGCCCCCGTCGCGCAGGCGAGTGCCGAGCGGGGCATGCGCGAGCGCGCCGAATCCGCCCAGCAGCGTCGAAAGCTCGTCCGCGACGTCGGCGTTCTGCGTGCGGGCGGCGAGCTTGAGCGCGAGGTCGAGGGCGACGCTGCCCGCCTTGCAGAGGATCGGATGGAGCGAGTAGCGGTGGACCCCGGGCTCGCGCTCCAGCACCTCGAGGAGCCGCTGCGCACGCTGCGCCGTCGTGACGACGGGTCGGATGCGATCGTAGTCGCCCAGGATCACCGCGCAGCCCCAGCGGACCTCGCTGCTCTTCGACTTGAGCCCGGTGATGACCGCGTCCGTCGCCCCCGGTCCGATGGCGCTCAGGGCCTCCCTCGCCCGCTCCCGCACGACCGGGTCCTTGTCCCCGAGCGCGCGCACGAGGCCGCTCGCGCCCGCCGGGCCGCACTCGGCGAGTTCCTGGGCGGCGCTCGCCCGCGTCGTGGCATCCCCCGAGCCGAGCAGTTGGAGCAGCCGTCGCGTGCGCGCCTCGCTGCTCTCCTGGCCGGATGCGGCGAGCGCGATCGCGAGCAGCGCCGCGGAGCAGAGGCCGAAATCTCGCAACACGACTCCCGGAGGGTTGGAGGATTCTACCGCCCCGGCGACAATCGCCCCGCCGTGTTCGTCGTCCTGCCCTACCGGTCCGACACCGTCGCGCGGGCGTTTCCGTTCGCGACCGTGGCCCTGATCGCGGGCAATGTCGCCGTCGCCACGCTGCTCGGCTTTCCTGGGTCGGCGACCCTCGTCGAGGGCGCGGCGGCACCCTGGATCGACTCGTGGGTGCTGCGCTTCGGGCACTTCAACCCGGTCACGTGGATCTCGTGCGCCTTCGCGCACGGCGGGTGGATGCATCTCGTCGGGAACATGGTCTTCCTGTGGTCGTTCGGATTCCTCGTCGAGGGCATGCTCGGGTGGCAGCGCTTCCTCGCCGTCTATGCCGCACTGGCGGTCGCGGTCTCCGCCGTGGTCCAGATCCTGATGCTCGGCGCCGAGGAGGGGGGGGCCATCGGAGCCTCCGGGGCGATCATGGGGCTGCTTGCGATCGCCGCGCTCTGGGCGCCGCGCAACACGCTCAGCCTCTTCGTCTGGATCGGCCCCCTCGTGCGCACCGGCGCCGAGATGGAGGTCTTCCGCTTCTGCGCCATCTGGCTCGGACTAGACCTGTTCTTTCTTCTCTTGCAAGGGTTCAGCATGAGCGGCTCGCTCGCGCACCTGCTCGGCGCGGGCGCCGGAGTCGCCGCCGCGGTACTGATGCTGAAGCGCAAGTGGATCGACACGGAGGGATGGGACTACTTCTCGCTCCGCGTCCGCGATCCCCGGGTCGCCCGCGGCGTGCCCCTCCCGCTGCCGCCGCCGCCGGCCCCCGCACCCCCCCCGCATCGCGACCCGCGGGTGGCGGCGCTCGTCGCGCTGCGCGACGCCCTCGACGCAGGGGACGCCGGGAGAGCCTACGCGGCCTACGAGAGCGGCGCGCGAGCGTCATCGCCCGCGTGGTTGCCCGAGCGCGAACGCGAGGAACTGCTCGACCTGCTCGGGTCCCGCGGGCAGACGGAGCGGCTGATCTCGCTGCTCGAGGTGAAACTCGCCGCGCGTCCGCCCGACGAGGCGGCGGTACGCCTGACCCTGGCGGAGCGTCTGCTCGATGCGGGGCGTCCGGGGCGCGCGCGAGAGGTGATGGCCGGGATCGACGCCACGGAATCCGCGCGCAGCGCGGCAATTCGCCGGCGGATCGACGCAAGTCGCAAGCCGGGGGGGCTGGAGCTCGAGTAGCCGGGACGGTCGGACGGCGCCGCTACACTCGCGCGATGGAGATGTTCACGACCGCCCTGTTCAGCGCCATGCTGGTGCCCCTGATGTTGATCGGCGCCGTGCCGCTCTTCATCTACGGCGCGGTCTACCTGATCAGTTCGCTGCGCATGGCGCGCGCCGTCGGGGGGGGCTCGGGGGCCTGAGAGCGGGCGCGTTCGCCGCGCTACTCGCCGAGCCCCCAGAGTTGCCACGCCGCCCAGTAGCAGGGGTGGTGCCACTGCGGTTGCGCCGCGACGGACTCCTGCGCCTGCTTCAGGGTCGCCGCCGCCCCCGCGCCCCCCTTCCATCGCCTGTAGAAGTCCGTCATCAGCGCGCGGGTCGCCTCGTCATCGACCTTCCACAGCGACGCGATCACGCGCGGGCTGCCCGCCAGCATGAACGCGCGCGCGAGGCCGACGACCCCTTCGGACTTGTAGAGCCGGCCGCGCGCGGTCTCGCAGCCGGAGAGCACGACCAGTTGCGCGGGCACGCGCAGGCGGCAGAGGTCGAGCGCGGTCAGCAGGCCGTCCGCATCGTCGCCGGGCGAGAGGGCGAGCCACGGGAAGGGGGCGCTGGAGCCGTGGCATGCGAGGTGGACCGCGCGCCAACGCTCCCGCGAGGCGATCTGGCGCACAAGGCCGCCTTCGCTCGCGTCCTTTCCCAGCAGCACGACGTCGCCGACCGCGCGCGCTTCGTCGCGGCTTCCGGGCAGACGGGCGAGGCGCGGCAGGCCGGGCAGCGCTGTCCCGGAGGTGTCGTAGTCGGGGTCGCCGACCGCGAGCACGCCGGTGCCCGCGGGATCGCCGGCCGAGCGGAGCAGCCGGAGCGTCGTCCCCGAGGGCGTCATGACGACCTCGTGGCCGGGGAAGAGCAGGCAGAAGGGGACGAACGAGAGCGACTTGTAGGGCGAGATCAGCACGCGCCGGATCCTCGACGAGAGTGCGAGCGGCTTCGCGACGAGGTCGCGCAGCCGCGCGGTCGCCGGGGTCGGGTCGGTCGACGCCGCCGGCGTGCCCAGCGCGGCGCAGGCAGCGTCGATCGCGTCGACCTTGCCGAGCATCAGGCGGCTCGCCCCCCGCGAGGTGACTACGAGGACGATCGCGAACGGCGGCGTGTGGAAGTAGAGCAGCAGCGCCTCGTCGGGCGCGAGCGAGGCCTGCATCTCCTCGAGCCCCACGACGTCGGGGTAGACCAGCGAGGCGGCCTCCTTCTGCTCGCGTTGGATCTGCCGCACGGCCTCCTCGCGATTGCGCCGAGCTTCGGCGAGTTCCGCCTTCCGCTGGCGCAGCGTCGCGAGGTCGTCGCCCGCCTCCCGGTAGGCCGCCGCGGCCCGCGCCTCCGCCTCGCGGGCGCGGGCCTCGTCGGAGAGCGCCTTCGGTGCAAGCACCGCATTGCGAAGCGCCTCGGCACCGCCGAGCCCTTCGATCAGTGCCGCCGCGCGGCCTGTTTCGAGGAAGAGCGCGAGGTCTTCGAGGCGCCCCAGTTCGGAGGCGGCGCAGGCGCCCGCCTGGAAGACCGGGTGGTGCGAGTCGCCCGCGCGCGCGCGCTCCTCGTCGGCGAGCCCGCGCATCAGGAAGGGGATCTCCGCGACCGTCTCGCGCGCGATCGCGATGACACGGGGGAAGTCCCTGGTCGCGAGCAGCGACTCGGCCAGCCCCGTCTTCGCGCGGACGAGCAGCGCGCGCGAGCCGGTCGCCTCCGCGATCGCGACCGCCTCGCGCCGGAGCGCGAGGGCGCGCTCGTGCTTGCCCTGCTGCTGCAGCGCGTGCGCGAGGATCTCCATCCCCTCCGCACGCCGCTCGGCCTCGTTCATGCGGCCGAAGAGGTCGATGGCCTCCTCGAAGTGGCGGACCGCCTCCGCCTGTTCGCCGCTTTCGAGGAGCGCGTGCCCGATCGCCTCGAGCGCGGCGCCGACGCCGGGCAGGTCGCCCATCTCGCGGCTGAGCCGAAGCGCCTCGCGATAGTGCCTCAGCCCCTCGTCGCGGCGGCCGAGACGCGCGCAGGCGACCCCGAGGTTGTGCTCGGAGACGGAAAGGAGCGGTCTCACGTCGGCCTTGCGCAGCAGCGCGTCGGCCCTCTCGAAGCAGCGCAGCGCCTCCTCGTCGTCGCCCAGCCGCTGGTGCACGTTCGCCAGATCGCCCAGCGCTGAGGCGATCCCGCGCGGGTCGCCGAGTCTCTCCTCGATCGCGAGCGACCGCCGCTGACAGCGGTAGGCCGCGGCGAGATCCCCCATCCGCAGCCGTGCCGCCCCGAGCACGCCCAGCGCGACCGCCTGCCGCGGCTCGTCGTGAAGGCGCTCGGCGATCCCAAGCGCCTCCGATGCGCAGGCGACCGCGCCCGCGAACTCGCCGAGCTGCGAGAGGACGATCGCGCGGTTGCAGAGGCAGCGCTCGATGGACGTCTCGTCGCCCCGCGCCCGGTAGAGGGCCGTAGCGCGCTCATTCACGGGCAGCGCCTCGCGATGGCGGCCCGTCTCGGTGAGAACGGCCGAGAGGTTTCTTAGCGCCTCCGCCAGCGCCTCCTCGTCGCCGCGCATCTCGAGCATCGGCACGACCCTCTCGAAGTGCGGAAGAGCGCGCGGGTACTGCCCGGCCTGGCTCAGCACGAAGCCCGCCTTGCCGAGCGCATCGCTCGCCTGCGCGAGCCAGCCGAGGTCGAGCGCGAGCCTCGCACACCTCTCGAAAGCCTCCGCGCTCTCCTCCGGCCGCCCCACTTCGAAGAGGATCCGTCCGCGGAGGAACTCGATCCTCGCCGCAAAGAGGGCGCTGCCGCTTCCCGGGGGCGGATAGCGCGCGAGCGCCTCCTCGCCGCGCCCTTCGCGCCAGGCCGCGACCGCTTCGCTGTAGGCGCGCCGCACCTCGGGCGGCGTGACCTGCTCGCGCAGGGCGGCGAGCGCGGCCGGAAGCGCCTCCACGTCCTTGCGCGGCGCCGCGCGCGCGAAGCGGAGCGCGAGGTCGTGCCGGCCGAGCGCCAGCAGTTCGTCCGCGACAGCCCAGGGGTCGGGGGAGTCGCGCGCGGCGAGTTCGCGCAACGCCGCATCGTCCTTCGCGGCGACGACCTCAGCCGCCGCCTGCTCCGCGGTGGGAACGTTCTGCGCGAGTAGAAGGATAGCCAGCTTGATCGCGGACGCCGTCATCCGATCCTGCGCAGGTGCCCGGATCACGGCCACGTGCGCGTGGGCATCCTAGCAGTGCACGCTTGGATCGGTGACGCGCCCACGGGCTTCGCCCGCCGGACCGGCGCCGCTGCGGGCACAGACCTTGGCGCGACGGGACCTTCGATCCTCATGCTGCACCCCCGCAGAGGCTGGCTCAGCCTCTGCGGAGGTGCAGTGAGACGTTCCGGCGGGCTGGGGGCAGCGCGCTCCGTCTGCCCGGCACGCTGTGATTCCGAGCAGCCCGGCCGGATCCCACAGCCCGCGCTTCCCGAGGCGCCCGTTGTGCCGGTGAACACTGGCGACTCCTGGCGCGCGATGCGAGTGGTGGAGGGCGTCGTGGCACTCATGCCACACGCTGGACCGTAGGCCGTCGCAAGCGCCGTCGGCTTGTAGAACCTTGCCGCAACCGGTCGCTCGACCAGGACTTTCGCGAGCCGCCGATCGGGATGGCCGGCACTCCATCGGCCAGCACAGCCGCGACGGGACCCGCTCTCTGCACGGGCCCAGGCGCGCGCGGCCTCGCGTGCTACTCCGGTCCCTGGAACTCGCGGATGCGATGCGCGTCGACGATCCACAGGCGGCCCGCGAGGCTCCGGCCGGAGGATGCCGCGAGGACACGGCGGAGCGCGTGGTCGATGGTGCCCGGCATGAGCGGTTCGGGCAAGCGAAGCACCACGATCCCCCTGAATCGTTCTGGAGGAAACCGCAGAATGCTCGAGAACCCCTTGTCGAGCGTGACAAGGACGCGCCCCTCCGCTCGGCAGACTTCGATCAGCCTTTCGTCCGAGGAAGCGCAGAGACCCTGCTCGACGACCGTGGCGACGTCACAACCTCCGTTCCTGAGCACCTCCATTCCGCGCGCGCCCAGGTTCTCGTCGAGTTTGGCCTTCACGTTGGCCCGTCGCTTACGTGGTGTGGACCGTCCGTTCGCGCGTCATCTCCGACGCATAGGCGACACACGCGTGGATGTCGTCCATCGTGAGTTGCGGATACTGCTCGAGGATTTCCTGCGCGCCTGTTCCGGTCGCGAGAAAGTCGAGGATCAAGGAGACCCAGATGCGGTGACCTCGGATGCACGGCTTGCCGCCGCAGATCGCCGGGTCGATCGAGATCCGCTTGAGCAGTTCCTCGTGTGTCACGGAGCAACCTCCCCTCCGATTCTACATCTCATTCGGGCGGCCGGCGCGTGCGCTTGCGGAAGTGCCTAGGAGCTTATCCGGGTAATGGCCTTCAGCCACGCTTCGGGGCCAACCGGACCCGGACAAGCTCCTAGTGCAGCGCCTCCTCCAGGGTCAGCACGACGGCCGCGGTCTGGAACGTGGGCGCCCGCGTTGTGGGGCCCATCCACCAACCGCCCAACAGATTCGGGACGCTGCCCGCCGCCGGTCCCTGCTTGACCTGTTCCCCGGCGACATCGAAGAGCCACGCGCGCCACGGCTCCGGGAGCGTCCCTTCGAGTGTGATCGTCATGCGGACGCCGTAGTACAGCGAGTAGGGAGACGGGCGGAACTCGGCCGGTCGCGACACGAGCCAGCCTCGCCACTTATCCGTGACGGCCGCGTCGCACCTCTTCCAGAGGATGCTGCGAGCCAGCATCCCCACCGGGTAGAGAGCGGGCTGCTCTTGCCGTACTCCCCCGCTCTGCCGGAACCGGTGGTCCCCCTCCCAGACGCTCTCCAAGTACGCGCGCAACTCGGCTTCCAGGCTCGGCGGGACCGTGACACCCGCGCGGCGAGCCGCCTCGACGGCCTGCGCAACGTAGGCAACCGTGCTCAGGTCCCTCCTCACCACGGCGCGGACCGGATGGCTTGCGAGATGGGCCATGCCCCTTTCGACCGCCGCGCGCACGTCCGGGTCCCCCGACGATGCGGCAGCATCGCCGAGGGCCACGAGCGCGATCGCGTTGCTGTAGGAGTAGTCGTCGCGGTCGAAGGAGAAGGACCCGTCCGCACGCTGCTGGCGAGAGAGCCACCGCGCCGCCGCCGCGAGACCGGGCTCGAAGAGCCCTGTCTCGTCTTGGTCGCGGTGGCCGACGAGGGCCATGAGGGCGAGTCCCGTCGTCGAGACGGTGCCGCTGGGCAGGTCGGGCGCCTTCGTGCACCGCGGATGGTGTCCCAGCTCCCGACAGCGCGCGGCCGAAGCAACCTCCGAGAAGTGCCCATCCGGCGCTTGGTGCAGCGCGAGCCACGCGAGTCCGGCCCGGATGTGATCGAGGATGGTGGCGCACTCGCGTTGGCGCAGCTTCTCAAGCTGCTCCTCGCGCCTCGCATCCTTCCCGTCGCGCTCCGCGAGAGGTACTGCATTCGCCCGTGACGCGCTCGAGAGCGCCGAGAGCGGCCGATCGACCCACTCCGAGTCCCCCGGCGCGAGGCGCTCCACGACTTGCGCGGGTGTGCGGTGGCCGTCACCCGGATCGCGCTCGTCCCCCGGCACCACGGTGGCGCCTTCAAGTCCTTCCACGGCCCGGACTTGCTGCTCTGGAGTGGCGGCCGCTGTGTCGTCCTTTGCTGTCTGCGTCGGGTCGCCCTCAAGCGCCAGGGCCCCACTCGCCGCCGTCTCCGTGGATTCGATGCCGTTGGCGGATCGGACTCGCGCCTGCGTCGCCCCTTGCTGGAGCGCGAGGAGAAGGAGCCAAGCGGTCGCGGTGAGGCTGCCGAACAGGAGGACCGCCCAAGCCCGCGTGTTCATGTAGTTGTGAGACGAAGGCTCGCGGCACCCTGTTCCAGATCTTCTCCAGACTCCCGTCGAGGACTCGACCCCGAGGAGGCAAGCGATCACACGTCCCCCCCCAAGAGAGCCAGCGGCCATACCGCGGCGCGAGTCCCGGCAAACGCCAAGGGCCGCCCCCTCGCGCGGCCCCTTCACCTCAATGACGAAAGCCGCCCCGCAAGGGGCGGCTTTCGGTGGCTCCGCAGCTAGGATTCGAACCTAGAACCTACCGGTTAACAGCCGGTAGCTCTACCATTGAGCTACTGCGGAATCTGGGGCGTCTCTTATAGCCCAGTATCTCGGCTACGCAAGACGTGGGGCTGAAGGAGCGGCGGCGGCCGTGGCGGGGGCGGGCCGGCCGGCGCCGCAGAAGCGCAGGCAGGTCGCGATCTCGGCCTTCAGCCTCGTCCGGGGGACGATGCGGTCGATGAAGCCGTGATCGAGCAGGAACTCGGCGCGCTGGAAGCCGTCGGGAAGCTGGGTGCCGATCGTCGTCTGGATGACCCTCGGCCCGGCGAAGCCGATCAGCGCGCCGGGCTCGGCGAGGATCACGTCGCCAAGTGCGGCGAACGACGCGATGACGCCGCCGGTGCAGGGGTCGGCGAGCACCGAGACGAAGGGCTGCCCCGCCTCGGAGAGCCGCGCGATCGCGGCGCTCGTCTTCGCCATCTGCATCAGCGAGAGCGCCCCCTCGTGCATGCGGGCGCCGCCGCTCGTCGCGACGAGCACGAGCGGCACGCCGAGTTCGCGCGCGCGCTCGGCGGCCAGCGCGAAGCGCGTGCCCACGACGATGCCCATCGAGCCGCCGACGAAGTGGAAGTCGAGCACGCCCAGCACGAGGTCGAGGCCGTCCAGCGTCGCCGTGCCGACGAGCGCCGCCTCGTCGAGGCCGGACTTCTCGCGCGAGCGCTTCAGCGTGCCGTCATAGCCCTCGAAATCGAGCGGGTTGGTCGTCGCGATATCCTGCCCGAAGGCCGCAAAGCTCCCCGCGTCCGCGAGGTGCTCCACGCGCTGCGGCGCCGTCACCTTGAAGTGGTAGGGGCACTCGGTGCAGACGCCCAGGTTCTCGTCGAGCTTCTTCTTCTGCAGGAGCGTCCCGCACGCGGGGCACTTGAGCCAGAGCCCGCCCGGGATGTTCTTCTTCTTGCGGAAGTTCCAGCCCACCGCCCGCTACCCCTCGCCCCGCAGCGCGCGGATCGCCTTGCCGCGGTCCCTCTCGCCGAAGACCGCCGTGCCCGCGACGAGCACGTTCGCGCCCGCCGCCGCCGCGCGGGCCGCCGTCGCGGGGACGATGCCGCCGTCGATCTCGACATCCCCCCCGTACCCCCCCTCCTTCCGCAGCCACTCGATCTTCGCGAGCGACTCCGGCATGAACTTCTGCCCCGGAAATCCGGGCTCGACCGACATGACGAGCACCATCGCGCAGCGGCCCAGCCACGGCTTCACCCGCGTGATGTCGGTCTTCGGCTTCACGACGAGCCCCGCCCTCGCCCCCTTCGCCTCGATCGCGTCGATGACGCGGTCGGGATCCTGGTCGACCTCGATGTGGAAGGTCACGAGGTCGGAGCCCGCCTCGGCGAACTTCGGCGCATAGAACAGCGGGTCGCGGATCATCAGGTGGGTGTCGAGGGGGAGCTCCGTCAACCGGCGGATCGCCTGCACGATGAACGGCCCGAAGGTCAGGTTCGGCACGAAGTGCCCGTCCATGACATCGAGGTGGAGCAGGTCGGCGCCCCCGGCGGTGACCGAGGCGATCTCGTCGGAAAGGCGCCCGAAGTCGGCGCTGAGCAGCGAGGGGGCGATCTTCAGCACCGCCGGATTGTAAGCTAATCCGACGCTGCGTCGCCTGCTCCTGCTCTCCCTCCCGCTGCTGGCCCTGGGGCTCTGGCTCTGGAGCCGGGCACCCTCCGCCTACGTGCTCCGCGAGGAGTGCCACCGCTTCCAGGAGGAGCGGAGGGAGCAGGCCGGGGGTCTGCGGCTTGTGCTGATGCAGGCCGAGGAGAGGGGGCCCGGGGGAGAGGAGGCGAAGGAGGCGCGCCGCGAATACGAGGCCTATCTCGCCACCTCCAAACGGCTCTGGCTCCGCGGCTGGGAGGTGCTGCTGATCCCCGCGGGCGCGCCGCGGCCCCCGCCGGAGGACTATCTGGTGGCGCTCGAGGTCGACCCGAGCAGCGCCCTCGACCGCCCCGAGCTGAAGGGCCTGATGCGCGTCTGGATCGCCCCGCGGGGCCGCCTCGCGAGGCTGCTGGGTTAGGAGCTTGTCCGGGTCATGGCCTTCAGCCACGCTTCGGGGCCAACCGGACCCGGATGCGCTCCTCATTCGACGCGACGCGGCGAGTGGTGGCGCTCCGCATCATTCCCTCGCGGCGGCCAGCTTGTAGTACAAGCATCGGGCATCGAGCGCCTTCGCGACGGCCTTCGGGCGATCCGGATCGAAGGTAGCGGTTTTTAGAAGGAACCCAGGAAGCAGGGAACCCATGAGAGCAAGGGTGAGCAACCGGGGACCCAGATGGATCGAGTTCGCCTCCTCCTCGGTTCCTAGGTTCCTGGGTTCCTTCTTCCAACCTCAAGCTTCGGAAGCGTGCGCGGCGGCCAGAGGCGCGATGTTGCGGTGTGCGGTCGCCATGGCACGAGGGGGTCTATGTGTCATCCGGCCTTTGTGTTTCGTCCTCTCCGCGGGCCGATCGGTGAGCCGTCCGAGTCTGCGCAAGATGCGAAGACTCTGCTGGTTTGTAGTACGGAGTCCGCGGTCTCCTGCCGTAAGTCGCAGATCGTCCGGTGGTCCCTCGCCTGCCGGCCGCTCACCGACCGCGAACCCCCTCCCACTCAAGAGTTTGTCCGACGAATGGTCGGACACATTCGCTAACCCCGGACGACGAAGATCGAGAGCAGCGCCCCGAGCACCGCGAGGGCCGCGACGCCGTGCATCGCCTTGAAGAAGGCCGCCTTGGGCTGCGGGCCCTCGCCCCTGAGCGAGAAGAGCTTGCGGCTGAAGAGCGCGTCGCAGAGGAGCAGCACGACCACGCAGGTGAGCTTCATGTGGAAGTAGCCCTGCTTCATGTACTGCTTGGCCCAGGGATCCTTGATCAGCAGCACGAGCCCCGTCGCGAGCACGATGGCGAGGCCGCCCCAGTCGACGAACTTGTGCATGCGCCGGAAGACCCGGTAGCTGTCGTCGCGCGACGCGGCGGTCGGGAAGCGCACCGCGTGGCCGAGCAGGCGCGTGAGCGCGAGGAAGCCGCCGGCATAGATCACCATGCCGAGCACGTGGAGCCACTTGATCCAGAGCATGGGGTCCCTTTCAGCGCAGTGCGGCCAGCCCCGGCAGCAGCTTGCCTTCGAGAAGCTCCAGCGAGGCGCCCCCGCCGGTGCTCACGTGCGTCATCTTCGACTCGAGCCCGAACTGGGCGACCGCGGCGGCGCTGTCGCCGCCCCCCACCACCGTCGTGCCGCGGCAGCGCGCCATCGCCTCGGCGACCGCCCGCGTGCCCGCGGCGAACGCGGGCCACTCGAAGACGCCCATCGGGCCGTTCCAGACGACGGTTCCCGCGCTCTCGACCCGGGCCGCGTACCGGCGGCGCGTCTCGGTGCCGATGTCGAGCCCCATGAGGCCGGAGTCGATCGAGGGGGTGGCGATGCTGTAGGGCTCCGCGTCGGCGCGGAACTCGCGGGCGGCCACGTGGTCGGAAGGCAGCATCACCTCGACCCCCTTGGCGCGCGCCTGCGTCAGGATGTCGCGGGCGGTCGCGACCATCTCCTCCTCCACGCGGGAGGCGCCCACCTCGACGCCGCGCACCTTCAGGAAGGTGTAGGCCATGCCGCCGCCGATGACGACGGCGTTCACCTTGCCGATCAGGTTCGACAGCACCGGGATCTTGTCCTTCACCTTCGCGCCGCCGAGCACGGCGACCAAAGGGCGGTCGGGCGCGCGCAGCACCTTGTCGAAGGCCCGCATCTCGCTCTGGACAAGCAGCCCCGCCGCCCCCTGTCCGAGCGCCTCCGGCAGCCCCGAGACCGAGGCGTGGGCGCGGTGGCAGGTGCCGAAGGCGTCGTTGACGTAGAAGTCGCAGAGCCTCTTCAGCGCCGCGACGAAGGCGGGATCGTTCTTCTCCTCCCCCTTGTGGAAGCGGAGGTTCTCGAGCATCAGCACGCCGCCGTCGGGCAGCGCCTTCGCCGCCGCCTCCGCGTGAGGCCCGATGCACTCGGGCAGCGCGACGACCGGCGCCCCGAGCAGCGCCGCGAGCCGCTCCGCGACCGGGGCCAGGCGGAACTCCTCCTCCGGCGCCCCCTTCGGGCGGCCGAGGTGGCTGCCGAGCACGACCTTCGCGCCCTTCGACTGCAGCAGGCGGATGGTCGGCAGCGCCGCGCGGATGCGGCCGTCGTCGGTGATGCGCGTGCCCTCCATCGGCACGTTGAAGTCGACGCGGACGAAGACGCGCTTGCCCGCGACGGGAAGGTCGTCCAGCGCCCTCATTTCGCGAGCTTGCGCGCGAGGTCGACGACGCGGCAGGAGTAGCCCCACTCGTTGTCGTACCAGCCGATCACCTTGACGAGATTGCCCTCCATCACCATCGTCAGCTTGCCGTCCACGATGCACGACGCGCTCGTGCCGACGATGTCGGTCGAGACGATCTCGTCCTCGGTGTAGTCGAGGATCCCCTTCATCGCGCCCGCGGAGGCGGCCTTCAGCGCGCCGTTGACCTCCTCGATGCTCACCTTCCGCTTGAGTTCCGCGGTCAGGTCGACGACGGAGCCGGTGATCACCGGCACCCGCAGCGCGAAGCCGTCGAGCTTGCCCTTCAGCTCCGGCAGCACCTTGCCCACCGCGCGCGCGGCTCCGGTCGTCGTCGGGATGATGTTGACCGCCGCCGCCCGGGCGCGGCGCAGGTCCTTGTGCGGCGTATCCACGATGCTCTGGTCGTTGGTGTAGGCGTGGATCGTGTTCATCACGCCGCGCACGATGCCGAAGGACTGGTGCAGCACCTTGGCCATCGGCGCGAGGCAGTTCGTCGTGCAGGAGGCGTTGCTGACGATCTTGTGCTCGGGCTTGAGCGCGCTGTCGTTGACGCCGAGGACGATCAGCGCGTCGACGTCGTCCTTCGGCGGCACCGTCAGGATGACCCGGTTCGCTCCCGCCGCGAGGTGTTTCGCGCACGCCTCCCGGGTGCGGAAGACGCCGGTCGACTCGACGACCACGTCCGCGCCGAGCTTCTTCCACGGCAGCTCGGCGGGGTCCTTGATCGCCATCGACGGGATCTTCTTCCCGTTGACGACGAGCGCCCCCTCCGCCGTCTCGACGCGGCCGGGGAAGCGCCCCTGCACGGAATCGTAGCGGAGCAGATGGGCCAGCGTCTGGTTGTCGGTGAGGTCGTTGATGCCGACCACCTCGACATCCCCCGCCGCCTGCGCGATGCGGAAGACCGCCCGTCCGATGCGTCCAAAGCCGTTGATGCCGATCCGAAGCATGAGGGTTCTCTCCTGTGAGGCGGCCATCCTACCGCTGTCGAAAAGGAGTTACCTTGGGCGCGTGCCCCCGAGCCCCCCGACCATCCTCGCCTTCAGCGGCGGGCCCGACTCGACGGGCCTTGCACGACTGCTGCGGGAGGAGAGGCCGCTTCTCGCCTACGTCGACCACCGGCTGCGCGGGCCGCGCGCCGCGCGCGAGGAGCGCGCCGCCGTGAAGAGGATCGCCGCCTCCCTCGGACTCGACCTGGTCCGGACGAGGGTCAGGGTGGAGGGGCCCGGGGAGGCGGGGGCGCGGGCGGCGCGCTACCGTGCGCTGCACGCGGTTGCGCGGAAGCGCGGCGGGGCCGCGCTCGCGACGGCGCACACGATGGACGACCGGGCGGAGACGATCCTGCTCCAGCTCCTGCGCGGCACGGGCCTGAGGGGACTCGCGGCGCTGAGGCGCGAGCGGCTCGTCGACGGGATCTCGCGAGTGCGGCCGGCCCTCGGGTGGCGCCGCTCCAGGCTTGCGGAGCTGGCCGCCCCCTACGCTCCCGTGGTCGACCGCTCCAACCGCAGCACGGCGCATGCGCGGTCGCGCCTGCGCGGATACCAGATGGCGGCGCTCGCCGACCGGCTCGGCGAGGATCCGGTGCCGCTGCTCTGCGCGCTCGGCGACCTCGCGGAGGCCGTGCGCGACACGCTGGAGCCGAGGGCTCGGACCCTCGCGTCCGGCGCGACGCGGCGGGAGCTTCTCGGAGAGCCCCTCGCCCTCTTCCCCTACCTCGTCGAGGCGCTGAGGCCCGCGGGACCGCCGCTGACGTCGCGCGCCTACGACTCCCTGCGCCGCTTCCTCGCCGCCGGCCGGCGCGACCGCGCGCACCGCACGCCGGGAGGCGACGCGTGGCGCGTCGGCCCGGAGGGGCTCGTGCAGGTCGAGCGGCGGTCCTAGGACGACTCCTGCTCGGGCGGATCAAGCTTCTTCTTGTCCGCCTCGCCCGGCTCGGTGTCGCCGCGGATCCCCTTCTTGAATTCGGTGACGGAGGAGCCGAGGCTCCGCGCGAGACCCGGGAGCTTTTTGCCCCCGAAGAGGAGCAGCAGCGCGAGCAGGACCAGCAGGATTTCGCCCGGTCCCCAGGTAACGGCCAACAGGTGGGTCACCCTCCCAGTCTACCGCACGAAGAGCGCATAGACGACCGCATCGCCTCCGACCGCGAAGACGTTGCCGTCCTGCGTGTTGGTCGCGATCATGCGGGCCCCCGCGATCTTCACAGCGGGACCCACCGGCTGGCCGGTCCAGGCGTCGAGCACCGTGAGGTCCATGCCCTTCGCCGCGATGAGCCGGTCGCCAGCCTTGGCGACGATGCGGTCGTAGGGCAGGTCGGTCCAAAGGGGCTCGCTGCCGCGGGAGGTGACGGAGAAGAGGGTCTCGCCGACCCGGACGGTCGAGCCGTGGAGCAGCACGCCGCGGCCGGTGGCCGGGCCGCCGTTCAGCGACATCCGGTTGTTCTGGCCCTTGCAGGCGGCCCAGAGCGCCTCGCCCTGGAACTCGAGCGTCATGTGGCTCGCCCCGACCGACTTGTCGGCGAGGCTCAAGTCCGCCTTGGCGCCGCTGCCCAGCGTGACCGGCTTGCCGGGGCGAACCCAGAAGGTGCGGCCCGCATCGGGCCCGCTCGTGGCCGTCAGCGTGTAGACGAGAGCGCTCGCGTCGAAACCGACGAGGCCGCTCTTCATCTTGACGACGCAGAGGTCGCCATGGACCTGCGGACCCGCGACGGGGCGCCGGGCGGTCGCGTAGACCCAGCGGCGCGTGCCGGTGATGCGATCAAGGCAGTAGACCATGCCCTCGTCGTCCACCGTGTAGAGGGCGCCGACGCTTCCCCGCCCGTCCGGCGTCAGGAAGGCCGCGATCCCGTGGCCCACCCGCCCTTCGAGCGCATGCTCCCAGCGCAGGCGCGGTTCGTAGCCGTAGTTGAAGGCATCGAGGCAGGTCACGATCCCGTTTTCCGAGACGACGTAGAGCTTCGGATCGCCGCGGTCGCCGCCGACGATCGCGGAGGAGAAGACCCCCCCGTGGGTGCGCCAGCCGCGCCCGCGCTCGCCGGTGACGAGGCTGAAGCTCTCGACGGTCTTGTTGTTCTCCGGGCTCCCGAGCGACGGGACGTAGACGGTGTCGCTCTGGCCCGCCGGGCCGCCGGTCGGGGTGAAGGGCAAGAGCAGCGCCGGGCGCCGCAGGCCGCTCAGTTCGCCGGTCGTGAAGGTGAAGGCCCTGCGGCCCGTGTGGGTCTCCAGCGCGTGCAGATAGTGCTCGCTGAGCAGCAGCAGCGTGTCCTCGTTCTCGCCCACCGCGAAGTGCGTCGGCTCGCTCAGCTCCGAAACCCAACGGGGTTCGAGGCCCGCGCGCAGCACCGCGTGCACGTGCGGCGGCATCTTCTTGTCTCCCGTGCTCTCGAGCAGCAGCACGTCCGACATGAGGTGCATCTGCGAGACGACCACGCGCCCCTGCTTCCACGTCGCGGTGTTGAGGTCGAGCCTCGCGACGCGACCGTCGAGCCCGAGCGCCAACAGCGCATTCTCCGTCGCATCGTGGCCGGTCACGGCAGAGGAGGCCCCCGCCTGCTTTCCGGGCATCGCCGACTCAGACTTGCCACCCGACGACTTGCAGGCGACAACCGCCGCCAGAAATGCCGCGAGAACGAGGCGCTTGGCCATCTCCATCCTCCAGATCCTTGCCGTACCGTGCCGCGAAGGGGACGCAGGGGCTGACGCCCGTGCGAGGGAGGCGTACGATACAGAGCGCGGAAAAGCGTGTCAAGGGCATTCTCCGGCATGCGATGATCCTATCTCGCTGTCATTAGCAGGGTTACGACGTTTGTCCGACTTGGCCCGGCGACTTCACTCTCTCCGGCAGCGCATCGACGCGGCTCTGGGCCGCCGCGGCGCCGCCGCGCGCGCCATCACGATCGTCGCGGTGACGAAGGGTCATCCGGCCGCCCGTATCGAGGAGGCCGCCCGCCTCGGCCTGCTCGAAATCGGCGAGAATCGCGTCGCGGAAGCGCTCTCGAAGGCGCCGCACGTCACGAGCCCGGTCCGGTGGCATCTGATCGGCCACCTGCAGCGCAACAAGGTCGCCCGGGCCGTGACGCTCTTTTCGACGATCCACTCCTGCGACTCGCCGCGCCTCGTCGAAGCGCTGGGAGAGACGGGTGTGCCTCTCGACATCTTCCTGCAGGTCAATGTCTCCGGAGAGGGGTCGAAGCAGGGGGTGGCGCCGGAGGGGGTGGCCGACCTCTGGCGCGGCGCGCTGGCCCAGCCCTCCCTCCGGGTGGTCGGGCTCATGACGATGGCGCCCCTCGGCGACGATCCCGAGGCGGCGCGGCCGGTCTTCCGCGGCCTGCGCCAGATCCGCGATGACCTGAACCGCCGCGGCGACGGCCCCCCGCTGAGCGCCCTCAGCATGGGCATGAGCGGCGACTTCGAGGTGGCCGTCGAGGAGGGGGCGACTCACCTGCGCATCGGGACGCTCCTGCTCGGCGCAATCGCTGCGGGGAATGGGTAAGATGGCCACCTTCGAGGAAGCCATCCCTTGTTCATCCTGACCGTCGCGCGCGGCCCCGACGAAGGGCGCCAGTTCCCCCTCTCCCCAGGAACGACCTATACGGTGGGCAGCGGCGAGGAGGACACGGTCCGCCTCACCGACCCGAAGGTGCTCGGCCGGCACTGCGCGCTCGAGGTGAAGCCCGCCTACGTGCTGCTGAAGAACCTCACGGCGACCGCGGGGACCTTCGTCGGCGAGAAGAAGATCGCGCAGTCGGAGTTGCGAGGCCCGGCCTCGTTCCGCATCGGGGACACGACGCTTGCGATCAAGCCCGGCGTCGCGGAGAAGCCCCCCCCGCCGACCGACCCGCTGGTCGGCCGCATCATCGGCGGCTACAAGCTGATCGAGGTCGTCGGCAAGGGGGGGATGGGGACCGTCTTCAAGGCGACGCAACTCTCGCTGCACCGGGACGTGGCGCTGAAGGTGCTCGCGCCCGCCCTCGCGAAGGACAAGAACTTCGTGGACCTCTTCATCAATGAGGCGCGGGCGGCGGCGCAACTGATCCACCCCAACATCGTGCAGGTCTACGACGCGGGGACCGAGGGGGACATCTCCTTCTTCTCGATGGAGTACCTCGCGCAGGGGTCGGTCGAGGAGGTGCTGGCGCGAGACAAGAAGATGGCGTGGCAGGAGGCCATCCTGATGGTGCTCGAGGCCGCCCACGGCCTCGAGTACGCCGAGGGGAAGCGGATCGTCCACCGCGACATCAAGCCCGACAACCTGATGCTGAACGCGGACGGGCGGGTCAAGATCGCCGACCTCGGCCTCGCGAAGCGCGGGGAGGAGAGCAAGGACGAGGGGGTCATCGGCACCCCCCACTTCATCCCTCCCGAGCAGGCCCTCGGCAAGGAGGTCGACACCCGCGCCGACATCTACAGCCTTGGCGCGACCTTCTTCCGGATGGTGACGGGGCGGACGCTGTTCAGCGGCAAGAGCGCGAAGGAGATCGTGCTCAAGCACATCAAGGAGCCGCCGCCCGCCGCCTCGTCGGTCGAGAAGGAGATCCCCGACGAGCTCGACCTGATCTTCGCGCGCATGCTCGCGAAGGAGCCCGACCAGCGCTACCAGACCGCCCGCGAGCTGATCACCGCGCTGGAGACGGTCTGCGCCCACCACGGCATCAAGGGCTCGATCATCCGGCGCGGCGTCGGCAAGCGCGTGCTCGTGCCGCTCGTGCTGCTGCTGCTCGCCGGCGGCGGCGTCATCTACAAGCTCGCGACCCGGGAGAAGGAGGTCGTCGAGAGCCCCGAAGCCCGCGAGGCGCGCCTGAAGGCGGAACGCGACGCCGCGGACTTCGAGAAGCGCAATGCCGCGCTCGTGCTCGAACGGCGCCGTACCGCCGTCCGCACGGAGTGGGAGACGCTCGACAACGCCTTCTACCGGATCGCGGCCCAGAACAGCATCGACTCCGTCTACGACGACGAGGAGAAGACCGCGGCCACGCTCGAGAAGGCGTGGCTCGACTACTTCGCGCAGCTGCGGGAATACGCCGGGAAGCCGGAGACGGCGGAGTTCGAGGAGGAGCTGGGGTTCGCCGCGAAGGCGCTCGAGAAGGCCGCGACGCTGGCGAAGCGCCTCGAGAACAACAAGCTCGCCGCCAGCGACAAGAAGGACTGGATCGCGAGGCAGAAGGAGGCGGCGAAGGACATCGACGGCAAGTCGCGCCTGAGGCTCGCGGAGCTGCTGCGCGAGCGTGCCTACGAGCGCGCGGCGAACTACTGCGAGAGGCTCACGAAGGAGCCCCGCCCGAAGGAGGATCCCTTCCTCCCGGTCGAGAGCGCCGAGTGGCAGAGCCCCGTGGCGGCCGAGGTGAAGGTCCCCGCCTCGACGGTGAAGCAGATCGCCGACATCATCGCGAAGTCGCGGCAGTACTTCGCCGACGAGGGGAAGCTGATCGTGCGGAAGGCGCAGGGGGACTGGGACGCGGTGAAGGCGTCGCTCCCCCCGGCCCCCGAGACCTCCGCCGACGCGGAGATCGAGAAGGCCGCCGCCGCGCTGCAGGAGGTCGAGGAGAAGTTCGTCGACGCGGGCGGCCGCCCGGTGAAGGAGATCCAGGAGTTCGCCGCGGAAGCGCGGCGCAAGCGGCTCGAGTTCACGAAGCTGCTCGAGACCCGTTATGCCAACCGGCTCGGGGCCGACCGCGAGCTGATCCGCCGCAAGCTGCGCGACCTGCGTTCGCTCGACCCGTCGCGCACGCCGAACCTCATCATGAACCTCGAGGTCGGCAAGGCGCTCGCCGAGTGGCAGCGGCTGCTCGAGGACGGCGAGGTCAAGTCGCCGCGCTACCGCGCCTTCCTCGAGGAGCGCATCCGGATGCTCCGCTGGATCGACTACCTCTTCGCGACCTTCCAGCGCGACGTGCGCATCAGCGACGCGACCAAGGAGGCCGCGCCGCTCCGCTCGCTGGAGAGCGAGGGCGTCTTCGAGGAGGGCAGCGACCCCTTCCCCTTCCGGTTCGACAAGCCGCCGGAGAACCCCTACGAGTTCAAGCTCAACCGCAAGTTCCGCGGCAACGACCTCTGGCGCTACGGCTCGATGCCGCTCGACTGGGTTCACACGCACTGCTTCCACGTGCCCGGCAAGAACGGGGCCGCGGGCGAGATCCGCTGGGTCGAGGTGCCGCCGGTGCTCCGCTTCGCCCTCGGCGCCTTCTGCTACGAGACGATGCAGTACCGCGCCGCGCAGCAGCACTTCGAACTGCTCAAGGACGACGAGACCTACGGCACGGCCGCCGCCTATCTGCTCGAGCGCTCCGGCCGGGAGGCCGCGGCACGCGCCGAGTACGAGTCCCTGCTGCAGAAGGGTCGCGAGGCGAAGACCACCAAGGACGTGCAGACGGTGCTCGCGGCGCTCAAGACCTTCAACGCGCGCCACGCGGGAACCCTCTTCCTGATCGAGGTGATGCGCCAGAAGGACCTCGTCGACAGCGACTTCTTCGGCGCCGAAGAGGTTCCGGCGATGCCGAAGACTCCGCCTCGGCCCGCGTAGTGGCGGGCTGCGAGATCCGTCCCGCGCGCGGGGGCGCGCAGTTCCGGGTGCGGGTCACGCCTCGGGCGCGCGCCGACCGGGTCGGCGGCCTGCATGGCGGGGCGCTGAAGGTGGCCGTGCGCGCCGTGGCGGAGCGGGGCAGGGCCAACGAGGCGGTCGAGCGCCTGCTGGCGGATCTCCTGGGGGCGCGGGGGCCCGACCTCTCCATCGCGAAGGGCTCCCTGGCGCGCGACAAGTGGATCCTCGTGCGCGGGTGGACCTGCGAACGCCTCGCGGCGGCGCTCGCCCCGCTTTCGTGAGCGGCCGCGAACCGTTATCGTGGGGGCCATGCCGGGCCATCACGACGCGGTCCTCGAGAGCGCCGCGTTCCTGCGCGCGCGGGAAGCGGCCGCCGACGCCCTCGTGATCCTCGGCACGGGACTCGGCGGCATGGGGGAGAGGCTCGCGTCGCCCCGGAAGATCGCCTATGCCGAGATCCCCCACTTCCCCCGGTCGACCAGCCCCGGCCACTCCGGCCATCTCGTCTTCGGACGCTGCGGCAAGGCCCGCGTGATGGTCATGGAGGGGCGGTTCCACTACTACGAGGGGTACGCGATGGCGGCGATCGCGCACCCGGTGCGCGTCGCGAAGGCGCTGGGCGCGAAGACGCTCTGGATCACGAGCGCGGTCGGCGGCATGAACCCCCGCCTCCGCCTCGGCGAGATCGTCGCCATCGAGGATCACATCCACATGATGGGCGAGAGCCCGCTTCGCGGTCCCGACGACGAGCGGCTCGGGCCGCGTTTCCCCGACATGAGCGCGCCCTACGATCCGGCCCTGATGGACCGCGCGGAGGCGCTGGCGCTGGAGATGGGGTTCCGGCTGCCGCGGGCCGTGCTCGTTTCGGTGCCTGGGCCGCAACTGGAGACGCGCGCGGAGTACCGGCTGCTGCGTGCCGCGGGCGCGGATGTCGTGGGCATGAGCACGACGCCGGAGGTCATCGCCGCCGTGCAGGCGGGCGTCCGCGTCTGCGCCCTCTCCGTCGTCACCGACCTCTGCCTGCCCGACGCGCTCGAACCCGCCGACATCGGTCGGATCATCGCGACGGCGAACGCGGCCGCGCCCCGGCTCGAGAAGCTGCTCCTCGGATTGCTGACGCATGAGGCCTAGCCCGCGCATCGTCGCCACGGCCTCGGGAGGCGGCCGCACCGTCGCCAACCTGCTCGACCGCATCGAGGCGGGCTCCCTCGACGCCGCGATCGTGCTCGCGGTCACCGATCGCCCCTGCGCCGCGGAGGAGCGGCTGCGGGCGCGCGGCCTCGCCGTCGAGCGGATCGCCGGGGCCTCCGGCATGAAGCCGCAGGAGTACGCCGCCCTCTTCTGGGGGCGCGTCGAGCCGCTCGCCCCCGACCTCGTCTGCCACTGCGGCTTCCTGAGGCTCCTCTGGATCCCGCCCGCCTGGGAGAACCGGGTGCTGAACATCCACCCCGGCCTCCTCCCCCGCTTCGGCGGCCAGGGCATGTACGGCGACCGCGTGCATCGCGCCGTGCTCGACAGCGGCGTCGCGGAGTCGGGCTGCACGGTCCATATCGCGAACAACGAATACGACAAGGGCCCGATCCTCGTGCAGCGGCGCGTGCCGGTGCTTCCCGGGGACAGCGTCGAGAGTCTCGCGGCCCGCGTCTTCGAAGCAGAATGTGAAGCCTACCCCGAGGCGATCCGGCTCTGCGCGGGCGGTCGCCTGCGGGTACGCAACGGAAAGGTCTCCATCCAATGAGCAAGTTCCTCGAAGCGATCAAGGCCCTCGAAGGCAAGAAGGCGCGATTCTTCCTCGGCGGCGGCGACCGTGGCTGGATCCAGGGCCCGATCCGCAAGGTGGACGGCAACCTCGTCTACATCGAGAAGGACGGCGAGATCCGCGGCACGCTGCACTGCATCACGGTCAATGCGGACTCGATCCGATACTTCGAGCAGGACCGCCTCAAGGAGTAGCCGCGGCTCCGGGGCTCGGGGTCCCCCCCCGCGCCCCCCCCCATCATCCGGGTAGACGGGAGCGCCCTCCTCCGCCCGTCGGGCGGAAGGATGCCGCGATCGCGCCCGGTCTGCGCGGAGGATTCCGCGCAAAGCGCGCGAGTGCGCGCAGCCGGCGGGCGCGCGGCTCGCCTGCAGCCATGGCGTACCGTTTGCGTGCGCGCGGGGATACGGACCACGCCCGCGGGCGGGGGCACGGAGGCGCGCGCATGGAGATCCGCAACAAGGCGACGAGGATCAACCTCTTCAGCCTCGAGACGCCGCAGATGAGGACGTTCCACATGACGTGGTTCGCCTTCTTCCTCTGCTTCTTCGCGTGGTTCGGCATCGCCCCGCTGATGGCGGTGGTGCGCGAGGAACTCCAGCTCACGAAGGAGCAGATCGGCAACACGATCATCGCGTCGGTGGCGATCACGATCGTCGCGCGCCTCCTCATCGGCTGGCTCTGCGACCGGTTCGGACCGCGGCTGAGCTACACCTTCCTGCTGCTGTTCGGCTCGCTCCCGGTGATGGGCATCGGGCTCGCGAACAGCTACGAGACCTTTCTCGCCTTCCGGCTCGGCATCGGCGTGATCGGCGCCGCCTTCGTCATCACGCAGTACCACACCTCCGTGATGTTCGCCCCCAACTGCGTCGGCACGGCGAACGCGACCACGGCCGGCTGGGGCAACCTCGGCGGCGGCGTGACGCAGATCGTCATGCCGCTGGTCTTCGCCGGCTTCGTCGCCCTCGGCTTCACCGAGGTCGCGAGCTGGCGGCTCTCCATGCTGGTCGCGGGCGCGGTCTGCTTCCTCGCGGGCATCGCCTACTTCTTCGTCACGCGAGACTACCCCGACGGGAACATCCGGGACCTCCGCGCCCGGGGGGAGATGCCCGAGAAGAAGGCGACCCGCGGCACCTTCGCGCTGGCGGTCAAGGACCGGCGCGTCTGGGCGCTCTTCCTGATCTACGCCGCCTGCTTCGGCATCGAGCTGACGATCAACAACATCGCCGCGCTCTACTTCAAGGACTACTTCCACCTCACGCTGGGCACCGCGGGCCTCGTGGCGGGTCTCTTCGGCCTCATGAACATCTTCGCCCGCACGCTCGGCGGGTACATCAGCGACCGGTTCGTCGCGAAGGGCGGGCTGCGGGGGCGCGTGCGCTGCCTCTTCCTCGTGGTCCTCGCGGAGGGGATCGCGCTGATCCTCTTCTCGCGCATGGGCGTGCTCTTCCTCGCGATCCCCGCGCTGATCGTCTTCAGCCTCTTCGTGCAGATGTCGGAGGGCGCCACCTACTCCATCGTGCCCTTCATCAACAAGAAGGCCCTGGGGGCGGTCGCCGGGATCGTCGGGGCGGGCGGCAACGTGGGCGCCGTCTCCGCGGGCTTCCTCTTCCGCAGCGAATCGATCTCCTACCCGCAGGCGCTGCTCGTCCTCGGCGTCCTCGTCTGCGTCTTCTCCCTCGCCGCGCTGGTCGTGCGCTTCTCCCCCGCGGAGGAGAAGGCCGCCCGCGAGGAGTTCGACCTCGCCATCGAGCGGCGCCGCGCGGAGGCCGCCCTTCGCCCTCCGCGGCCCGCCCTCTTCCCGACCTTCCGCCACGTGCGTCCGATGGACGCGTTGCGCATCTACCTCGGCGTCGCGCTGATGATCAAGGGCATCTACTTCGTCACCGACATGCGCCCCATCCTCGACCCGCTGGAGGAGGCGGGACTCGCGGCGATGGATCTCTGGCGCAACTTCGTGGCCTGGGGGGTCGTCTCCGCCCATGTCGTGGGCGGCATCGGCCTCGTGCTCGGCTTCTTCACGCGCATCGCGGCGGGGTGGAACGCGATCGTGATGCTCGGCGCCGTGGGGGCGCACGTGTTCGGCGGGGAGGGCGGCGGCCTGCTGACGACGAACCGGGACTTCCAGTTCACCTTCTTCGTCTTCTTCACGCTCGCGATCCTCGTCTGGCGCGGGTCGGGCACCTTCAGCCTCGACCGCGCGCTCGGCCTCGACGAGGGGAGGGCGGTGGACATCGCCCCGGCGGTGCGGGAAGAGGCCGCGGGCGCGAGGCCGTAGGCCGGAGCGCACGCGAGCCCTCGTGCCTTCGCGGTGATCGTGCCATGCCCCGAAGGCCGCGGCACCCGCGCGCGAGTCGAGGGGGGAGGCGCCCTGGCCTCACTCCTTCACTTCGAAGTCGGCGTCGATGACGTTCTCGGACCCGCCGCCCTTCGGCGCGCCGGCGGGCTCGGGCTCCGGGGCGCCGCCGCCCTCGGGCTGCTTGTAGATCTTCTCGGCGATCTTCTGGCTCGCGCGCATCAGGTCCTCCATCGCGGAGGTGATCCTCGCGGTGTCCTCGCCCTTGCGCGCCTCCTCGAGCGCCGCGATCTTGCTCTCGATCGCCTTCTTTTCGCCGTCGTCCGCCTTGTCGCCGTGCTCCTCGAGCATCTTGCGCACGGTGTAGATCATCTGCTCGGCCTTGTTCTTCGCCTCGGCGAGCTCCTTGCGCTGCCGGTCCTCGTCGGCGTGCTCCTCGGCGTCGCGGCGCATCTTCTCGATCTCCTTCTCCGTGAGACCGGAGGAGGCCTGGATCGTGATGTTCTGCTCCTTCTTGGTGCCGAGGTCCTTGGCGGTCACCTTCAGGATGCCATTGGCATCGATGTCGAAGGTCACCTCGATCTGCGGCACGCCGCGCCGCGCCGGCGGGATGCCGTCGAGCAGGAACTTGCCGAGCGGCCGGTTGTCGCGCGACATCGGGCGCTCGCCCTGGAAGACGTGGATCTCGACCTGCGGCTGGTTGTCCGACGCGGTCGAGAAGACCTGCGTCTTCTTCGTCGGGATCGTCGTGTTGCGCTCGATGAGCGGCGTCATGACGCCGCCCTCCGTCTCGATGCCGAGCGTCAGCGGCGTCACGTCGAGCAGCAGGATGTCCTTCACCTGCTCGTCGCCCGCGAGCACCGCCCCCTGCACCGCGGCCCCGAGCCCCACGGCCTCGTCGGGGTTGACTCCCTTGCCGGGGTCGCGCTGGAAGAGCTCCTTGACGACCGCCTGCACGAGCGGGATGCGCGTCGAGCCGCCGACGAGGATCACCTCGTCGAGGTCGCTCGGCTTGAGGCCGGCGTCCTGCAGCGCCTTGCGGCAGGGCTCGCGGGTGCGGTCGACGATCGGCTCGATGATCTGCTCGAACTTGGCCCGCGACAGCGACATCTGGATGTGCTTGGGTCCCGCCTGGTCCATCGTGATGAAGGGCAGGCTGATGTCGGTCGTCAGCGACGACGAGAGCTCGCACTTCGCCTTCTCGGCGGCCTCCTTGAGCCGCTGCAAGGCCATCTGGTCCTTGCGCAGGTCGATGCCGTGCTCCTTCTTGAACCCCTCGGCCACGTAGTCGATCAGCACCTTGTCGATGTCGTCGCCGCCGAGGTGCGTGTCCCCGTTGGTGGACTTCACCTCGAAGACGCCGTCGTTGATCTCGAGCACCGAGATGTCGAAGGTGCCGCCGCCGAAGTCGTAGACGGCGATCTTGCCGGACTTCTGCTTGTCGAGGCCGTAGGCGAGCGCGCTCGCGGTCGGCTCGTTGATGATCCGCAGCACCTCGAGCCCCGCGATCTGGCCCGCGTCCTTCGTCGCCTGCCGCTGCGCGTCGTTGAAGTAGGCGGGCACCGTGATGACCGCCTTCTTCACCTCGCTGCCGAGGTAGTCCTCGGCGGCCGACTTGAGGTACTGCAGGACCATCGCGCTGATCTCGGGCGGCGTGTAGTCCTTCTCGCCGATGCGCACCTTCACCGGCTGCTTCGGGCCCCCGACGAGGGTGTAGGAGACCTGCTTCTCCTCCCCGCCGACCTCCTCATGGCGCCGTCCCATGAAGCGCTTGATCGACGAGACCGTGCGCTGCGGGTTGACGATCGCCTGCCGCTTCGCGGCCTGCCCGACGAGGCGCTCCCCCGACTCGGTGAACGCGACGACCGAGGGGGTCGTCCGCCCCCCCTCCGCGTTCGTGATGACGATGGGCTTTCCCCCCTCGAAGATGCAGACCACGCTGTTCGTGGTGCCGAGGTCGATGCCGATGACTTTTTCGGAGATCTTGGCCATGACGGGGTCAACGCATACCGGGTGCCACAGGTCGATGTCGCTCTAACCACTTGTTATGCAACATCTTAGGGGAATAGTCGCGCGAACTCGACTATGCCGGATTGGCAGGGGGGGGCGGGGGGGGTCAGGTCAGGAAAGATCCTCGTCGTCGGCGGAGAGGAAGAGCCGGCGGGCGAGCCTGCTCTCCTCGGGCTCGCGCGCGCGCAGCGCCCTGACCGGCAGGTGGAGGAGCTTTCTCACGATCCGGTGGACCATCCGCTCCACCTCCTCCCGCGGCACCTCGGCGAGCCCCGGGCGGCGGAGCGTCTCCTCCAGTTCGCGCTGCGCCGCCTCCATGTAGCGCCGCTCGAGCTCGGCGATCGCGGGTCCGGCCTCCTGCGCGCGCCGGTCCGCCTCGAGACGCAGCGTCGCCGCGTCGACGAGGGTGCAGCACTGCAGGAAGTCCTGCCTCCGGTGCCGGAGCGCGTCCTGCGTGACCGCGGCGAGCGCATCCATGTCGTAGCGGTAGACGTTGTCGAGTTCGCCCACGGCGGGGTCGATCCCCCGGGGGACGGAGACGTCGAGAAGCACCATCGGCCTGCCCTTGCGGCGGCGGAGCGCGGCGCGCACGGTCTCGACCCCGAGGAGCCCCCCCTCGCCCCCGGCGGCGCAGAGGGCGACATCCGCCGCCGGAAGGTGCTCCGCCAGTGCGGCCAGGTCGAGCGCCTCCCCGCCGAAGCGCCCGGCGAGGTCGACCGCGTGCTCCCGCGTGCGGTTCGCGACCAGCGGGCGCCGCACCCCCCGCGCCGCGAGGTGGGTCAGGATGAGTTCGGCCGTCTCGCCGGCGCCGAGCACGAGCACGCAGGCGCCGGCGAGGTCGCCGAAGACCCGTTCCGCGAGGTCGGCCGCCGCGCCGGCGACGCTCACGTTGCCGCGGGCGACCCCGGTGCGTTCGGCGATCTCCTTGCCGACGCGCAGCGCCGAGCGGAAGATCGGATGGAGCGCGGGCCCGATCGTGCCCGCCTGCTGGGCCGCCTCATAGGCCCCTTTCACCTGCGCGCGGATCTGGGTCTCGCCGATGACGAGGCTGTCGAGGCTCGCGGCGACGAAGAAGAGGTGCTTGCAGGCGTTGCGCCCCTCGCGCACGTAGAGGTGCGGCCGCAGCGCCGCCGGCTCCATCCCGCCCCGCGCCGCCAGCCAGGCGAGGGCCTCCTCCTGCCCCCGCGCCCCCCAGAGATAGACCTCGAACCGGTTGCAGGTGGAGAGCAGCACCGCCTCCTCCGCGATCTCGCACAGGCTGCTCGCGGGCCTCCGCCCGTCCTCGCGCGAAAACCCCTCGCGCACGGCGACCGGTGCCGTCTTGTGGCTGAGGCCGAGCAGCAGGAGGCTCTTCATGACCCGTGCATCACCGCGGCGCTCGTGCAGAACGCGGCCACGACAAAGCCGACAACGAGCACGAGAAAGCCCGTCAGCGTCAACCAGGCGAGCCGGCGACCGTGCCAGCCGAGGAAGGCGCGCGCGAGGAAGAGCAGCAGGTAGACGGCGAGCCCGCAGGTCGTCGCGAGCACCGTCGGATCGAGCCACCAGCGCCCCGGGTCGCCGCGCGCGGCGACGAAGAGCCAGCCGGAGAGCACGCTGAGCCCGAAGAAGGAGATCCCGAACGCCACGGTCAGCAGATGGGCCCGGTCGAGCATCTCGAGGGGCGGCAGCGCCCGCGCGACCGCCGCGCGCGGGTCGCGCTTGACCATGCGGATCTGCCAGAGGTAGTAGGCGGCGACGCCGGCGCCGAAGGTGAGCGCGGCGAACCCGAAGAGCGCGAGCACGATGTGCGCGAGCTGGCCGAGCCGCAACACGGGCGCGGCGCCCCCCGCGGGCCCGCGGGTCAGCAGCAGCGAGAAGAAGAGCAGCAGCGTGACGGTCGGGGCCGCCACCGCGAGCACGACCGGGGCGTGCAGGTGGCGCGCCGCGAGCCAGCCCGTGAGCGCGAGCACCCACGCGGAAAGCATCAGGATGCCGGAACGGCGCAGCAGCGGGAGCTGGCCGTCGCGCACGAGCAGCACGAGAAGCAGAGCGGAGAGCGCGAGGGCGCCGACGAGAAACATCGTGCGCACGCCACGCCCCTTGCCGGTGCCGCGCACGACGCGCAGTCCGGCGAGGGAGGCGCCCCCGAAGACGCCCAGGGCCGTCATCAGGAGGCCGCTCTCGGCGCCCGTGAGTTGCCACACGGGCCCCAGCATGCCATGGGTTTCGTGCGCGGAAAACGTCTGGCAGGGGTCGAGGGCGTGCGGAGGGCGCATGAAACCCGCGGAGGGGCGCGGGAGGGAGGGCTGAACGCTCCGCGAGGCGCGATCGAGGGCCGTCCGCCGGCGGTGGCGCTGCCCGCCCCCCCCAACCGCGGCAGCCCGCCGCCGGGCGGGTATAAGGGGCGCGTGCAACGCGTGAAGGTGCGCCCCGACGCAGGCAACGTGTTGGCCCTGACCGCCGCGGAGGCGGTGCTGCGCGCCGGCAGGATCGTCGCGTTTCCCACCGAGACCGTCTACGGACTCTGCGTGAACGCCCTCGACAAGCATGCGGTCCGCCGGCTCTACACCGCGAAGGGCCGCGAGGCGAGCAAGGCCTCCGCGCTCCTGCTGGCCGACCGGGCGGCGGCGGAGGCGCTCGTCGGCCCCCTGCCGAGGCTCGCCGCACGCATCGCCGACCGCTTCTGGCCCGGCCCGGTCACCCTCGTCGTCCCGAGCCGCCGCGGCAACCCGATGGGGCTGCGCTGCCCCTCCTACGCGTTCGCGCAGCAACTCGCGCGGGAGATGCCCTTCCCGCTCCTGCAGACGAGCGCCAACCCGTCGGGGCAACCCGCGGCGCTGAACGGCGCCGCCGTCGTGCGCTACCTCGACGGCAAGGTGGACCTGCTGCTGGACGGCGGCACCACCGAGGGCGGGCGCTCCTCCACCGTCGTGCTCTGCGACCACCGCCGCATCTCGATCGCGCGCGAGGGGGCGGTCCCCGCCGCCGCGATCCTCGACGCGGTGGTCGAGCCGGTGGTGGTCGCCTGCACCGGCAACATCTGCCGCAGCCCGGTGGCGGAGGCGATGCTGCGGACGATGCTCGCGGCGCGCCTCGGCACCCCCGAGGCGGGGCTCGGCCACTTCGGGTTCCAGGTGGCCAGCTTCGGCACGATGGGGCTGACCGGCCGCGAGGCGAGCGAGTATGCGATCATCGCCGCGGAAGAGGCGGGCTACGACATCCGCGCGCATCGCGCCCGCCCCTTCTCGATCGAGCTGGCGAAGAGCGCCCGGGTCCTCTACGGCCTCGACCAGAGCCACATCGACTTCCTCCGCCCCTACTTCCACACGCGGCCCGACGACCTCCGGCTGCTCGACCCGGGCGGCAAGGAGATCCTCGACCCCTACGGGAAGAAACTCTCCTACTACCGGCACGCCGTGGAGGCGATGAAGCGGGCCTGCGAGGCGCGGGTGGCCGAGCTCGTCGCCGGCATCCGGAAGGAAGGGGGCCCGGGGGAGGGCGACGCAGCGTAGACTGGCGGCATGAGGATCGCCGTCGGTTCCGACCATGCGGGCTTCGCGCTGCGGCGCGCGCTGCAAGCGAGCCTGGCCGCGCAGGGCCATGCGGTCGACGACTGCGGCTGCCCGGGCGAGGAGTCCTGCGACTACCCCGACTACGCGGCGCGCGTCGCGGAGGCGGTCGCGGCGGGCAAGGCGGACCGGGGCATCCTCGTCTGCGGCACCGGCATCGGCATGTCGATGGCCGCGAACCGGCGCCGCGGCGTGCGGGCGGCCCTCGTGCACGACCGGTTCACCGCCCGCATGTCGCGCGAGCACAACGACGCCAACGTGCTCTGTCTCGGCGCGCGCGTGCTCGACGAGCGCCACGCGGTCGAGCTGGCGCACTACTGGATGACGGTCGAGTTCGAGGGCGGGCGGCACAAGCGGCGCACCGAGGCGATCGACGGGACGGCCACGGCGCTCCCGGGTCCGGACGGACGGTGAGGGCCCCGGAAGGGTACGAACTCGGTTCGGCCTTCGCCCGCGACAAGACCGGCGTCTACTACCGCGCCCACCAGACGCGGCTCAACCGCGCCGTCACGATCAAGGCGTTGCGGGAGGATCCGCCCCCGGGCGACGCGGCGCGCGCCCTCTTCGATGCGGAGCGGCGCCTCATGATGACGCTGGAGCATCCGGGCCTGCTGCTGACCATCGACACCGGCGAGGCGGACGGCATCCCCTACTTCGTCACCGAATCCGTCGCCGAACCGACGCTGCAGGAGGCGCTCAAGGGAGACGAACCGCTGCCCGAGGTGCGCGCGGTCAGGATCACGCTGGCGCTCGCGCGCGCGCTGCACTATCTCGCGGGACGCGGCCTGCTCTACAAGAACGTGAGCCCGAAGAACGTGCTGCTGCCGCGCCCCGCGGCCCCCAAGTTCCTGACCTTCCGGAACGTGCGCGCGCTCACGGAGGCCGCCTCCTTCCGCGGCGCGAACGTGCAGAGCGGCGCCTACTGCGCTCCCGAGCTGATGCGCGACGACCTCGGGCCCGTCACCGCGAAGACCAACGTCTATGCCCTCGGCTGCCTGCTCTACGAGATGCTCGCGGGGACCCCGCCCGCGGGCAGGGAGGGCGGGGAGGCCCGCGCCGCCCACGCCGAAGGCCGGTTCCCCTCGCTGAAGGAGCGCCGGCCCTTCCTTCGCGACCGAGCCCACGCGGTGGTGAGCCGCCTCATCCAGCATGACCCCGTGAAGCGGGCGGACCCCGGCGCCGCGGTCGCGCTGCTCGAGGCCTACCAGAGCGATCCGCTGCTCACGCGCCCGCTGAAGCCGGGCGTGCGCCGGGGGCTCCGACGCAGGCGAAGCGCCCGCCGCGGGCGCACGGGCGCCTGACGACGCCCCCCCGGGCGTCGGCAGCCTGTCCGGGGGAGGCTGCCCGGCCACCCATGGCGAGGTCAAGGACTGCTTCCCGCCTCATCGCGCGCGCCGCATCTCGGCGGCGACGGAGGCGGCCCCGCGCAGCGCGGAGGGCTTCGCCACGCGAACGGTCACGGCCTGCACGAGCGGGTGGCGGTCGAGCACGAAGCGGCAGATCGACCTGGCCAGCGCCTCGATCAGGTGGAACGAGGTCTTTTCCACATGGGCGAGCAGGCCGCGCGCAAGCTCGCCGTAGTGTACGGTCTCGTCGATCCGGTCCGACCTCCCTGAGGGTTCGAGATCGAGCTCGAGATCGAGATCGAGCAGCAGGGGCTGGGGGGCGGTCCGCTCGGCCGGGCCGACACCCACGGTCGCCCGCGCCTCCAGTCCCCGGATCCGCAGGCGGTCACCCATGGCGTGCCGCCCGCTCCGCCAGCGCGACCACGCGGGCGATGCTCTCCTCGGTGGGCTCGGCGGGTTGGTAGGGGATCGACGCCGCTTCCGGAAGTATGCCGCAGAAGGAGAACCAGGCGCTGAGGCGCACCTCCGGCTCCTTGTCGTTGAGCAGCGCTGCCAGCTTCGCGAGGTGGGCGACCCCGCCGCTCTCCCGCGCGGCCTCCGCGGCCATCGCGCGCACGTGCGGCCGGCTGTGGTCGCAGAGCCGAGCCCAGTAGGGATAGTCGGGATAGTAGGCCGCAAGCAGCGGCGCGATCGCGACGAGATCCGGTTCCATGTCGGTGCCGAGGAGCTTCAGCGCGACGCGCAGCGCGTGGCGAGAGCCGATGCGGTGGAGGAAGGCCGCCGCCCGCCTCGGGTCGACGCCCCGGGCGATCCACTCCTCGATGCGAGCCTCCGCCTCGCGGCGCATGTCCGCCTTGTCGGCATCGTCGAGCATCTCCCGGGCCTTCTCCTCGTCCCACGCCTCGAGCGCCGACGTGATGTCGGGGAGGCGGAACTCGGGAAGCCGCTCCTCCCCCTCCTCGAGGGCCTCGCCCCGCAGGGCGGCGAGGCGGTTTTCGCAGAAGCGCCGCTCCGGCCCCTCGAGGGCTCCCGCCAGCTGCCGGAGCTCCTCCTCGCCGCAGAGCGCGTTCTCCCGCACCGCGAGCGTCAGGTAGTAGAGCCTCTTCTCCCCGGCCGCCTCGCGCGCGAGCGCAAGGTAGGCGGCGCTCCGGTCGGGGGCGTAGCTGAGGCGGGCGGCCTCGTCGATGCGCGGCGGCTCCTCCCGCATCAGCTCGACGAAGCGGCGACGGTCGTGGACCGACCGCGCGAAGAGCGCCCCCCGGTCCCCCTCGATGACGTCGGCGAGGGCCGCGGCGCGGAGCTCCGTCCCGCCCTCGAGGCGGGCGCGCGTCTCCTGGGCCAGCGTCGCCAGCGTCCGGCGCACCCCCTCCCGCTCCTCCGCGACCGGCTCCTCGGGATCGGCGAACCAGTCCATCGCGGGCTGGTGGATGGAGAGCAGGAACTCGAGATTCGCCGCGTGATAGCCGAGCGAGAGCTTGCCGAAGCGGCGCGGGACCGGGCGGAACTCCAGATCGGTGCGGTCGTCCACCATCGGCGGCGTCGTGCCGAGCGCCGCCGCCAGCGCCTCCCCGCCGCAGAGGAAGGCCCCGAGCAGGTGCGCCGGCCCCCCCACGTGCGCGTGCTGGAGATCGGAGAGGATCTCCGGGCGGGAGGCGCGCTCGCGGAAGGTGGCCCACTCGATCCGCGGCCGGGAGGGGGCGCCGACGACGAGCACCGCGTGCTCGAAGTACCAGAGCGAGACGTGGGGGAAGACCTCCGCGACCGACGCGACGAGCCGCTTCAGGTCGCCGCTCGAGACGCCGTGCGGCGGGATCCACTGGCAGAGGATGCCGTCGCGGCGCATCGACGAGCGGGCGGCCCGGTAGAACTCGCTCGTGTAGAGATAGACCGCCGCGGGCGAGTAGGGCATCAGCGGCTCGAGCGTGACGACGTCGTAGTGCGCGCCGCCCCGCCCGACGAACTCGCGGCCGTCGGCGACCACGCGCCGCACCTTCGGGTCCGCGAGCACGTCGCGGTTCTGCCGCTTGAAGTGGCGCGCCACGTCGTAGACGGCCGGTTCGATCTCGACGCAGGTGACCTCCGCCACCTCCTCGTGCACGGCCGCCGCCCCCGCGGTGGTGCCGGTCCCGAAGGCGATGACCAGCACGCGCTCCGGATTCGGGTGCAGCAGCAGGGGCAGGTGCGCCAGCAGCCGCATGTAGCCGTACTGCGCGCCGGTCTCCGCCGCGCTGAAGTCGTCCAGGTAGAGGCGGCGGGAGCCGTCCCGCAACTCCTCCACGACGGAGACCCCGGCCATCCGGCCCTCCCGGAACTCGAGCAGGCGGCGGGGCGACTTCGCCGCGGCGAAGACGTGCGAGCGCAGCACGAGGGGCTCCCGCAGGTTCGACGCGAGGGCGAGGGCGACCAGCGCCGCCGCCGCGGCGGCAGCCGCGACATGGGCGCGGGTGCCCGGGGAGAGCGCGATCGCGGATCCGGCGACGAGCAGCAGCAGCGCCCCGAGGGCGATCGCGCCGGGAACGGACAGCGCAGGGATCAGCCAGAAGCCCGCCGCCGCCGGCGCGAGCACCGCACCCAGCGTGGACGCGCCGTAGACGACGCCGGCATGACGCCCGATGGCGTCCCGGTCGCTCAGCGTGATGCGGGCGACCACAGGCATCAGCATGCCGGCGAGAAAGGTCGCCGGCAGCACCACCGCCGCCGCGGCGAGAAAGAGGCGCATGCCGTAGGCGAAATCCATGGACTCCGCCGCCTGGTAGCTGGACCGCATCGCCTCCAGCCACTCCCCGAGCGGCCCCGCCAGCGGGAGGGTACCCAACGCGGCGACCGCCTCGAGCAGCAGCAGGCGCGCGAGCAGCCGCCGCGGGTTGGGGCTCTGCACCGCGATCGGGCTCCCGCAGAGCGCGCCCGCGCCGAGTCCCAGCAGATAGGCCGCGAGCATGAGCCCGAAGGCGATCGTGAACCCCTCGAGGAAGTAGATGAGCAGCCTCACCCAGGCCACTTGCAGCAGGAGCCCCGCGAAGCCCGCGAGGAAGAAGGGCAGCAGCACCGCGAGCCCGGCGTCGCCGCTCCACCGGCTCGGCAGGGCCTCCTCCTCCCGCGCGGGGATCGGACGCTCCCCCGCGGCGAAGGCGAGCCCCCAGAAGAGGAGCCCCATGGCGATGTTGACCGCTGCCGCGACGGCCACCGTCCCCCGGAGCCCCCACCATTCGAGGAAGAAGAGCGAGGTCAGCAGCGCCCCGGCGACCGCCCCCAGCGTGTTGGTGCCGTAGAGGCTGCCCAGCGCGAGCGTGCCCCGCTCCGTCGTGTGCGCCGCCGCCCGGGCCAGCACGGGCAGCGTGCCCCCCATCAGGGCCGTCGGCACGAGCAGCAGGCCGCAGGCGCCCACGAGGCTGCCGCCGACGATGCCGAGCAGGCTGTCGAAGGCGACCGCGAAGAGGCCGATGCCGATCTCCAGCAGGCCGTACCAGCGGAGCGGCTGTCGCGAACTGTCGGCGCGCCTCCCGATGGCGAGCGCGCCGAGCGCGAGGCCGAGCATGAAGGTGCTCAGCACGGCGACGAGCGCCCCGGTCGTGGAGCCGAGCAGCAGCGCGAGGCGGCGCGTCCAGACGATCTCGTACGCGAGGGCGGTGGCGCCGCTCAGCAGGACCGCAGGGTGGAGCAGCCAGAGCGGGAAGGGGTAGGCGAGGCGGCCGTTACCCACGGCGGGAGGGCGCTCAGTCCTTGCGCGTGGAGAGGCGGATCGTCTTCAGGCGCTCGCGCTCCTTGCGCCGGCGACGTTCGCTCGGCTTCTCGTAGAACGCGGCGCGCTTCAGCTCGCGGGTGATGCCCTCGTTGTTGCAGATTTTGCGGAGGCGCCTCAGCGCTTTGTCGAGCGGCTCGCTCGGCTTGACCTGAACCTTGACCATCCGTGGAAGCGACCTCCTGGGAGCGACCGGCCGCGCGTGCCGCGGCCAAACCCGCATAGTATGCCCGGGCGGAAGGCCCGGTCAAGCGAACGGGGCTCTCAAGGGACGCCCCCCCGCGGGACGAAAGGGGAAGGGTGAGCGGAACCGCCACCCCCCCCTCCAAGCCGCAGCGTCGTGTCGGCCTCGACAAGCCCTGCTCTCTCTGCGGGGAGGCGATCTACTTCAACTACAAGGGCCCGGTGGAGGGCATCTGCGGCAGGTGCGCCGACCGCGTGCGCAAGAAGCCGAAGCGCCGAAAGGCGCGCCGCCCCGCCGCCCCGGGCACCTCGCGCCTGCGCCGCTACCGGGGCTCGCTTCTCCTCCTGCTTTTCGCCGTCGCCGCGGCCGCCTTCATCGCCCACGCGATCCTCGCGGGCTGAGCCGCCCCCCGCGGCGCGGGGAATAGGGCGCGCTCCCGGGGCGTCCCAATGGCCGGATTCCGCCAATGCGGGTTGCGGGTGTCGCCCTCCGCCCTTATCGTTGGCTGAAACCGCCCGGAGGAACCGTCACGATGCGCGCCAAGGCCCTAGCCATTCTCGGAGGACTGCTCGCCGCGCTCGTGCTGCTCGGGGGGCTGGCCCGCGCGCAGGGGACCGAGGAGCCCGACCTGATCGTCATCAAGATCGAGGACAAGCTCGAGCTGAAGGACTTCCTGGACGAGATCGCCAAGTCGACGCAGAAGCCGCTGCTCTACGATCCGGCGAGCCAGCGCATCCGCGGCCAGACGATGGGCGTCACCTTCAGCCACAAGGTCCCGAGGCTGCGCTCCTTCGACACGTTCCGCGCGATCCTGTCGTTCTTCGAGCTGACGCTGATCCCCATCGGGCCGAAGGGGTACGAGATCTACCTCGTCATCGACTCCCGCTCGACGAACAACGCGGTCAAGAACAAGGCGGTCTACGTCGACTACAAGGACCTCGACCGGTTCGAGGACCAGGACGGGCTCTATATCTCGTGCGCGCTGCCGGTGCGCTACATCGAGAACCTCACGATGCTGCGCACGGCGCTCTCGCCGATGGTGAGCCCGGGCGGCCTCGGCCGCGTGCAGGAGGTGCCGGGCAGCAATTCGATCATCATCATGGACTTCGCCCCCACGGTCGCGGCGATGGCGCGCCTGATCCAGCAGATGGACGTGCAGCCGCCGGGCAAGAAGCTCGTGCTCGAGTGGATCGAGCTCGAATTCGCCTACGCCGAGGACGTCGCCGACATCGTAGGCGAACTCGTCACCGCCCAGCGGCAGACCCGCGCCGTCGCGCAGCAGGGCCAGCCGCAGGCGCTGGCCGACAGCCCCGAGCCCCGGATCCTCGCCTACGAGCCGAAGAACGCGCTCGTGATCGCGGCGACGGAGGACGACTTCAACCTGATCAAGGGCCTCGTGAAGCGCTTCGACGAACCGGGCGACCCGACCTCGCAGGTCGAGGTCATCCGCCTCGACCACGTGGAGGCCGAGGACATCGCGGACACGCTGAACCAGGTGCTCGAGGGCATGGGGACCGCGCTCGCGGGTCCCGGCGCCCAGCCGGGAGGGGGTCCGGGGGCACGGCCGCAGCAGCCGGGCATCCAGCGCACCGGCGGCAGCAGCAACACGCTCGAACCGCAGGTCGTCCCGGACCCGACGACGAACACGCTGATCGTCGCCGCGGACCGGAAGACGCTGCAGGCGCTAAAGGAGATCATCAAGCAGCTCGACCGGCCGAAGGACCAGGTACTGATCGAGGCGATCCTGATCAGCCTGACGCGCACCGACGACTTCCAGCTCGGCATCGAGCTGGCGGGTATCGACGAGACCGGGCTCACGTCGGACAAGAACTCCGGCTTCGGCGTGACGAACTTCAGCCTCTCGACCTTCGAGGACACCGACGGGGACCTGATCCCCGACATCAACCTGCCGACCAACCTCGCCACCGAGGGCGGCGGCCTCGTCGCGGGCATCTTCCGCAACGGCGGCATCCCGATCCTGCTCCAGGCGGTCCAGCGGCTGCAGAACAGCAAGATCGTCTCGATGCCGTCGGTGGTCACCTACGACAACTCGTCGGCCACGCTGGAGGCGCTCAGCGAGCAGCCGGTGGGCAGCCAGAGCGAGCTGAACAGCGGCACGCTGCAGAGCGGGTTCGAGGACTTCGTCAGCGCGGGCGTCACGCTGACGGTCTCCCCGCACATCAGCGCCGACGAGTACCTGCGCCTCGACATCGAGCTGCAGGTGAGCTCGTTCACCGGCGACCCCCCCAGCGCGGGGCTCCCGTCGCCGAGGACGACCAACCGCATCACGACGACGATCGCGCTGCCCAACGAGCACACCGTCGTCATGGGCGGCCTCATCAGCGAGGAGGACGGCGTCTCCGAGGCGAAGATCCCGCTGCTCGGGGACATCCCCGGCCTCGGCTACCTCTTCAAGAACAAGACGCGCCGCAAGATCCGCCGCAACCTGTTCATCTTCGTCACCCCCCACATCCTGCGCCAGCGGGGCGTCAGCTTCGACGAGCTGCACCGCCAGACGTGGATCGCCAAGATGAAGGCGGACGAACTGATCGAGGCCGTCGACCTCCACAACGCCGACTTCGCGCGCGACCCGCGTTTCCGCACGCCCGAGGAGGTGGACGTGGCCCGCCTCGACATCAGCTCCCTCGTCGACGCCGGCCGCTTCCAGGAGGTCCCCCCCGAGCAGGCCCTGCTCGAACTCGAGTCCCTCCGCAAGCGCGCTCCCAAATAGGGACGCCGGAATGGGGCCGCGGGCGCGCCGGCGGGGTTAGAATCGCCGCAGGCTCCCGCATTTCGCAGGCGGAGGCCCCGTTCCGGCGTCCAAGGAAGGCCCACATGCGGGATCTCGTCACCCAATTCGTCAAGGAGAACAACCTGCTCGACGAGCAGCGTCTCGAGGAGGTCTTCCGGCTCGAGAAGGAGACCGGCCAGGGGTTCGACAAGATCATCCTGCACAAGGGGTACATGTCGGAGAACGACCTGCTCCGGACGCTGGCCCACGCCCTCGAACTCCCCTACCATCCGGCGCTGGCCGACCGCGCGGTGCCGGAGGACTTCCTCAACTGCGTCCCGGTCGGCTTCGCCCGCAACTATGCGCTGGTCGGCGTCGGCCGGGAGAACGGCGCGATCAAGGTCGCGACCGCGTTTCCCCTCGACACGCATCCGATGGACGACCTCTCGCAGATGCTCCAGTGCGAGGTCGAGCCAGTGCTCGCGCCGCGGGCGGAGATCACCGCGCTGATCAACCGCGCCTACAAGCAGAAGGCGGGCATCGTGGACGAGACCCTCGACACGATGAGGGACGAGGACATCCTGAAGGAGGCGGAGGCGATCGACGTCAGCGAGGACCTGCTCGCGACGGCGAACAAGGCGCCGATCATCCGCCTCGTCAACATGATCCTCTTCCAGGCGCTCAAGATGCGCGCGAGCGACGTGCACTTCCAGCCCTTCCCCGACCGCCTGCAGGTGCGCTACCGGATCGACGGCGTGCTCTACGACATGGAGGCGCCGCCGAAGAAGGTGCAGGACGCGATGCTCTCGCGCATCAAGGTCATGGGCGCAATGGACATCGCCGAGCGGCGGCTGCCGCAGGACGGGCGCGCGTCGGTGAAGCTCGGCGACTCCGACGTGGACATCCGCATCTCGTCGGTGCCGACGAGCCACGGCGAACGCATCGTGCTGCGCCTGCTCGACAAGAGCGCGCGGCTCTACGGGCTCGAGGAGATCGGCCTCGAGGACGACAACCTCGCGCTGGTGACGAAGTACATCCAGTACCAGCACGGGATCATCCTCGTGACCGGCCCGACGGGCTCGGGCAAGACGACGACGCTCTACGGCGCGCTGCAGAAGGTCAACTCCGCGTCGCTGAACGTGATCACGCTGGAGGACCCGATCGAGTACCAGCTCGACGGGATCAGCCAGATCCAGATCAACGAGAAGAAGGGGCTCACCTTCGCGGTCGGGCTCCGCCACCTGCTGCGGCAGGATCCCGACATCATGATGGTCGGCGAGGTGCGCGACGTCGAGACGGCCCGGATCGCGATCCAGGCCGCCCTGACGGGCCACCTCGTCTACTCGACGCTGCACACCAACGACGCGGCGAGCACGGTGACGCGCCTCGTCGACATCGGCCTCGAGCCCTACCTCGTCGCCTCCTCGCTGATCGTCGTGATCGCCCAGCGCCTCGTGCGGCGCATCTGCCCCAACTGCAAGGAGTCCTACAAGCCGGAGGAGCAGGACTTCTTCGACCTGAAGACGATCGGCCTCGACATCGGGCAGTTCGAGGGCGGCCGCCTCTGGCGCGGGGCGGGCTGCCCCTCCTGCTTCAACACCGGCTACGTCGACCGGACGGGCATCTACGAGATCCTGCCGATCGACGAGGTGTTGAAGACCCAGATCGTCGAGCGCAAGAGCAGCAGCGTCATCAAGCGCACCTCGATCGAGCGCGGCAGCCGCACGCTCCGCATGGACGGCACGAAGAAGGTGCTCTCCGGCGTGACGACCGCGAGCGAGGTGCTGCGCGTGACCCAGCTCGACTCCTTCTGATGCCGATCTACGAGTACAAGGGCTACGACCCCGCGGGCGGCAACCGCACCGGCATCATCGACGCGGACTCGCCGCGGGAGGCGCGCGCGCGCCTGCGCGACCAGAACGTGCTCGTGACCGACCTCGTCGTCTCCGCGGTCAGCGCCCACTCCGACGCGCCCGCCGCCGCGGGTTCGAAGCCCCGGTGGTGGAAGCGCGCCTTCCGCTTCGAGCGCACGCTCAAGGGGGCGTCGAGCCTTCCGATCTACACGCGCCAGCTCGCGACGCTGCTGCGCTCCGGCATCCCGCTCGCGCAGGCGCTCACGGCGCTGATCGAGCAGGTCGAGAGCCGCGACATCGAGGCCGTGCTGCGCGACGTGCGCGAGCAGGTCGTGCGAGGCAAGAGCTTCGCCGAGGCGCTCGGGCTCCACCCGCGGCTCTTCGACGAGCTCTTCGTCAACATGGTGCGCGCCGGGGAGGCCTCGGGCAACCTCGACGCGGTGCTCGTCCGCCTCGCGGACTACCGCACGCGGCAGGCGCGACTCACCGCGCGCGTGAAGACCGCGCTGATCTACCCGGCCATCATGATGGTGATCGGCGCGGCCGTCGTCGTCTTCCTCGTGAACTTCGTCGTGCCGAAGCTCGTCACGATCGCGAAGTCGCGCGGGCAGTCGCTGCCGTGGATGACGCAGGCGCTCGACTCGACGTCGATCTTCCTGCAGAACAACCTGACGCTGCTGCTCTCGGTGGTCTTCGCGACCTGGATCCTCTGGCGCTACGTGCTGCTCGCCCGCCCCGAGATTCGGCTCGCGTGGGACGGCTGGAAGCTCCGCCTGCCGGTGCTCGGCACGCTCTTCAAGAAGCAGATCGTCAGCCGCTTTGCCGTCACGATGTCGACGCTTCTGCGGTCGGGCGTCACGGTGCTGGACGCGCTGAACATCGTCAAGAACGTCCTCGACAACAAGCTGATGGAGAAGGTGCTCGAGGAGGTGCGTACGCGCATCCTCGAAGGCGCCGACATCAGCACGCCGCTGAAGCGCTCCGGCGTCTTCCCGCCGGTGGTCGGCTACATGGTGGCCGTCGGCGAGCAGACGGGTCAGCTCGAGGAGATGCTCGAGCGCGTCGCCGAGTCCTACGAGGAGGAGATCGAGACGACGACGACCCGGGCGCTCGCCGTCCTCGAGCCGACGATGATCGTGCTGATGGCCTTCGTCGTGGGCTTCATCGTCATCGCGGTGATGCTGCCCATTCTTCAGACTTCCGCGTCCATCCGAAGGGGATAAGACCCATGAACACCCAACGTCCCGCCCGCGGCTTCACGCTGATCGAGATCATGGTCGTCGTGGTCATCATCGGCCTGCTGGCGGCCTTCGTCGGCCCGCAGATCTGGAACCTGTTCGCGCGCGGCCAGGAAGACATCGCGCTGAACAAGTGCAAGACGATCTACGACAGCGTCGGCATCTGGAAGACGCTGAACCGCCAGGGGAACAAGATCCCGACCAACCTCTCCGCGCTCGCCGAGCCGATCTCGAAGGGAAGCGACGAGCCCTACTACGAGGTCGAGAACGACCCGTGGGGCAACAAGTACTGGATCGAGGTCATCGACAACAGGAAGTACCGCATCTGGAGCAACGGCGCCGACGGCTCGGAAGGGACCGAGGACGACATCTGCTGGCCACCGCGGGAGGAGTGATGGAAGCCCGGCGGCCCCCCTCCCGCCTCCGGAACCCCCTCCCCCGGCCCGTGCGGCGGGTGCGGGGCTTCACGCTCCTCGAGATGGTCGTCGTGCTCGTGCTGATCGGCATCCTGCTCGCGGCGTCGCCGATGGCGCTCGACTCGCTGGTCGCCGAGCGCGAACTCGACAGCGAGGTGGGCCGCCTCGGCACCACGCTCGAGTTCTTGCACACGCAGGCGGTGCTCGACCGGACCGACTACGCGATCCACTACGACACCGAGGGGCGCCGCTGGGCGATGCAGGTCCCCGAGGAGATCGAGCAGCCGTCGCCCGAGCCGGGCGGCGCGCCGATCCGGGCGCTCGTGCTCGACAGGGAGATCCTCCTCGACGAACTCGACTGGCACACGCTGCCCTCGGGCCTCAAGCTCGAGGTCTACGAGGGGGTCCGCCGCATCGACTCGGGCAGCTACCGCGTCATCCTGCGCGCGAACGGCACCGTCGATCCCCACGCGCTGATCGTCGAGTCCAACAACATCAGCAGCCTCGACGAGATCGACCGCACCCGCACGATCAAGATCAACTTCCCCGGCTTCGTCTCCTTCGCCCCGGGCAAGGTCCTGAGCGAATACAAGAAGTCCGAGGCCGAACTTGGCCGCTAGGCTCGCCCCCCGAGGGCTGACCCTGCTCGAGGTCGTCATCGCGCTGCTGCTCTTCGCGATGATCAGCGTGATGCTGCTCTCCGGGCAGAGCAGCGCCGCCGAGGCCGCCTACCGCGCGCAGGTCGCGCGCGACGTCTCGGAACTGCTCGCGATCCGCTGCAACCTCGTCGTCCTCGATCCCGCCGACTACGAGAGCGGCGACTCGGGCACCTTCCCCGCCAGCGGGAAGTCCACGCGCATCCTCGACGAGGAGAAGGTCTTCGGCGACCGCTACGAGGGGTACACCTGGGAGGTCCAGATCGAGGAGACGATCGGCTCGGGAGCCACGACGGCGGCCCGCGTCGGGGGCAGCGACCCGCGCAACCTGCTCTTCTCCGAGGAGGGGAGCGCCCCCGACGCGAAGAGCGGCACGGAGGAGGCGGACGTGGAGCCCGAGGAGGTGGACCGGCTGCTGCTGATCCAGGTGACGGTCTTCCCGCCGGGCTACGATCCCCTCGACATCGGCAAGGAGGGGGCGATGCGGCCGCGCGTCGTCTGGACGGCGATCCCGCTGCCGGAGGAGGACGCGGAGGGGACGGCCACCCGATGACCACGCGGCGCGGCTTCACGCTGATCGAGATCATGGTGGCGACGACGCTCTTCGCGCTGCTGATGGGCACCTACTACATGGCGCTGTCGAACGTGCTGCTGCTGGAGGAGCACGCGCGCGACCAGCGCGCCTTCGGCAGCATCGGCCCGTCGGTGCTCGATCTCATCGAGGACGACTTCCTCTCGCTCCACACGCATCCCCGGGAGCGCGCGGCCTTCCCCTTCCGGGCGGAGGACGCTTCCCTGGGCAGCGAGCCCGCCGACCGCGTCGACTTCGTCGCGCTGCGCGCGTCGATCCGGCAGGAGGAGTTCTTCGGCCACGACCGCTGGCTGCGCAGCCCCGTCAACGAGGTGGGCTACCGCCTCTCCCGCCCGCCGGGGGGCAGCCGCCGCGAGGTGCGCACGCTCCACCGGCGCGAGGGCTTCTACGTGGACGGGACGCCGCTGCAAGGCGGGGACTACTACGAGGTCTACGACGGCGTCGTCGGCTTCGACATCTACTACCTCGGCTACCGGGTCGAGGAGGAGGCGCGCGCCGCCGAAAACACGGGCAGCAAGAAGCGCCTCGAGCGCTTCGAGAGCTGGGACAGCGAGGAGCGGAAGGGGCTGCCCACCGCCGCGGTCGTCACGCTGACGATCGCCCCGCCCCGCATGCAGGCGACCGAGGAGGATGAGATGGTCACGGCCCGGCAGAGCCGGACCTTCGTGCGCCTCATCCCCTTCCTGCGCGCCGACGACGTCGAGGCGCCGGCGCCGGCGACCGGCCAGCCCAACACCCCCCCCCAGCCCCCCCCGAATCGCTAGCCAAGCGAGTGTCGGCCCAGGAGCACCCGCCCGCTCCGAACTCCGCCCCCCGACAATCTCTTGGTAAGCTCCGGCGATGGCCCCCACGACGCTACCGGACGGACGGCTCCTGATCGACGGAGAGTGGGTTCCCGCACACTCCGGCGAGACCTTCACGACCATCAACCCCGCGACCGAGGAGGTCAGCGGGGTGCTCGCGAAGGGCGGCGCGGAGGATGTGGACAAGGCCGCGCGCGCGGCGCGGCGCGCGTTCGACGAGGGGCCTTGGCCGCGGACGGCCGCGGCGGAGCGGGCGCGCATCCTCTGGAGGGCGGCGCAGGCGATGCGCGCCCGCGCCGACGACCTCGCGCGCTGCGAGGCGCTCGACATGGGCAAGCCGGTCTCCGAGGGCAAGGCGGTCGACGTCGGGTTCACCGCCGACCTGTTCGAGTACTACGCGGGCTGGGCGACGAAGATCTGCGGCGAGACGCTGCCGGGGCTGCCGGGCTTCTTCGTGCACACCCTGCGCGAGCCGGTGGGCGTCGTCGCGATGATCACGCCGTGGAACTTCCCGATGCTGCTGCTCTCGTGGAAGCTCGCCCCGGCGCTCGCGGCCGGCTGCACCTGCGTCGTCAAGCCCGCCTCGCTGACGCCGCACAGCGCGCTGCTGCTCGCCGAGATCCTGACGGAGGCGGGCGTGCCCCCGGGGGCGCTGAACGTCGTCACGGGGCCGGGCGGCGCCGTCGGCAACGCGATCGTGCGCCATCCGATGGTCGACAAGATCGCCTTCACCGGCGAGATGAAGACCGGGCAGGGCATCCTGCGCGAGGCCGCCGCGACGATGAAGCGCGTCACGATGGAACTCGGCGGCAAGTCCCCCAACATCGTCTTCGCCGACGCCGACCTCGAGGGGGCCGTGAAGGGGGCGATCGCCGGCGTCTTCTACAACAAGGGCGAGGTCTGCGCCGCGGGGTCGCGCGTGCTCGTGCAGGAGACCGTGCGGGACGCCTTCGTCGAGATGCTGAAGGAGCGCGTCGGCAAGATGCGCCACGGCGATCCGCTCGACCCGAAGACGCGGCTCGGCCCGCAGGCGAGCAGGAGCCAGCTCGAAACGATCCTCGCCTACGTCGCGAAGGGGCGTGCCGAGGGCGCGCGCCTCGTCACCGGCGGCCAGCACACGCCGATCAACGGCAAGGGCTACTTCGTGCAGCCGACCGTCTTCGACAACGTGACCAACGCCATGGCCATCGCGCGCGAGGAGATCTTCGGCCCCGTCGCGAGCGTGATCTCGTTCAAGGACGAGGCCGAGGCGCTGAAGATCGCCAACGACACCGAATTCGGCCTCGCGAGCGGCGTCTGGACCCGCGACATCGGCCGCGCGCACCGCGTCGCCCGCGGCCTCAAGGCGGGCACGGTCTGGATCAACACCTACAACGTCTACGACCCCGCCGCGAGCTTCGGCGGCTACAAGCGGAGCGGCTTTGGCCGCGAACTGGGCAGCGCGGCGCTCCACCACTACACCGAGGTGAAGTCGGTGATCCAGTCGCTGGGCTAGAGAACCGGCGAGACGCCGGTTTTCCAGCAATAATGTGCGGGGGGGGACGGGGGGCGAGGGCGCGCAGCGGGGGATCCGTCGTCCGTCGGCGGCGTTTTGGGTTCGACCAGGAAGCGTTCCGCCTGCGCGTGCGTGGGGACGGGCGACGCGGCGCACGGAAGCGACCCCCGGTGCGAGGGAGTGCCCGTTCACGACATCGTGTTCCCCCGCTGCGGCTCGACGGCCGCGACGCAACACCGATGTGGTCGTCGCGCCTCTCCGGTTCAAACCGCAGGCGGAAGGCGGACCGGCAAGCCCAGCCGTGGTCGGCCCAGCAGCCGCCTCGACATACGCGCGAGGTGTTCTCGTGCTCGCTTCTCGAAGCCGACTCCCTCGCCTCGGGGCAACTCTTCCGTCACGCCGCCTGGCAGCATCCCGACGAGCCGCTTCCAGTCCCCCTGTCTTCGTCCCTGTGAGGTCCGACGCGACCATCGATTCCGTCGGGTCCTGCAGTCGTGTCACGGACTCGACACGCGGACAGCCGACCATGGCCGGCCCGGGAAGAGAACGTGAAGATCGTCGTGTCGCCAGGGACATGGCTGCACCGGAGCTGCCTCACGCGCCATGGTGAAGCGTGCGCGGCGCGTGCGGTACACCGGCTCGCTTCGTCGCTGGCGGGGGCGCGCAGCGGCCGCTGCTCCAAGGGCAACGTCGAGTCCCACCGAGCGCTCGCACCGCAGGGCGCCGACGCTCCACGCGACGCGAGTCCTTGCAGTCCTCTCGCCCCCTCCTGCTTTCCTCCCTTCCTGGGTTCCTCACAAACTTCGCTCTTGCCTGCGCCCTATCGAGAGTTGAGTCCTGCTCGGTTCTGGCGGTCTTCGTGCCTTCGCGCCTTCGCGGTCCTCGCTCAATGCCGAAGCGTGGTCCTGCTCCCACACCGCAGCGTCCCTCACGCCTTCGCGATCCGCTCCTTGCCGACGAAGGGCCGCAGCACCTCGGGCACGACGATGGACCCGTCGCGCTGCTGGCCGTTCTCGAGGATCGCGACGAGGATCCTGGGGCTCGCGATGACGGTGTTGTTGAGCGTGTGGCAGATCTGGACCTTCTTCGCGGCGTCGCGGTAGCGCAGGTTGAGGCGGCGCGCCTGGTAGTCGTGGTAGCGGCTCGCCGAGTGCGTCTCGCCGTAGCTGCCGCGGCCGGGCATCCACGTCTCGATGTCGTAGGTGAAGCAGGAGGAGCGGCCCATGTCCCCCGCGCAGAGCGCCATCACGCGATAGGGCAGGTTCAACCCCTTCAGCACGTCCTCCGCGTTGCGCAGGATCTCCTCGTGCATCCGCTCGCTCGTGGCGGCGTCGTTGCGGCAGACGACCACCTGCTCGACCTTCATGAACTGGTGCACGCGATAGAGGCCGCGCGTGTCCTTCCCGTAGGTGCCCGCCTCGCGCCGGAAGCAGGCCGAATAGCCCGCGTAGCGCAGCGGCAGTTGCGCCTCCTCGAGGATCTCGTCGCCGTGGATCGACGTCACCGGCACCTCGCTCGTGCCGATCAGCCAGCCGTCGTCGCGGGTGCACTCGTACGCCTGATCGGCCCCCAGCGGGAGGTAGCCGGTCCCCTCCATCGCGCCGCGCTGCACGATCAGCGGGGGGCTGTGCGGCACGTAGCCGCGCGCGCTCACGAGGTCGAGCGCGTAGCGCAGCACCGCGAGTTCCAGCATCAGCAGGTCGCCCTTGAGGAAGTAGGTGCGGCTCCCGGCGATCTTGACCGCGCGGCGCACCTCCACGAGGTCGAGCGCCTCGGCGAGATCGAGGTGGTCGCGCGGCGCGAAGTCGAACGCGGGCGGCTCCCCCCACCGGCGCACCTCGACGTTCTGCTCCGCCGTGAGCCCCTCGGGCACCCCATCCTCCGGCACGTTCGGCACTTCGAGAAGCAGCGGCAGCAACTCCGCCTCCAGCGCCGCGATGCGCTCGTCGAGCGGCTTGATCGCGGCACCGAGTTCCTTGCTGCGGGCGATCGCGGCCGCCTTCTCCGCGCCCTGCAGCGCCGGCACCGACTTGCTGAGCCGGTTCTGCTCCGCCTTCGCCTCCTCGCGCTCCCGCATCGCCGCGAGGATCGACGCGTCCACCGCGAGCAGGCGATCGAGGTCGAGGGTCACGCCTCTCCGCGCGAGGGAGCGCCGTACGGCCTCGGCATTCTCACGGACGAATCTCCGGTCGAGCATGCGGGCCGATTCTACAGAAGGCCGAGGCGTCGGCCCGTTTCGAGGAAGCGCGCGAGACCGGCCTCCTCGGCCGTCCCGATCCGGTAGCCGATCCTCTCCCGCAGGTAGCGCTCCAGCAGCGGCGCGGGCAGGGGCAGGCCCGAGGTCGCCGCATAGTGTGCGATGCGCGCCTGGCCCCGCGCGAAGGCCCGCTCCAGCGCCCCCTCGCTCCCCGCCGCGCCGTACCACGCGGCAAAGACGAAGGGCAACCCCGTGTGCCGCCGCCACTCCAGCGCCAGGTCGAGGCGGGCCTCGTTCCCCTGCGCTCTCACGAGAGCCTTGTCGCCGATCACGAGTTCGGCATCCGCCTGCTCCGCGATGCGGGGGTCGAGCCCATGGGCCTCGCGCAGCAGCAGCAGCGCAAGCACCTGCGACGTGCGCGACTCCGGGTCGAGCCGGACGGTCTTCACCGCGGAGAGCGGTCGCCTCAGGAAGAGCAGCACGCTGTCGACGGGCCCGGCGGAGACGATGCCCAGCCGCCCGACGCGCCGCAGGCCCAGCGGTTCGGCGGCGGCGACGGGGAGCAGCGCCACATCCACCTCGCCGCTCCGGAAGCGCGCGACGAGGCCGCTCGGCGTATCGAGGACGAGCGGCGAGAGTCCCTCGACCAGCGGCCTGCTGTTCAGGTAGGAGACCGCGCCATAGCGCATGCCGCAGGGCTACGAAAAACGGGGGGCGCGGGGGCGCCCCCCATTCTCAGGTGTCGTGGGCCGGGCCCTAGCGCGGATCGCCGAAGAAGGGCGCGTTGACGTAGGGGTCGCGGACGTCGTAGTTCAGGAAGTGGATGTCCGCGAAGTTCTGGATCTGCTGGAGGTTTCGCGTGAAGTTGTCCCAGCGCTGCTTGCCGTCGTAGTGGCCGTTGCCCGTGTAGATGTTGAGCACCTTGCCATCGACGAACTTCGGGACCTTCCACGCCGCCCCGTAGATGCCGCGGCACCCGCCGAGGAAGACCAAGGTGATCAGCGCGGCGCTCAGAATGGACTTTCGCATTTGAGGGACTCCCTCCAAGAGATCGACTTGCCGGCGGGGCCTGCCCGCCGGGGCCAGTTTTTAACCGGACGGCCCCCCCCGGGTCAACCCCCCCGGTAGAGTCCCTTTTCGCGAATGTAGGCGAGCACCCCCGCCGGAAGCTCCCCCCCCACCCCTTCCCCCCTCGCCAGGCGCCGGCGGATCTCGCTCGACGCGATGGCCTGGGGCCCCACCTCGAGGAACGCGAGCCTGCCGCCGGGGAAGGCGGCCAGGAACCTCCCCCGCGCCCCCTCCCCATCGAATCCGGGCCGGTCGAACGCCACCACCTGCACCATCGCCACAAGCTCCCGTGCCCGCCGCCAGGTAGGCAGGTCCGCAAGCATGTCCGCGCCGACGAGCAGTTCGATCTCGCTGCCGGGTGCCCCGGAGAGCAGTTCGCGGACCGTATCGACGGTGTAGGAGGGTCCTGGGCGGCGCCCCTCGCCATCGAAGGCGACCAGCCCCTCGCGGCCCTCTAGCGCGATCTCGACCATGCGCAGCCGGTCCGCGTAGGGGGCGACGCAGCCCCCCGGCTTGTGCGGGGGCGACGGCGCGGGGCTGAGCAGCACGCGGTCGAGCCCGCGCGCCTCGCGCACCGCCGCCGCGGCGGCGACATGGCCGTTGTGGATCGGGTCGAACGATCCGCCGAAGAGCCCGTATCGCACCGGCACATCGTAAGCTCAGGGTCCGATGGAGAGAGCGCTCCCCGTGCTCGTCGGGCCGACCGCCAGCGGCAAGAGCGGTCTCGCGCTCCCGCTCGCGCGCGCGCTCGACGCCGAGATCCTCTCGCTCGATTCGATGCTGCTCTACCGCGGCATGGACATCGGAACCGACAAGCCGCGCGATCTCGGGGGCGTCGTGCACCACGGCATCGACCTGCTCGATCCCGCCGAGACCTTCGACCTCGCCCGCTACCTCGCCTACGCCGACCGCACGATCGCCGAGGTCCGGGCCAGGGGGAGGGAGGTGCTGGTCGTCGGCGGCACGGGGCTCTACCTGATGGCGCTGATGAAGGGGGTGTTCGAGGGGGTGACGCGCGACGACGGGCTGCGAGGGCGCCTCGCGGGCGAGGAGAGCCCTGCGCTGCACGCGCGCCTTGCCGCGGTCGACCCCGAGAGCGCCGCGAGGCTCCACCCCAACGACCGCCGGCGCATCACGCGGGCGCTGGAGGTCTTCGAGGCGACCGGCGAGACGCTCGGGAAGCTCCAGACGCAGTTCGACGGTCCCGACCGCTACGCGGCCCGGATCGCCGGACTGCGCCTGCCCCGGGCCGAACTCTCCGCCCGGATCGCGCAGCGCATCGACGCGATGTTCGCGAGGGGGCTCGTCGACGAGGTGCGGTCGCTCACCCTCGGGCCCACCGCCGGGCAGGCGGTCGGCTACAAGGAGGTGCGGGCCCACCTCGACGGCGCCTGCGACCTGGCCGAGGCGCGCCGCCTCTTGCAGCGCAACACGCTCCGGCTCGTGCGGCGGCAGTCGACCTGGTTCAAGCGCTTCCCGGTGCGCTGGTTCGACGCCGGAAGCGGGGCGCGGCCCGACGCCCTGATCGAAGGGCTGCTCGCCTTCTATCGCGGCCGCACGATCGAGTAGCAGCGGACCCGCGGATCGAGCAGGTCGCGCAGGCGGCGGTTCACGCGCGCGAGGCTCAGCCGCATCAGCTGGTCGCGGTACTCGGGCACGGTCGTCTTCCGGTAGTGGTGGCCGACGAGCATCTGCGCGATACGGTCGGGCGAATTGAAGGCGCGCGCGAAGTCGCCGATCTCCTTGTTGCGCACGCGCTCGAGGTCGCTCTTCGTGAGCCCCTTACGGCGGGCCGCCTCGATCGCGGCGTCGAGGATCTTCCGGACCTTCTCGACGTCGTCCACCTCGCCCCCGACCATCGCGTAGGCGAAGCTCGGCTCGGCGCTGTAGCTGCACGTGAAGCTCTCGTCGACGAGCCCCTGCTCGTAGAGGTCGAGGAAGATCGAGCCGGAACTGCCGAAGAGGCAGTCGAGCGCGACCGCGCTGGCGAGTTCCCGGCGCAGCAGCTCCGTTCCGGTCCTGCCCGGGACGCTGTCCTTGAAGGCGAGCAGGAGGCGCGGCCGGCGCACCGGCAGCGCGAGCTCGACGCGCCGGCGCCGGGCGGAGAGCGGCTCGCGCGGGGGCGGGCGCCGCTCCTCCGGGGCGCGACCGAAGGTGCGCCCCTCGACCTCGCGCTCGACGGTGCGGAAGGTCGTCGCCTCCGGCTCGGGGGAGACGCAGGCGAGCACCATGTTGCGCGGGTGGTAGTAGGCGGCGTGCACCTCGCGCAGCAGCGCGGGCGTGATCGCCGCGATCGTCTTCGCGGTGCCGGCGATGTCGATGCGGACGGGATTGCGCGAGTAGAGCGCCTGCAGGGCGCCGAAGTAGATGCGCCAGTCGGCGTCATCCTCGTACATCCCGATCTCCTGCCCGATGATCCCCTTCTCCTTCTCGACGTTCGCCTCGGTCACGTGGAGGTCGAAGACCGTCCGGAGCAGCGTGGCGAGATTCTCCTCGTAGTCGGTGGAGGTGCCGAAGAGGTAGCGCGTCGTGCCGAAGGAGGTGAAGGCGTTCGCGCTCGCGCCTCGCGCCGCGAAGAGGTCGAAGGCGTCCCCGTCCGGCGTCTCGAAGACCTTGTGCTCGAGGAAGTGCGCGATGCCGTCGGGCAGCGCCGCCCGGCGCCCCGGGAGGCGGGCGTCGATCGACCCGTAGCGCGTCGCGAGCGTCGCATAGGAACGGGAGAACTCCCGCTTGCGCACCGCGTAGACCGTCAACCCCGACGGGAACACCCGCCGGTGGATCACCTCCTCCAGCAGCGGATCCCGGATCAACGTGGCTCCACCCATCTTCACGACCTGCCACCCACGCGCGAGCGGCGGCCCCCATGCTACCCCACCCCCGCGCGCGGCGGCCTACTTCCGGGCCGCCCCCGCACCCCCTCCCCCTCTCCCTGCGGGGCCGTCGCCTACCCGTGCAGGAGGAACGTCGTGTCGAGCCTGACGCTCTTCGCCGCCCGCGCGATGTCGCCGCGCTTCACGGCTCCGAGGTCCCGCATCAGGCGGCCGAGATCGGCCTCCTGCCCGTGGACCGCCCGCTCGAGCCCGAAATCGATGAGCCCCCCCGGCGAGTCGCGCAGGGAGAGCAGCGCGCCCTCGACCATGCGCCGGCCCTGCTCCTCGGCCTCGGCGTCGATCCTCCCGCGCTGCAGCTCGCGGAGCTGCGCGAGGACGAGGCGGCGCGCCTTCGCGTACTTCGCCGCCTCGATTCCCGCGTGCACGAAGAGGAGCCCCTTCGACCGCTCCATCGCGCTGCCGATGCTGTAGCAGAGCGACGCGCGCTCGCGCACCACCTTGAACAGCTTGCCGATCGGGGTGCCGCCGAACAGCGCGTTCATCAGCAGGGACGCGGCGTAGAGCGGGTGTCCGAGCGTGATCGGCGAGCGGAACCCCATCTCCAGCTTCGCCTGCGTGACCGCGTCCTTCTCGCGGACGGCGCGCGGGGCGCCGGCGGCGCGGATGCGCGTGGCGCGCAGCCTCCGCGGCGGGGGGCGCCGGTGGAGGCCGAACGCGCGGGCGAAGCGCACGCCGTGGCCCCACGCGAGATCCCCGACGAGGAAGAGGTCCGCGGGCGCCTCCGCGAGCATCGCCGCGTGCGCGCGATCGGCGTCGGCGGCGGTCAGCGCCTCGATCTCCTCGATGCGCCCGATCGACGGGCGCGCGTAGGGCTCCTCGCGGCACATCACCTCGAGCAGCCGATGGCGCGCGTAGCGCGCCTTGTCGTCGTAGACCGAGCGCGCCTCGTCGGCGAGGATCTTGCGCTCCTGCACGACGACGTCGTGGCGCAGCCCGCCCTTCGCGTCGCGCGCGGGTTCGCGGAGGGTGTGCACGATGTGGGCCGCCATCCGCCAGAGGAGCGGCGTGCCCGCGAGCTTGTCGTTGACCCATTCGGAACGGAACTGCACCGTGTGGCGCTCGCCGATCTTGCGGGCCTCGCCGGAGAGCCGCGCGCCGTAGAGGCGGTCGAGTTCGATCTGCATCTCGCGCAGGCTCGGGAAGTCGCGGCTGCCGCGGGCGAGCACGCGGGGCACGAGCGCGCGCGCGGCGCTCTTCGCGTCGAGGTTGGCATGAAAGACGAGGCGCGCCGCGACGGTCTTGAACGCCTTCGTGCGGTGCAGGTGGAACCGCAGCCCGCCTCCGAGGTCGGTCGAGCGGAAGAGGGGCGTTCCGTGGGGCAAGCCCGCGATTATGGCACGGCGCCGCCCTGCGGCGGCCCCGGAATCGGCACGGCGGGGCGGGGTGGGGGCGCGGGGGCGGGGTTCGCCCCTACAATGGCGTGATGCGCTGCTGGAACCTCTGGCCGCTCGGCCTCCTGCTCCTCGGGTCGGGAACCGGTCTCGCGGACCCCGGCGAGGGGAAGACTCCGCCGACGGAGTCGCAGAAGCGCGCGCGCGAGGTCTACCGCAAGGCGGTGGCGGCGCAGGGCGACGTGCGCTTCGAGCAGATCGCCGACGTGCACCTGCTCTTCCGGGGGGCGATCGTCGAGGAGGGCACGCACACGATCCTCCGGGAGTACTGGTACCGCGCGAAGGACCGCTCCTTCCGCATCGCGACGCAGTCCACCGCGGACAGCCGCCGCAGGACCGAGCGGGGCGTCGGCGGCAGCGACCGGTTCTGGGACCGGGCCGGGGGCGCGGGGAGCACGACGCTCTCCCCGCTCAACCGCGACCACCGCGCCATCATCCGGACGATCACGCGGGATCGCGACGACTTCGAGGCGATGCTGCGCATGGTGATCCTCTCGCGCATCGACGACGGCAAGACGACCTTCGACCTGGAGGCGGAAGCGCCGGTGACGCTGGAGCGCGACCTGCCCTTCGAGGCCCCCTCGATCCTCGGCAGGGGAGACGAGCGGGCGACGCTCTCCTACGAGGTGCTGCGCGTGCTGCGGGAGGGCGAGGCGCCGCTGCGCCTCTTCGTCCGGACCAGCGACCACAGCGTGCGGAAGGCCGTCGTCGAGGATCCAGACGATCCCGCCGGCGCGGCGTGGCACTACTACTTCGGCCCCTTCACGCGCAACGCGGGAGGTCTCGTCGTGCCCCGCTACCTCTCCGTCCACAAGGGCGCCCCCCTCGACACGAAGTCGAAGGAGCAGACGAGCAAGGCGCGCGGCGAACTGCTCGCGGTCGACATCAACCCGGGCCTCTCCGACGCGGATCTGCGGCCGGACTAGGGCCTGTCCGAAAACCCCGCCGTCGGACCGAGGCCGAGCGAGGACCATCCGGGCAAGGAGCGCCGGCGACCCGCACTAGAGCCCTTGATCCCGCTTGATCGTGCCGGATGAGTCACGTTCAGGCGGCGA